>CAZWPX010000007.1:0-125507 GCA_964636125.1 uncultured Desulfobacterales bacterium | reverse complement strand
GTTTTTCTTAATAATGGCTTCAAACAGATTCACACGGTAGAAGTCACTGGTTCAAACCCAGTATCGCCCACCAAAAATATCAAGAGGCTATGGTTCACGCCATAGCCTCTTTTTTGTTTTTTACCACTTTGCTACTGCAAATCCGTCAGGAACCCATCGTGTGTGAGCCAAAGTTCCTCCATCCGGTACATGTGCCAGTAATCGTGCATCAGGATGTGTCGTACCAGAATATAGAACGAGTAGTGGGCGTATTCCGGGTGTGTGGCTGTTTTTTGCCAGGTGCTGCTTTCCACCCGGGCCAGAAGGTCCAACTGACGCTGGCGGTAATCGGCAAACTGCTTCAGGGCAGCTGCGGTTTCTAAAACGATGGGTTCACTTTCGTCTGTATCGCTATCCGGGACGAAAGGCACAAACGCCGGGGCCACTTCGTCCATAAAGCGCTGGAGGCGTTCAAGCAGCATCGGCTGTACCTCGGCCAGGTGGCTCACATGCTCATTGATGGTCCAGAAACCCTCCCCCCGGCAGAGGTCTCTTTTTTCGGTGGGGATCGTGGCCACGAACGCAGATAAAACCGGCGTGACCCGGTCCAGGCTATCCAGCAGCTGCTGTTGGTCGTTCATCTTATTTTTCCTTGTAATATTTATCCAGATATTTGCTCAGGCGTTTTTTGTACGCCGCGTTCTCTTTTTTGAAGCAGTAACCCACCGTGCCCTTGATCACCTTGGCCTGGTTTTTCATCACGTTCTTTTTCTCTTTCTTTTGTTCTTTCTTAGAGAACTTTTTGAACTCCTTGCTATTTAAGACCTTATCGGTTCCCTGGTAGGCGTCTATGGCCATGGGGATGCACTTGTTGATCAGGCCCTGGCCCATCCAGTCTTCACCATCCGTGGCGTTGTAGGCCTCCTTGCCCCGCATCAGGGCAGTTTTCAGGGACTTCTTTTCGCCTTTGGGCCGGTATTGCTTGGACAGGCAGCTGGCTGATTTTTTCCAGCCCTTTTCCAGGGTGTTGCCCAGCTTTTTTGACTTTTTGGCGTATTCGGCCATGGTCCATCCTTTGAGGTTCTTGGTAATCGAGGAAGTGGCCTTCTCAACGTTTTTAAAACATTTGCCCACGTCCGCGGCTGATGCTGACATCGGGAAAACAAAAAACAAAACGATAAGGACGGCCAAGATGGATTTGCTTTTCATGCTGAATCTCCTTTCGTAAACTCAGGTACGGATTGAAGGGAAAGAAAAAAACCAAGTCGGTTGTGGACCCACACGGGCACCCACTGGCAGGGGAGGGGAACTACATTGTCGTTTAAAATCCCTCAGCCTTTGACCCGGCCAAAGTTACACGCACAGAGCCCGTCGGCAGAATTCCTCCGTTGTCTCCCGGAGCCCTTCGATCTGGCCCAGTTTCAGGCTTTTACGGCGCATCAGGCCGTTGACCATGGCCAGAATGAGGCCCGTGGTGGCCGTCGCGGGCACTTCTTTAAACTCGCCGGACGCGATTCCTTCCTGCAGGCAGGTGACAATATAACCGGACATCCGGGTACCCTGGTCGGCAACGTAACTGGCACAGGTATGGGCGGCATCCTGGAGCTTGGCAGGGCAGGCACTGATCACAATGAAGGTTTGATCCGGAAAATCTTCGGCAAACTTGAAATGGAACCGAATCAGGTTGACCAGCTTGTCAAAGGCAGTTGCGGTCTCTTGCGGCAAGGCTTCGAAACGTTCAAAATATTCTTTGAAAATCTCATCGAGAATGTAGGTGAAAAGTCCGTCTTTGCTTTTGAAATGGTAATGGATCAACGGTTCCGTGACCCCGGCAGAGCGCGCAATACTGGCTGTGCTGGTGGCATCGAATCCGTTGAGGGCAAACAGCTTGATGGCGGCATCTAAAAGGGCCTGTTTTCGATCCATGGGTCCTTCCCAATGTTTAGGGGTTGCTGGAAGTAAATGTTCAAAATCTTTCCGGATAAATACTAAATAAACCTTAAGCGCTGCGGGCTGTCAACCCCAAGGTTGCATAAACATTATAACCAATGCGCTCCCGGCACACGCTAACAGACGCAGGCGGATCACACTCATTTCAGGGTATCGTCGGGGATACCTTCACACCTTATTTCACTGGCCCTGTTTGGTCGTTTCGCATAAGTCGCCGGCTACACGGCCAAAACCGTCAGGCGGGGGGTGTTTTTCTCCGGGTTGGTGCTAAAGCCCTGGACCAGCAGGATGGTCTGGCCCTTTTCGGCCAGGCCGCGGGACACAACGGTCTTACGGGCCAGGGTATAGGGGTCTTCAAGTTCCGCCGGATCGACAGTTATGGCGATGACACCCCACAGGAGCGCGGCAATACAGCTGGCCCGGTAGTCCGGGCAGATCCCGATGATCGGTGCCGCCGGCCGGGATGCACTCATAACGGTCAGCGAGTGGCCCCTTTCAGACAGGACCATGATGGCCCGGGCCATCAGATCACGGGAAAGTTTGGCCATGGACTCGGACAGGGCATCCTCGATGGCATACGGCCGCTTACCACCTGGCTTGCGCCGCAGGGTGCCGAAAAAGCTCTGCTGCCACATATAACCTTCGGCCTGCCGAATACTGTCGTCCATCATTTTGACGGCCTCCACCGGGTATTTACCGGCGGCGGTCTCGGCTGAGAGCATCACCGCATCAGCTCCGTGCCGCACGGCCGTGGCCACGTCCGATATCTCGGCCCGGGTGGGACGCGGATGGACGATCATGGACTCCAGCATCTGAGTGGCCACGATCACCGGTTTGCGACTGCTGCGGGCCAGGTCGATAAGCTGATCCTGGATCACCGGAACCGACTGGGGCGGCATTTCAACCCCCAGGTCACCCCGGGCCACCATGATGGCATCGGTGGCCTCCAGAATCTCGTCAATATTATCCAGGGCCTCGGGCTTTTCGATTTTGGCCACCACCGCGGCCTGCACCCCGGCAGCAGCCATCAGCTCACGCAGGGCCTGTATATCAGCAGCCCGCCGCACGAACGACAGGGCCAGAAAGTCCACGCCCAGCTCCAGGGCAAAGGCCGCATCCACCCGGTCGGCCGCAGTCAACGAAGGGGCCGAAACATTGACCCCGGGCAGGTTCATCCCCTTGCGGTCACTGAGCGAACCGCCGTTGACCACCTCGCAGGAAATGTCGTCTCCATCAATGGACCGCACCCGCAGCTCGATATTACCGTCGTCCAGCAAAATACGGTTGCCAGCCGATACGTCCCCGGCCAGGGCGCGGTATTGGGAGGGAATCAGGTCCGGTCGACCAGTCACCTCACGGGTGGTCACAGTGACCACCTCCCCACGCCCCAGTTCGATACGACCGTTTTCGAAGGTCCCCACCCGGATCTTGGGCCCGCACAGGTCTGCCAGCACGGCCACCGGTTTCCCGAGGCGGGCGGCAATCTCACGGATGTGCTGATACACTTGGCGATGACCGTCGTGGGTCCCGTGGGACATATTGAGCCGGAAGACATTGGCCCCGGCTGCGATTAGTTTTTCAATGGTCGCCGCATCAGCGGAACTCGGTCCCAGGGTGGCGACGATCTTGGTCCGGCGGTACAACAGGAGCTTGATGTCGGTGTTGATGCGCATGTTGTTTTCCTTTTGCTGCAGGGTGACATGGGAAGGATTAAACTGTTTTACCACAAAATCCGCATGGGCACAAAAAATTTACGCTTCAGTGCTGGATAAGCCCCTCAAACAGCCTGCGGGACTTCTGTTCCCACGCCTGGAAGGCCGCCGGGCCCCAGATTTCCGGGTAGTTCTGGTAATGCTGGAAAATCCGTTTTCCCATGGTGGTAACCTGAAAGTTATCGGACACGGTTTTTCTCCTTTAATAAATTTCCGTCAAGGGCCGCTCCTTGATGGTCGCGACCCGGCCGCGGATCATCTCCTCGATTTTGGCCAGGGGAACCCCGGGCGCGATCGCAGCATCAGGGCAGAGCCGGACACAGTTGAAGCAATCGAAACAGTTCTTGCCGAAGACCGGGAAAGGGTCCAGGCTAATCGCAGCCACCGGGCACTCATCCGCACAGATCCCGCACTGGGTGCAGGCCTCATCGTCAACGGTTTTGGGGATAATCATCCAGGGCTGTTCAATTTTGGCTTTAAACTCCCGGGCCCTTTCTTCAGGCTGGTAATCGAGGGCCTCAAGGGGCAGGGCAGCAAAGTTCCCGGTTTTACCTTGTTCCAGGAGGCGCTCAGCAAAATCGCTAACCCGCTGCTTGTCCGCTGCATCCGGATGCCCCTCCCCGGCCGGCCCGGTTGCCTGCCACATCATGGAATGCAAGGCCGCCACCCGCGCCGCCCCGGCTATCCGGTATCCTTTGGATTGCAGGGCGGCTCCCATCTGCCAGAGCGCGACCCCGCTACAAGCCATACCCCATGTGACAAACGGCACGGCCCACCCGGTCTCAGCGGGAACCAGTGCGTTGATAAAGACCATTATCGGCGGAACGGCCATGTCACGGTACACCGGTGAGCCTGCCAGCAGGCAGGCGTGCGGATCAGTGTTGAGTTTTTCTACAAATGCGTCTTGGTCAGCCGGATTCGCCAGGTCGAGTCGGGCCACCCGGGCACCACCGGCCAGTAATTGCTCCGCCAGAATGTCGGCCACCTGACCGGTGGAGCCATTGGGAGAGATGTAGACGAGGTAGTAATTAATCGCTGTCATATGTGAACTCCTTTCATGCAAATTAGCCACTGTCTTGCGTAGAAACGACGACAATCAAAACCATGACTCGCGGCAGGATGCCGCTCCCCCCGAAATAGCCTGAAAGCTGCTGTTTGAGGCATCAAGACCGGGTCTTGCCCGGCCCTTATTTTTCTGCGAGCGACACGGTTTCCGCACCGGTAACCCGTATCAACTCCGCCGGGGTCAGGCGCATCATGGCGTTGAGGTCGCCGCCGCCGCCGAAGATCACCGCCTGTCCGGAAACAGTACTGTCCACCAGGGTCCTGAGGCGCTCAAGATGTCCAAAGGGCGGCATGCTGCCCACCACAAAACCGGTGATTTCCAGGGCCTGTTCGGGAGTGGCGAAGCGGGCCCACTTGCGCCCCACTGCCAGGTATTTGGCCAGCTTGCGTCGATCCACCCGGGCCAAACCGTTGTTAATGACCAGAACGGGCTCATCCCGGACTTTAAAGACCAGGGATTTGATGATCTGCTCGGGGACCACACCCAGTTCCCGGGCGGCATCCTCCACGGTGGGTGTGTGCCCGTCCAGGGTTAGGATTTGGGCTGTAATCTTCTCATTTTCGATAAATTTCTGTAGATCTGTACTGTTCATGTGGTCCTTCATCTGATCATCATAAATGCGTATCGATCCATCTGCTGATCATAGTCTGTGCGAACATCGATCCCATAGCCGATCCGGCGCACAGTGGAGTAGACATCCACGCACATGCCCTCAGGGCTGGGTCGGGCCATTCGCGGTTCCTGGCAGGTCTCCCGGGTCCCGGAGCACTCCTTGCAGAAACAGCAAGAGTCCATGAAAAGCAAAAATGCCCGTTCATACCCGGCCAAAAAAATCTCCCGTTCCAGCTGCACAAGTTTTGCGTTGATTTTTTTTGACCAGTTATGGCGCTCCTCCGGCTGGTCCATTACCCCGGTAAAATGCAACACCAGCGCATCCTCGTACTCACGGAAAAACCTCTCGCAGGCCTCCAGCGAGGGGGTATTGGGTGGGCAGGCCGCACAGTTGCCGTAACCGTTGCAGCCGAACATGCACTTCATGCGCACCCACTGGGCCGTGATGATCTGCTTGGGATCGATCCACTTGTAATCGCTGTAGCCCTTTGTGTGGAAAACACTGTCCAAGGCCGCACGTGCTTTGGCAGTAAGACTCATGTTCGTCTCCTTGTATAGATTTCGTCAATGAACCAGTTGGTGGCCTCCAGAATAGGATTTCAGACCCAATATGCCATGATCAGCAGGATTCACAACTATTTTCTGCCTCCAGGGAAGGGGTGTTCTTTACCATTGGCTGCAACCCTTGGGTCCTTTTGGCCGAGTGCCGCGATGCCTCCAATCAAAAATCCGCCTTCTAAATGTAGTCAAAGAAGTGGCCGTCATGTGCCATGAAGCCGGGGCCGAATCCATAAGGAAAAAAGTTACACCGCTGAAGATTGAAAGCGTTAAAAGGAGAGGTTCCATAAAAAAAGGGCATCCCGGAAAATCCGGAATGCCCTTTTAGATTGTTTTACCTTTAACTACTGCACGGTAACGTTAACCGCGGCAAGACCTTTCTGGCCCTGCTCTACGTCGAAAGTTACTCGATCGCCTTCGTTAAGGGATTTGAAACCGGTTGCATTGATGCCGCTGTGGTGAACAAATACATCATCACCATCTTCCTGCTCGATGAAACCATAGCCTTTTGAGTCGTTAAACCATTTTACAATTCCATTAGCCATAATGACGTCCTCCTTTCAAAAATTCTCATCTTCCTACTTCGGGTCGCCACTTTGACAAATGGTTACGCCTTTGGGAATAAGCATTCCTACCTGATCATCGAGGCAGGCTTTTACTGAGTTGGCCCAACTATATTCATCTGCCTTTGATTGTCAAGAAAAATATGAAAAATATCATATTGATATATACCAATCGAACACCGCTAAACGGTCCTACCTACAACAGGTAGAGGCGTAATTTGCTTTTGTGTACACAAGTTGTGTCCTTTCGGCCATCTGGAAAACATTTGCAGTCCCACGGCGCTATTGACAAAAAATTAAAAATCGAAAATTCATATGGCGCTCGCAACAGCTACAGGTGGAAGCGGCCATGGAAAGCGGCTTAAACCGCTGAAATCTGTTGAGACGGCCGCTCAAGTTGCATCTGGAGAACAGGATTGTTATATTGGCAAACAAGGGTGGCCCGATGGGTTTTTAATTGCCCGTCTAACAAGACCGCCGGAATTCACATAAACTTGAGGAGAGGTCAATGAAATCAAAATATTGCCTGGTACTGAGTGTAATTTTCGCAATGACCCTGATCGCCGGGTGTGCCACCGAAGAAGGCAACCAGGTTAAAAGAGGTGTCGGGGTGGGTGCCGTCGGCGGGGCGGCGCTCGGCCTGGCCATGGGCGCACTGGTCGGCGAACCCGGCTTTGCCGCCGCCGGAGCGGCTGCCGGCGCCGTAGCGGGTGGTGCCGCGGGCGGGATGTACATGTACGACCAATCCCGGGACGACCGCCGCACACAGAAGATGGCCGACGCCATCGGCGGCGCGCAGAAGGGTGAAACTGCAGACAGTGCGGGCAAACGCCACCTGGATGATTTCCTGGGAGAGTGGCAGCTGGATATCTGGGCCCTGGATGCCCAGGGGAAAAAAATCACGGCGACCGGCCGGGCCAAAGGCGTCCTGGAAAGCAAGGAAACCGCCCGGATAGAATATGCGGACATCATCGCAGCCGGGTATGAACCCATTTCCGGAGCATCACAACTGACGTATTCGCCCAGCAAGGGCTTTGCCCTGGAAAATCGATTTTCAGTTGCACCGGACTCCAGGCAGTATGTCGGTGAGTACATTCCGGATAAAAATGCCTACAACTTTTACCCCGCCACCAACAAAGAGGGTGAAACCATCACCGGGGTTATCCGGTCAAATGTGCGGATTGAGCTGCGGGTATCCGGCAGCAATCTCATCGTCTCTGAAACCTATACGTTTCAAGAGGGTAAAGAAGTAATGATGCAGTCTTACCGCTTTACGAAATAGTCACCCGGGTTGAGAGATTCTGCACATCAGAATCAAACGCCGGCAGGGTCTGCAAGGGCCTCCTGCCACCAGAGCAGGGGGCTTTTGCTGTTTGCAGCAGATGTCCTATTGACTGCAGGGAATGACCAGGACCGGGCAAACAAGGCTGTTGATGACCTTTTCGGTAATGGTACCGGTCAAAAAATCTTTCAGATTGTCACGACCGTCGGTGCAGATGACAATCAGGTCCGCGGCGATATCACGGGCCACCGCCGCGATAGTATCTTCCGGGCGCCCCTCGCGCAGCAGGTATTCCACCGCAATATCTTCGGCGTGCAGCCGGGTGATGATCGCCTGCATCTCGGTTTTGGATTCAACGGCGGTCTGACGAAACTTTTCTTCCATTTCAGCCACACTGACCCGGAGCATCTCGCGCTCTTCCCGGTCCATGAACTCCGGATGACAGTTCAGCAGGGTGATTTGGGAACCAAACTGGTGGGCAATCTGGATGGCCTTCTTCAAGGCCAGTCTGGAACGGGATTTCATATCCATGGGGCAGAGAATGTGCTGGAACATGATGTTTTCCTTTACAGGTCAAATGCTTCCGTGTTCTTGAATTTCAGGCTCTGCTGCAGGTATTTGCCCAGCTTTTTCTGGACATTGCCAAATACGCTGCCCTCGGGATACCGCCCGTTTATATCCCGAACACCGGCCGGTGAACCGGTGAGGATTTCGATGCCCTGAACGATGTCGGCCACACGGTAGATGTGGAACCTGCCGTTGCGGACCGCTTCAACCACTTTTTTGTTCAGCATCAGGTTCTGGACGTTGGCTTCCGGGATCATCACGCCCTGGCGACCAGTCAAGCCCCGGGTCTCACAGACCTCGAAAAAGCCTTCGATCTTCTGGTTGACGCCGCCGATGGCCTGGATTTTCCCCTTCTGGTTCACCGAGCCGGTGACCGCGATGCCCTGGTCCAGGGGGATCTCCGCCAGGCTGGAAAGCACCGCGTACAGCTCCGTAGAAGAAGCACTGTCACCGTCCACGCCCGAATAACTCTGTTCAAAGGTTATACTGGCCGAAAGGGCCAGCGGCTGGTCCTGGGCAAATATCCGGCCCAGAAATCCGGAAAGGATGAGCACCCCCTTGTCGTGGGTGTTGCCGCTCATGCCCACTTCCCGTTCAATATTGACAATCCCTTTGCGGCCCATGAAAGTCTCCGCGGTAATACGGGACGGACGGCCAAAGGAGAGGTCGCCGATCTGGTATACCGCCAAACCGTTTATCTGCCCGGTCTCAAAACCGTCCACATCGATCAGGATGGTTTCATCCACGTAGGACTCGTGGACCTTCTCTTCGTAAAGATTGTAACGGAAGCGGTATTCCTGGAAAGCTTTCACCACATACTGTTTGGTGATCAGTGTCGCTTTTTCCTTGCCGGCCCAGTAATCGGCCTCTTTCAATATACCCACAATGGGGCCAAACCGCAAAGAGAGCTTGTTTTTATTGGCAATGATTTTCTCCCCGAATTCGACGATGGCCGCAACGCCGTCCGGTGAAAAGGGCAGGAGTGCTTCCTCTTTGCAAACCCGCGCAATGAACTTCGCGTACTGCTGCACGGTTTTTTCCGTCCGCACCACCTCATGATCAAAATCGGCCCGCACTTTAAAGATCTTATTGAACTTTGAATCGTGGTTCTGGAGAACCTGGAACACCGCGTAATCTCCCAAGAGAATCACTTTCACAGCCAAAGGGATGGGCTCCGGTTTTAAGGACGCATTGGCAAAGCCCATGCCCGCAGACACATCCTCTATGTAGAGCATCTTGTTCTGCAGGGCACGCTTGAGTGATTCCCAGGCAAACTGGTCCATGAGGATCGACTCGATCTCCATGATCAGGTAACCGCCATTGGCCTGGAGCAATGAGCCGGCCTGTACCATGGTGAAATCAGTGGTGGCCGCCCCCATGTGGGCTCTTTTTTCAATCCGACCGAAAATGTTGAGGTAGGTCGGGTTGGGTTCGAAGATAACCGGTACCCCCCGGGTCTTCTTCTGGTCAACAAGCGGGTTGACCCGGTAGCGTTGGAAAGAGGGTTTGGACGGCGGCATAAACATCTGTTTGACCGGGCTGTCCGCTTCTGCGGCGGGGAGGAAATCATCAACATTCTCGATAAGCGCCGCTTTGACCTCCTCCAGATACGCGAGAATGGCCGGGCACTGCCGGTAGGTGTCCACCAGGTGAGCCAGGCGCTCGGTTACAATCTTTTCCGCCACCTCCCCCACGAGTTGCTCCATGGCGTCCGACATCTCATGCCGGATGGTGTTGACCTCGCCCACCGTGGCTTCCAGGCCCTTCTGGATGATCCCGATCTCCGCCTGTATACGTTTTTGCTCCGCTTCGGGAAGGGCGGCAAACACCTCACTGCTCACCGGCTTGCCATCCATCATCGGAATAACCTGGTAGCCTTCCGGTGTTCGATTGATGGCCAGGTTTTTGGCCTGGGCTTCTTTGCCCAGGTTTGCCAGGATCGCTTTTTCCCGCAGGTGGTATTTTTCCCGCAAAGCAATCTGCTGCTCCTGAAACGATTTGTCTTCGTAGGCTTCCGGCAACCGGGTCTTTAAAACGTCCACCAGTCGATTCATCTGCTTACTGAAAAGTACCGCCTTTCCTGGCGGAACCTGCATGGCCCGGGGGCGAAACTCATCCTGGAAGTTGTTGACCATGCACCAATCATCCGGGGTGGGCAGAGCCTGTGCATGGCCCCCCACGATATCGGTTACTATGGTGGTTTTCCCGGTGCCGGCCTGGCCGGTTACAAAAATGTTGTACCCGGGGCTGTGCATGTTTAGACCGAAATCAATGGCCTGGACCGCCCGCTTCTGGCCGATGACATCTTCCAGGGGATCAACCTCGGCAGTGCTTTCAAACTTGAATACCGCGGGGTCACAGGTGCAGCGGAGGTCTTCCACATTCAGTTCACAGGATTTCTTCATCGCAGTTTCCCTTTCGCGCCGGCCGCCGCTGGGCCCTGAAAATTATGATACGGCCTCTCACCTGGTCAGGATTACCCGGGCCTTTCAATATTCTCAAGCACCGGGTAAATTGGCATTGAATTTCATTAGATTATACAGTTTACACACCCAAATGCAATTGACCCGGCATGCTGGATAAATTCACGCACGCTATTGCACAACTGTCAAGGGTGAAATATCAGCCTGGGTCTCCGGGAAATTGCTCAAGTTACAGCCCGGCAGCGAAAAACCCTTGCAACCGGTATATTTCAAAGTTATATCCAACTTTTCAGACAGGATATACAAACCGGTTGCCGCGGCAGCCAGGGAGACTTTTATGAGGGGACATTGTGCCTGACAGACCCAAGACACCGACATTCTTTATTTTTTACATCCTTTTCCATCCAGATACCTGGCGCATCCTGTTCGGGTTTGGCTTATCGGTTCTGCTGACCCCCGAGATTGTCCCACCCGACCTGGCAACACCGGGAAGAGTCATGCTGTACATTATGCTCGCCACCATCGGCTGGGCTGTTTTCGCGAAACCAGCCGACTGGATTACAGTTGCGCTGAAAAAGTGGCTGCTGGGCGACAAACTGAAATAATGCCGGGGAGGACTATCCGGAGTCGAAAATTCACACCGTCGCTTTTGAAGGTGGATTAATTACAGGTCCGCTTTGTATTTGCGCAACAGCCCGCGCAGCTGGTCATAGGTCAATCCGAGCAGCCTGGCTGCCTTCTTCTGATTGTACTTTGAATCCGCAAGGGCCTTTTGCAATAAGGTCAGCTCAAGCTGCCGGACGGCTGTTTTCATAGATTGAGCGCTTACCGGGACTGTGCTGCCCCTACCTGCATCAGTTTCCGGGGCCGCTTCAACCAGAGAGTCAGTCACCCGATAGGGCGACCGGAAGGGGTCGAGCTCAATATCCCGGGCATCGATAAGCGCCCCTTCCGAACGGTACACCGCTCTTTCCACGGCATTTTTAAGTTCCCGGACGTTGCCTTCCCAGCGGTGGTTTTCAAGAAGTGCCAACGCCGCAGAACTAAACGCTGGGGTCTGTTCGCGGCCCAGCTCCTGCGCCATACGCTGGGCGAAATGAAAGCTCAACAGGCGGATATCCCCTTGCCGTTCGCGGAGCGGTGGTAGAAAAAGCACCTCAAACGAAAGCCGGTCCAGCAGATCTTTTTTGAAGCGGCCCTTTTTGGCCATGGCCGGCAAATCCGCATTGGTCGCCCCGATGATGCGCACATCCACCGCCACCGGGGCCGAACCACCGACCCGTTCAAATTCACGGTATTCCACCACCCTCAAGACCTTCTCCTGGGCCTGCGCGGGCAGCATCCCGATTTCATCCAGAAAAAGGGTACCACCATCCGCAGCCTCGAACCGACCGGCTTTACGCTGCTGTGCCCCGGTAAAAGCCCCTTTTTCGTGTCCGAAAAGTTCGGACTCGATTAGCGTGGGGACAAGCGCCGCACAGTTAAGCGACACGAAAGGCGCCTGCCACCGGCCGGAGAGATAGTGCAGACGGGTTGCGGCCAGCTCCTTGCCGGTCCCCCTTTCACCCACCAGCAGGACCGGCCGGTTGACCGGGGCAAACCGCGAAAGTCTTTCCTGGAAATCGAGAAATGCTTCAGACTGTCCTAGGGCTTCCACACCCACCGCCGGGGAGGCCTGTAGAGGATCTGTTTGCAAAGATGCGCACCCTTTAAAAATGTCCAAAATCCCATCATATGGTTAAAACAACTAATCTCTGGACAATATTACCACCTTGCCTGAAAATGTCAAGCCTGCCCAACCATTGAAATATCAAGGTGTTAGGTATCACATTCGTCATTGGCACAGTTCCTGCTGTATTTTAGTTTCCAAATCACATTGCAAGCGGCAATAGCCGTTTTTAAGGAGGACAACCATGGGCATCTTTACCCGTTTTCGTGACATTATCAGCTCCAACCTCAATGCCATGCTGGATAAGGCCGAGGACCCGGAAAAGCTGATCAAGCTTATGATCCGTGAAATTGAGGATACCCTCATCGAACTGAAGGCCGCCTGCGCAGGCGTTATGGCCAGTGAAAAAAAGGTGGCCCGCCGACTGGACGGGGTTAAAGACCGTGAACTATACTGGCAGGATCGGGCCCAATTGGCCGTTGACAAGGGCCGTGATGACCTGGCCCGGGAAGCCCTGATTGAAAAACGACGCTTTACGGACATGCTTCACACCCTGGAACAGGAGCGCATCGAACACGGGGTAATGGTGGCGCAATACAAAGATGATATCCGTCAATTGGAAGAAAAGCTTGCCAGCGCGCGGGAAAAGCAGCGCCTGCTGCTCCAGCGCCACATCCGGGCCAAGCGTAAAAAACAGGCCCGGGAAGAACTTCGCCGGGTCGACAATTACGCCACGATGGCCAAATTTGATGAGTTTGAAAACCGGATCGAACGCATGGAAGCGGAAGCCGACCTGGTCAACTATGGCCGCAAAGCCAGCCTTGAGGAAGAATTTGACAAATTGCAGGATGCGGACGATATTGAGAAAGAGCTTGCGGCAATGAAATCCCCAGAGGAAACGCCGCCGGCACCGGGTGAGGCGCAGGCCCTGGAACGGGAGTAGAAAAGTTCAATCCGGGCAACTGATTCAACATTCAACAACCTTCTAAATGGAAACTACCTGATATGAGTGCGGTTCTTATTGTTCTAATAGTTTTTGCCGGCCTGGTGCTTTCCCTGGCCGTCGTGGGGGGCACCATCCTCATGTCAATCCGGCTGCGGCATGGCGGGTTGTCTAAAAAGGACCGGGAACAGCAGATCAACGAGGCAGATATGATCCAGGAAATCTACAGCGGGCTTTCCAAAATGGAAACGCGGATCGATGCCCTGGAGACTATCCTCATGGACCGCCAGGGAAAGGATGCGGAAAAATGAAACGATTCAGGGGCAGATCCGACCGGGGACTTTACCGCTCCCGCAACGGGGCCATCGCCGGTGTCTGCCGGGGCCTGGCCGAATACTATGATTTCAGCGTGTTCTGGCTGAGGATGATCGTGGTGATGCTGCTTTTCTTCAGCGGCTTCTGGCCGGTCCTGTTTGTCTATTTTGTCGCCTCCCTGGTCATGAAGCCGGAACCGGTGCGGCCAATCCAGACGGAGGATGAACAGGATTTTTACGACAACTACGTCCACTCCCGCCCGAGCGCGTCCCGCCGCCTCCGCCGCCGCTATCAGAACCTGGAACGCCGGCTCCAGCGCATGGAAGACACGGTTACGGGCCGGGAATTTGAATGGGATCAGAAGATGAACGGGTAGTGCGAAAAGTGCCTTTCGAACTCACCCCAAAACCGAAACCCTCTCGCGGCCAAAAGCCGCGTCCACGCCGGGTTTCCAGCTTGCCTGAAAAAACCGTTATTCGACTGAAATAACGGTTTTTTCATTCTTTTTGTGCTCTTCAATCTCCACCAGGGTCCCCTGCACCTCCTCGCTGTTGGCCAGATCGGCAAGCAGCTCGACATCAATCCCTTTTTGGGCCAGTGAGTCCCGCAGCTTAGCGGGTACAAACCGGGAAGCGAACCGTAGGATCTCCAGGGGAATTGAAATGGTGGTCTTGGGGTCTGTTTCGAAATTGTTGTAAATCCGTATTTTAAGTTTCGCCATTATTTCAACACCAGCTCTCCCAGCCCCTTTTTACGCAGAAAATCCGGGTACAGGTCATAGGCGGGCTTGAGAATGGGCAACAGTTTAATGGTTTTAGGGACATTTCCCCGGGCCGCCACCTGGCGCCGGGTCAGGGCCGACACCAGGTTGGCCTTACCGTGCCAGAATTTATGGGCAAAATCCGCATTCATGGACATGGTCACCTCCGGGTCCCCTTCAAAATCACCCCTGATAATCCGGGTTTCATCCCCGGTGGCATCGATGGTAATCACGGCTGCAGGTTTTTCGTACCGGAACTGGATGCACAGATTGGTCCTGGCCAGGGACGGGCCTATATCCCGGTGATCTTTGAGAAGTTCGTAAAATTCGATCAGGATATCATACAGCATTTCGGAATCTTTAAAGATGTGGGCCATATCCGTGCGCTTGCCGCCGGACTTGGCCGGCCGCAGGTCCTCGTCCAATACCGGCAGGGGCTTGGCTTTGGAATGGTAGACTTTCTGAACAATGGCAATCACGTCCTCGCGTTCAGGCTCAACCGGGTTGTAAAGCATGGCCCCATCTTCCATGGCTGTGGTGGCCACCTGTTCAATTTTGGCCAGGTTATCAGAAATCCCGGCCTCTTTGAGATTCAGCGGTAATTTGGTCAGGTGGGCCAGCTGTCGATTGAGGGTCCGAATTTTTTCCACGCCGGCCAGGGCCGCCTGCCGCCTGACCCAGTCATCGACAAAGCCGAAGCTGCTGATGGCCCGGGCCGCCAGGCCCCGGGCTTTGTATGAACTGGTGCTGACCAGTTCACTGAGGGAGTCGATGTCATAACGCTTCACGAACCTGGATGCCAGGTCCAGGTGGTTGGTTTTCAGCAGGCTCCGGCCCTGGTCGACCACCTGGGGAAACGAGATTCCCAGGGCCACCGCAATATCGGCATAACGGTCGATCCGGGCATCCAGGTTGAATTCCATCACGTCCGCCAGCACCAGGGCATTGGCCAACCCGTGGGGGATATGGTAAACGCCGCCCAGGGCGTGGGAAATGCCGTGGGCCATACCCACCATGGAATGGGAAAAGGCCACACCGGCCAGGAAACTGCCCACCAGCATGCCCCCCCGGGCCTCAAGATCATCCGGCTTGGCACAGGCCTGTAAAATGTTTCCGGAAATCAATTTAATGGCATGCAGGGCCAGGGCATCCGACGCCGGGGACCACTCTTTGTCTACATATGCCTCGATGGCATGGGTCAGGGCATCCATACCTGTGGCGGCTGTGAGTCGTCCCGGCATTGACACCGTTACCTCTGGATCTAAAATCGCCATATCGGGCAAAAACTGCTCTTCGGCGAAGGGCAGCTTGACATCGCTGTCCGGGTCGGCAATCACCGCCACTTTGGTCACCTCGGAGCCGGTTCCGGCGGTGGTTGGAATAAAGAGGGTGGGCAGTAGTTTTTCATTGGGATCCAGGAGATAGGCCCCCATATGATCCGCCACCTGGCCACCCTTCACGATGAGGATATTGGCCACCTTGGCTGTATCGATCACGCTGCCGCCGCCAATGGCAATAATCATGTCGCACTTGTGCTTGCGGGCCAGTCCGGCACACATTTCCACAGTTTTTATCGTGGAATTGGGCGGCACTTTGTCAAACATATAGGCAATGTCGATATCACTCTCTGCAAAACCCGCTTTAACCTTGTCCACCGGACCGGCTTTGACTAGGATTTCATCGGTCACCAGGATAGCCCGGCGTTTACCGAAAGGTTTGAGCGCATCCCCCAGGTTGCCCAGGATCCCGATCCCGTATACCAGTTTGGTAGGCAGTGAAAATTCAAAATATTCCGGTAACATGGCATTTACCTCTGTTTAGATTATGGTGGAAAACAGAACGCTTTGGAGCAATCACGTTCAAAAAATAAACATTCAACATTGAACATCGAACGTCCAACATCGAAAAAGGAATACAGTGGCGCTGCAGTTATTGAAGGGTTTATATTTTCCCCAGCTGCTCCCGGGCATTCTGGTAGCCTTCATCAATCAGTCGCAAAGATTGTTTTACGGAAAAATTCAGCAGCGATCGAAAGCCCAGCATCCGGGTGGGGGCCACCAGGCGTATCCGTGGTTGTCGGCCGGTAACAGGGCCTGCGCCGTTTTCAGACAAGGCGACCTGGCAGGATCCGAGTAAAAACTGCTCGAAAACCAACTCACCGGCCTGGCGGACACTCCCGGGGGCCGGCTGATCGGTGTGGCCAACCGGTGAAAGCAGCACCACGATAATATCGTCCGCCCCCTGCTCCAAAGCTGGATAAAGCGGGGTGTTGGCCATGAGGCCGCCATCCCAGTGTGGCTGGCCATCTATCATCTGCCAGGGAAAGAGGATAGGCATGGCGCTGGAGGCCATCACATGGTCCACGGTAATGGTCTGCTGGTTGAACAGTCGCACCCGGGAGGTGATCATGTTAATGGCGGTGATCAGGATTTCCCGGCGGCTTTGCCGCAGCGCTTCAAGATCCAGGGCCCGGGTGATGGTGGCCCGCAAGGGTGTGGTATCCATGAGCGGCTGAAAAAAACGACCGCCAAGGCTGGCGGCCAGGAACCTCAGCAGCTGCAGGCGATAGGCACTGCGGTGGTTGAGGGTCTTCCAGATGTGCATCAGTTTTTCCAGGGGCATCCCGGAGCCAATGGCCACCGCGTTGATCGCCCCCACCGATGTCCCGCAGATCAGGTCCGGGTCCCAGCCCATCTCCTGGAGGCGCTGCCAGACGCCCACTTGAAAGGCGCCCCGGGCGCCGCCACCGGACAGGATCAATGCTCTTTTCATGGCTTCCTTTAGAGGATTACAAACGGACGAGAACGCAGCCCCGGGCCAAAAGATGCCGCCCAGACTGCCGATCGGTGTCCAGCCATAGGTGGTAGCTTTTGATTCGGGGCAAGGCCGCAGCCGTTCTTGCAACCGCAGGCGTAATCCTTCTACGTCGAGGATTGCAAAAAGGCGAGAACGCAGCCCCGGGCCAAAAGATGCCGCCTATGGCTGGACACCCCGCCATATTTCATTGTGCCAGGCCATCTCCCGCTCCAGCACCGCGTCCACAAAATAATCGATGGATTTAATGGCCCGAAAACCCTCATAGCCTTCATAGATAAAATCGATGATTTTACCCATGCCGATGACATGGGCCGTGGTCCGGACTGTTTTAAGCGAGAGGGCCACGATCCATTTTCGGCTCAGGCGGTGAAAAGCCCGGGTCACCTCGGTACTCAGGTTGATCTGGTAGACCCGCTCATCATAGTTGTCCAGACTGCGATAAACCGCCTGGTACTGGTCCATATCCATATCCACACCCACACCGGCCGCAAGCATGCCGTCCACCATGCGGTCATCCAGGCGGTCTGACAGCTCATGCAGTTCAATCACCTGGCTGACGGCTGACACCATCCCCCGATAGACCTTTCCCTTGAGAACTTTCTGCAGTTTTTTGATGCTGGCATCCCGGAAAGAAAAATCTTCCGGGGCATAAAGTTTTTCGAAGAAAAAGACCCCCATCTTGCCGTACTGCGGATCATTCTTCAAATCACTGTAGGTTGCATTCAAGCGAGCGGCCTGAAAGGCCTGCAGGGCGCGTTTCAGTTGCATAAAATCGTTCATTTCCAGCGGGTTTGTCATTTGGAAGTCTTCTGGGCTGCACGTTTTTTACGAGGCCGGCCGGTTTTCACGGCAGCCGTGCCCTGTTTCAGCCGGGCCACTTCTTTAACCAGTTTGTCGACCCTGTCCGCAAGCGCTTCCACCTGATCCCGGGAAGCCAGGTTCATGGCACTTAAGGCTTCATTGATGCTCCGGTCGACCCGGTCACCGATCCAGCTTTTCAGGGACTCCGTGTACCCGGTAATTTCGCTTTTCAACCGGCTGCCCTCCGCTCGGGACAACTCCTTGTTGCTGACCAGGGCACCGACCACTTTGTCGACTTCGTCTTCGGCCATGGTCAGGGCATTCTGCCACAGGGAGGTATATTTTTTGGCGTAGTCCGTCAATGTGTCACCGCCCTTGCGAAGCAGCTGCATCATAATCCGCGGTGAAACAACGCGCTCTTTTTCCTTCTTGTCCTGACCGATCAAACGGGAAACAATCGCCGCGGTGAGATCCTCCCCGGTCTTGTTGTCGATGATCGACACCTCTTCACCGGACTTTATGAGTTCGGACAACTGGGCCAGGGAGACATACTGTTTAGCCGTCGTATCATACATTTTACGATTAACGTATTTTTTAATCTTGTGCATGGTACGCTCCTGATTTCAAAATGCCCCGGCCCGTTATCCGGAAATGCTCACAAAACCGCTCGGCAATCAGGCTGCCGCGGTCTCTTTCTGCTTTGCGGCAAGCGCTTCAAGCTGCTGGGCCTGCTGGGCTTCAAGCTCACGAATCCGGGCCTCCTGAGCCGCTTGCATACGTTTAACCTTGGCGGCCTGGGCTTTTTTAAGGGTGTCTAGCTTCTGACCCTGGTTTTTCTCAAGTTCGCTGATCCGGTCCTGGAGTTTGTTCAAGCTGCCTGTCAACTTTATCACCTGGTCGCGGGTGGGAAAATTCAGTTGTCGCCGGGCCTTGTTGACCTGCTTTGAAACGGTCTTGCGGATCCCTTTTTCTTTCCGGGTCAACCACTTTTTGAGACTGTCGGCCGTTGGGCGGACTGCTTTTTGCGACCGGGGCTTCTGGGGCAATGCGGCAACCACGGCGCGCGTAACATCTTTCCCGGTTTTCGTGAGTACCACCTTGAATTTCGTGCCTTTCTTTACCAGGCGGGCCAAGTCCGTTTTCTTCAAATAGGTTTTGTTGACCGTATCATACAATCTGCCGTTGGCGTACTTTTTTATAATGATCATTCGAGTTCTCCTAATTATATTGGTGGGTACCCATCCCTATGGGGGCAAGACACCCGTAAATGTTCTAAGCGCCCTGCCGGCTCAACTGAACCACCTTCTGGTTCAGGGCATTCAGGCCTTTGCTGAGTTTTTGGATGTCGCTCCGACTGGGCAGGTTCAGGTGCGCGGGGATGGCCTGCAGCCCGCTGTCAATATCCTTGCCAAGGTTTTTGCCGGCTTTTTTAACATCTTCAACCACCAGCCGAGAGTCCTTCTCGAGGCCGTCAAGGGCCTTGCGGCCACTGTCCACCAGGCTGTCAAGGCGTTCACGGGTCTCTTTGACCACGTCACCGGATGCCTTGCCCGGGTTTTTGATGGCCTTGCGGTAAAATTTCTGACCGGCCTTCAAACGTGCATCGATCTCTTTGCGGGTTTTTTTACGCAGATCGGCAACGCTCTCCCGACTGTCATCCACCAGGGTCTCCAACGTTTTGCGAGGGTTATCGCCCAGGTCCTTGATAAAATCCCGCCCGCTCTCCACCGTCTCGCGGATATACTTACGATTGTAATCGCGCACGGCTTCCGTCATATCCTCCCCGGCGGTGCGGAACGTTCTGACGAGATAGAAGCGGGACTCGGTCCGGCGGTTTTCTCGGGTTGCTGTTTTCTTTGCTGTTTTTTTCTTAGCCATTGTCTTTTTCTCCTCCAACCTGATCATGAGTATGAATAAAATTGTAAAAACCGCTTGTCTTTTTATGACGCATTGCGTTATGCATTGACAACATGACGCACCGCGTTATCATTGTCAAGGGCAACATCGAAAAAATTCCTACGCCCAGGCGGTGCTTTTGCTGTTGCAATAATTTTCGTTTTCTATATTACTTGTTAAGTAATCCCCTGTAATAGCTAATTTTTAAACATTCCGGACCGCCGGTGTGCCCAAGGAGACGCCTTATGGCAAAACCGATGACCAACGCAGACAATTTCTGGTTGAGTATGGACGAACCGACCAACCTGATGGTGATTACCGCATTTATGGAGTTTGAAGGCCCGCTGGACTTCAAACGCCTGCTGGCCACCATTGACAGCCGCCTGGCCTCTTTTCCACGGTTCCAGAAAAGGATCATTAAGCCCAAATCGGGTGTGGGTCTGCCCAGCTGGGAAATAGACCCCAACTATGACCTGCGCTCGCATATCCAGCGGGTGGCCCTGCCCAGCCCGGGAGACAAGACCGATCTCCAGGAGATGATCAGCAACCTGACGGTCACGCCCCTGGACCCCAACCGGCCCCTGTGGCAAGTCCACCTGATTGAAAACTACGGTAGCGGGTGCGTCCTATTTTTCCGAATTCACCATTGCATCGCTGATGGCATCTCTTTGGTCCATGTCCTGCTGTCAACGGCCGATACCGACCCGGATGCCCCCTGGCCCACAGGCAAAACCAAACGGAAAAAGCCCGCTTTCGCACTACGCTCGGCACTGCCCCTGGGGTCACTCGTGGAGACCGCCCTGGAGACGGTCGCAAAAACTAAAAAAATTGGGTCCGCTCTTGTTAAAGAGGTCGGTAAAGCCGCTTCCGACCCTGCACACCTGAAAAAGCTGGCCAGGACGACCGGGCGTGTTCCCACCGATATCACCACGGTGCTGTCCCGGCTGACCCTCATGAAATCAGATCCCAACACACCGTTCAAAGGCCGCCTGGGAACCCGCAAGCGGGTTGCCTGGTCGGACCCGGTGCCCCTTGAAAAAATCAAGGAAATCGGGCGGGCCATAAAATCCGCCACGATCAATGATGTCCTGATTTCCACGATTACGGGCGCCATGCGCAGCTACTTGAAGACCCGGAATGTCCCGGTAAACGAACTTGACCTGCGGGTAACCGTCCCCTTCAATATCCGCAAACCCGGCACCGAATTTGAGCTGGGCAATAAGTTCAGCCTGGTTTTCCTGCCGCTGCCGGTTTACCTTGAGGATTCGGTTTTACGCCTTAAAGAGGTAAAAAGGCGCATGGATAAATTGAAAACCTCGCCCGAGCCCTATATTAATTTCGGCCTGCTGAGCGCCATCGGCTACCTGCCGCCGGATTTTGCCAAGCAAACAGCCCGCCTTTTCGGCAACAAGGCCTCAGGGGTCATGACCAACGTTCCCGGACCGCGCGAGCAGCTCTATTTCGCGGGCAGCCCGATTCACAATTTCATGTTCTGGGTGCCGCGCTCGGGCAATATCGGCCTGGGAATCAGTATTCTCAGCTATAACGGCAAGGTCACCGTGGGTATCGCCTCCGACGAGAAGCTGATGCCTGACCCCCAGGTCTTTCTGGAATGTTTCATTAAGGAACTCGGATACCTGGAAAACCTGGTCCAGTCCGGAAAAATCGAGGATGATCCGTTAGTCCTGCATGATCGCTATGCGGAAACTAAAAAGCCCGTCAAACCTGTAGAAGAGAATCGGGAGGCGGTCCGTGCCGCCAGGCAGGCCGCAGACCCGGCCCAGTGCCGGGCCCTGACCAAAAAGGGGCGCCCCTGCAGTAAAAAAGCCCTGCCAGAGATGCACTATTGCGGAACCCACAAGCACCTGGCCGAGGAAGATACCCGGCTGAAAGATGTCACCCGGTTGATGAAGGAGTTGACCGAGTGAAACCTGCGATTGCCGCAGAGAATGTACCCGGCCGGTACTACATCCGCAGCCGCTGCATCGGCTGTGCGCTCTGCCCGGAAATAGCACCAGCCAACTTTGCATCCAACCTGGAAGAGGGGTACGAATATGTGTGCAAACAGCCCGACAGCGCAGCCGAGGAGCAGCTATGCTGCGAGGCTATGGAAATCTGCCCGGTGGATGCAATCGGAAATGACGGGCAGCCGTAGTTAAAGCAAATTTTGGAATCCAGCCAGGCTGGAAAAATAAAACTTAAATGCGTGCGTACGATCGGCGCCGGAGGTTACCTTGAAACAAATCGTCAGCATCAGTTTGGGATCCAGTGAGCAGGACTATGAATTTGAAACCGAATTCCTGGGCCAGGAGTTCACGGTAACGCGCCTGGGGACCGACGGCGACATGGAAAAAGCGGCCGAGCTGCTGCTTAAATGGGACAAGGCGGCCGACGCCATCGGCCTGGGCAATGTAAAATTCCCCTATGGTGTCGGACCGCGCTACTTGACCCGCAAACACTCGGACCGGCTCAAAAAACTGGGGGCCCAGATCCAGACACCGGTCACCCTGGGCAAAGCCCTGCGAGATGTCTCCTTCGAATGGTCCCTGCGTTTTATTGAATACAAGTTCGGCAACTATTTTGATGAGGCCCGGGTCCTCTTTCTTTCAGGCATGAACAGCTACCGCATTGCCAGGGTGATGTCCGAATTCACCGACAACCTGACTTTCGCTGATCCGGTTCTGGAGAACGGAATTTCCAAGTTCCTGAATTCAGTTGCTGACCTTGAAAAATATGCCCACAGTGCCCATGAAATCCTGCAATGGGTCCCCAGCAAGCGCCTCTCGTCGTCCGTGGTTCCCCTGCAGGCCTGGAACAACTACATCCTTCAAAAAGCCATGCAGAAGGCCAACATTATCGTGGTTCCGTTCTACAATTTCTATGAATACCTGGAAAACACAACCCTGGAAGAGTTGGGCGGAAAAACAGTGATTACCTCAACCGTTTATGAGGACCGGGTGGAATACCTTAAAGAACGCGGGGTGGATGTCATCATTGACCCCACACCCAAGATCCTGGAACGGGTTGTGGCACCCAATGTTTTAGAGGCCCTGATCATTGCCGCCCTGGGGAAAAAACGGGACAATATCCGCTCTGATGATCTGCTGGAAATCATCAGCACCCAGAAGATGGATCCCCGGGTTGTCTACCCCTCCGGAAATCCGAAACGGGTGAACCGGTTCGCCTTTGTCATTCACCCCCTTTCCAAGGAGTTTTTGAAAAAGGACAAAGCCGTTGACTTCATGGCCAGCTTTACGCCGCCGGCCTTTCTGGATGCCGTTGAAAAAGTGATCGCGTATGCCCCGCCCTGGGTCTACTCCCGGGTCACCGGGGTCAAGTCGCCCACCGGGGTTGAGGCGGAGGGGTGGCTGATTACAGTGGGCGGCACCCCCAAACAGATGCTGGCGCACAAACCCGAATTCACTTACAAGCGGCTCTTGCAGGCGGCCCGTATGGCCAAACGCATGGGAGCCCAGATTATGGGCCTGGGAGCCTTCACCAAGGTGGTGGGTGATGCCGGGGTCACCGTGGCCAAAAAAGCAAAACTGCCCATCACCACCGGAAATAGCTACAGCGCTTCCGGAGCACTCTGGGCCGCGGCCGATGCCGTCCGGCGCATGGGTTTGATCAAGGTTGAAAAAGGCAAAAAAATCGCCGGCAAAACCATGGTTCTCGGGGCCACCGGCGCCATCGGCTCGGTTTGCGCCCGCCTGCTGGCCAAGGCGTTTGACGAGGTTTACCTGGTCGGTCGCAATACCGCCAAACTGCTGGCCATGAAAGAGTCCATCCTCAAAGAGACACCGGGGGTCTCCATCAAGGTCACCGTGCGGCCCGACAAATTCCTGGCGGACATGGATGTCATCGTCACCGCCACCTCCGGGGCCGGTAAAAAAGTGCTGGATATTACCCGGGTGAAACCCGGCTGCATCATTACGGATGTCGCCCGCCCCCTGGACCTCTCTCCGGAAGATGTCGCCAAGCGCCCGGATGTCCTGGTCATCGAATCGGGTGAAATTGAACTGCCCGGGAACCCGGAGATGAAGAGTATCGGGTTGCCGCACAAGGTGACCTACGCCTGCATGGCCGAGACGATAGTTCTGGCCCTGGAAGGACGGTTTGAAATCTTCACCATCGGCCGTGATATCGAATGGGAAAAGGTGCGCGAAATCTACAAACTGGGCCTCAAACACGGCATGAAGCTGGCAGCCATCTCCGGGGTCAACGGGGTCTTCACGGATGAAGACATCGCCGAGGTCAAACGCCTGGCCCTGGAAGCCCGGGCTGCGGGCAAGGGGAAGAAACAATAGTATTTGCGCTGTTGCGCAAAATCAAAAATGCATGGAGGTTCGCTTTCAGGTCTTCCGGTGCAGCCGGCATAAATTCTGGTTTTCTTGGCGTCTTGCGCGAGAACCAGGTTTAAGGTTTTAACCAGCCCTGTGCGAGACATTGTTCTTGGGGTCATAAAGCGTTAGAAAAATTCGAGCAAGACCAGGAGGTCAAGTGAAACAGATCATCAATATCAGCCTGGGACCAGGCGATGACGATTATGAATTAGAAGTTGAATTTCGAAATCAAAACTTTTCCATCAAGCGGATTGGAACGGACGGGGATGTAAACAAGGCTTCCGATCTTTTGCTCTCCTGGAACAAGAAAGCCGATGCTGTCAGCCTGAGCGGCATCCAATTCCCATTTACCATCGGTTCCCGGGCAATACCCGCTAAAAAGACTGCGCAGCTGCTCAAAATCGCCAAAAAACTCCATACCCCTGTCACCGTGGGCAGCCTCCTGCGTGATGTGAGCCATGAATGGTCCCTGCGGCATACGCAATTTATCTTTGGCAACAACTATTTCACCAATGCCCGGGTTCTTTTTTTCTCCGGTGTGGTGAACTCTAAAATTGCCCGGGTCATGCAGGAATACACGGATAACCTGCAATTTGCCGATCCGCTCCTCCAGGACGGGATTCCCCGTTTGATGCGTTCCGTCCGTGAACTCGAATTATACGCCAACCGCATTAAGGGCGCCCTGAAATGGCTTCCGGGTCGGCGCACTGTCACCACCACCACCCCCGTAAAGAAAACGAACGCCTATATTCTGCGACAGGCGGTTTCGCAGGCGCAGGTGCTTGTGGTTCCTTATTACGGCTTCTATCGCTATCTCGAAGCATTCAGCGCCGAGGATCTGAAGGACAAAATCGTGATTACCACGACAGCCTATGCGGACCGGGTTGAGTACCTCAAGGAAAAAGAGGTCGCCGTGATCATTGACACAACCCCGAAGCTTTTTGAAAAGGTGATCGGGGTCAGTGTCCTGGAAGCGCTCCTGCTGGCTGCCCTGCAGCTGCCCAATGATAAAGAGAGCTCGGATGATCTGCTTGAGGTCATCAGCGAAATGGAAATGGAGCCCCGGGTGATCTATCCCGGGGGAGAGCCCCGGCGGGTCAACCGATTTGCCTACATTGTCTATCCACTCGATCAGGCCTTTTTGAAAAAGCTCAAACCTATCGAAGTCATGGCCGATGTCGCCCCGGGCGCCATGGACACCATCGAGAAAGTCATGGCATACGCCCCGCCTTTTCTCTACTCCAAGGTGACCGGCATCCAATCCAACACCGGCGTGGAAGCCGAGGGGTGGCTCATCGGGATCGGCGAAACGCCGGAACAGATGCAGGCCCATGACCCTGATTTCACCACCAGGCGCCTGCTGACGGCCGCTAAAATGGCCAAACGGATGGGCGCCCAGATCATGGGGATCGGCATGTTCCCCAAGGCGATAAAATCCAGCAGCCTGGAGGTGGCCAAGCATGCGGTCCTGCCGATCACCACGGGCAACAGCTACCTGGCCTCAGCCACGCTCTGGGCGGCCGCCGAGGCGGTCCGCCGCATGGGCTTGACCCAGTTGAAAAACGGCAAGATCCTGCGCGCCCGGACAATGGTCATCGGCGCCACCGGCGCGATTGGCGCCATCTGCTGCCGTCTGCTGGCCACGGCGTTTGAAGAGGTCCACATGGTGGGCCGCAACATGGCCAAACTACTGGCCCTGCAAGAATCCATGCAGGCCGAAACGGATGGGGTGCGCTTGCATGTTTCTACCCGGGCAGACACCCGCATAGAGGATATGGACGTGGTGATTGCCGCCAGCGGCGGCGCCGGCGGGGTCCTTGATATCATGCGCCTGAAACCGGGCTGCGTGGTGACTGACACAACCTTGCCATCGGTGTTTTCAGCGGATGCAGTGGCCAAACGGCCGGACGTCCTGGTGATCCGCAGCGGTGAAATTCTCCTGCCGGGCAACGACATAGAAATGAAGGATATCGGCCTGCCCCCGGAGGTGGTCTACGCCGGTTTGGCGGAGACCATTATCCTGGCCCTGGAAGGCCGCTTTGAAACGTATACGGTGGGCAGCGAGCCCCAATGGGAAAAGGTAAAAGAAATCTACCGCCTGGGACTGAAACACGGTATGCAGCTGGCCTCAATTTCCGGTATCAACGGCGTTTTGAGCGATGAAGATATCACCCGGGTCAGGGATTGCGCCCTCAAGGAATTGAAAAACAGGTATTGAGAACCGGGCCAGGGAGGCTGCATACCAACTGACCCCGGTGAAACTTGCAAACCAATAAAAAGGATGCCGATCCAGACGCATGGGAATCACCATAGTTCAAAAAAGCGACCTGAAAAATCCGAAACCCAACCCTAAAATTGCACTGGTCCTGTCCGGCGGGGCTGTGTCCGGGGGGGCCTTCAAACTTGGCGGCCTCCGGGCCCTCAATAGTTTCATGGTCAACCGCAATGTGAAAGACTTTGACATGTATGTGGGGATCAGCGCCGGGTCCGTTATTGCTACCTACCTGGCCAATGATATTTCGATTGAAGAGATCCACCGAAGCATGATCAACCGGCAGGGTCCCCTGGATGCAGTCCGCCCTTTTGAGTTCTATTCACTGAATAAGGCGGACATTATAAAAACCCCCCTGCATGTCATAGTAGATCTGGTTTCGATCACTTCCCGTAAAGTCTGGGGATTTCTGGCCAACAACAATGTGTTCCGAAAGCGGTTTCGTGAAGAATTAGCAGTTTTGGGCGCAAACCCAAATCCAGAAAACCTGGCCCGCTTTGCAACCTATTGCTTCGAAAGAAAAGAACTGGCGGTCAACCACCCCTCTTTGCCCTGGCACTACCTGCCCAACGGCATATTCAAAACGGACCAGATTGAGCGCTCTACCCGTAAAAACATGCTAAAAAACAATCTTTGCAACAGCTTCAATGAGTTGTTCATGAAATCGCGCAAAGAGCTTTATATTGTGGCCATGAACCTGGATACAGCCAGGCGATCAATTTTCGGGCATGACCAGATCAATACGGTTCCGATTTCCAAAGCCATGCAGGCCTCAATCGCATTCCCCCTGTTTTTCAAACCAGTTACCATCGGTGATGCAGACTATGTAGACGGTGCGGTCATTAAAACCACCAGCATGGATTTTGCCATTGAAAAAGGAGCCGACCTGGTTATCTGTTACAACCCCTTCCGGCCCTTTAACAACGCCTCATTTGATCGGCACAATCCCGAGGGCCGTAAGCGCATCAGCATTGCCCGGGACGGGATTGCCGCTGTCATTAACCAGGTGATGCGCACAATGCTGCATACCCGCCTGATGCACGGAATCAAACTTTACCGGAAGAACCCGGAGTTTAAAGGCGATATAATCCTGGTTGAACCCACTGAGCATGATGACCGCTTCTTCGATATGAACCCGTTCTCCCTTCATGGCCGGCGCCAGGCTTCAGCCCGGGGCTTTGAGTCCGTCAGCTCGTCCCTCCAGGTAAACTACGCCACCCTGAAAGAAATTCTGGAGGCCTACGGGATTGAAACCAACGACGATTTTGCCCCACCGGAGCGTGCGACCTGTTCGCCTGAACCTGTCGCAATCTAAGAATTTTGACAACCGCAGGGATAACTTGTATTTTGGCAGGTATCAGTCCCTTTTGAAATCCTATGCGAAGTCCGAACGGGGAGCGGCCATGCCGGATAGTCCTGTTATTTTACGCCTGCAGCGCCGTGTGCGTGCGCTTGAAAAAGAACTCGCCGACCGTCGGCAGGCCGAAGATGAAAATAACCAGCTGTTGCTGCAACTCCAGCAATCCCAAAAGATGGAAGCCCTGTTGTCACGAATCTGGTCGCCAATGCCCTG
This sequence comes from uncultured Desulfobacterales bacterium, assembly GCA_964636125.1. GTDB lineage: Bacteria > Desulfobacterota > Desulfobacteria > Desulfobacterales > CAJINA01 > CAJINA01. The sequence continues at coordinate 97,406 of CAZWPX010000007.1, read as the reverse complement.
CAGGCCCTGCAAACCCGGGGCGGGCGGCTGCGGCTTGCCCTGAAGGAAGTCGTGCTGCCGGCTGAAGCGTTGCCGGACCGGCAATCTGTTCCCGGGCGTTATGTCTGCCTGCCGATTCTTACGACAGGGTCGCAATTGGACACTTCGGATTTGAAACCACTTGTGAGAAAACCGGTGGTGCTCAGCGAACTTTCACAGGCCATCCGGAAATCTTTGTCCTGATCTTCCGGTGTTTGGCATCAGGGTCAGCGGGCGGAAATCTGCTGTTTTGTTTCAATCGCGCAGGCGAATCAACCCCTCCTGGGTGACCGAGGCGACCAGCTTGCCCGCACGTGTATAAATCCGGCCGTTGTTCAAACCCCGGGAACCGGATGCGTTCGGGCTCTCCATAGCATATAACAGCCAGTCATCCATGCGAAAATCCCGGTGAAACCACATGGCATGATCCAGGCTGGCCACCTGCATCTGCGGTTCCCAGTAGCTGTGCGCGTGGGGATAAAGGGCCGTCCCCACCAGGCCGAAGTCAGAAGCATAGGCCAGCAGGTACTGGTGCACCACCGGGTCGTCGGGAAGGCGGTCGATCGCTTTGAACCAGTTGAACCGCCGCGGCTCCTGCTTTTTCGGTGAAAACGGGTTGATGGGATTTACCGGCCTGATTTCAATCGGTTTTTTGCATAATATTTTGTTGCGGATCGATTCCGGAATGCGATCCGCAACCCGCATGGCCAGTTCAAGTTCCGGCATAATACCGTCCGGACCGGCAACCGTGGGCGCATGGTCCTGGTGGTTAAAACCCTTCTCGCCAGCCTGAAACGAAGCGGCCATGTTGAATATGGCCCGGCCTTTTTGAACCGCGACCACCCGCCGGGTGGTGAAACTTTTACCGTCCCGGATGCAGTCCACATTGTAGACAATCGGCATGAGGGCGTCACCGCTGCGCAAAAAGTAGCCGTGCAGGCTGTGCGCAACCCGGCCGTCCGGAACGGTCCGGTAGGCCGCAGAGAGGGCCTGCCCCAGGACCTGACCCCCGAAAACCGATCCGAATCCCAGGTCCTGGCTCTGGCCACGGAAAATGTTCTCTTCGATTTTTTCCAGTTTCAACAATTTCAGCAGCTCCTCGAGAACATTCGCCTCGACGCATTCGTCGCTCATGCCCACCGACTCCTTTCAAGTTCAAATTCGCATTGTCAAATGACAGTAACCATTTGTTTAAAATGAGACAACAATTTCGTCCCGGGTCTTGCGCCACTTGGGCGGAAAAACTTCAGCATCCGGCTTTTTGTAACCAACAGCCAAAAGGAGCGGGACCCAGAAGTTATCCGGTATATTGAAGGCCTTGCGCACACCTTCGTGATCAAATCCGTCCATGGGATGGGTTTCAAGGCCCAGGCTGGTCGCCGCATACATCAGGCCCATGGCAAAAAAGCCCGTATTCTTAGCGGCATAGGCGAGGCTGGCCTCGGGGCTCCAGCCATAGAGAGATTTGGCGGCATTCAAAAACCAGTCCCGCTGGTCCGGCCCCATGGCCCCGCTGTCGAGCATCTGCTGCCAGTTTTTTTCCACAGTCGGGTGTCCCTCCTGCCAGCCGTCTTTATCCGCCAGCACAATCAACGTAACCGGCGCCTCCACGACTTTGGGCTGATCCCAGGCCAGCGCCTTGAGTTTTTCCTTGGTGGCCGTATCGCGCAGGACCATCAGGTTCCAGGGCTGCAGATTGAAACTGGAGGGGGCCCTGGTCGCCAGGTCGATCATCTCTCCCAGCAGCTCTTCCGGCACGTCCCGGTCGGGGTCGAAAAAGTTGATGGCCCGTCTGTTTGCGGTTATCTCTTTATAGTTCATGGTATCTCCTCTTGCTTTGTGTTGGGGTTCGGTTGGAATTTTGGATCATCTTCACCCAGGCCACGCATCTTTGCTTTGGAAGCAAGGGGCCAAGGGGTCGAGGATCCCAGGGCTCAAGTGAAAATATTAGGCATTAATCCGGCACATCGATGAGGATAAAATCTGCATCCTGGTCGGCTTTTAGCTCAACACTTTCAACTCCACCCAGGCGAGCCTGATCCCTTTCAGCCAGCATGTCACCATTCACCCGCAAAGATCCCGACGTCAGGTAAAGGAAGATCCTGCGGTCCGCAGAGGCACGATGCGCCAGCTGCCGGCCCGCTTCAAGTTGTGACCGGTAAATCGTTGCATCCGTATGAAAACTGACGGCGCCGTCCTTGTCCTGCCCGGAGGCCAGGGGAAACAGGACATTCTGGAATTCGGTTTCCGCAAACTTTTTTTGCTCATAAGAAGGCGCGAGCCCCCCTTCGTCCGGCAAGATCCAGACCTGATAAAAATGCAGGTCCGCATCCCCTTCGTTGTATTCGGAGTGGGTCAGGCCTGTGCCCGCAGACATCCGCTGGACCTCACCGGCGTGGATTACCCCGCCGTTGCCCATGCTGTCCTTATGGGAAATTTCACCTTTCAATACAATGGTGATGATCTCCATTTCTTCATGGGGATGGGTGGGAAACCCGGTCCCGGGCCGCACCACGTCGTCATTGAACACCCGCAGTTTGCCATGGCCCATGTTGGCCGGATCATAATAGTTTGAAAAAGAGAAAAGCCAGTAAGTCTGCAGCCAGCCCATATCCGTGAAATGGCGCCGGTCAGCCGGAATGATGGTTGTACTCATGGTGTCCTCCTGTGCCCGCTATGGCCGGGTGCCATTGGCCCTGCCAATTTTTTTTAAAAGCCGTCCAAAATTTTCCAGTTCGTCTGCCGGGAGAGCCGCAAATGTGTCTGCTGCAATTTTGGCATGGGTTGGAAACAGGGTGTGGATCAATTCATAACCCCTGTCCGTCAGTTTCACCGACATGCGCCGGCGGTCAGCCGGGTCCTGTTCGCGGACCACCAGGTTCCTTTTCTCCAGGTTGTCAACAACAGTGGTCATGTTGCCGCTGGTTTTCAAAATCTTCCGGCCGATGTCCCGCTGACAGAGCGGGCCCTTGTGATACAGAACCTCCAGCACACCGAACTGGCTGAGGGTCAGGCCGGTATCTGCAAGGTGCCGGTGCATCCGGGTCGTCACAGCGTCAGCCGCCCGCATCAGCTTGGTGTAAGCCTTCAGAGCGGCCCGCTGGTGATCTGTTGTTCGGTTTTCAGGGGTCATAATTGCCTCACTTGAAATTAGTTTAATATTAAACTAATTAACATCGAGCCGTTGTCAAGTTGCCCAAAACTTCTATGCGGATATATTATCGGAGGGGCAACGTATGGAGGGTCAAAACCATGCCTCGCGCAAAGGCGCAAAGCAGCTCAAGGGCAAAGGGGTGTCCGCTTCACGAGGCAAAACCTTTCAAAACACAGTTTCAGGTTTTGGATTCTATCCCGCGAAGCGGGATCTCTGGTCGGTTTTCTATGCGCCTTGGCGCGAGATTGGATTTAGAGGTTTTGACTTTCTCCGGGAACGCTGTGCACTGGGTTGGCTTTATCGGCCTATACTTTCAATTAAGGCCTTTTCGAGCGCGTTCAAGAATATGTCTGCGTCATTTTTGTTAAAGCAAATCGGAGGTTTGATCTTGATGACATTCTCAAAGGGGCCGTCGGTCCCGGCCAGGATACACGCCGCCTTGAGCCGGTTAATCACGTCGCCGGCCAACGCAGTGTATGGTTCGCGGCTTTCCGGATCCTGAACACAATCAATACCGAGGAAAAGGCCTTCACCGCGCACGTCCCCGATCACCGGGAATCGTCTTTGCAAATCTTTCAGCCCGCGTTTCAAATAATCCCCGGTCTCCCGGGCGTTCTGTTGCAGCCCCTCCGCCGCGATCACCTCCAGCACGGCCAGCCCCACGGCGCAGGCCACCGAATTGCCGCCGAAGGAGCTGAAAAATTCCAGGCCGTTTTCAAAAGCGCAGGCAACAGCTGCGGTCGTCACCACGGCCGCCAGGGGATGGCCATTGCCCATGGGCTTGCCCAGCAGGACGATGTCCGGGACCACCCCCTGCATCTCGAAGCCCCAGAACCACCGCCCCAATCGCCCGAAACCGGTTTGCACCTCGTCGGAGATGCAGACAATCCCCCGGGCCTGTAATTCCGGGTAGAGCATTTCCAGGTAACCCTGCGGCAGGGGCACCTGGCCCCCGCAGCCAACGATCGGCTCACAGATAAACGCGGCCGGATCTCTCTTCTCAGCCTGAAGTAGGGCGGCGGCCTCCGCGGCATACTTTTGGCCGGCCCCGACGCCCCGGTGAGCGCCCCGATAGGCATCCGGGATAGGCGCCTTGAGGATGTGATTCGGCTGTCCCGGCCCGGCGACATGCTCAAACTTATACGAACTGATCTCTATCCCGGTCACGGTATTGCCATGGTAGCCGTGTTCGAGCACCAGCAAACCCTCTTTTCCGGTGTACATCCGGGCCAGACGCACCGCCAGGTCGGCTGCGGCACTGCCGGAGTTGACATAAAAAATCTTGTTCAACTGGTCCGGGAACGTGGCCAGCAGGCGTTCGGAATAGTCGTGCAGGGAATCATACAGGTAACGGGTATTGGTGTTGAGCCGGGCCATGTGGGCCTGGCCGGCCTGAACCACCCGCGGGTGGCAGTGCCCCACATGGGGGATGTTGTTGTACAGATCCAGATACGTGTGGCCGGCGGCATCGTACATGTACTGGAAAGCGGCCTTTTCCATTTTAAGCGGCTCGGCGTAGCTGACCGAAAGGGCTCGACTGAAATAGGCCTTGCGGCGGCCAAGGTCCCGCTCAATGTCAGGCGCTGGTGTTTGTTTAAGACCAGCGGCATCGGCAAAGGCTGCGGCCACGGCCCGGGGATTCAGGGAGAGCCATTTTTCCAGCATCTCCCAGGCCGGTTTTTCGGTGATGGTGATGTAGTCGCTGTCCGGCTTGAGGGTTTTGGCATGGGCCGAATTACAGACACTGGCGCACAGGCGGCCGGCTACCAGGTAGTAGAGTATCTCGATTTCACCCTTTTCCAGGGGCAGTTCGGCGGTATACGCCCGCAGTACATGCCCCGCCCAGACAAGCGGATCAGTTTTGCCCAGCATGGCGTAGGTCAGGGCAATCGCCACTTCGTTCACCAGCGGCGTATAATTCATGTCGCCGAAATCGATAAGTCCCGAAATACGGCCGTCGGTGGTGAGCAGATTTTGCTGGTTGGCGTCCCCATGGATGACGCTCCGCCTTAGCGAAGTGAGTTTTGGAACCACAACCTCCTTAAATTGCAAGTAAAAATATTCAACCAGCTTTCGCTGGCGCGCATCAGCTATATAGGGGAGATACTGCAGCGGCAGCGCCAGGTGCTGCAGGTCCCACTGCAACCGCCGGGCCTCTATACCCGGGTGGCGGAAACCCAGCAGGGCCCGGTCCAGGCGGGCCAGAAAGGTGCCCAGGGACGCATACAACTCGGGGGTGGGCACCACCTGGTCAAAAAAATCACCCTCCACGAAGGTCAGCAGCCGATGCAGGGTTCGGCTGCCGTCAGGGTTGTCGGTCACGGACAGAAAGTGATCGTGACAATCTGCTTGCGGCACGGGAAAATCATAGGGCAATTTCGCTGAGAGAGAAAGCAGGACCTGGTTCTCAGCCTCGAGAAACGCACGCTCCAGGGGAGAATCCGGGTTCTGTTTCCAGACAAAGGTTTTCCCGGCGGTGGTTTTTACCCGGGTGTTGATGCTGGCGTATCCTTCAAGGTCCTTAAGGTCTGGACTCTGGACCCCATACAGCATTGCGAGCATCTTTTTTGCAGTCATCTGGCGTACTTCCTTAAAGGATAAATGGGACGGCTCAATGGCCTGGAAATAGAGTATGCTACTGTAAGCCCCGGTTGGGGTCAAGGAGATGGTCTTTCTATGATTCAGATTTTCAGTATTGAAAAAAGAAACCCGGCTATATCCGTCGCCCCTGAATCGCGCGGCGATTCAACAGGTGGCAATGTTGTCAAAGCATCTATCTGCTCTGTCCAGGATCCGGATTGCAGTGCTTTGGCGGTCACTTTCACTGACCGCAGTGTTTCCCGTACAAAAACCTCCAGCACCGGGGACTCCCGGAAACCGGAACGGGAGACATATCCGAAAGGAATGCCGGCCTGGTATACTTCAGCAATGGTGCTGTACCCGATTTTACCGATGACCGCATCAGCCGCATGAACCAGGTCCGGATGATACACCCCGGAACGGGCCGGCAGCAACAGGATTTTACCGTGCCGCTGCATTTTTCGGGCTGTGCCGGGCACCACCAGGAAAACATCCTCGGGCAACACGTCATACCGCAGTTGTCCCCTGGAGATAGCCGTACCCCCCAGGGTGACCACCACAAGCCGCAGGGCAGGATCTATCTGTAGCCGTCGCCGCAGGCTGGCCTTCGCCGTCCGGGGCTCCCGGCTTACCGGTCCGACAGTCAGGTCCGGGAGGCCGGGACCGCAGACCGGCTGGGTATGAATGTGATAATCCGCTGCCGCGAAAAGAGCCTGCAGGTACGCGATGTGGGGCTGCAGCCGCCGGGCATAGGCCCCGTATCCCGCATATATCCAATCCCAGGTGAAATTTTCGATCAGGCACGACCAGCAGCCGGCCGCGCGTGCGACGGCAATCCCCATGGGCGCGATGTCACACAAAACGGCCTGGCAGTCCAGTGATCGCACCTGCGCGGCCACTGTGGCGACCTTTTGGGGCGCCAGGGGATAGAACGCGTCCAGCGCCTCAATCGTAGCCGGCAGATCCTCTGCCAGTGGACTCTTTTGAATCAGACCCACATCGGTTTTGAGCGTGTGACAGGTAAAGGGTCCCGGCAGGCTGTCTGCAAAAAACCAGTGCGGTACCAGGGTGAAGATCTCGAAGCGAACCTCAGGACGGGCCCTTTGAACCGCCGCCATAACCGCGGCGGCCCGGGCGGCATGGCCCAGCCCGTGGGCGGAAATAAAATAGGCCACAGGGATGGGGTGGGGTGTCATCATAGCAAGCTGCAAGCCACTGACAGGGATCCTGATTTCAATTATCGTTCACGGGTGTAAGCCGGGTACCAGAGCCCCCAGCTAGCTCGCCGCGGCTAAAAGTGCATCGCAGAGGGACTCAATTTCCGGCAAATCCGGGTCGAGGGGTTTGCCCTTGAGATTCTGGCTGAAGATGCGCGGGTTCTCCGGCAGACTCCCCAAAAGAGCAGCATCTCCAAGGGCCCGGGTGAGTTCCGCTTCTATATCCGGCCGGGTCCTGTTGAGCACCAGGGCTAACGGCAAATTCGCTTCCCGGGCCAGTTCGGACACCCGCCGGGCCATGGTGATCGACTCATAAGAGGGGTCCACCACGCACAGAACCCGGTCACACTGTCCGTCAAGGCCCCGCCCGAAATGCTCTACTCCGGCAGCCGCATCCACAATAACCCAATCATCCTGGGCAAGCGTCAGGGCTGCAAAGAGCATCCGAAACAGTCGCCCCATGGGGCAGGCACAGCCTTCGCCAAAGTGATGAATTTTACCCACTGACAGCACCCGGACACCGTCTGCTACGGCCACACAGTGCTCCGGGAGAGCGGCCATGTCCAGCCCCGCTGGAAATAGTGCCGGCGGGCCGTCCAGGGAGAGACCCGGGGCGGTTTTTTCACGCAGCCCCTTTTTCCCGCCCAGACTGTCCAGAAGCGGCTGGGGCATTTCAACCCCCATCATCCGGTACAGGCCCACGTTTGATTCATCCGCGTCCACCAGGAGCACCTGTTTGTCCCGCTTTTGCAGCGCCCGGGCCAAAAGAGCTGCCAGGGTGCTCTTCCCACAACCGCCTTTACCGCATACCAGCATTTTCATGTGATGCATCCTCTGAGAAAACTACCCCATAGCAGGGGTTTAAAGTGAATTATCCTCAGCCGACGGCCGGAAAAAGAACAGACCCCACAGCCTGGGGCTGTGGGGTCTGTGGGCTGCGCTTTTTTAGTTTAATTTCAGGCCCGTTGGCGATCCGCAGGTAAACTAGATACAGGAAGAAGTCCGGAGATTAGCGCTGGCGCCTTATGCCACCATATGCGGCTGTTTGTCAAGAAATAATTCCACATATAGTGTTTTTTACCTACAACCTACCGGCCCCCCGTGCAAACGGCGTATAGGGATCCTTTGAGAACGGCGCCGCTGGATTCACGGACGGCTTGATGGTCGCCAGGAGTTTTTCATAGAGGTAGTTGGTTCCGGCAAGGGTATTACGGGCTTTTTCTATTTCCGCCAGAACCGCCTGATCTTTGACAAAGGCCGCATAGACTTCAAGGAAGCCGGCCGAATCTTCCATTGCGGATATCGCCCGGTCGAGATCCACGGCCCTGAGGGTTAGAAAGTCGCTGCGGTGATCTTTTTCGATGTAGGGGAAATCGGATAGCAACCTGACCTGATAGTGGGCCACTGTCCGGGCCTGGTTGACGTGCAGATATACTTTTTGCAGATAGCCCAACTGGATGTCGTTCGTTGAACGCCCGGCTTCTGCGATCGCCGCAAGGTGCAATCCATCATATATCTTGTTGAACGCCCCGGCATTCACCCTCAGCTGCGCGACTACCTGTTGTATCTCGCGGCCGAGGGGATCGGGGTCATTCGGTACTGACGTGCTTTGGGCACTGCGGCCGTGGCCACACCCGGCCAGCAGGACTGCCAGGGCAGAAACCAGTAGCACTAATAATGGATTTGACTTTGCTTTCATGGCCGCCTCCCGGTGTTCCCTGGATGCGGTACCTGTCCGCCCAGGGATGCTGCAGAACAAAACGCCTATATTGAGCTTGGCTGCTGGATAAAACCTGCAGGCCAACCTAAATATAGGCAGTTTTAGCGCCTTGTCATCGGGAACAAAAAATGATCAGCCGGCGCTTACTCACGTCCCGGGACGATAATCCGGGAATCTTCCTTTTCCTTCATCTTCTGCGCCTCGGCAATCATCTGTTCGGTGGCCTTGCGCATGGCCTCCGGAAAAACTTGCAGGGCTTCCTGAAAATTGTTGGCCGGCAGGGCACCCTGGATCGGGAGGGGTCCCTGGGGTGTCATCAACTGGGTACTGCCCACGAATATGGCCGCACGGCTCGTATCTGGATTGCCCTGGGCGTCAACCGGTGTCAACTGCCTTATGGAAGCTACCTTGAGGTCTGTGAAGCCTTCTTCTTTATAAAGGTTGGATGTGTCAACCGTGAAATCTATTCCGTTTAACTCTTCGTTACTCATGGGCTCTCCTCGTTGAGTGCACCGCTGCATCGAGCAGCCGGGTACACGGATTTGGTCTTGCGTTTACCGCTAAACAATGCCCGGTGGCAAACCCGACCCCGTTAAACGGCTTAAAGATCTGATCAATAAATCTCAAAACCGCCCGGGAGTCAATCGCAATTAACACCCCGGCCATCCGGTCAGGTGTCCGCTTCCCGGTGCATTTTGATCTTGAACGCATTTGAACTCAAGCGGTGTGTTTGATGTACATCACCGCGTAGGTTTCCGGCCCCGTGTTGATACCGAGAGACGGCCCGAACCGGGCGGAATAGATTTTCCGGCAGTTGAACGAGCTTTGAAAAACACCTTTCAGGTTCTCTACGGGTGTGGTCTCCTTGGCATGCACAATCGCCAGGGTAATCGGCCGGTTGCCAATATCCGCGGTGATATTGTCCATCAGGGCCAGAATCATGTTCTTCTGCTTCACAATATCTTCCGGCAAGTCCGCTGTGCTGTCGGTGATAATCAATCTTTTAGCCATTTGTTTTCTCTCCCCTGCCGGCAACCGGATAAAACCCGGCGCCTGTCACGACATTCGGATTGTTAGTTTCAAGCTGCAGCAGCGGGCACACCAAAGTTGCAAAGACACCGGCAAGCTGGCGTAGACGTAAGGCGCAAACTTAGGCCGCTCGGGCCACAAATGTCAATCCCCCGGCCTTAATTTTCCATTCTTTCTTGTTGATATACAGTTTGTACTTATAGTACCTTAGGTCGTATTAGGAACTTCGAATATAGTCTGCATTCCTGAAATCAAAACCTCAAGGAAATAACATGCAAAAAACGGGTATCCTTGTGCTTTCCAGGCGCCTTAAAAAAACCGTGCTGGCGGCTGTCATCATGGCGGCTCTTTACACCCTGACCGGCTTTTTCATTGTTCCGGCACTCCTGAAAAGCCTGCTGCCCCAAAAACTGGGGGATTTGACCCACCGGACCGTCATGCTTGAATCGGCCGCCTTTAACCCCTTTGCGCTGTCTGTAACCCTCCAGAAGCTGGTCATCCTTGAAAAAGATCAATCCGAATTCGCCTCCGTGGGCCGACTGTATGTCAATGCCCAGCTGCTGCCCCTGGTTATTGGCAAGGCGGTTCTCAAAGATCTCGTTATCGAACAGCCGAGCCTGTCCGTACGCCGCGACAAAAAAGGCGGGTTCAATTTTGACGACCTGACAACCGGCACCCAGGAGAAATCGGACAGCCAAAACACGGAAACGGACGGCGGGATGCCCTCATTTCTGATAAAAAGCATCTCCATCTCGGCCGGACAATTCGAATTCGCAGACCACTCCGCCGGTAACGGCTTCAAGCTGACCGTCGCTCCATTTTCCGTGGATATAAACAACCTGGGCAGCAGGGAAGAAACGCCTGCGAGCTATCGTTTCAAGCTGGCCACCCGGTCTGGGGCCGCTATCTCGGGTAGCGGAACCGCCTCTCTTGGGGACCTGATTTCAGAGGGTTCGTTCGAGCTGAAGGGGCTGCCGATTACCCAGTTCGAACCCTATTACCGTCAATTTATAAAAGCCCATATTCAATCCGGTCGCGCCGGTGTTAAATTCAGCTACCGTTACCCCGCAGGTCCCACAAACCCGTTGCCCGGCCTTGCAGATGGGTCTGTCTCATTAAAAGACTTTGCCGTAACCGGCCCGAAAGGCTCTGCCCGCCTGGTCAGCATATCCGAGTTTGCAATGTCCGGAATCCAGTTGGACCCTGAAAAACAAGCCGTGACTGCTGGGCGTCTCCTGCTGGCTGATACGGATATCCAGGGCGACCGCTCCAAAGACGGGGGCATATATCTGGTTGAAGCCTTTTTGCCGGTGTTTGACGAACCGCAACAGCCTTCGCAGCCCTCCGAAATCCAGAAAGAGACCCGGCCCTGGACCGCACGCCTGGAACAGCTGGATGTACAGAACCTGGCACTGGCTATCAAGGAATATTCCGCGCAGACGCCATCCGTATACAAACTGAAAAAGCTGACTGCCCAGGCAAGGGGAATCGAATATGATACCAGTATAATGCAAGGGATTCCACAGGTTGCCGAGGCCGGGCTGACCCTGAACAATTTCACCATAACCCCGGTCGGCAATGACAAGGCCATCGCTGCAATACCCGTGATTGAAATCAAGGGTGTCCACCTGGACCCTCTGGCCAGGCTGGCAACCGTGCAGACCGTGAACACCAGTCAGGGCGAGCTCTCCATTCACCGAACCGCTGCCGGTCAGATAAACCTGATCAAAGCACTGCCCGCCATTATAGCGCCGGTACCGGACGAAGCCGCCCCGGCAGCACCTGATCAAACGAAGCAAGCCCCACTGGTTGCAAACATCGCCGCAGTGGTCCTGGAAGATTATGCGCTCACCTTCCGGGATGAAATGCTGAAAACCCCGGCGCTGCTCTACCTGGATCGAATCAGCACCCGGATCAACAACCTTTCCAGCGCCCCGAAAGAAAATGAAAAGGCCGCCCTGGCGGCCAGCCTCCGGTGGCACAAGGGGGGCTCCTTGACCACCAAAGGTTCATTGAGCCTGTCGCCGCTTTCCGGTGAAATGATAGTCTCCGCCGACCAGCTTGATATTGCCCCGATCCAGCCTTACCTCAATGAAAAGGTCAACCTGCTGATCACCGGCGGACAATTCAACACGACCGGCAAAGCCACCTTTCAACAGGACCCGGAACTGGGGTTCAAGGCTGCTTTCAAGGGCAAGTCCCTGTTGGCAAACTTTACATCCCTGGACAAACACCTGGGGAAGGATTTCCTGCACTGGAAAACCCTTGACTTTTCCGGCATTGACGTGACCGTCAACCCTTTGGCCATCAAGCTCGATGAGATTGCCCTGGCGGACTTTTATGCCCGGGCAACGGTGAATGCCGACGGCACCATCAACCTGCGTACTGTCCTGGCCTCAGAGGCTGAACCAGGAGGCCCGGTTGAATCTGATGCCATAGAAACCACTGAGCCTTCTGCCCAGACCCCACCCGGGACCCCAGATGGAGATGCAAACCCGCTGCCGCCGATAGCCATCAAGGCCATTACGCTGCAAGGCGGCACCGTTTCCTTTGCCGACCGCCTCGTCACACCCCATTTTGAGACCGAGATGCTGGAACTCGGCGGCAACATCTCTGGCCTCTCTTCCGAGGAACTGGCCCGGGCGGATGTCTTTTTAGCCGGCCGCCTGGAGAACCATTCGCCCCTGAAAATAACCGGCAAGATCAACCCACTGAGCCAGGACCGCTTTACAGATATCAGCATCGAATTTCGCGACATAGACCTGAGTCCCTTCACCCCTTATACGGGCAAATACCTGGGGTATAAACTTGAGAAAGGCAAACTGACCCTGGTGCTCAACTACAAGCTGTCCCAGAACACCCTCGTGGCCCAGAATAAAATTCAGTTTAACCGTTTAACCCTGGGAGACAAGGTTGACAGCCCGGATGCAATCAGCCTGCCGGTAAAACTGGGACTGGCAATTTTGAGCGACCGCGAAGGCAATGTCGAGCTGGATCTGCCGGTGAGCGGCAGCGTGGATGACCCCGAATTCAGCCTGGGTTCCATCATCATGAAGGCACTTGTCGGGCTGATTACCAAGGCAATCAGTGCACCGTTTGCAGCCCTGGGATCTGCTTTTGGCGGTGGGGCCGAACTGAGTTACATAGATTTTACCGCCGGGCAGGCGAACGTGGGGATCAAACAAGTTGAATCTCTGGAGGTCCTGGCCAACGCCCTTTACGAGCGTCCGGCCCTAAGTCTGGAAATCACGGGTATGGCCGCCCCGGACAGTGATGCCGCGCAACTGCGCGACGTCCGTTACAATGACCTGCTGCTGGCCCAGCAGGCCCGGGAGCTCTATAAAGATGGACAGGCACCGGCTCCGCAGGAGCGGCCTGGTCTCACGCCGGAACAGCGTGATGCCTACATCGCCCAGGCCTTCAGCGAATCGGAATTGCCCAAGCCCAAAAACCCCGACGGCACGTTGAAAGAACTGCCGGTTGCCGAAATGGAGAAACTGCTGTACACAGCCATTATCATCTCTTCAGCCGACCTGCGCCAACTGGCCATGGAGCGGGCCGAAACCGCCAAAGACACGCTGCTCAAAGATGAGCGCCTACAGCCGGAAAGACTCTATATTACGGAACCGATCCTGGCCGCACCAACGGACGCGGCAGAACCCCTCAAACCCAGGGTACGATTTGCGATTCAAAAGTAGAATCTCAAAGTTATTCGGTTATTACAGGCTATTATATGCGCTGAGGTTTGTACCGAGGGTGGGTGTGAAAAGCGTTTCGCAGGGCGGGACCGCCACCATGGCGGAGGGCGACCGGCCGTCATTAGCCCTGGGCAAATTCCAATCCGGCTGAATTCTCATCATCCAGCGCCGCCCGGGTCAGTTCCCAGGTCCTATAATCCAGAACAACCCCCCTCCAGCCCACATAGTCCATCTGGCGGTTCACCTGATTCAGGGTCATGTGGGGCTTTTTATCCAGAGCATTGGTGAGGCTGCGCATATAGCCGGGAATTGTACGTGAATCCAGTCCCTTGTTTTCAAGCCGCTGCAGCAGGACACGTTTTACAGTTCCCATGGGCGGCTCGTTTATGTCTATTAGGGGAAATGTCATATTTCTACTATATATTGAATGAAAAAAAATTCAACTACTATATGTTGTTGTATTTGGAAATAATCGGGAACTATTGGAGAGTAGACCAGAAAACGCTGCAAAACAGAACAGGCCAGGGCGCGATCAACCGATAGAGTTTTATTGTAGGCAATCGTGGCTTTGCATTCAACCTAAAAATGATCGGCCGGGGGCCGAGCAAGGCCTTAAATTCATAAATCTGATCTTATTCTCTGATATTGTTCGAGGTTTGCGGTAGGTTGCTTTGACAATTTTTTTGCACCTGCACTCAGAGCCGGCGGCCTGCCCGGGCGGATACCAGGTTCCCGGGTGACGGTCCAACCGAACAGTTGACAATTCCTGGAAAATCCGGTTAGAAATCATAAAATATGAGACGGGGGCCCATCCATAGATGGGCACGAAACCAACGGCCGCGCAACCGGTCCGCCCGGCCAGCCCTCCAGACCGGCATCATCCGGTATAACAAAAAAGATAAAAAAAGGAAAAATCATGCCAAAGCAATGGGTGTACCTGTTTTCAGAGGTCGAACAAGCAGAAAAGGCAGTCGCTGGAAGTTGGGATGCAATTCGGGGACTGTTTGGCGGCAAGGGGGCGAACCTGGCCGAAATGGTCCGGATCGGGCTGCCGGTCCCGCCAGGCTTTACCGTTACCACCCAGGCCTGCAACGCCTACCTGGAACAGGGCCGCGAATTTCCCGAAGGCATGTGGGAGCAGGAGCTGGCCGCCCTCAAGGAAGTCGAAACCCTGACCGGAAAGAAATTTGGTGACCCAGAAAATCCGTTGCTGGTCTCGTGCCGCTCCGGCGCCAAATTTTCCATGCCCGGCATGATGGATACCGTTCTCAACATTGGCCTCAATGACGAAACCGTCATCGGACTCACCCGACTGACGGGTGACGAACGTTTCGTCTACGATGCCTATCGGCGCCTGATCCAGATGTTCGGCAGCGTGGTCATGGGCATACCGGACGATGTGTTCGAGGAGATTCTTTTCGAGCAAAGGATTCAGAGCAATGTCAACAGCGATACCGACCTTAGCGCCGACGATTGGAAAGCGGTCACGGAAAAATTCAAAGTTGCTTTTCGCAAGGGCGCCATGCGTGATTTCCCCGGTGATCCCAACGACCAGTTGCGCATGGCTACCGAGGCAGTTTTCAAAAGCTGGAACGGTAAACGGGCCATCGACTATCGCAATGCCGCCAACATTCCCCATGACCTGGGCACGGCCGTCAACATTGTGGCCATGGTCTTTGGCAACATGGGGGCGGACAGCGCCACCGGCGTGGCCATGACCCGCAACGGCACCTCCGGTGAGCCCGAAATCGAAGGCGATTACCTGATCAATGCCCAGGGTGAAGACGTGGTGGCCGGTATCCGCATCACAAAAGACATTCGCCATATGCAGTCCCAACTGCCCGACGCGTACTCGGAGCTGCTGGGGATTGCCGCCAAGCTGGAAACCCATTACCGCGACATGCAGGATATTGAGTTTACCATCGAAAAGGGCAAGCTGTGGATGCTCCAGACCCGCGACGGTAAGCGCACCGCCCAGGCAGCGGTGCGTATAGCCGTAGACATGACCGAAGCCGGCCTGATTTCAAAAGAAGAGGCGGTTTTGAGGGTCTCCCCGGAACAGGTCGACTTTTTCCTGCACCCCCAGTTCGATGCGGATGCGATTGAAGCCGCCCGTCAGGATGGTTCGCAGCTGGCCTCCGGCCTGAACGTCTCCCCGGGGGCTGCCTGCGGCATGGTGGCCATGGATGCCGATCTGGCCGAAACCTGGAGCAAAACAGACGGCAAGTCGGTGATCATGGTTCGACCGGAAACCAAGCCCGACGATGTCCACGGCATGCTGGCCGCCCAAGGCATTCTGACCAGCCGCGGCGGGCGCACCAGCCATGCCGCCCTGGTGGCCCGGCAGTTTGGAAAACCGGCGGTGGTAGGCGTCACAGAGCTCGATATCGACATGATCAAACGCCAGATCCGGGTGGGCGGCACCATCATCCGGGAAGGGGACTGGCTCTCAATCGACGGCAACACCGGTGAGGTTTTCACGGGCAGCCTGAAAACCAACATCCCGGACATCCAGGACCCGTTCCTTATCAAACTGCTCAGCTGGGCGGATGAATTCCGGCGGCTGGGCGTCTGGGCCAATGCCGATTATCCGGCAGACGCCACCCGGGCAAGGGAATACGGTGCCCAGGGGATCGGCCTGTGTCGCTCTGAGCACATGTTTTTCGAGTCCGACCGGCTGCCGCTTTTCCAGAAAATGATCATGACCGACCGACCCTACGTGCGCCGGGAAGCCCTGGCTGGACTTTTGCCTTTCCAGCGTGAGGATTTCGCCGGTCTGTTCCGGGCCATGGACGGCCTGCCGGTTATCATCCGCCTGATCGATCCGCCCCTGCATGAATTCCTGCCAGACCTGGTGGAGCTCATGGTCGAACTTTCCGACTTGAAATTGCGCATCAAGCATGCTGGAACCCTGGTTGAAATCGATGAACTCCTGAAAGAAATCAAGGTCAAAGAGGCTATTCGAACCCGTGCTCTGACCCTGAAAGAACAAAACCCCATGCTGGGTCTGCGCGGGGTACGCCTGGGAATCCATTTTCCGGAACTAACCACCATGCAGGTCCGGGCCATCTTCGAGGCCGCCTGCCAGGTTAGCACCGAAGGGGTGAAGGTACTGCCGGAGGTGATGATCCCCCTTACCAGCCACATCAACGAACTGAAGGTCCAGCGCAAGGTGCTGGAAGATGAGGCCAAGCGGGTAATGCAGGAACAGGAAATCGAGATCGAATATAAATTCGGAACCATGATCGAGATCCCCAGAGCGGCGCTCACCGCGGACCAGATCGCCACCAGCGCCGAATTTGTCTCTTTCGGCACCAACGATCTTACCCAGACAACCTTTGGCATTTCCCGGGATGACGCCGAATCCGGGTTCCTGATCGAATACATGGAAGCGGGCATTCTTACTGAAAATCCGTTTGCCACTATAGACCGCGACGGAGTCGGCGAACTGATGCGCCTGGCCGTCAAGCGGGGCCGCCAGACTCAGCCGGATCTGGAATGCGGCATCTGCGGCGAACACGGCGGAGAGCCGAAATCAATCGAGCTCTGTCACAAGCTGGGACTCAATTATGTCTCATGCTCCCCGTTTCGGGTGCCCGTTGCACGGCTGGCAGCGGCCCATGCGGCCCTCAATAACAAATAAGAAGGCAACCAATGGAAATTCGCTGGATGGTCGAGTCAAAAATTTCGGCCAAGGAGGCGGCCTTGGGGCTTCTTGCTCTTGGAACAGATCATTGTCATACACGTAAAAACCCCAATGGCCGGTTCCTGTAATCGTGGGAATCGGCCTGGTGAGATTTACCGGCAATCTACTTTTCGGTCTTGAAAGTATCGTGGTGGAACAACTTCTGCGAGACACTTAAACAACCGAAATTAAATTGCATTTGCATTAAATCAATCCGCATACCTCCCTCTGGCGCCCGTCCGGATCCCCCTGTTAGCCCTGCGCGTGAAGGGCCGGCACACCCCAATATGTGGCACTTACATGTTGACAGATAACTATATATTGTATTAGGGGAGAGAAAAATTGACACCGTCCATTCCTGTGAATACCTTCCAGGCCATGTTTTTTCAGTTATGCAGCGGATCGGCCGGGAATGGAACGCCAGGGCAAATGCCGTTGCGAAAATCTGTAACCTGCTGTGTAGAACCACTAAAATTGTGGTAGCGTTCAAAACTCAGATCGGAAAGAACCAACCCATGGCGATCAACATCGGATTCATCTCCACCCGGTTTGCAGGTACCGACGGTGTATCACTTGAGGCGAGTAAATGGGCAGAGGTCCTGCGCTGCAGCGGGCACCGAATTTTTTGGTTTGCCGGCGAAACAGACAAACCCGACCACAGCACCCACCTGGTGCCGGAGGCCCATTTTCAGCATGCGTTGAATGACCGGATCAACCGGCAGATCGTCGGGCAGCGCGGCCGCACGCCCCTGCTGACGGAATCGATCCACTCGCTGCGCTCGCTTTTAAAAGCGCATTTGTATGAATTCTTCAAGCGCTACAGCATTGACCTCGTGATCGTCGAAAATGCCTTGACCATCCCCATGCATGTCCCCCTGGGCCTGGCCCTGACGGAAGCCCTGGCTGAAAGCAGAATACCTGCCATTGCCCACCACCACGACTTCCACTGGGAAAGAAACCGATACGCCATCAATGCTGTGGGTGACTATCTCGCAATGGCTTTCCCGCCGCAACTGCCCGATATGGCGCATGTGGTCATCAACACGGATGCCCGCGAACAGCTGGCTCTGCGCAGCGGCCTGGCTTCTGTTGTTATCCCCAATGTCATCAACTTTGAACAGCCGCCCCAGGTAGATCCCGACCGTACGGTCGCTTTTCGGGAATCCATTGGGCTGGAACCGGAAGACCGTGTGATTCTGCAGCCCACCCGCATTGTGCCACGCAAAGGCATTGAGCACGCCGTCGCCCTTGTAAAAGCCCTCGACAGCCCCCGTAATAAACTGGTGATATCCCATGAAGCCGGAGACGAGGGCTACGAGTACTTCGACTGGTTGAAAAACCATGCCCTGGAAAACGGGGTTGACCTGCGCGTGGTTTCCGGCCGCATTAAAGACCCCTGGAGCTGCAGCGATGCACCGGATACAATCTGCAGCCTCTGGGACATCTATCCGCATGCGGACTTTGTCACCTATCCGAGCCTGCTGGAAGGTTTCGGCAATGCCTTCCTGGAAGCCATT
This sequence comes from uncultured Desulfobacterales bacterium, assembly GCA_964636125.1. Lineage (GTDB taxonomy): Bacteria > Desulfobacterota > Desulfobacteria > Desulfobacterales > CAJINA01 > CAJINA01. Next base: position 78,788 of record CAZWPX010000007.1, on the reverse strand, counting down.
TACTTTAAAAAACCGATGCTGGTAAACCGGTACTCCGTATTTATAAAAGATATCGAACCTTTGGGGTTTGACCTGGCCGTCATGGACGGTTTCCTGACCAGGGAAACGGTGGCCGCGGTGCAAGCAGTCCTGCGGTCTCCCCAAAGACGAGCGCTGATGGTTGAACACAATTACACTCTCGCCGCCCGCCATTTTTCGTACAACATACTCCGCCACAACCTGGACAACCTTCTGGCCGGTCTTTTGAGAAAAAAAGTGGCGCCCCTTATCGAAACACACGCCGCAGGTCCTTCAGAATGCCTGCTGACACCGGCCATTCCCCGTCCTAACCGTCAGGCACTATAGCCTCGCACCCGGCCGCGGTGCTTCCACTTTTAAACCGGAACCTCAGGGGCAACCCAAAGCATCGTCCTCTGCGGCCAAGTCATAATGTCCCCCCTGGCCCATCTCGGCGTCAGCGGTTTACCTCTCTCAGCTTGCCATTATTCCATTGCTGGCTATGTTAACTGGTGATTGGATATGATCACCGCCATCCGGGAGGGAACCATGCCGTTTGTAAAAATGCCCGGCGTCATTGGAAAGGTTTATGTACCGGACAAACTGCCCGCAGCGCACCAGAAACACCCCTGCCCGGATTGCTTTGCCTGCCAAGGGTGCAGTGATAATCGCTGCAATGTCTGCAGATCAGAAACAACCGAGAGTAAAGGCCCGATAACACCGCTTCCCAATCGCCGGCAGCGTTCTTCCACCGGACCGCTAAATCCCACATGCCAGTGTCACCATAACCGCAAGCAGCCCTTCGAATAACCGGGATGCCGTTTCGAGACAGCCCCTGGGCTCACTCCCGGTTTTCATTGTAAAAATTATCGGCCTCTTTCACGGTGTCAAAAAGAAGCCAGTCTCGTTTTATGGTTGTGTCGCGGTGACGCAGGACGCGCTCAACGATGGTATTGCCGTCATACTCCGGGCGCTCCCGGTGATGGAAAACTGATTCTGTCTGCAGGGTTGCCCCGCCTGCAAATGTCCTTTATACAGGGGTTGATAAAGTAAGTTGGAAACTCATAATTTTGCGCGTTCATCCACATCAGGAGGCACATCATGGCACGCGGCGACCAGCTGGGTCGGCAGTGGAAGATTATCCAACGTCTATTTGCGGCCACACGGGGTGTCTCCGTAAGTGACCTTTCCAGGGGCCTGGCGTGCCACTCCCGAACAATCTACCGGGACCTTGAGGCCCTTCAGGTAGCCGGGTTTCCACTCTACAACGAACTGGTGGAGGGAAAACATCTCTGGTCCCTGCTCGATACCGTCAAGCACCAGCCGCCGCTGCCCCTGAATCTTCTGGAGTTGATGGCCCTCTATTTCAGCCGGGATATGTTGAAAGCATTGAAAAACAATCCCTTCAGCACCGCCCTGGAGTCTTTGTTCCAGAAAATTATCGCCACCATTCCGCCAGACACCCGCAACTATATGGATGGCTTTCAGGAGACGTTTGCAGTGGGTCAGGCCCCTTATGGGCGTCACCCGGTAGTCGCACAATGGATTGAACGCTTGAATAGCGCAATTTTAAACCGCCGCCGGGTTGTCATGGTCTATCATGCGGCCAGCCGCGACGATACGTCCCGTCGCAGGGTTGCGCCGTATAAGCTCTGGTTTTTTAAAAATTCCATTTACCTGATCGGTTACTGCGAATTGCGCCGGGAAGTGCGTATTTTCACCCTGGACAGGATTAAAGACCTGGCCGTTTCAGATGCCGGTTTTGAAATTCCTGAAGATTTCAATGCCGAGGTATTTATGGGCTCCGGCTTTGGTGTCTTTGTGGGGCAGCCGGAGAAAGTAACGCTGCTCTTTAAGAAGGAGCTGGCCGGCTATATCCGGGAAAAAACCTGGCATGCCACCCAGCAGCTTAAATCCTTTGCGGACGGCAGCCTGCAATTCGAGTTAGAGGTGGCGGTAACAGCCGAACTGAAAAACTGGGTCATGGGGTGGGGGGCTGCTGTCACTGTTCTGAACCCGCAATCTTTGGCCGACAGCATTCGGGATGAAGCCCTGGCTGTTCTAAGGCGCTATCCGGATTGAACCCTTTAGTACTGTAAAAAATATATTTACCTTATTTGCGAGACACAACCACAGATTGCACTTGTATTCACCGGATGAACCGTTTATAGGATGCCCTTTATAAGGTAAGGTACCCGCAGTGAGTATTTATTATATTGATGGTTCATTCGTTCAGTCAGATCAGGCCGTTATACCTGTAGATGATCTGGCGGTACTCCGTGGATTCGGGGTGTTTGATCTGGTGCGTACCTACGACGGCAAGCCCTTTTTCCTCAAAGCGCACATCGAACGCCTGCGTCATTCCGCCGACGAGATCGGCTTGCACTTTCCCTGGACAGAGAAACAAATTCACGATATCGTACTGGAAACACTTAAAAAAAACCACCATGCGGAGTCCAATATTCGCCTGGTGGTAACCGGCGGATCCAGCCCGGATTTCATGACACCCCAGAACAAGCCCCGCCTGCTCGTCCTGATCTCGCACATACCCGTTCTGCCGGCCGCCTGGTATTCAGACGGCGTGAAAATTATCACGCGTGTGACGGAGCGATTTAAACCCGGGGTGAAAAGCATCAATTACATTCCGGCCACGGTCGCCCTCAAGGAAGCCCGTAAGAAAGGGGCCATCGAAGCGGTCTACCTCGACAGACAGGGGTTTGTCCTGGAAGGGACCACCTGCAACATTTTCGCGTTCAGCGGCAAGACGCTGATTACGCCCGGTCGGGACATTCTCTCCGGGATAACCAGGCAGGTGGTTCTCGATGTGGCCCGGGAATATTTTGAAATTCAGATCAGAGATATCTCCCGGAAGGAGCTTTTATCTGCCGAGGAGGTGTTCATCACGGGCACCAACAAGGGCGTTGTGCCCGTCGTTCAGGTTGATGAAACCACAATCGGCAGCGGGAAACCCGGCCCGTTGACGCAGCAGCTGATCCAAAGTCTGGCTGAACACACCACCGGAGATTGATTATCAGGGAAAGAGACATGTCCACAGATCAGGAAAACAACGATGCCATGGAAGAAAAGAGCTTCGAAGAACTCTTGGAATCTTACACCGCCGGGATGAATGAAGATCTTCAGGTGGGCGACCTTATCCGGGGGGAAATCATTTCCATCGGCCGGGACACCGTGTACATGGATACCGGGTCCAAGATAGACGGCGTGGTGGAAAAAGTGGAGCTGTTGGACGACACAGGCACTCTGCCTTTTAATACCGGCGACGTGCTGGAGCTGTATGTAGTGGCCAAGACCGAAAGTGAGGTCCGGCTTTCCAAGGCGCTTTCGGGAATCGGCGGGATCCAGCATCTCAAAGAGGCGTATGCAAACCGGGTCCCGGTTGAAGGCAAAGTCAATGAGACCTGCAAAGGCGGGTTTCGTGTAGAAATGCTGCAGCAAAAAGCCTTTTGCCCCATCAGCCAGATTGACATCAACTATGTCGAAACACCTGAAGATTTTGTAGATCAGACGTTCGAATTCCTGATTAAACGCTTTGAAGAAAACGGCCGCAACATAGTGGTCTCCCGCAAGGAACTCCTGGCCCGGGAACTTGAGAAAACCCGGGCGGCTTTCTATGAAACTTTGAAAATCGGTGAAACGTACAGCGGCTGCGTGACGCGCCTCATGCCGTTTGGCGCCTTTGTCGAATTGGCCCCGGGCGTCGAGGGTATGGCGCATATCAGTGAACTTAGCTGGTCAAGGGTTGAAAACCCGGATGAAGTGGTGGCCCCCGGTGATAAATTGACGGTGCGGGTTTTAAAAATTGAAGCGAGCGACAAAAAAAACCAGAAAAAAATTGGCCTTTCGGTCAAGCAGGCCATGGGGGATCCGTGGGAGACAGTCAATACAACGTTCTCGGCGGGCAGTCGGGTAACCGGAAAGGTGACGCGCTGCATGAAGTTCGGTGCCTTCGTGGAAATCGCACCGGGCATTGAGGGCCTGGTGCACATCAGTGAAATGAGCTATACCAAGCGGGTGCTCCATCCCGAGGATGAAGTTGACCGGGGACAGAGTGTTTCGGTGATGATCAAGGACATTGATTCTGAAAAACGGCGCATCTCATTGAGCCTTAAAGACGCGGAAGGCGACCCCTGGCTGGAGGTGGGTGAAAAGTTCAGCGCCGGCAACCTGATTGAAGGCACGGTTGAAAAGAAGGAAGGCTTCGGCCTCTTTATCAGCCTGGCCCCTGGAATCACCGGGCTGATGCCCAAATCAAAAATCAGCCAGTCCGAAAACCCGGCCAAAATTGAAAGCTGCAAACCCGGGGATACCTTGAAGGCCGTTATTGAAAGGATCAATCCGGACGAACGCAAAATAACCCTGGCACCGGCAGACGCGGCCGATACCGGCGACTGGAAAAATTATTCTGGAACATCCGCCGGCAAACCCATGGGAACGCTGGCTGAAAAGCTGCAGCAGGCCCTATTATCAAAAAATAAATGAGGTAGTGCATGACGACAGGAAATATTCTCGACCTTTTGATTATCGGCAGCGGTCCCGGTGGGCTGACGGCAGGGATCTATGCGGCCCGGGCCGCCCTCAATACCGTTATGGCTGAAAAGGGGGTTCCGGGGGGTCAGGTAACCATGTCGGACGAGGTTGAAAACTGGCCCGGTATCGAGAACATCAGCGGCGCGGAGCTGGCCCTGAACATGTCCCAGCATGCCCAGGCCTACGGGATCGACACCATTACCCGCGAAGTCGTTGAAATTATCCCCGGGTCAGACTGCCATCAAATCCGGTTTGACAATGAGCAGCTGCTTGAAGCCCATACGATTATTCTGGGCACCGGCGGCAGCCCCCGCAAACTTGGAATCCCCGGCGAGGAAGAGCATTATGGAAAAGGCGTCTCCTATTGCGCCGTCTGCGACGGCTTTTTTTTCAGGGGCAAAACCGTCATCGTTGTCGGTGGCGGCGACAGCGCCTGTGAAGAGGCGGTTTACCTGGCCAAACTGGCCAGCAAGGTTTATATCGCGCACCGCCGGGATGAATTGCGGGCCGGCCGGCTTCTGCAAAAACGGGTAAAGGAAACCGCCAATATTGAAATCCTCTGGAATACGGTCCTGACAGCCATCAAGGTCAAAGGCGGGGACGGTGTTGGCGCGGTCGGCCTGCAGGATACCGTCTCAGGAGAACAGCGCAGCCTGGATACAGACGGGGTTTTTGTCTTTGTGGGATTTGTCCCGAACAATGAGATTGTACCCGCGGCCATCAACCTTTCCGATGAGGGCTATGTGATAACCGACGAAAAGTGTGAAACCAACATCCCCGGCATATACGCCGTGGGTGATCTGCGTCTAAAATTCGCCCGGCAGATTGTGACCGCTGCGGCCGACGGCTGTACCGCGGCCCTGGCAGCGGCCCAGTTCGTGGAAAACAAGAAATCCATCTAAAAAAGTTGCCCTTTAACTTTTTTAGATCAGCGGACGAGAGGCATCCCGCTTTACAAATTATCCCTCACTTTAACGCTATGAAGTGGACACCATGATTACCATCACAAAAGAATTCACCTTTGATGCGGCCCACAGACTGTGTCGCCCGGATCTCACCGAATCTCAAAACCAGGACCTTTACGGCAAGTGTGCCGCCCTGCACGGACACACCTATCGGCTGCAAGTGTGCGTCTCCGGCGAAGTAGATGCCAGTGGTATGATTCTCCATTTTTCCGATCTCAAGCAACTGGTCAAGGAGACGATTATTACCCGGTACGATCACGCGCTTTTGAATGACCTGGATGAGTATCGCGAGCACCCGACCACTGCGGAAAATATGGTCCGGCACATCTTTAACGCGCTGGCACCGGACCTGGCGCGACGGCAGGTGTCCCTTGAAGCCATCACCCTGTTCGAGACCCCGACATCCTGGGCTACACTTACTAAAGATGCTTGAAATAACAGAAATTTTTCAATCGCTGCAGGGGGAGGGGCCCTTTATGGGCCGGCCGGCTGCCTTTGTACGACTCAGCGGGTGTGTGACACCGTATTGCCCCTGGTGTGACACCCCGTATGCCCGGGAAACCGGGCAGCGGCTATCCATAGAGAAGATTGTCGGACAGGCCGCGGAATATCACCACAACCTGGTGGTGATTACCGGCGGAGAGCCCTTTTTGCAGTGGCATACCGGCCTGGAAGCGCTCGAACGGCGCCTTATGGAACAGGGCCTGCAGGTACAGTATGAAACCAGCGGCAAGGCCGGGATCCCTGCGGCCGTTAAAGGGCATGTGGTCTGCTCGCCCAAGTTCATAGCAGGCCGCTGGCAAATTGAGCCGGAATCTTTTGCCCGGATCGATGATTTCAAATTTGTACTCAATGGAGATATCGATATCATAGACGCCTTTGCCAAAGTCCATGGAATACCAGCCGACAGGGTCTGGATCATGCCCCTGGGTGCAACGCGTTTGGAACAGCTGCAGCAGATGGCGGCAGCCTGGCGGTTTTGCACTGAACGACATTACAACTTTTCACCCAGGCTGCACATCCTGGCCTTTAACGATAAAAGAGGGGTTTAATATGACCGCAGCCGTGATTGTCTTGTCGGGTGGGATGGATTCCACCGTGCTTCTGGCGGATGCGCTGGATCAGAATAAAACCGTTTCGGCCCTCAGTTTCGACTACGGCGCCAAACACAATGCCCGGGAACTCCCCATGGCCGCAGCGCTGTGTGAGCGCCGACAGCTCACCCACCGCATTATCCGCCTGCCGTTTATCAACGAGCTGTTCTCTTCCAGCCTGCTGAAATCCGGGGAGGCTATTCCGGACGGCCACTACGACGCGCTCTCCATGAAAAGCACCGTGGTGCCGTTTCGAAATGGTATTCTAATGTCCATCGCAGTGGGTTTTGCGGAATCAATCACAGCTGAGGAAGTCCTGCTCGGGTCGCATGCGGGTGACCACTTTATTTATCCGGACTGCCGGCCTGAATTCAACACCGCCTTCTCACAGGTCGCGGCCCTGGGTACCGACAATCAGGTCCGGGTTCGCTTTCCGTTTGCCGAGCTGGACAAGCGTGACATCGGGGACCGGGGACGGCAGCTCGGGGTCGATTTTACCCAGACCTGGACCTGCTATAAGGGCCGCACGATCCACTGCGGCACCTGCGGGGCCTGCCAGGAACGCAAATACGCTCTGCGCAAGGAGGCGGGCCTTGACCCGACAGCCTATGCCACCTGAGACGGACAGCCGCAACCCTCTGGGAAAAGAGGTCGCACACAGCCCGGTTTATAATCCCGGACACCTGTTTTCGGTGGCCCGGCATGACGGGCGCCGGGAGATTGGACTCCTGGCGGCCCTCCCTTTTGGGGGCGCCGATGTCTGGAATGCCTATGAGATCTCCTGGCTCAACCCCGCAGGCAAGCCGGAAGTCGCCATGGGAACCTTTACATTCCCCTGCAGCACACCTAATCTCATCGAGTCGAAGTCCCTCAAGCTGTTTCTCAACTCCCTTAACCTGCATCGATTTGATTCTGCTGCCGCGGTGTGCGCAGTCCTTGAAAAGGAGCTGGCCGCCATTGCCGGCGGCCGCGTTGGGATCGACCTCATAACCGCTGAACGATTCCATGAAACTCTCGTGTCGGAACCACCCGGGCAGTGCCTGGACGACCTGGACGTGGCCTGCCGCTGCGACCGGGTGGCACCGGAAACACTGGACACTGTTGCTGAACAGGTAACCGAGACGGTCTATTCCAACCTGCTGCGGACCAACTGTCCGGTCACCGGGCAGCCGGACTGGGCAACCGTGGTGGTGGACTACACCGGCCCGCAAATCAATCCTGAAGGGCTGTTGAAATACCTCGTCTCCTATCGGCAGCACACCGGTTTCCATGAAAATTGCGTGGAGCGGATCTTCATGGATATCCTCACACGCTGCACACCCGCACGCCTCCTGGTCCAGGCCCGGTTCACCCGCCGGGGCGGACTGGACATCAACCCCTGGCGGGCCAACTATTCAGCCGTGCCGCAACACACCCGCTTTGCCCGGCAGTAGGCGTCACCGGCAAACGCCTATAACCACTGGATTGTAAAAAGCCTGGCCCACACAGCCCAGTTTCCGATTTCCCCGGGAAAAGAATATTCGTATTTCAGAAATTGATTGCTTTTTATTGAAGCTTTCCTTTGAATCAACCCGGATAATGTTATATGGGATGGACCGCAATGGCCACTGCCCCGGTATGACGGCAGCGGCCTTTTTGAAGTAAAGAATCCTGGCCCAAAGGGCCAGTCTATGGGTTGCCCCGAAAACGGCATGGCCAAATTTTTCTGACCTGGCCCTGAGGACCAGATTTATAAGAAGCTGAATATAAAAGGAACTCCCACAGTGATAAATTTCTTGAAGAAGCAATGGTTTTTTGTCGGTATCGCCGTAATGGTTCTGGTTGCTTTTACCCTGCCGGCCGTAGGCCTTTTTATGCGTGAATTCAAAGTTCTTAACATCGGTATCTTCCTGGCTTTTTTTATCACCGGTCTCACCCTGGAGACATCCAGCCTGGTGGAGCAGTTGAAAAACGGCAAAGTCCTGGTGGCAGCCCTGGCCTCTGCCCTCTTTATAATCCCGGGCATTGCCTATGCCCTGGGACTGCTTGTGTTCCGCAGCTCCCCGGATTTTTCAATCGGTGCGCTGATTATCGGGGCGGCCCCGGTGACCGTGGCCTCCGGGACGGTCATGACCGCCATTGCCCTGGGCAATGTGCCCCTGAGCCTGTTTATCTGTGTGCTGTGCAACTTCGCTTCCATCCTGACCATACCATTTGTGCTGAACCTGTTTCTCCAGTTCGGCGATACGGTTATCGAGCTGCCGGTCTTGCAGATGCTCACCGGCCTGACGATCAAGGTCCTCATTCCGACCCTGATCGGTCAACTGCTGCGGCCGAAGCTGAAAACGATGATTGCACCCTACGGAAAAGTTTTCTCGATCTTCAACCAGTGCATTGTCCTGATGATTATTCTCAACGCTGTATCGAGTTCAACCGGCCAGCTTCTCAAAGTCGGCCCGGTACTGGCCCTGCTCTTTCTATTCATGATCGGCCTGCACAGCCTGATCCTGGGCCTGAACTTCGGTATCTCCCGGCTGATTAAACTGGACCGCCCCTCCACGGCGGCGTTCACCATCCACACCTCCCAGAAAACCCTGACGATTTCTTATCTGGTCTGGGCCGGTTATTTCGCCGCGGACTACCCCATGGCATTGATACCGCCCATCGCCTATCATTTGACCCAGATGATCATGGACACGCTGGTGGCCCACCGGTTTCGGCGCCAGGCCGAGGCGGAAGGCGGGACAGGGAAATAAAAGACAATTAAGACAAAAACCGAACATCGAACGTCCAACTTCGAAGAAGGAATTCTGCCAGTTAAAGTAACTCTTACCTGAAGTTATGATTCTAACGTTTGGTCAAATCGGCCGCCGCAGGCGTACCACCGTTCAAAGTTCGAAGTTGGACGTTCGATGTTCAATGTTCAGTTTTTTACTAAATCGATTCCAGCGTATACTCCCGTCTCCCCAACCCGATCTTCTCGGCATATTCCAGCTGGTAGGCCCAATCCACTTTCTCATAGATCGCCCCGAACTTGTCCCCTTCCGGCTCGATATTCTTTTTCAGGCAGGATCCCGGAAGCCCATGTTCCCGGTTGACCAAGTCAACGGATGCCTGGTCAATGGCCACCGGGTCGGTGGAGGCCAGGATACCGATATCACGGACAATCGGGGTGTCGTTGTAAGGATAACAGTCACAGGCCGGGGAAACATCCGTAATAAAATTGATATAGAGCGCCTTGCCCTGTTTATTCTGCAAGACCCCCGCTGTATATTCCATCATGTTTTCCAGGAACACCGGGATGGATTGGTTCCACTGGATCTGGATGGCCTCATTGGGACAGATCAGGATGCATTCACCGCAGCCGATACACTTTTCACCGTTGATGGCCGCCTTTTCATCGACCATGGAGATCGCCTGCTGTGAGCAATGGGGCAGGCATTGCTCGCAGGCCACACACCTTTTCCGCTTGACCTTCGGGCTTACCGTGGAGTGCTGGGCCAGCTTTCCCTTGCGGGAGGCGCAGCCCATGCCCAGGTTCTTGAGGGTCCCCCCGAAACCGGAAAGCTCGTGCCCCTTGAAATGAGCCACGGAGACCAGGGCATCCGCCGCCACTATTTCCTGGCCGATATACACCTCTTTGAAGTTTTTAAGGTTTACCGGCACGGCTGTTTCGGATTTTCCCCGCAGGCCATCCGCAATCACCAGGGGCGCATTTACCACGGAGTAGGCGAATCCATTCTGAATGGCCGTGGCCAGATGGCTGGGAGCGTCGCTGCGTGCCCCGGAATAGAGGGTGTTGGCATCCGTCAAAAAAGGCTGGCCGCCTTGAGCAGCGATGGTCTCCACTATCTTTCTTAGAAATACCGGCCGGATAAAGGCGGTATTGCCCAATTCCCCAAAATGAAGCTTGACGGCCACCAGGTCCCGGCCATTCATGATGTTCATCAGGCCGGCCCTCTCCATCAGCCGGCCCAGCCGGGTGACCAGGTTTTCCTTGAAAGAGGCCCTGAGGTCGGAAAAATAGACGGTGCTTGGCATGGTATCCCCCTGTCGAATGTCGGTTTAAAAACGCTTCGGTGTACTGTTCAAATCTCTTTTCTTGTTCATCATTTTGTGCAAAAACATCTGGCATGTCCCCGCACCCTGAAAAAGGAATCGATATCCTTCTGGCTATTTACGCCCTGCATGACCACCTCACAGCGCAGATGGACCTGGCCTGCCAGGCTGGCTGCGACCTGTGCTGCACACGCAACGTATCCGTCACCACCCTGGAGGCCGACCTGATTGCCGGGCACCTGGCGGAAACCGGTCAACAGGCGCTGCTGAAGAAGCTCGCAAAGGCCGTGGACCAGCTGCGTTTCCAGCCGCTTACCACCACCAACACCCTGGCGCATCTTTGCCGTAATGGTCAAGCGCCGCCAGAAGAAACATGCGACCCGGCCTGGCGGCCCTGTCCGCTGCTGAAGGACAGCCGCTGTCCGATTTACGCGGTCCGGCCTTTTGCCTGCCGCTGCATGGTCTCGACATCCGTATGCCGGCCGGGCGGCCGGGCGGAAATGGAGGACTACCGGCTGTCTCTTCACACGGTTTTCATGCAGTTCGTCGAACACGCCGACGCATCCGGCTGCACTGGCAATCTGATCGACATGCTGCCTTTACCGCCGGCGGCCAATCGGTGCCTGGAAAACGGGTTCGTTCCCAACCATCCGATTGAAATGCTCCTGCTGCCGCCGGAATACCAGCCCCGGGCCCGGGAAATCGTCAACGAATTAAGCGCCCTTTTCCAGTAGGTCAGGTTTTCTCAGTGGGTTTTTCTGGTTTTTGCCCTTCACTCGAACCCCTGGCCCCTGGAATGCTTGAACCCTCAAGCTTTTTAACCTGACAGGTTAAAGAGCGCCCGGGCATTGCCGCCGCAGATGGCCGCCTTCTCTTCAGGGGTCAGCCCGGCCTGGTCCATCTCCTTAAAATAACGCTCCGGCTTGAGAAGGCAAAAATCCGTCCCGAAAAGAATCCGATCCGAACCGGCCAGATCTGCCGCGACCCGGTAGATATCCGGACGGTATAAATAGGGTGATGCCGCCGTGTCATACCAGACATTTCGCATGGCCGGTTTGAACTCTTTTTTCAAGAGGTTATAGAAAAATATCCCGCCGCCCCAGTGAGCCAGGATGATTTTGTTGTCCGGGAATTGCTTTATCAGACTGTATATCTGGGCCAGGGTGTTGGGGGTCTTGCCGGGATATTTATGCCCTACGGGTTCATTGGTGTGAATCATCAGCGGGAGATCATGCTCCCGGCAGATTTCCATGGCCGGGGCCAGCTGGTCCCGGCAGCGCTTGTTGATCCCGGAACGGTAAAACGCCAGCTCGCCCATGCCAGCCGCCCCGGCGGCCGCACAGCGGGCCACCTCCTCTTCGTAGTGGGAAGTGAGCGGATCAAAGCAGCCCATCCCGAGCAGCCGGTCGGGGTGACGGGCCACGGCGTTGAGCACATAATCATTGTTCATCTTGCAGGTGCCCAGGTTCGCCCAGGGAAACCCGCAGACAACCGCCCGGTCAACACCCTGTTCATCCAGCATGGCCAGCACATCCCCGGCGCTGGCCATATTGGCGGCCTCCGGCCCGTATAAAAGCTCGAAAGCCGGCTCATTTGAAAAATAGGTCGCCTTGTTTTCCCGTATTCTTTTGGGGAATATGTGTACGTGTACATCGATGATCATCGACTTGTCTCCTTTCGCGTGCAGACAAACATTATCTTTCTTTTTAGATCTGGTTAAACCGCATTGCCCTCGATTTGTAAATACCAGTTGCCACAAACAGGCACCGTGTTGTATTAAATGCCCCATTATTATTGAAATGTTATGCAAATTGCCAAATAACCGAACACTGATAGGGTAAATGCTGTAAACGGAGGGAACCATGTATTTTGAGAAGCCTGGAAAAATAAACACCCGGCAGACATTAACCGCAGCATTTGACAGGGCCCGGGAGCTTGGCATTGATGAAGTTGTCATAGCCTCCACATCCGGTGAAACCGCCTTTGCCGCCCTTGAAATTTTTGAGGGCTTCAGGATTACGGCTGTAACCTATCACCATGGCTACATTGAACCATTTAAACCGATCATGCCTTACAGGACCCGCAAGCAGTTAGAAGATAGAGGGGTGGCGGTCATCTCGGCCACCCATGCCCTTTCCGGAGTAGAACGCGCCGTGGCTAAAAAACACGGTGGTGTCTACCCGGCCCTGCTCATTGCCGACACCTTGAAACTGTTTGGCCAGGGGACCAAGGTGGCCGTGGAGGTGTCCATTATGGCCGCCGACGGGGGCACACTGAGCGGCGCAGATATCATCGCCATCGGCGGCTCCTCAAAAGGGGCCGATGCCGCCCTGGTCGTCAAACCGGCCAACCAGTCCAATCTCTTTGACCTGCGGGTCCGCGAGATCATCTGTAAGCCCAGGCATTTTACAATGTCAACCTGAAGCCGGTTTGATGTTCAAGGACCTGATTCCGGCCCGGGGTGTGGCGTTGGGACCCGAGCCGGTCCAGTGTGCCTTTTCCAGGTTTGATCTCTGCAGGTGCCGCGCCTTGAACCAAAATTTGTATATGGAATTGCGGTATGATCTTTATCGCAGGCATTTCACCGAAAACAACCATTCAACATGCCGCATGCAAAAAAAGAAATAAGTCCTCCACTCGAGCGCCACGTGGTTCTGGTCACCCCGGATGTCCACTGGAATACCGGGAACATCGGCCGCACCTGTATCGGCGCCGGCGCCGCCCTGCACCTTATCCGCCCCCTGGGTTTTTCCCTTGACAGTCGGCAGGTCAAAAGAGCCGGTCTGGATTACTGGCCCCGGGTACAGCTCTCGGTCTGGGATGCTTTTGACGATTTCAAGGCCGCCCTGGGCATACACCCGGATGAAGTCGCCCTGCTCACCAAGAACGGGGCCGCCCCTTTCTGGTCGCTGCCGACCCCGCCCAGACAGTTTCTTGTTTTCGGTTCGGAGACCCGGGGCCTGCCCCCGTCCATATTGGACCAGTACCCGGAAGCCACCTACCATATTCCCATTTCCCGGGAGGTCCGAAGCCTCAATCTCTCAACCGCCGCGGCCGTTGTCCTGTACGAAAGCCTGCGGGGATATCCGCCTGTTCACGGGTGGTAATCCACGATTGAAAATTATACTATTGAAATCTTACCCCCCACAGCGTAATATTCCCGGAAAGCTGAAAAAGGACATTTAATGCCCGTAACGCGATCTGAAAGACTCAAACGCTTCTACGATATATTTATCGGCGAAGACCAGGTTCTGATTGGTATCAACGCAGACCCGGATGCCATTGCCAGCGCCATGGCGGTGCGGCGCCTGCTCTGGCGCAAGGTGGCCGGTGTGACCATTGCGTGTACCAACGTTATCAAGCGGCCGGACAATCTGACCATGTTGCGGCTGCTGGGTGTCAACCTGGTCCAGTTTGATGAAGTCGCCCTGGAGCGGTTTTCAAAATTTGTCCTTGTGGACTCACAGCCCTCCCATGATATCAAGTTCAAAGCCCTGAAGGCAGATGTGATCATCGATCATCACCCCGATGCGGGTGAAACGGCCGCATATACCGATATCCGTCCGGATTACGGTGCCAATGCCAGCATCCTCACGGAATACCTGCGGACGGCCCAGATTAAACCCTCCGCCAGACTTGCGACAGCGCTTTTTTACGCCATAAAAACAGATACGGATAATTTTGAACGCAAGGCCCTTTTCGAGGATGTCCGCGCGTTCCAGTTTCTTTTTCGCCACGTCAACATCCACATGGCCCGCAAAATTGAACAATCGGAATTGAAGTTCGAGTTTCTGAAATATTTCAAGATCGCCCTTGCGGAGAAACGCCGGCGCAAAGGCAAACTGTATGCCCATCTCGGAAATGTCCCGTCTCCGGATGTCTGCGTCCTGATCGCCGATTTCTTCATGCGGGTCAGCTCAGTCTCCTGGAGCATCGTTTCCGGAAGGTGCAATAAAAAACTGGTGATCATATTCCGGAACGACGGTATTCGTAAAAACGCCGGCCGGCTAGCAAGCCTTAGTTTCGGGCAACTCGGGTCCGCGGGCGGCCACAAGAGTATGGCCCGGGCAGAGATAACCTACACAGAACTGAAGCCGGCCGTCGACACCACTGATGACCCTAAAATCGCCCTCTGGATTATCCGCAATATTGAGAAAAGCACCCAAAAACCGAAACAGGCTGCCGCCCCTAAAAAATGAAGAACACATCCCAAACCCGGGTAACCATATTAGGATCAGGGACCTGTGTCCCCTCGCTGGAACGCAGCGCCTGCGCGGCCCTGATAACCACTGCAGAAGCGACTATCGTATTGGATTGCGGCCCTGGAACCATGCGGCGGCTGACCGAAGCCGGTATTGCGGTCAGCGATGTTTCCCACATCCTGCTCAGTCATTTTCATCCGGACCATACCGGGGAGCTGGCCTCATTTATTTTTGCCAATAAATATCCACTCAACCGTCGGCGCAAAAAGCCACTTGCCCTGGTGGCCGGAAAGGGCCTTTCTGAATTTTACCGCCGCTTAAAAACGGTGTACGGACATTGGATAGAATTACCGCCGGAACAATTCCGGCTGCATGAGATGGCTGTGGATAAAAGTGACGGCCTCTCGTTTGCTGATTTTACAGTGACATCCGCGCCGGTTGTCCACAACCCGGAGAGCCTGGCGTTTAAAATCACCGGCCCGGATGGCAAAACCGTTGTGTACTCCGGAGACACTGATTTCAGTGAGAACCTGATTACACTTGCCCAAAAGGCCGACCTGCTGATCTGTGAAGCAGCCTTTCCGGCCGAATTCAAAGTCCCCGGGCACCTCACCCCCCCGGAGGCCGGTACCATCGCCACACGGGCCGCGGGCCGCGCCCTGGTTTTGACGCACCTGTACCCGGAATGCGACCAGGCAGATATGCTCGCCGAATGCCGGCAGACCTGGTCCGGCCCGCTAGAGCTGGCCGCAGACCTGATGGAAATCATACCATGAAATATTATCCCGTAAACCTTGATATAGCCGGCCGGGCCTGCCTGGTTGTGGGCGGCGGCGGTGTGGGCACCCGCAAAGTCGGCACCCTGGCGGCATGCGGTGCCGTGGTCACAGTGGTCTCCTTAAAAGCCTCCCAAAAGCTTGATCAAATGGCCGCCCGGGAGGAAATCGTTCTGAAAAAACGACCGTACCGGTCGACTGATCTGGCCGGTAAATTCCTGGTCATCGGCGCCACTGACAATGAGGCCCTGAACCGGCAGATTCATACCGATGCAGAACGCCTGAATACCCTCTGCAACATCGCGGACAGACCGGAAATCTGCAATTTTATCCTGCCCGCTATTGTTCACCGAGGTGATCTCGTCCTGGCCATCTCCACCTCCGGAAAAAGCCCCGCATATGCCAAAAAGCTGAGAAAAGAGCTTGAAAATCAATTTGGTGAAGAATATGAGCCCTTTCTGCGTCTCATGGGTGCCATCCGGGCCAGGCTCCTCCAGGAAAAGCATGAACCGGAGGCCCATAAGCCGCTATTTGAAAAACTGATTGCCGGCGGCCTGCTCGACCTGATAAAGGCCGACCGGGCAGCTGAGATTGATGCCCTTTTCCTGGATGTCCTGGGAGACGGCTATCACTATCAACAGCTGTTAAGCCGCTGATACCAAAGGTTTGAATGTTCCCGGCCCAGAAGCCCGGGGGGGTGCCCTGCAGGGGGGTTGATTTTTAACAGCAAGTTGAAAGTGACCAAAGTTGGTGTAATTTATGGATATTGTCATCGCCGCCACGATTGTGTTCTACCTGCTGAGTTCTGCCGCTTACCTGGTCTTTCTTTTTTCACAAAAAAAGAACCTGGACCGGGTAGCCCTGTGCCTGTTTATCACCGGGGCTTTGTGTCACCTGGCCACAGTGGGATATGATGCGGCCCGCTCCGGACAGATACCGGTTCACAATCTCTACCAGACGCTCTCCATGGCCGGACTGGCCGTGGCCGCCACGTTCATCTTTTTTCAGTTCAAATTCAAATTGAAAATCCTGGGAATTTTCGCCGCCCCGCTCACCGCCCTGATCATGCTGGCAGCCTACCAGATCCCCCGCGAACCGGTACAGGCCAAGGCAATCTTTAACAGTTTCTGGCTGGTTGTCCATATCATTTCGATCTTTATCGGTGAGGCCGCCCTGGCAATGGCCTGTGGCGTCGGCATTCTCTACATTCTCCAGGAAAACGCCATAAAATCAAAAAAACGCGGCTTTTTTTACGATCGCCTGCCCTCCCTTGATATGCTGGACACCACCGGTTACGGCAGTATTGTGGGGGGCTTTATTATGCTGACCCTGGGCCTTGTAACGGGCTTTGTATACGCCAAATCCGCCTGGGGCAGGTTCTGGAGCTGGGACCCGAAAGAGATCTGGTCTGTGGCCACCTGGCTTATTTATGCCGCTCTTTTCCACCAGCGGCTTACCGTGGGCTGGCGCGGCCGCCGGGCTGCCATTCTGGCTATTGTCGGATTCGCAGCCATTGTTTTTACATTTATCGGGGTCAACTTTCTGCTCCAGGGGCACCATGGACAGTTTACCAAATAGCTATGACTGAAATACTAATACTTGGCTTAAACCATAAAACCGCGGATGTGGACCTGCGTGAATGCCTGGCCTTTTCGGATGAGCAGGCGGAAACTGCCCTGCAGGCGCTGCAGGCACAGTCGTCCATCTCCGAAGTCGTACTGCTTTCAACCTGCAACCGGGTTGAAATGATAATGACAACGCAGCAGCCGGAAGCCGCACTTTCAGAGGCCAAGCACTTTCTCTCCAGGTATAAGCAGATCCCGGCCGACAGTTTCGAAAAAGCCCTTTACGTTCACCGGGGCGACCAGGCTGTAAAGCACATCTTCAGGGTCGCGGCCAGCCTCGACTCCATGATGGTGGGAGAGCCCCAGATCCTGGGCCAGGTAAAAGAAGCGTACCGCATCGCCACAGCCCAGAAGACCTCCGGGGTCATTCTCAACCGCCTGCTGCACAAAACCTTTTTTGTGGCCAAACGCATCCGGACCGAAACTGGAATCGGCAACAGTGCTGTCTCCATCAGTTATGCCGCCATTGAACTGGGACGCAAGATCTTCGGTTCCCTGGAAGGCAAAAAAGCCCTGTTGATCGGTGCCGGAGAAATGGCGGAACTGGCGGTTGAGAACCTGCTGCGCCACCGGGTCGATGACATTTATGTGGCCAACCGGACCTTCAAAAGAGCCGTTGTACTGGCAGGCAGATTCAAGGGCCACCCCGTCAATTTCGAGGAAATCCCGGATACCCTGCCCCGGGTTGATATTGTCATCAGTTCAACGGGATCTCCGGATTATGTGATCAACCGCCCCCAGGTTAAGACCATTATGCGCGAGCGGCGCAACCGACCGATCTTTTTTATCGATATCGCAGTTCCCCGGGATATTGACCCTGATCTGAATCGGCTTACCAATGTCTATGTGTATGACATCGACGACCTCAACGGGGTTGTCGATGAAAACATTGAAGATCGCAACCGGGAGGCCCTGAAGGGTGAAAGGATGGTGGCAGAAGCCGCCATTCGCTTCAGAGAGTGGCTTGAAAATTTGAGTGCGGTACCCACCATTAAGGCCCTGCGCGCCAAACTGGACAAAATTACCCGCGCCGAACTTGATAGAACTCAAGGCCGCCTGTCCTTTTCCGAAGAACAGGCGGCGGCCATTGAGCGCATGACGAAGGCCATGATCAATAAAATACTCCATGACCCCACCACATTGTTAAAATCATCCGGCTGCTATGCAGATAAATCAAAACATATTGATTTAACAAGAAAACTGTTCAAACTGGATCCTTGAACCCGCCAGCCCGGGACCCATTCTGCATCCGGGCGCCTGCCTTGAGCGCAACTCGTCCTGCGGTTCTCGCAACCAATTAAAATCTTAAGACTTTACAACAGATAAAAAATGATTAAGATACAACTTTACACCGTCTTGATATTGTGGTACTCGTTTATTTTTCTAAAAATCAGAAATTTATAGTGTACAGGGTTGCTATGAAAAAAAATGACATTGAATATTTCAAAACGCTTCTGACGGATCAGCTGGAAGAGTTATTGAGCACGGCAGATGATACGGTATCCGGCATGACGACGCCCAAAGAAAATTTTCCAGACCCAACCGACCGGGCCTCACTGGAAGCTGAACGGAATTTCATGCTGCGCATCAGGGACCGGGAAAGTAAGCTTATCAAGAAAATCAAGAAAACGCTGGCCCGGATTGATAAGGATACCTTTGGAATCTGTGAAAAATGCGGCGATGATATTGCCCTTGAACGCCTGAAGGCTCGCCCAGTCACAACCCAGTGCATTGAGTGCAAAACCAAAGAGGAAGCAATGGAAAAAGCACTTGGACTTTGATCCTTCGGTTTGCGTTGACCTGCACATACACTCCACCGCTTCAGATGGTACGCTTGCGCCGTCTCAAATTCTTGAACTCGCCCACAACCTGAAACTAGGGGCCCTCTCAATCACGGATCATGACACCCTGGATGGGCCCCGGCAGGCACTCGCCGGCGGCCTTCCCGAAAAGCTGGGGTTTTTAACCGGAGTTGAAATCAGCACGCAGCGCCCGGCATTTCTGCCTGGAAAGGGCAGCTGCCATATTCTCGGTTACCGGATTGACCTTGAAAATAAACCGCTGAACGAAACGCTCCAGAAACTGCAAACAGCCCGCAAAGACCGCAACCCGAAGATCCTGGCCCGCCTGGCGGACCTTGGGATGAACATTTCTATGGAAGCCGTCCAGGCCGCCGCCGGGCCCAAAGGCCAGATTGGCAGACCACACATTGCCCAAGTGATGTTGAATAAAGGCTGCGTACCGTCATTCAGCGCGGCTTTTGATCTCTACCTTGCAACCGGAATGCCGGCCTATGTGGATAAGTACCGGGTAGACTGTGCCCGGGCCATTGAACTCATCCGGGCCGCCGGCGGCATCCCCGTTCTGGCGCACCCGGTCTTGCTGGGCACTCCGGGCGGACGCCTGGATGAAACGATCGTCAAGGCTCTGAAGGAAATGGGACTCATGGGAATAGAGGCCTATTACCCCGAACACACACCCTCCTTGCGGGAGCACTATTTAAGGATTGCCGCCCGGCATGACCTGCTGGTAACCGGTGGGACGGATTTCCACGGCGCGTTCAAGCCCCAGATTCAGATGGGCTCCGGCAAAGGCGACCTGTGTGTTCCCCTGGAAATATTTCATTTACTGAACAGCCATGCCTGATACCAACACGGACGCATTTACGCAGCACTTCGGGTACCGCTTCCAGACACCGGCCCTGCTGGAAGAGGCCCTGCGGCACAGCTCTTTTGTCAACGAGCAGGCCCTGCCGCTGGCCAGCAATGAGCGGTTTGAATTTTTAGGAGACACGGTCCTCAACCTGGTAGTCAGCCATTTGCTGATGGATCAATTCCCGGATATGGATGAAGGCTCCCTCTCCCGGATACGGGCCGGCCAGGTCAATGAAGCCAGCCTGGCGGCCATTGCATCCGACCTTAACCTGGGCGATTATATTCAACTGGGCAAAGGAGAAATCAGGACCCGGGGACGCCAAAAAAAATCCATCCTTTCAGACACCTACGAAGCGCTTTTGGCGGCGGTTTACCTGGATGGCGGTTATGACACCGCCTTTGCTCTCATCCAGGCACATTTTGCCACCCGGATTGCCTCTTCCGTTGCGACAGACACGATTTCTGATTACAAAACCCGGGTTCAGGAGATGGTTCAAAAAACAGGCCATCCGCCGCCTGTTTACAAAATTACGGCTGAAAGCGGACCCGACCATGACAAGACCTTTTCAGTCAGCCTGCAATCCGCCGATTATACAACCACGGGAACCGGCAAAAGCAAAAAGGCAGCCGAACAGGATGCCGCCCGCAGGGCTTTTGAACATCTAACCCCGCAGAACGGTGAATAGACCCACCTGCCAGGCGGCCCGGTGGCCTTCCGCCATGCGCCCCTTTATTATCCCGATTTTCATTCCCCATGGTGGCTGCCGCCACCGGTGTGTTTTCTGTAACCAGGTGTCAATAACCGGTCAGCGTGAAACAGCCCTGGAGCCCTCCCGGGTGCGCCGGGAAATCCAGCGTTTCCTGGGACACAAAAAAGGACCCCGGGCACCCGTCCAGATCTCCTTTTACGGCGGTAATTTTCTGGGCCTGTCGGAAAACAGGATTCGCTGCCTGCTGGATGTGGCTGCCGAGTTTGTAGCATCCCGCACGGTTGACAGCCTGCGGTTTTCGACCCGCCCGGACACAATTGATGGAGAACGGCTTGGCTGGCTGGCTGACTATCCCGTTGATACGATTGAGATCGGTGCCCAGTCGCTGCATGACCGTGTGCTGAGAGCCTCCAACCGTGGACATACCGCCCGCCACACCGAAACAGCCATGCGCCTTTTAAAATCAAAAGGCTATGAAACCGGCCTGCAGCTGATGCTCGGCCTGCCGGGTGACAGTGGCGCCGGTGTTCTGGATACCGGCCGCAGAGCCCTGGCCCTGGGTCCTGACTTTGTCAGGCTCTACCCGGTGGTGGTCCTGAAAGACAGCGCCCTGGCGGACCAGTTTACCACCGGTTTGTATAAGCCGCTGCCCCTGGATACGGCCGTTGCGTTAACCGCACAACTTTACCGGTTGTTTGTGACCGGGGGCGTCCGCGTGGTGCGGATGGGCCTGCAGGCCTCTGTGGATTTAACGCCGGACAGTACAATCCTGGCCGGCCCCTTTCACCCGGCCTTTGGCCAGCTCGTGATAACAAGCCTGTTTTTTAACAGCGTGCGCCGCGAACTGGCCCGGGTGGACAACCCCGGCCACACAATTTCGATTGCAGTAAACCCCCGCTCTGTGTCAAATTTAAGAGGGCAGAAGAACAGCACCGTTAATTCACTTAAGCGCCTCTATACGACGAATACGATCAGGGTCATTTCCGATCCCGAAATTGCTGAGACAGCCGTGGCTGTCAACCAGCGCCGCCCTGTTTCGATACTCACCGGAGCAGCCGTACAATGAAATTACGCCAAATCCTGCTGGTGTTATCCCTTCTGGCCTTTTTATCCGCCATTATCGGGGGCTATCTCTATTACACCTCCATGAAGAATATCGCCTTTAAGGAAGCGGAAAGACAGGCGATAAGCCGGATTCTGGCTGTCCAGAACAGCCTGTCCGCATTGTTATCTAGAAATACCGGGCCGGTGCGTACCCTGGCGGGTATGCCGGCTGTCCGTGAACTGATGGAAACCGGTTCGCCGGAAGCCCGGTCGCGGACCAACGCGGTCCTGGATCATTTCAAAAAGACGCTTGATGCCGATGTCTGCTATTTGATGGCAAACAGCGGGATTACCATTGCCTCCAGCAACCGAAATGACCCGGAAAGTTTCGTGGACAAAAACTTCAATTTCCGGCCCTACTTCCAAAACGCCATAAACGGCCTGCCCGCGACCTACCTGGCCCTGGGCACCACCTCTGGTAAACGGGGCGCCTACTCCAGCTTTCCGGTCTACCTGAACACGCGCCAACAGCCGGTCGGCATCGCCGTAATCAAGGCCCCCATCCAGTTCATTGAAAGAAAATTGGGTCCCAGTCAAAATGAAATCGTCCTGGTAACAGATCCTTCGGGAATTGTTTTTATTTCCAACAACAAGCAGTGGCTCTACCACCCCCTGTGGAAACTGGCCCCGGATGCCATGTCCGAATTAAGCCGTTCGCGGCAGTTTGGACGCGGCCCCTGGAACTGGCTTGGTTTTATCAAGACGGACCTGGACAAAGCTGTGGACCGGACCGGGACCCGCTATCTCATGCACCGGATTGAATTGGACAACAACCCGGGCTGGCACGTGGTGCACCTGCGCAGCCGCAAGGAAATCACGCGGTCCGTGGCGGACCCTCTGCTCCGGATGACCGGCCCGCTGGTTCTGGCGCTCTGTATTTTAATCGGATTTTCGGTACTTTTCCTGTATAAAAAAGCCAGCCGCGAAATTTTACAGCGCCATCAGGCCGAAACAGCCCTGCGTGAAAGTGAGGCCCGCTATCGATCGCTGTACCACAATACCCCGGCCATGCTGCACTCCATAGATGACCGGGGGCGCCTTGTCAGCGTGAGCAATCACTGGGCGGAAGAGATGGGGTACGCCCCGGATGAAATTGTGGGCCGCAACCTCACTGATTTTTTTACCGCTTCTTCTAAAATATATGCTGAAGATACTGTTTTTACAGATTTTTTCAAAACCGGATACTGCAAGGACATCCCCTACCGATTCGTCAGGAAAAACGGTAAGATCATCGATGTGCTGCTGTCTGCCATTGCAGATCGTGACCGGCACGGTAACATTAAAAGGACCCTGGCCGTCTCCATTGATGTAACCGAAAGAAAACGGGCCGAGGAGAATCTCCGGCGCGCCAAGGAAGCGCTGAGCCGCCATTCCCGCGACCTGGAACGCCAGGTCGCCCGCCGCACCCGGGAGATCTCCAGCATCCTGAAATATACGCCGGACATGGTCTATATCAAAGACCGCGAACTCCGCTATGTCCTGATCAATGCCCGCTATGAAGCGCTGCTCGAGAAGACCAATGCCTCCGTGCGGGGCCAGACCGACTATGACATTCTGCCTCAGGACGTGGCGGAGCAATTCAACCTCAATGACCGGCGGGTACTTGCTGAAGACAGCCCTCTGAAGGTTGAGGAACGAATCCCCGATATAGACGGCCTGCACACCTATCTCAGTGTCAAATTCCCGATTTATGATTCAAGAGGACTAATCAGCGGGGTGTGCAGCATTTCAACAGATATTACCGCTGAGAAAAAGGCCCGGGAGCGCCTCAGGCGCCTCTCCGGAAACATCCTGGACAGCCAGGAAAAAGAGCGGTCCGCCATTGCCCGGGAACTGCACGATGAACTCGGACAGGTCCTCACCGCCCTCAGGATGGATACTGTCTGGATGTATGAGCGTTTGAAAACCACCGATCCAAAAGCATCCGAGCGCGCCTTGACAATGAGCGGGCTTATCGATAAAAATATCGAAGAAGTCCGCGGTATGGCCATTCGCCTGCGGCCCGGTGTCCTGGACGACCTGGGCCTGATCGATGCCCTGGAATGGTACACCGCCGATTTCGAGCAGCGTACCAAGATTACCTGCATCTTTGAACACACTGCGGTCCCCCGGCTGAAAGGCCGCATCGCCACCGCCGCCTATCGTATTACCCAGGAAGCCCTGACCAATGTCGCCCGGCACGCCGGAGCAGCCAATGTCGATGTCTCCCTGACGGTTAAAGAGAATATCCTGCACCTTGGGGTGGAAGACACCGGCCGGGGCTTTGTCCCTGCCCAACTTTCCGAAACGGAAGGGTTGGGACTGGCCGGAATGCGGGAACGGGCCGGACTGGCCGGCGGGACCATCACCATCACTTCCGCCCAGGGCAAGGGCACCCGGGTATCACTTGAAATTCCCATTGGAGCTGGCTGAAATATGATCAGTGTACTGCTGGCAGACGACCATAGCATTGTGCGCGCCGGATTGCGCCGCATCGTTGAAGAGAGTGGTGATATGACTGTCGTGGCTGAAGCGGCTGATGGCAAGCAGGCCATCGGGCAAGCCCGTAAAACCGGACCGGATGTCGCGGTCATCGACATTTCCATGCCGGAATTCGACGGTCTTGAGGTCACGTCCCGACTGCGTGACGAGGTGCCGGACCTGCCGGTCATCATCCTGACCATGCACGAAGAGGAACAGTACGTGGTCCGGGCGATTGAAGCGGGCGCCATGGGGTACATCACCAAAAAATCCGCCCCGGAACAACTGGTCAAAGCTATCCGCAAAGTTCTCGCCGGGCAGCGCTACCTCTCGTCTGAAGCCACCGAATCCCTGGCCCTGCGGATCGCCCGGGGCGCCCAGGGACAGTCGCCCCTGGACTCGCTGTCCAACCGCGAACTCCAGGTTCTAAGACGCCTGGCCCAGGGCTATACCAACCGGGAGATCGCCGCGGATTACAACATCAGCATCAAAACTGTGGACACCTACCGGCTGCGCTTGCTGAAAAAGCTCTCCCTGCGCAACAACGCCGACCTGTCACGGTTTGCCATCCAGAACCACCTGATTGAACCCTAAATAATATTTTAGCAAACGCTATTTCGTAAGAAATTTTCTGACAGACAATTCAGAAATAGTCCAATTGACGCTTGGGGCGTTTCCCGCTAATAAATATGGCATCTGCAAAGACTATCGGTATTTTTGCGCTTAACCGGTGAATTGCATTCAAGTGTTAATTTTTATTTATAAACCCTAAAGGAGGAAATTACCATGAACAGCAAGTTTCTAAAAACAGTTATTGGCATCAGCGTTTTCGCGATGATCACCCTGGCTTTTTCAGCAAATTCGTTTGCTTTCAAAAAACGTGTAATTTTCGGCGGCGGACCGGCCGGCGGAACATTCCAGGTTGTGGCTAACGGCATCCAGGTTTACAAACCGGTAAAGGATGTTGAAGGTTTTTCCGTAAAAGCCCAGACATCAGCAGGTTCAGTTGAAAACCTCCGGAAGACCAACGCCGGCAAGCAGCAGTTTTCCACCGTTTATTCCGGCCATGTCTGGTTGGGCCGCAACGGTAAAATGAAAAACGATACCCGTAAATATACCGACGTTCTGGCTGTGGCCTGGCTTTACGGCGCACCGGCTCAGCTGGTGGTCAAGAAAAACTCCGGCATCAAGAGCGTTAAAGACCTGGCCGGTAAAAAAGTGGGTGTGGGCAACGCCGGCTCCGGCGCCTTTGCCAACTGTGAACTTTTCTTCAGCCACATGGGTGTCTGGGACAAAATTGAAAGAAACGCCATGGGGTACAACGATGCCGCAGCCGCCTTTGGCAACAACCAGCTGGATGCTTTCTGGCTGTTCACCGCCTTTCCGAGCGGCGCAGTCATCATGGCTGCCCAGACCAATGACATTGCCATGCTCGACCTGGCCGCCGACGCAAAAGCTTCCGGCTTTTTCGCCAAATACCCCTATTTCGGGAAACTGGCCGTACCGGCCGGCACTTACCGCGGCGTTGACTATGACGCGCCTTCCTTCCAGGACAGCGCCCTGTGGGTCGCCAACGCCAAGGTATCCGCCGATGTCGTCTACAAGCTGCTCTCCCTGATCTACACGGACGCGGGCCTCAAGCACATGCTCTCCATGAAGAAAACCTTCAAGAACATGAGCCTGAAAACCGGCGCCACCAACATCGTAACGCCTTTCCACCCCGGAGCTGAGAAGTTCTGGAAAGAAAAGGGCATGCTGTAGCAGTTAGGTTAGCATGTAACCAAAGCACTATCTGTTCAAACCAGACCGGGGTACGGTTTTTAGAAATAAAAGCCGTACCCCGCATCTGCTCTATCCAGTCCCGTAAGGTAACCCTCTGAAAAGAAGGTCAATAAAGTGTACGACAAACTGAATAAAATCGAAAAAATCATCTTTGACGCCCTGGCGGTCGCCCTGGTGCTTTTCTACTCCTACTCGGCCGTCCTTTCACCCGCCGCCACCCAGTACCACCGGGGGATTTACGTGATCATCACCTATGTTCTTGTCTTTCTAATATATAAGTCTAAGAACAAGTGGCTGCGGGGTGTGGACTACCTGCTTATTGTGCTTTCCATTTTCAGCATCGGTTACTGGATACTTAATTTCGAAGCCATCAATTACCGTACCGGTATTGAAACGAACTTTGACAAGTCGGTGGCCATCATCGGGGTCCTCCTCGGCATCGAGCTGGCCCGAAGGGTGGTGGGCATTTCTTTTGTCATTATGGGAACCCTTTTACTGCTTTACGGCGTCTACGGGGCCTACGCACCCGAACTATTCTCCCATGCCGGTGATTCATTTACCGGTGTGTGCACAAGTATCTTTTATAAGAGTGACGGGGTGTTCGGGATCATGGCCAATGTCCTGGCCACGTATGTCCTGTTGTTCGTCCTGTTCGGCGCGTTTCTTGAAAAGAGCGGCGCCCAGAAGTTTTTCATCGATTTTCCCCTGGCCGCGGTTGGGCACAAAATCGGCGGTCCCGCCAAGGTCGCCGTTATCGCCTCCGGGCTTTTCGGCTCCATCTCCGGCAGTGCCATTGCCAACGTTGTCTCCACCGGCGCGTTCACCATTCCCATGATGAAAAAGGCCGGCTTCCGGCCGCACATTGCCGGCGGAATCGAACCGGCCGCTTCCATTTCGGGGATGTTCATGCCGCCCATCATGGGGGCAGGCGGCTTTATCATGGCCGAACTCACCGGTGTGCCCTATTCGAAAATTATGCTGGTGGCTATATTTCCGGCCATGATGTATGTGTTCAGCGTATTTGTGATGGTGCACTACGAAGCCAAGATGTACAACATCGTCGGCGAAAGAAGCGAGCAGAGCGCCTCTCAAATCCTAAAGGAGCAATGGGTGTACGTGGCGCCGCTGGTTCTCATCACCATTCTCATGCTGGCCGGTTTTTCGCCAGGCTACTCCGCCATTATCGGTATCGCCACCTGCATTGCCGTCAGCCATAAAACACCTGAAACCAAAACAGACCTCACCATGGTGTGGGTCATGGCACTTGTCTTGCTTTTCAGTGTCACCATGGCAGGCCTCAGGCACGTGATGGACCAGGCCGCAGTGAATAAAATAAATGATAGCGTCTCGGGCAACGGGGTATTGATTGCCGGATTGATTCTAGGTGTGATCATTGCCTTTATCCGTTACAAACGGGGCGCTGACATCAAATCTGAACTGGGTAAATTCATCGAATCCGCTCGTAAGGGCGCTGAGAGCAGTCTTAAAATTGGGGCTACCGTCGGGGTCATCGGCATTATTATCGGTGTATTGACATACAGTGGTCTCATGCTGACCTTTGCCGACATCATCATCGAAATGGCGAATGGCCGGCTGTGGTTGACCATCTTATTGATTGCACTGGCCTCCCTGGTCCTGGGAATGGGTGTCCCGGTTACGGCCGCCTACCTGATCACCGCAGTAGTGGCCGTACCGGCCCTCGTCCATCTCGGCGTTAACGAAATTGCCGCCCATATGATCGTTTACTGGCTCAGCCAGGATTCCAACATCACACCGCCGGTCTGTATCGCGGCATTTGCCGGGGCCACCATTGCCCAGGCAAACATGTGGCGCACGGCTTTTTCCGCGTTCAAATTCGCCAAATTCCTCTATCTGGGCCCGTTTCTGTTCGGGTATGTACCTGGCTTTTCTCTCAACGGCAGCGGTACCGACATCATCAAGGCCTTTGTCCTGATCTTTTTCGGTACCTGGCTATACAGCTACATCCTAAGCGGTATCTGGCTCAAAACCATTTTTGGAAAGAAAGTCAAAGCGGCTTAAACTTTCTCCAGCAGCACACAGCGGGCGCCATAAATCTTCTTCAAGGCGCCCGCTTTCTTTTAGATACCAGCCACTGCGTTCAACCCGCCCGGGAAACCGAAATCCTCCGAACCGAAGCTCCCTGCACTCAGAGAACCCTGATTAACCAATCGTCAGTCTACGCAGGGCCAAAATGGGCTTTAATAAAAGGAAGTGTCCGTTCACAAGGGGTAGATTTTGGTTCAGAGCAAGGCTTGAGCGCTTTTGAAACCGGAGGCATAGTGGTTTCTATGGCGAGGATTTCAGAAGAGCGAAAACGCCGCTCTGGGGCAAAATATGCCCCTTCTGAGCGGACACTATATGTCGTCCTTGAAGAATTGCTCCGGCTCCGTCACAACATCCGGACGGGGCGTATATTCTGTTGGAACTGTCCCTTCTTTAAAGCATTCGAAATAGGTCTTTTTAGACTCCGGGACCGGAAGCAGACCCGTTTCAGCGTCGATCTTGGCAAACACAACGCCTTCAGGCACCGGAAAAACCCGCACGGGTTTACCTGACAACAGCCGCTGCATATACCCCAGCCAGATGGGGCTGGCCGAACGTGAACCAGTTTCACCCTTCCCGAGAGAAGCCTCATTATCAAAACCTACCCACACCCCGGTAATGTACTCCGGGGTATAACCCACAAACCAGGCGTCAAACAGGTTGTTGGTAGTGCCTGTTTTACCGGCGGCCGGCCGTTTTAGTGCTTTCACCCTGCGTCCGGTTCCTGTTTTGACAACCTCTTCCAGCAGGTTTGTCATGAGGTAAGCCGTGGTTTGATCAATGACTTTTTCCCTTGGTTTGCGAACCTGCTCAAGCTCCTTTCCGTCCCGATCGACAATTCTGGTAATAAAAACCGGTTCAACAAAATAGCCCTGGTTTGTAAATACGGAATAGGCGTTGACAATCTCAAGCAAGGAGACCCCTGATGACCCCAGGGAGATGGAAAGGTCTCGCGGCATATCGGAGTGGATACCGAGCTTGCGGGCATAATCGATCGCATAATCAATACCGATATCTTGAACAATTTTTACGGTAATGACATTCTTCGACTTCGCCAGCGCCCGGCGCAGCAGGGTTGGGCCATAGAACTTGCGGCCGTAATTTTCCGGCTTCCATTTGAAATCCCGCTGTTCATCTTCAAATACGATAGGAGAGTCGATCATAACCGTTGCGGGCGTATAACCTTTATCAATTGCCGCCGCGTAAATCAGCGGCTTGAAAGCTGACCCCGGCTGCCGCCGGGACTGGATTGCGCGGTTGAACTGGCTGGATTTAAAATCCCGCCCCCCCACCATAACCTTGACATAGCCGGTCTCTGCTTCAATGCAAAGCAGGGCCGCCTGCGCTTTGGGAACTTGTTCCAGAGCCAGCTGCCAGTCTGCGGACTCCGCCGGCCGGTCTTTAAGTTTCACCCGGACAATATCTCCGACGTTAAGTGCTTTGCCGGGTGTTTTGAGGCGGGCATAACGATAGGACGCACCTGGATTGGGCTTGCGGGCCCAGGCCATATCTTCAAGGGCAATGATCCCGCGTTCGGCACCCATCCGGACAGTAACCGTTTTGGCCCGGTCATCAACAAAAATCACCACGCCGGTCACGGTATCCCCCTTTTCAAGGGGGTTTAACGCATATTGATTTTTCAGGTCACTTGAAAACGACTCGATCTCCTCGGGGAGCAGCCTGCGTTCCGCGCCGCGGTAGCCCTGCCGTTTATCCAGGGCCAGCAACCCCTTGCTGATTTCTTCCCGGGCAATCTTCTGCATATCGATATTGACCGAGGTATGCACCTTAAGTCCTTCCCGGTAGAGTGCGTTTTTTCCGTATTTCGATTCCACATACCGTCGGATGTATTCCGTATAGGAGGGAACTTTTTCTATATACCAGTTGCGCCGGGGCTTGATGTCCAGGTGCATGTCGATGGCTTCGGTGGCCTCAATGTTGGTAATATAGCCTTCCGAGACCATCCTGTTTAATACATAAATCTGCCGCTGCTTGGCCTTGTCGGGAAACCGGAACGGCGAATAGCGGCTGGGCGCCTGGGGCAGGCCGGCCAGCATGGCGCACTCCGCCAGGTTCATATCCCGGGCGGCTTTACCGAAATAGTTTTCAGAGGCCGCTTCAATCCCGTAGGCCCCGTGCCCAAGATAGATCTGGTTCAGGTATAAAAACAGTATTTCGTCCTTACTGAAGCCCTTGTCGATGCGGTAAGCCAGAATCGCCTCGCGTATTTTGCGTGTATAGCTGCGCTCGGGCGTCAGCAGAAAAGACTTGGTCACTTGCTGGGTAATAGTGCTGCCACCCTGCACAATGGTCCCTGCTTCCAGGTTCTTGAAAAAAGCCCTGATAATACTCATTATATCAATACCCCGGTGCAGGTAGAAACGGGCGTCTTCCGCTGCAACAAACGCCTGTTTCAACTTTTCAGGCATCTGCGCCAAGGGTATGATAATACGCCGTTCCTGGTAAAACTCACCGATTTTACGATTGTCATCCGAGTAGACGGCCGTAATGGTCGGCGGCCGGTAATCACCGAGACTCGATATCCGGGGAAGGTCCTGCCCCAGGTAGAGAAAGGCGCCCACCACGGCCAGAATGCAACCTAATGCCGCCAAGAGTGACAGCCAGACCAGCAGGCGCACCAGACGCGTCAGCAGGGAGGGTTGTTTTTTACTTGCCCGCTTTTTGCGTATCTGGGCAGCACTTTTTTTCGGTTTGGGCATTGCAAAAAAGCTCGCTTTTAATAGGTCCGGCAACCTTCGGCCGTCATAAACTTATGTTCCACCGCAGCTTGGGCCATAAAATAATAAGTGGGGATGCTATCAGATAACGCTTGGATAGGCAAGGGAATCGAGCAGAGACACGGGGGGCTGTAACCGGAAGAATGGCTAAAAATTGTTTGACATTATAGACTGTTCTGGTTATCGAATAGAGTTTTACAGGAATAATATACTATGCGAGGCGCAACCATGCTGAACTTTGATAAAACAGGCGGCCTTATCCCCACCGTCGTACAGGATTTCGACAGCGGCGATGTTCTTATGCTCGCCTATATGAACCGGGATGCTTGGGAGGCCACGCTGTCCACCGGGAAAGCGACTTATTTCAGCCGCAGCCGCCAGTCATTATGGGTCAAGGGCGAAACTTCCGGGTATCATCAAAACGTAAGGGAAATTCGAATTGATTGCGATGATGATACGGTCCTTCTAAAGGTGGACCAAGTGGGGGGCGCTGCTTGCCATACAGGTCATGCCAGCTGCTTTTTCAGAAAAGTGGAAAATGGTTCGCTGCATGTAACCGGTGCACCTGTATTTGATCCCGAGGAGGTCTATAAAAAATGATGGAAAAACTAAACCTGGGGATTCCCAAAGGAAGCCTCCAGAACGCAACCCTTGCGCTTTTTAAACGTTCTGGGTGGACAATCAATGTAAACGGCCGCAGTTATTTCCCGGAAATCAACGATCCCGAAATTGAGTGCGCCATCTGCCGGGCTCAGGAGATGTCACGCTATGTAGAAAATGGCACCCTGGACGCAGGCCTTACTGGTAAGGACTGGATTGCTGAAAATGACTCTGTGGTTCATGTTGTTCAGGATTTGATCTATTCCAAAGTAAGTGCCCGGCCGGCACGCTGGGTACTCGCAGTGCCCTATGACTCAGATATCCAGACGCTCGAGGATATGCATGGAAAAAAAATTGCCACCGAACTGGTGCAATTTACCAGGCGCTATTTTGGCGAAAGGAACATCGCGGTGGATATCGAGTTTTCATGGGGGGCTACGGAGGCCAAGGTCGTTTCCGGGTTGGCCGACGCGGTCGTCGAGGTCACCGAAACGGAAAGCACCATCAAAGCCCACGGGCTCCGCATTGTACACGAGTTGATGCAGACCAATACTCAGCTGATTGCCAACCGCAAGGCCTGGGAAAACACTGAAAAACGAACCAAAATCGAACAAATCGCCCTGCTGCTGAAAGGCGCCCTAAAGGGAGAAAAGCTGGTGGGTTTGAAGATGAATGTTGAAGCGGCGGCCCTGGAAACAATAGTGTCTCTGCTGCCCAGTCTCAATGCACCCACCGTCGCACCGCTTTACCAGACAACCTGGTTTTCGGTGGAAACCGTTATCGGATCCGACCAGGTCCGGGACTTGATTCCACAGTTGCTGCAACAGGGCGCGGAAGGCATCATTGAATACCCACTGAACAAGGTCGTATAATCATGACAACCGAGCGTACACGCAATATCTCCTCTTTTATCGTCATGGATGTTCTTGAAAAAGCCCATGAAATGGAAAAAGATGGCGTTGATATCGTTCACCTTGAAATAGGTGAACCTGACTTTGATATGCCCCAATGCGTTAAGGCCGCCGCCTGTCGGGCCCTGGATGAGGGTTACACCCACTATACACACAGCCTGGGCCTGCTGGAACTGCGCGAGGCCATCAGCACCTATTACGAGGCCACTTATGGGGTTCAGGTCGACCCGGAAAACGTGATTGTCTGCTCGGGCACCTCTCCGGCTATCTTCATGCTGTTCTCGGCACTGGTCGAAGCCGACGAAGAGATCATCATCTCTGATCCCCACTATGCCTGTTATCCAAATTTCATTAAATTTTTAGGTGCCCGGCCGGTTACCGTTCCAGTCCTGGAGAAAGACGGCTTCCAATACCGGCCGGCTGCCATTAAAAAGAAAATCAGCCCCAGGACCAAGGGCATTTTTATCAATTACCCTTCCAACCCGACTGGCAATCTCATTTCCATCGACAGGCTTACAGCCATTGCCAAACTCGGGCCGCACATCATCTCTGACGAAATCTATCATGGACTGGTATATGAGGGGCAGGAACATTCAATCCTTGAATTCACCGATCGGGCTTTTGTTTTAAACGGATTCTCGAAACTGTTCGCCATGACCGGCATGCGGCTTGGTTATGTCATTGTTCCGCCTGAATATGTGCGTCCGATCCAGAAGATCCACCAGAATTTTTTTATTTCCGCGAACGCCATGGTCCAAAAAGCCGGGATTACAGCGCTCAGGCACGCGGGTGAAGACACTGCCCGGATGCGGGCAACCTACAACCGGCGCCGCAAGTATATGATCGAAAGAATCAGGGCGCTGGGTTTGGGCATTACTGTGGAGCCTACCGGCGCCTTTTATGTGTTTGCCAACGCCAAACATATTTCCAATGACTCATATACCCTCGCTTTCGATATCCTGGATAAAGCGCATGTGGGGGTGGCTCCCGGAATCGATTTTGGCTCCCAGGGGGAGGGCTATCTTCGCTTTTCCTATGCCACCTCCTTGGAAAACATAGAAAAAGGCATGGATCGCCTGGAGACCTATTTCCGGGACAAACAGTAGGATGGGACAACTACCATGATCTTGAAATCAGCCGATTTTGTGACCAGTGCTGTTAAACCCAATCAATATCCAGAGACCCTGTTACCCGAAATTGCCTTTTCAGGCCGCTCAAATGTCGGCAAATCCTCCCTGATCAATACGCTTGTGAACCGTAAACGGCTCGTCAAAACCAGCTCCACCCCGGGGCGCACCCAGTTGATTAATTTTTTTGTTATCAACCAGGCATTCTACCTCGTAGACCTGCCTGGATACGGTTATGCCCGGGTACCCGCGGCCGTGAAGCGAAAATGGGGTCCCATGATAGAGGGCTATCTTCAAAACCGGACCAGTTTGCAGGCGGTCACCTTGATTATGGATATCCGGCGAACGCCCAAGGCGGAGGAGCGGAATTTCATAGATTGGCTCCACCTGTATCACATTCCAACCATACTGGTGCTTACCAAAGCCGACAAACTGTCAAAAACCAAACAAAACAAGCAAGTGAACATCATCTCCACCCACCTGGAGGTCGAACGGGAGCAGTTTATCCTCTTCTCGGCCAAATCACGACTGGGGAAAGACCGGCTCTGGCGTCGGATAGAAGCCCTGGTTGCCTTCGATGATACGCAAGGGTGATCATGACACAAAACAATAAACAGGACCCTTTTCGATCCGGCTTCATCGCCATCGTCGGGGCCCCGAATGCCGGCAAGTCCACCTTGCTGAACCGCATCCTGGGTGAAAAGATCAGCATCACTTCGAAAAAGCCCCAGACCACCCGGAATCGAATTCTCGGTATTGCCCACCGGCCCGCAGCCCAGCTGGTCTTCATTGATACGCCCGGTGTGCACCCGGCACGGGGCGAACTCAACCTTCGGATTGTTGATGTGGCCCTTTCGGCACTCAGCGATGTTGACCTGATTCTACTGGTTGTCGACCTCAGCGCTCCTTCCCCGACCTCAGAGAACAAACTGTTGAAAGCCCTGAACGCCCAAAACCGGCCGGTGCTGCTGGCCTTGAATAAAACCGATCGCGTTAAAAAGACCGCCCAACTCCCCGCGATCGAGGCCTGGGTGGACCGTTATCCTTTCCTTGAAATAGTTCCGGTCTCTGCCCGACAGGGCACAGGTGTTGATAACCTGCTGGGTATCATGGAAAAACACTTGCCGGCCGGCCCGCCTTTTTTCCCGGAGGAGAGCCTGACCGACCTGCCCTATCGGTTTTTGGTGGCCGAAGTTATCAGGGAGAAGGCGTTTCGACTTTCCGGGCAGGAGATTCCCTATTCGATCGCAGTCACCATCGATGAATTTAAGGAGAATCCCCGCAAAGGGCTGACTAAAATTGGGGCTACGCTCCACGTGGAACGTAATTCACAAAAGGGTATTGTTATCGGAAAAAAAGGCTCCAAGCTTAAACAGATCGGAGAAGCTGCCCGCAAAGAGATTGCCGGCCTGCTTGACTCCCGGGTCTACCTGAAGCTGTTTGTCCGGGTTCAGAAAAACTGGAGCCAGGACACCAAGGCTCTGAGGCGTTTCGGATACTGATGATACTCTCTTTTCACCCCTGTTATACAGCCGACAGGAATATGATTGTGGCCGGGCGGGACCCCGGACCCGCTGAGCGTGAGGCTATCGGGGCCGCCGCCGCGGTTATCCTGCCTCAGGGCTGCCGGGAAGCACTTTTTAATCTGGCAGTTCAAAATTGTGAGCACGTGTTTCCAGATTACAATGCCCGCTTTCAGTTCCCTGGCAAAACCGGTCAGGCCGCTCTTTTCAAACTGATTCGGGCCCCTTTTCCCAGGACCCGGGCCTACCCCAATCTGGCCAATTACTATCAGCATTCGCCCGCTTTTTCATTTCCGCTTGTTTTTAAATTTAACTGGGGCGGTGAGGGCCAGACGGTTACCTTGATCAATAATGAGGCGGAACTATCTCAACAGATTGATATTGCAGAAATATACGAAATAAGTGGCTGGTTTGGATTTGTTTTTCAAGAGTATATACCCCACCACCGCCGCTCCTTGCGAGTCGTGGTGATCCACCGACAACTTTTCTCCTACTGGCGTGTACAGCCTCGCGCGCACATGTTTGGCGACAGCCTCGCCGCCGGCGCACAGGTTGACCCAGATTCCGATCCGGAGTTACAGGAATCTGCCCAACTGGCGGTTAAGCAGGTTTGTGACCAAACCGGTATTAACCTGGCTGGCTTTGACCTGATTTTCCCTGAAAACCAAACCACCCCGACGCCACTCCTGCTGGAGGTCAACTATTTTTTCGGGCGGAGCGGCCTGGGCGGCAGTGAAGCTTATTACAACCTTCTGGAACCCCAGATCGACACCTGGCTCAGCGAGCTGGGCATGGACCCTGCCCATACGAAATGCCTGTAAGCCAGGCCGAACACTTCGCATTCTGGCCACCGAATCGGGCCAATCGGAATTTAGCGCTGGTATTAAATCCGCGCAAAGGCTAACGTACTGAAAATGGACCCGTACAATTTCTATCCCGAAGACTCAGACCTCAAACGCGAGAAGCGCAAGGCCCGGGATTTACGCGCTTCCCAGTGGTGGAAAAGACGCTGTGCAAAGGGTAAGTGCCATTACTGCGGCTGTGCGACGGCACCCCGGGAACTTACCATGGACCATGTCGTGCCCCTGGCACGCGGCGGGAAAACCACCAAAGGCAACGTGGTGCCCTGCTGCAAAACCTGCAACAGCCAGAAAAAAAACCTCCTGCCCATGGAATGGGAAGGCTACCTGAAAAACCTCCAGGACGACATGGATACCTCTGTGTTCTAATTGCCACTAAGTTCCCCGCGACTACTCACCCGGCTACCTGAACTGCGACATCAATATCTTATTGACATCCCGATCACCATGTGGATACTTTAATGATTTTGAGTATAGGAGCGGCCGAATCGTCGCCATTTAGCATAAAGTTAACTGAAAGCATGGAACCGGACTGCGATGTTTTCGCCAGCCCCAATCCAGGGAGGTAATAGTGTTTGATTTCCAATTAATATCCGCCAATAACGGCTGGTCCATGGCCTTTGCAGGCGCCGTTATCGTTATGAGCGGCCTGACCATTTTGTCTTTCATTATCTCGCAACTCCATAAGATTGTGTCCATTATTGAAAAACCGGCTGTGCCGGCAGACAAACCCGAATCAGCCAAAATTCCTGAACAATTTCCAGAGGATCTTGACACTGTGGCCGGGTTCTACACACCGCTTGTTAAACAGCTTTCCGGAACCTTCAGCCTGGCCGAACTTTACGCCCTTGCCACTGAGAACAACTATCCACACCCTCACCTCACCCTGCGCGCCCTGCGCGAGGCGGGTATTCTTGTCCCACAGGGCGACGGGCAATTTTTCTGGGCGTCAACCATCTGAAATATTAAGGAATATAGATAAATGGATTTATTAGTTCAGTTTTTATCCAACACCGGCTATTACCTTGCGGACTGGCGCCACGTTGTCATGATCCTGGTGGGTTGCCTGTTTCTTTACCTGGCTATTGCCAAAGAGTATGAACCCCTGCTGCTGCTGCCCATCGGGTTTGGTATCCTGGTTGGCAACGTACCTTTCTTTAAAGGCTTCGGGCTCGGTATCTATGAAGACAACAGTGTGCTGCACTACCTCTATTTTGGGGTGACCTCCGGGCTCTACCCTTCAATCGTCTTTTTAGGCCTCGGGGCCATGACGGATTTTACGTCCCTGCTCGCCAGGCCCAAACTTATGCTCCTGGGTGCCGCCGCTCAAATGGGGATCTTTTTTACCCTGCTCAGTGCCCTCGCGCTTGGATTCTTACCCAAAGAAGCAGCTTCTATTGCAATCATCGGAGGGGCTGATGGACCGACCTCAATCTTTCTGACAGCCAAACTGGCCCCGCACCTGATCGGGCCCATCGCCATTGCCGCCTATTCGTATATGGCCCTGATTCCCATTATTCAACCGCCGATCATGCGCTTGCTTACCACCCGCGAGGAGCGGCTTATTCGCATGTCGGAACCTCGACAGCCTTCCAAGAAAGAGCTCCTGATTTTTCCCGTTGTGGGGCTCTTGCTGTGCTGCTTTCTGGCCCCGGCCTCCATTCCCCTGCTGGGAACATTTTTCTTTGGAAATATTATGAAAGAATCCGGCGTGGTTGATCGTCTGGCGAAAACGGCCAGTAGCGCGATCATTGATACGGCGACCATTTTCCTCGGATTTACCGTGGGTGCCAGCACCCAGGGAGATGTTTTTCTCACAGGTAAATCTGTGGGTATCTTTTTTCTTGGTTCGGTTGCGTTTAGCATTGCAACAGCTTCCGGGGTTATCTTCGCTAAAATCATGAACCTGTTTATGAAGGAAAAAATTAATCCGCTGCTTGGAGCTGCCGGCGTTTCGGCTGTGCCTGGCTCCGCTCGGGAGGTGCACCTGACCGGCCTTAAAGAAGACCCCACAAACTTCCTGCTAATGCATGCCATGGCCTGCAACTCCTCCGGGGTCATAGGTTCTGCCATCTGTGCCGGGATACTCTGGAGTTTTATGATGGGTTGATTCTCTTTTTCGAAAATTTTCAGCCTGTGCTTCCAGTCAAACGAGAAAAGCCCTGTCGCTATGATCGACAGGGCTTTTCTCGTCCTATATTGTGTGTTTGACCATCATCAAACACCATATCTTGTATTTCTCTTCGCGCAAACCCTTGTGGCTGTAGGGCTCGCGGGCCGACTTCCTGAGAGGCCGCCCACGGCCCGTTCGACAATTGCCGGGTGCCTTCGCCTGCACTAACGCAAAAGCGCCAATTTTGGCAAATTACGTCGTTTTATCCTGTTTTTCGCCCTTTCAGGACTCCGGGAGGTGGCCTTCACGCCGGAGCAAGTCCTGGTACCAGCAGGAAAACTCAAACATCCCTCGACAGGTATCATCATTATTGATGATGCCGTGGCAAATCTCAAAAACACCCTTACCGTACGCTGTCGAGTAATCATCATGGGGGCAGGCCTGTAAAAATTCGCGTACCAACTGCTGGGTGGTCCGCTTGGTTTTATCGGTCCGTATATCTATGGGGTCCTTGGGCTCCTGGAAGGGATCCCATTGGTCGTATCCTCTTTTAAGTATAAATTTTTGTCCCCGGGGAGCCATGGTATCGAAGATGGCCTTTTTGCGCGCGGCCTCCTCTTCTGGTGTCAAATTACTCATTTTCAGCCTCCTCGTTTCCAGACTCACCCTCAGCGGGCTGACCGAGTCCCAGGTACTCGGAATTATAATCAGTCAGCAGGGCCATGGACAATGGGACCAGCATCTCCCCGAGGGTCGCATACTTTGATTTCAGATCAGCCACCAGCGCCTGGGAAAGCGCCAGAAGCCCGGACTGAATACGGTCCAGGTTTGCCGTCGGGTAAGCCTCCCCCGGCTTGAAATCCGATAACCCGCAGGTATGGCCTTTGCCTCCAATCGCCGTTGGAACTCCGTAAAGGCGACAGGTTATGGGCCTATAGGCATAAAACGCGCACATGTCGTTGTCTTCCAGGAGTGCACAACGGACCGTTTCGGCGGCCACTTTTGCCAGGATTTCCTCGTCCTGGCACCCCTCTTTGAACAATTTATAGGCCTTCTTTTTGATTTTGTATGTTTTCCGGTCTGCGCTGTTGGCCCGCTCTAAAAGAGGCGCCCTGCTCTCAACAGAAAACGTCTCATTAAACTTATGGTTGATGTAAAGGGCTTCGATCAGGGTTAGATCAAAAAGCGCGTGGCAACAATCGGCACACCCCTCTTTGCACCGGACGCAATCCGCATGCTGGGCACTCACCCGGTCGAACGCATCATCCGCCGCGTGCACGAGTTCTTCATATTTCTTAAAGTACGGGCTGAAATCAAACTCCATTTTCCACATCCTCCTGAATTTTCAGCATGAGACCGGGCCAGCCAAACGCTCGCCACAATGTTTCACGTGAAACATTATTTACCAATACAAAACTCACTAAAAATACGATTCAAAATATCTTCTTTAAGGTTGTTCCCCAAAATATCGTCCAGGCCCTGGAGGCACTCTTGCAAGTCGAGGGCAGTCAGTTCCTCAGGGTCCTGTCTAAGGATACTCTCAACAGAAGCCCTGGCAGCCAGAAGGCTTTTATCAAGATGATTCTTTTGCCTGATATTGGGAGCGAAGTCTTTTTTAGCAGCTGCGTTTCCGGTGCCTTTTACGAATTGAAGAATTTCTTCCTCAAGTGCTGCAAGGCCTTCGCCAGAGATGGCCGATGTCTTAACCAGTGGACACTCAAGCCAGGAACCGGGTAACTGAACGACACTTTCGTTCTGATTAAGATCCTGTTTATTCACAACCACGATCATCTTTTTGCTTTTGATCTGCTGATAAATAGCCCGGTCATTATGATCAAGGGCCCGCCCTTCTTCAAGGACAAACAAAAGTAAATCGGCCTTTTCTATATTCTGCAGCGTCTTTTTAATCCCGATAATCTCAACCGGGTTGTCTGTTTGCTGAAAGCCGGCGGTATCGACAATCACAACCGGCACGCCCTGAAGGTTGATCAAATCCTCTATAGAATCACGTGTAGTTCCGGGAACGTCTGTTACGATAACCTTTTCCTCTTTGAGCAGGCGGTTCATCAAACTGGATTTACCCACATTGGGTCTTCCGACCACGGCCAACCGGAGCCCCTCCCTGTAGATCCGGCCGGTCTGGTACTGATCCGCAATTTCCTGGAGCGGCTGAATGATTGCATTAAAAATTAATTGGGCCTCGCTCTGCCGCGACGCATCATCGTCAACCTCTTCGGGAAAGTCAATTCGGGCCTCATTGTGAGCGATAATCTGTTTGAGCTGTTCACTGGCAGATTCAATCGCAACCCTCAGTCGGCCGGATAAAAGCGCGTTGGCCATCGCCGCAGCACCGACCGTCTTGGCATTAATCAGATCACTGACAGCCTCTGCCTGGGTCAAATCAATACGGCCGTTTAAAAAGGCTCTTCGAGTGAATTCACCTGGTTGTGCAAGCTTCGCCCCGCTTTTTAAAACCATATCGAGAATGAGATCGAGAACCACCGGACTTGCATGGGCATTTATTTCAACAACATCTTCCCCGGTGTAAGAACGCGGGGCGAGCATCGTGGCCACAAGTACTTCATCAATGCGGATCTCATCTTCGGGGTTGACGACTATACCGTAGCACAGTCGGTGGGATTGATAAGCGTTGTCTGCCAGAGGGCGTGCTGGTCTTCGACCGGATACAGGCGCGTTGTGCCTGAAAATTTTAGCAGCAATAGCGAGAGATTCGGGGCCGGATATTTTTACGATTCCGATACCACCGCTCCCGCGGGGCGTAGAGATAGCGGCGATGGTAGTTCCATTCATTGCAAACACATTAGGTTTTGGGTTGTCTCCTGCGGGGCCCACCGCGGCTTTTTTTGGGTAGCACGACCAGTTTACGAAGATATCCCTTACCGACACTTTTGGTGATGACCTCACGGTCTTTCTTGAGCGCCAGATGAATAATACGCCGGTCGTGGGCATTTAACTGGCCGATGGTGGCCGGTTTGCCGTTGTTCTTTGCTTTTTGAGCGGTCCTCTCAGCAAGGTTTTCCAGGTTTTGTTTTTTATTTTCGAGGTAGCCGCCCACGTCAATCTTTACCCGGGCGCGTTCTTTACTCTTGCGGTTGACAATCTTTTCAACCAGGTACTGAAGCGAATCAAGGGTCTGGCCGCGTTTTCCAATGATAACCCCGGCCTTGCCCCCCTCGATACTATAGAAAATATGTTTTCCGTTCTTTTCGGTGATAACCCGGGCCCCAGAAGTAATCCCGTCCACAATTTTCTGCAAGGCTTCCGTACCCGCATCGGCGGCAATATCAAAGGACGTGTTCATCGACCGGAGGGGGGGTGCACCCCCATCAACGGGTCTATCACCGGGAGCCTCTTTAAGGCTATGTAACTGTTTTTCTTTATTTTTTACCCTTATTACCGCTTTCTTTAGGCCCACCAGTCCAAATATTCCGGTAGTCCCGTACGTGACAATCTCATATTTAAGGTCTTCGGTCTTAAGATCCAGTTTCCGGCACGCGGCTGCAACGGCCTTCTCGACTGTTTTACCCTTAAATTCAAGCTCGGACGACATGCAATCCTCCGTCTCTATGCGAATTTCTTTTGGATGTAGTATTGTTGTGAAATAGACAGAACGTTATTCACCAGCCAGTACAGAACGAGACCGGATGAAAAATTGATAAAAATGAAAGTGAAAACAACCGGCAAGAGCATCATCATTTTGGCCTGGGCGGGGTCACCCATCGGCGGCGACATTTTCTGCTGTAGAAACATGGTGGCCCCCATTATCAACGTTAAAACCGGAACTCCATAGGGTGGCTCCATAAAGGGAATGCTGAAACCGAAGGAGAAGAGACGATCCGGTGCCGAGAGGTCGTTTATCCAGCCCACAAATGGTGCGTGTCTCAGTTCAATTGCCTCATAAAGCATCCGGTAAAGCGCAAAAAAAACGGGTATCTGCACGATCATGGGCAGGCAGCCACCCATCGGGTTTATTTTGTAGGTGCGGTAAAGTCCCATTATCTCTTCATTCTGCTTTTTCTTATCGTCCTTGTACTTTTCGCGTATTTCAGCCATCAAGGGCTGAACACGCTTCATCTCTGACATCGATTTATAGCTTTTGCTGCCCAGTGGCCACAAAATAATCTTAATAATAATGGTAATCAGGATGATGGCGAGTCCGTAATTGGGTATCACACTGTAGATGAAGTTCATGAACTGCAAACAGGGCTTAGCCAGAATGTCGAACATACCAAAGGTGATCAGGTTACCAAGTCCTTTCCCGGCTGCATTCAGGAGGTCAACCTGTTTGGGCCCGAAAAAGAGTTGGTGGCTGAGGGTAACCTGATTCCCGGACCGGATGTTTTGAGACGGATGGACATACCGGCTCAGCACCAGTGGTTTGCGGCTGCCCAACACAAGTGTGCCCTCTTGTTGTGCGTCGGTCAGCAGGCTGGTGAGAAAATAGCGGTCCTGCAGGGCGATCCACTCAATTTTTCCCTGGTAGATATTCTTTTTCTCAATACTTTTTATTTTGATCTGCTCCAACTCACCGTTGATATAGGTGCTTGGGCCTTCGAATGCATAAGAGGTTTTCTGGGGCGCGACCCCGACAAGTTCAACCGCTATCTTTTCAGCGCGGTCG
Source organism: uncultured Desulfobacterales bacterium (assembly GCA_964636125.1). Lineage (GTDB taxonomy): Bacteria > Desulfobacterota > Desulfobacteria > Desulfobacterales > CAJINA01 > CAJINA01. The sequence continues at coordinate 36,255 of CAZWPX010000007.1, read as the reverse complement.
CTGCCTGATTGGTTAATAACGGTAATGTCGAGGTCTATCAGATAGCTTCCCGGTGCAAAGGTGTATTTCTTGATAACCGTAAGTCCGCCACCATCTGTCCATGAAAAAGCAACGCTTTGAGGATCACTCACAACATCAAGCATATCCACTGAATTTTCGAGGTTGAACAAGGTACCGTGCAGGTTACCCAAAGTGCTGTCTTCAAAAGATATGAGTACCGTACCCCCCTTCACCATATCAGGTACCAGTTCCAGCATATTCGCATCAGCGCCCGGGTTGTCTTTATGCTCGACAAGCTTGAAGCTGGTGATGGCGGCGCCAATTTCATCCAGCCGGGCCTCGTACTTGTCAGACTTAATGAGGATGCTCCGTGACTGGCGATCCAGGCCGGGTTTTGCTTCCCGGCCCGTTACCACTGCAGCTGGCGTGACTTCTGGAGCAGGTGTCGACGTGGCCTGCAAGTCAGCGCCTGTTTCAGCCTGCTCGGGGGGAGTCATTACCTCGGGTTTCTTTTCTACAAAAAAGGCATCCCAAACGAAAAACACTAAGAATGAAAGGGCGATGGCAATAATCAGTCTAACCTGCTCCATTTTCTTCTCCTGGGTCACCGGGAACTTTGTGGCCGGTGATTGTAGGCAGCCCCCGTCCCAAGGTGCGGCTTCGGTTTCCCGCCAAGCGGGTCGGCCAAAGCGGCGCGGAGTGCCCTTGTTGTTTTTATTACAGCCCCATCGGTTTATAGCCGAGAGGTACAACCATGATAATCTGTTCCTGCGTGTTTCGTGAGTGATTCCGCTGGACCCTGCCGTATTACGGCAAAGGGTCATACCCGCCCGCGTGGAAGGGGTGGCATTTCAGTATTCTTTTAACAGACAGAAATCCTCCGGCGAGCGGACCGTATTTACTGATCGCCTGGTAACTATAATCCGAACAGGTGGGGTAAAACCGGCAATTCTTCCCAAGAAATGGAGAAACGGTAACCTGGTAGGCTTTAATGGCGAATAGTATTATCGTTCTGATGTCTGGTTCTCCGCAATGGACTCGAATATCTCATTCAGCTGAATCAGGGCCTGTTCACGACTGGCAACCGCTGCGCTATGCCGGGCAATAATATTGAGATCCCAAATACCCCCCAGTCGATTTCGGTTTCGCCGAAAATATTCCCGGCACAACCTTTTGATCCGATTTCGGCGGGCTGCACAGCCGACTTTCCGGGTAACGGTGATGCCCAGCCGTGACCTGTTGCCCCCCCCTTTCCGGAAGATACACAGAAAGTCTTTTTTGTGACAACGAGCCCCGGCTTTGGAGAGCTGCAGGTACGCGCTCCTTTTAAGCAGACGAACGGTTTTGGGGTAACCCTCTGTTTTCAATTTGCTTCCATGACTTTTACCGGCAGCCATGCGGACTTAAAGGCCCGTTAATTTTTCGACTGACCAATGAGAAAAAAGAATGCGCCCTTTGGACGGATTCTTTTTTCTAAGTGTCTATCCGAATAATATCGAAAACTAACAGGCAAGCCGCGCTCTGCCTCTGGCGCGGCGACGGTTAATGATCCGCCGGCCGGCCTTGGTTGACATTCTTTTTCTGAACCCGTGTGTTCGCGCTCTTTTGATCCTGCTTGGTTGAAATGTCCTTTTCATTTTAACTTTTTCCTTCTATCGTGATTTTCGTTATAATCGTTGAATATTTGTGTCTGTTAACTAAACCCAACGCAATCGAGTATCATATGCATACCCTTGTGATTATGTCAAGTTCGAATTCGGCGTTCAAGCCCGGCATTCGAAAATGTCAAACTCCTCCATATGAAATTCCTTATGCGGGTAAATTACAATTGGTTTTCCGATGATCTGCTCCAAGGATATGATAATCCGGTTTTCCTCCCCATGCAGGTATTCTGCAATTTCCGGGTGCACCCGCAGGGTGAAGCGTTCACCGGTCATGTCCTGCGCGGCACCTAATATCTCTCTGTAAATATTGAAACAGATTGTTCGCCTGGAAATCTGGTACCCGGCGCCTTCGCAGTAAAAACAGGGTTCGCACAAATGGCTCGTCAATGATTTTTTCACCCTCTTGCGAGTCATCTGGATCAGGCCCATTTCTGAAAAAGGCAGTATATTGATTTTGCTGCGGTCCTTTCTAAGAGCCTCTTTAAAGGCATTGTGGATCTTGTCCTGGTTCGATTTTTTTTCCATGTCGATAAAATCTAAAATGATAATACCGCCAATGTCGCGCAGACGCACCTGGTAGGCGATCTCTTTGACCGCTTCCAGGTTGGTTTTCAAAATGGTCTCTTCCAGGTTATGCTTGCCGACGTAGCGACCGGTATTAACATCTATGGCCACGAGCGCTTCGGTCTGTTCGATAACGATGTATCCCCCGGATTTAAGCCAGACTTTCTTTTGAAGCGCCCTGGAGATATCGCCTTCCAGGTTGTAGGCGTCGAAAATTGGTTCACCGCCATCGTAAAGCTCTATGGTATTTTGCAGACCGGGCATAAAGGTCTCAATAAACCGTTTGATCTTTTCGTAGGCCCGCCGGGAGTCGATAATCAGTTTCTCGGCTTCGCTGGTCAGCAGGTCACGCAGAGCCCTTAAACTGACATCCAACTCCTTGTGCAGCAATGCGGGAGCAGAGGCCGCCTGGTACCTTTTGCGAATATTTTTCCAGAGATTATTGAGAAATTTCATCTCCTGGGACATCTTTCTATGATCGATTCCCTCTCCCGCTGTGCGCGCAATATAACCGACCTTGTCCTCCCGGAGCGCATTGACCAACTCTTTGAGCCGGCTTCTCTCGGCATCGTCTTCTATTTTGCGGGAAACGCCGATATGATCGGAGGTGGGCATAAGCACCAGATATCGTCCCGGCAAAGAGATATGACCGGTAACCCGGGCACCCTTGGTGCCAATGGGTGATTTGGCCACATGGACCAGAATTTCCTGCCCCTCCCGAAGCATCTCCTCAATGTGCTTTTCCCCGGCAGGACCCGCTTCAAGATCCTGATCGGCATCCGGGTCAACCTCAGGGGTTTTGCCGGCAACCTGGTCGCCATTAAAGGCCCGGGCATACTCCCCGATACCAGAACTGCGTTCATCAATGACATCATTGACGTGCAAAAACGCGGCTTGTTCCAGGCCTATATTAATAAATGCCGCCTGCATGCCCGGTAGAACTCTCTGCACCCGCCCCTTGTAGATGTTGCCGGCAATGTCAGCCCCGTCCTTTCTTTGTACAAACAACTCAACAATGGTCCCATCCTCCTGGATAGCGACCCGGGTTTCGTGTTCTGCCACATTCACAATCAGTCTTCGATACATGCTTTTCCCTGTAATTTAATTAGTTCCAGGAAGCCCAGTCCGTCTTTTACTTTCCGGCGCCTCGTTTTACAATCCGGGCCCTTTTTATCAATCCGGGATCAAGCTCAAAAACACTGCGCATAACGTCCGCCGGCCGGATGGTCTTGCCTGAATCGGATATTAAACTGACAAATAGCTCTTTTTCGGACGAAATTGCAATGTTTTCAACCATTTTTTTAAGATCCAGCGTTTTAATGCGTCCTTTTTTTCCGGGCTTTTTAAATATCCAGCTGTCCGCGTACATAAACGCTTCTATCCGGGAAGCCTGGAAATCGCCCCCTGCAAGGGTCACCGCGTATTGCAGTGGTTTTGCGTTCAAAGTCTTCTTTTTGAATACCCTGCCAATGGCGTGGGCCTGTAAGCCCCTGGGCAGTTCCGGATTAAGCTGGTTGAGAAGTGATTTTGGGTCAACAGAGTCAGCGAGAGCTATGGTGAATTTTTCTTCCAGGCTCTCCATTCCAAGCGGTAAAGTATCCTGGAATGAGATTTTGGCTTTCGGGTGGTGCCCCTGGGTAAACTGCACCGCCAGGTTAGCTCTTTTCAGGGCCCGTACAAACACACTGGCCATTTCCAGGTGGCCGAGAAAGCGTGCATCACCCGTCTTTGAAAAGGTGACCTCCACTTTCTGGAACTGATCATCTCCACCAGGGGGTGTCCGGCTTTGATCAATCGGCCTGGCCTCTGGGGCCGGGGAGAGTCGGGGTTCAATCGTTTGAAAATCACAAACCCCGCAGTCGTTACAATCGCCTTGCCGGCAATCACCCGACATACGGCCGCTCTCGGCCGCCTGCCACTCCGCCTGGAGGAAGCTTTTGGAAACCCGACTGTCAATGACATCCCAGGGAAGCGGCTCATCAAGGGCCCGCTCACGGCGGGTATAAAAATCAACATCAACCCCTTGTTCCTGAATAGCGGTCTGCCAGAGATCCAGTCGCAATTTATCTCCCCAGCCATCAAACCGGCAGCCTTTATTGTAAGCTTCCACCAGCAGCTGGCTGAGTCTGCGGTCCCCCCGCGACCAGAGGCCCTCCAGTAAACTGATTTCAGGGTTCTGCCATTTAAACTGGACGCCCGGTATTTTCAGCTCCTTTTTGAGCCAGGTCAGGTTTTCCCGGGCCTGCTGCAGGGATATCTGGGGGGCCCACTGAAAAGGCGTGTGCGGCTTGGGGATAAATGTCCCCACACTCACATTTATATTGCGCCGGCGTGATTTACCGCGACCACCCTTTTTCAGTTCCCTGACAAGTTCTACGATCGCCTCAAGGTCAGCCCGGGTTTCAGTGGGCAGCCCGGTCATAAAATAGAGTTTAACAAGTTTCCAGCCAAGATCAAACGCATCGTCTACGGTCTTATGAATGTCTTCGGCTGTAATGTTTTTATTGATAACATCCCGCAGGCGCTGGCTGCCGGCTTCCGGGGCAATGGTAAACCCGGTTTTGCGTACCCGCTTTATCTGCCGCATCAACTCCGGTGTCAGGGTACCGGCGCGCAATGATGGCAGGGAGATGGCAATGTGTTCTTTCTCACAGGTGGCCATCAAATTTTCCATGAGGCCGGAGATGTGACTGTAATCCCCGGTACTCAAGGATAAAAGAGAAAGGTCTTCATAGCCGGTATTTACAAGGCCTGCCCGGGAAAGGTCTATCAGGTTGCGGGCTGACCTTTCACGTACCGGCCTGTAAATCATGCCTGCCTGGCAAAACCGGCAGCCCCGTGTGCAGCCTCGCGAAAGCTCCAGTCGCAACCGGTCGTGAACCGGTTTACCAAATGGAATCAATGGGGAAAAGGGAAACGGCGCCCGGTCAAGATCGTTCACCAATGCGCGTTTTACATTCGCTTTACCGGTTTTGACCGGTGCCAGGGTCTGGAACCCGTATTTATCATATCCGGCCTGGTAGAAAGAGGGGACGTAAACGCCCTCGAGGGTGTCCCAGTGTGCCAGCAACTGCTCCTTCCCGGATGCACCACCTCTCTTCCACGCGAGCCAGGCATCGGTCATATGCCGGATAACCTCTTCGCCATCACCTATCACAACGGCATCAAAGAAATCAGCCACAGGTTCTGGGTTGCACGTGCAGGGTCCTCCGGCAATGATCAGGGGATCACCATCACCCCGCTCTCTGTCAAAAAAAGGAATCTGACCCAGGTCAAGCATGGTGAGAATATTGGTGTAGTTCAGCTCGTACAGCAGGCTGAACCCGATGATATCCAGCTTGTTCAGCGGTATGCGGGTTTCAAGCGTGGTCAGCGGCAGGCCGGACTCCCGCAACTGGGCTTCCATGTCGCTGCCCGGCGCAAAAACCCGCTCGGCCACAATAGATTTCTTTTTGTTCAGAATATGGTAAAGAATCTGCATGCCGAAATGGGAAGTCCCAATCTGGTAAAGGTCGGGAAATGCAAGGGCCATCTTAAGCTCAACATCCCGGGGGTCCTTATGAACACTATTTATTTCATTGCCCAGATACTGGCTCGGTTGTTCCACAAGGGGCAGTAAGTCTTGAACGCTTTTTTTGTGCATGTTATAAATTTTTACCTTCTTTTGAATTGAAAGGGACTTCGAATGCCAGCAGGACCTGCCAAAATTAATAATAGCACCTTTTTATTCAAGCTGTTAGCCCTGTATGTTTTTTTATCTGGCCTCTTTGGGCCCCCCGTTTGCCTTGCTGAAAAATATAACCGTGAAAACGCGGTTGTCAAAACAGTAAAGCGGGTGGGGCCGGCTGTTGTCAATATCAGCTCGGAATATGAATCCCGCCAGCAAAGCAACCCTTTTGATTCCTTCGGCGGAGACCCGCTGTTTGACCGTTTTTTTAAAGATTTTTTTGATCATGGATACAACCAGCATGAAAAGCGGACAAATCTTGGTTCCGGCGTGATCATTGACGGCCAGCGCGGCTTTATCCTGACCAACGCCCATGTCATCACCCGGGCGGGCACGATTACGGTCACCCTGAAGGACGAACGCGAATTCAGGGCCCAGATCGTAGGTGCCGACCCCGATTCCGACCTGGCAGTCTTGAAAATTGAGTCCCAATCCAAATTGCCGGATATTCAAATGTGCCGCAGTGACGACCTGTTGATCGGCGAAACAGTCATTGCCATCGGCAACCCCTTCGGATTTTCCCATACGGTTTCCACCGGTGTGATCAGCGCCATCAACCGCAGCGTCCGGACGGAAAACCGCACCTTTCATGACTTCATCCAGATAGACGCCCCAATCAATCCTGGAAATTCGGGCGGACCTCTCTTGAATATAAACGGCGATCTGATCGGTATCAATACGGCCATTTACGCCAATGCCCGCGGGATCGGGTTTGCTATCCCCATCAACAAGGCTCGCCGCATTGTGACCGACCTGATTACCTATGGCGAGGTCATCCAGGCCTGGATTGGTATGCTGGTCCAGGACCTGAACCGGCAGCTGGTAGAATACTATAAAATTCCTACCGGTAAAGGGGTCATCGTGGAGGCGGTTACCACCCGGGGTCCCGCGCAGCTTGCCGGAATCAAAAGCGGTGATATTATACTAAAAATCAACAACCGTCCGGTTCCGTCCAACAGCGCCTTCCAAGATATCATGCGCGGGGTTTCAGCCGGGGAAACCATTAAAATACTACTCAAACGCAGGGATCAGGTCCTGTCCGCTTCCGTAGGTGCCAAGGTCTTTCCGCCTGAGCAGGCCCTGGCCCTGGCCGAACGCCTGCTGGGTGTCGTGGTGGCCGACCTGTCCCGGGAGATTCGCCTGAAATACCGCATTGCAGCTGAATCCGGTGTTTTGATTACCGAGCTTAGAAATGGTACCTACCTTTCCAGAATAGGCGTGGGACCCGGGGATGTGATCCGCCAGATTGATGATGTAGAAATTGGCGACCGCGAAGATTTTAAAGCCGCCATTGTTAAATTCCGGCGGAAAAAATCCGTGGTGCTGCTCCTGCAGCGTGGGACCCGTGGTTATTACATAACCATTACCCTTTGACCGGCGGCTGACCCCAGCCTCTGGCTAAGGGATACCCATACCGAGTGAGATAGTGTCCGTCCAGAAATGGTAGATTTTGGTTTAGAGCAAGGCTTGAGCGATTTTGAAACCGCAGGCATAGCGCGCTATTCCGAGGATTTCAAAAGAACGAAAACGCCGCTCTGGGTCAAAAGATGCCTTTTATGGATAGACACTAAAGACGATATGAACCCACCGCAATGCCGGTGAAAGGGGAAAAGGAATGAAACGTACAAAAATTGCCAGGCTGTTGAACTCAGACCGCCCGCAGGATACGGTGCTGATCAAAGGCTGGGTCAGGACCCGCCGGAATTCAAAAGGATTTTCTTTCCTGGAAATCAACGACGGGTCCTGCCTTAAGAACATACAGGTAGTTGCGGATGACACCCTGGAGAGCTACGCAGAGATCAAGAAAATATCAACCGGGTCCGCACTTACGGTAACCGGCCGACTGGTTGAATCCCAGGGCAAAGGCCAGAGTTGGGAAATTCAGGCCAAAGAGGTGGTTGTTATCAATATGGCCCCGGACTCCTTTCCCCTGCAGAAAAAGAGGCACACCGACGAATTCTTAAGGTCCATCGCCCACCTGCGCCCGCGAACCAACAAATATGGCGCCGTGTTTAGAATTCGCTCCGAACTTTCCTATGCGATCCATAAATTTTTCAGGGAAAGAGACTTTCGGTATATTCACACCCCGATTATAACGGGTTCAGACTGTGAAGGGGCCGGGGAGCTCTTCAGGATTACGACCCTGGGTCCGGACCGGGCCCAGGTAAAGGACGGCGTGGCCGATTTTTCTGAAGACTTTTTCGGGGCTGAAGCCAACCTGACTGTTTCAGGTCAACTTTCAGCTGAAATGCTGGCCCTCTCTCTCGGGGACGTATACACGTTTGGCCCTACTTTTCGGGCGGAAAATTCCAATACCAGCCGCCATGTGGCCGAATTCTGGATGGTAGAACCGGAAATGGCTTTTTGCGACCTGGACGGTAATATGACGCTGGGAGAAGATTTACTCAAATTCCTGATCACCTGGATCATGGATAACTGCGCGGATGATCTTAACCTGTTTGCCCGCTTTGTTGATAAAGCCTTAATGCCAACCCTGGAAACAATTGTCTCTTCCGACTTTGTGCGACTGCCCTATGAGGCGGCCATCGATATTTTAAAAACCGCCGGGAAAAAATTCGAATACGAAGTCTCTTTCGGAAAAGACCTTCAATCCGAGCATGAACGCTACCTGGCCGAGCAGCATTTTAAAAAGCCCGTTATTCTTTACGATTACCCCAAAACGATCAAACCCTTCTACATGCGCTTAAACGAGGATGACCGCACGGTGGCGGCCATGGATGTGCTGGTTCCCAGAATTGGCGAGATTATCGGCGGCAGCCAGCGTGAAGAGCGGCTGGATGTCCTTGAGGCCCGCATCGCTGAAACCGGGATTTCCAAAGAACCCTACTGGTGGTATCTGGATGCCCGGCGGTACGGCAGCGTCGCGCACAGTGGATTTGGGATGGGGTTTGAACGGGTATTGATGCTGCTGACCGGTATCTCCAATATTCGGGACGTGATACCATTTCCCCGGACGCCCGGCAGTATTGAATTCTAGGCACCACTGTTCAGGGGGCCGCAATCGCAACCGCCGACCACTCCCCCCTCCGCTTCCCCCTGTCCTCGATAATCACGGTAAATCGCGGGGGCAGCCTTCCGTTTGCAAAGGACAACCCAACCCATTCAGCCGATGGCGCCAGCGCTTGGAGAAATTCATGTTCATACCCTTTGATGATAAGCCGTTGTCCCTCGTTAATGGGGCCAGAACGGTAAAGGAGGGTATCCCCACGCTGCAATTCCAGAGCAATTCTTCCCGTATCCGAACCGGATTTGTCGTAAAAGCAGATGACGGGATACCCGGGAACGACTGATTGCAAATAACCGGTGCCGGACATCGAATTATCAACAATCTTTACTACGGATAGTCTTTGCCTCTCTATATCGACGGGATCAATGGTGGTGAAGGGAAACGTCGGCAGAGGATCGATGGTTTCCGGCGAGGTCATGACATCATTAGCCAGCAGGTCGGTGCATGCGGTTCCGGAAACCACGAACGCCCAGGCCAGCGCGGCCCTGCCGTCATAATGCACAGGAATCGCATACTCTATAAAATTGCGGCAGCTGTTAATATGGTGTTTCCACATCAGGTCCTCGTGATACCGCGACCAAACGATTACTGCATTGATGTGGGCGGCGGTGAGCACAACGCCTGCAGCTGTCCGGACCAACGCGGCATCGGTGCTGTCAATGAACAGTTGGATTAGGACCCAGCTGGTGATCACATAGCTAAAAAAGAAATACCGCGGGCCTGCATATATCGGGTGAATGATCGCCGGATCGACGCGGGCGACGCTCAGGGCAATGGAAACGGCCAGGAGATACGTGGTGATCCAGGCAACGGGCCTGCGGCGTTCACGGATCAGCCACCAGGCGATCATACCCGACAACGTCAGCCCTGCCAGCCACAACAGCCCGATGTTTTTTGCGTAAGGGCCGCTGAGGTAATAACCGAAGAATTTTGGTATGATAAATGTGAAAAACGATGATACGGGGGGGGCGCTGCCCGCTGTACTTTGCAGGATAAGGGCAAGCTGGACACCGGCGATCACCGTCGCCGTTGTTGCCACGGCCTTCTCGGTGCTGCGGGATCGGTAAAGAAAGACTCGAAAGTACAAAACCGGTAAAATGGCGACAATGAGCGGTGAGGATAACCCTCCTAAGAAGACGTATGTCAGTCGTAAGCCGGTTTTCGGAACCCGCGCATCCCAGAGAGCAACCAGGAATAACAGCAGGGAGCTCCACCAGAATGTATACAGCGGCAAACCGAAGACTTCGGGATCCGAGGGAACACTCAAAGCTGCAATGGCACAGAAAACAGGACCACGAAGCATCGTTGGGGAATATGCGACCGCGAGGCAGACGCCGATGATAAACAGCCAGGTCAGCACGAGGGCCATGACGGGATAATATGAAAAGGACGCTGACATTGCCGTATACGAAATCAACTTGGGTATGGTGATCAGGTAGCCGTTGACCGGCTCGAAAAGGGCCCCCCAGCCATTGTTGATGAACCCTGCCAGAACCTGGGTGCCCTCTTCCGCCCATACCTGGGGTGATACCAACTGCTGCCACCGCCGTGATGCCAGCAGGGCCAGTAGCAGCAAGCCCACGAGGACGGGATGGGCTTTTATATTGCAAACGGCTGGTAGAAATCGCTTCATGGATGCCTTTGCTGAGTACGGCCTTCCGTCTGACGGTCCTTCCGTTGCTGCTCCGCCGTCAGATCATCCATGATGAGAAGCTTTTCAAACCAGATTTTCAGCAAGGTTGCCAGATAGCGCCGGCCCATCTGCCGCAGGTGGAGTTGAGAAGCCCCCCAGGTCCTGCCGTTCCAGTTGATAGGAATGGTGGCGATGGTATACCCACGGATCAGGGCCGAGAGAGACATTTCGATGGTGATATTAAAATGACAGGCCTGAAGGGGGGCGATGGCCTCAATGACTTCCCGGCGGTAGGCTTTGAATGCGTTGGTAAGATCATTGTGCCCTGTCAAGAACAAGATTTGGAGCATCCGGTTGACCAGCCGATTCACAATCAGTTTCATCCATGGATACCTGTTGACCCGGCTTTTTCGTGTAAAGCGGGATCCAAAAACGCAGTCGTTGCCTGCGGCGATCAGCCGGTGGTAGTGGATCACGTCGGCGGGATCATCCGAGAGGTCCGCCATATATGGAATAACCACATCGCCGGTGACATGACGCAGGCCGTCGCGAATCGCCCGCCCAAAGCCACTGGGGGGCTGCCGGTCCACCAGAACGATTTCCGGTGCATTCGTCATTACCGCCTTGACGATTTGTCTTGTGTTGTCCCGGCAGTTATCGTTTACGACAATGATTTCAAAAGGTATTGCCGCCGGCCGCAACACAGACAACAGGGCCTCGAGGGTCGGCGCGATGTTCATCTCTTCATTGTATGCCGGTAGTACTAGAGAGATTTTCAGCGTGGCTGGCTCGACGGGAAATGGATCAGACACGGGAGCGCAATCCTTGGCAGATATCAGTGAGTATGGTGGGCAGATCGAATTTAATCGACCATTCGGGATAATGGGATTCAAACCGCCGGCAATCCGAAATCCACCAGATGTGGTCACCGTTGCGGTTTTCATCTGAATAAGTCACGTTCATTTTCTTCCCCGCAATTGTTTCGCAAAGCTCAATCGCTTCTAACACCGAACAGCTGCGCGCCCTTCCGCCGCCGGCATTGTAAACTTCACCGATCTTCGGTGCCTGGTAAAATTCCCAGAACATGCCGACGAGGTCCGACGAGAAAATATTGTCGCGGACCTGCTTCCCCTTGTACCCGTATATGGTATAGGGTTGTCCTGTGAGCGTACATTTCATCAGATATGACAAAAAACCGTGAAGTTGCGCCCCAGAGTGCCCCGGACCGGTGAGACATCCTCCCCTGAAGCAGGCGGTCTGCATACCGAAGTAGCGACCGTATTCTTGTACCATAAGATCAGCGGCCACCTTGGACACACCGAAGAGGGAATGCTTAGATTGATCGATGGGCATGGACTCGTCGATACCGTTGGCGTAATAGGCGCTCGTGGTTTCAAGTTCCCAACGCGTTTCGTGTTCCACCAGGGGAAGACCGTTGGGACGATCTCCGTATACTTTATTTGTAGAGGTGAATATAAAGACGGCCTCAGGGCAATAACGCCGGGTGTTTTCCAAAAGAACCAATGTGCCCGTGGCATTGACGGAGAAGTCGAGCGTCGGATTGCCGGCGGCCCAGTCATGGGATGGTTGCGCCGCCGTATGGATGACGATGCGAATATGCTTCCCGTATCGACTGAAGATGGCGGCCATTTCCGGTTCATCGCGGATGTCGGCATGACAGTGGATATAATCGGGAACGGAGTCTTCAAGCGCCTTTCGGTTCCACACCGTCGACGCTTCGGGACCAAAGAACACGCTTCTCAGGTCGTTGTCGATGCCTATAGTCAGAAATCCTTTTTTGCTGAAGAATTTTACCGTTTCGGATCCGATCAATCCAGCCGATCCGGTAATCAATGCCACTGGTTGCATGTGATTCTCGCTTTGTTTAAAATGATCATTCTATTGTCATACCAGTGGTTGAACGGATCCATTTGGCCAGATCTTCAACGATGGTTCGACGACCGATTTCAGGCTGCCATGAAAACCGGCTGGAGACACGGCTCGTGTCGGTTACAAATGTTTTCACATCGCCCTGCCGATTTTCGGGTATGGTGCCGATGGAAAGGCGATTGCCCGTGACCTCTCGGCACAATTGGGTTAGTTCCTGCAGAGAAACACTGTTGGCCGGCCCACCACCCACATTGAAGACATCTCCGCGAAGATCGTTCATTTGATCCAGTTGACGGTTGATCAGCACGAAGAGATCCTCCACGTGGAGCATGTCGCGGACCTGCTTTCCCACCCCTCCGTGGCCGATGTAATCCAGGTGGCCGTCCATGATGTGTTGGAGTACCCAAAGTGCCACCACGCCCTGATCAATTTTCGGCGCTTGTCCCGGTCCGGTGATCAATCCGCAGCGATTGATGACACCCCGGAGACCGAAGGCCTCAACGTATTCCTGAAGAATCAGTTCTGAGCAGAGTTTTGTCGCCCCATAGAGTGATCGCGCGCCATCCAGTGGAAATGATTCGGTTATCCCCAGGGGGGATACGCCCGCAAGGTCTTGCTCCGATGCAATGGCAAAGCGTGATTCCGTTTCGGTGCAGCGAATGGCGTTGACGGCCGCCAATGGGTATACCCGGCTGGTGGACAGGAAGACGAACCCCGCTCCCCGGGTTCGTGCTAGCTCCAGGCAGTTAATTGTTCCCACCAGATTGGTGTTGACCACATAACCGGCGCCTTTCTGATATCCCGCCAGCACGGACGGTTCGGCCGAACAGTCAATGAGGATGTCGAAGTCTCCCGTGGCGGCAAGATCTTCAGTGTTTCGGACATCGCCGTGGAGAAACCGTACGTCGTGGTCGCTCAACCGTGAAAGGTTGCGTTCTGATCCGCGCCGTCTGAGGTTATCCAGCGCCGTCACCTTGGCGTCTTCGCGGGTCTCCTTCAGCCGACAAGCCAGATGCGTGCCGACGAAACCGGCGCCACCAGTGATGAGATATGTGCCATGACTCATGCCGGCTCCAGAAATTTTTTTCCATCGCCGGCATTGTTGATCAGCACCCGAAGAAGGCAAGGGCTGATGGGTTGTAACCCGCGATGATATATGTGCAATAGTTTCTTTAGTATGAACAGAATTAAGGTCTTACTCTTTCAGGCAGCGCAGTTTGGCCAGGTCCTCCGCATATCCATACAGGTGCAACCCTTTGCTTTCAATGATCATTTCACCGTCCTTCACTCCGATTTCACCCGCCATGTACTCCTTTAAATTTTGAATCCCGGCCAGGTTGGCGGGCAGGCCACCCCAGAGGTCCCAGGAGCGAAAATAGACGAAAAAATTCAGGGTTCCATCCTGGATACGGGTATCGATGGACCTTAAACAGGGCGGGTCCAGCAGGGTGCAGTCAGAGGGGTGGGCCACCTGCAGGACCATCTGGTTGTTGCGGTGTCCGTGCTTTTTATAGGTCTGAATAATCCACTCGATCTGGTTGAGGTATAATTGGCCCTCCTCCTCAAAAACAGCACAGCCATCCACCTCTCTTTGGTCGATTATGTCTGAGTTGTTTTCTTCCCACCAGGCCAGTTTAGCTCCGGTAATGGGTGCCCGGGTAAGTCTTTCACCGTAGGTGTAAGATTCGCCTTTCTCCTTTTCACCGGTCATCAGATACTCGATGTAGGAGCGCTCATACCCGTCCCCGCCATAAATATAGGCTTCTTCAACTGGATTTGGAATTCCGCAGGCAGGTGGAATATCCGGAATGACCGGCTGCGTGCCGGGATATTTCACCTGCCCGCAGAAATAATCATATTCCAACCGGGTCTGCCCGGCATAAGATCCCCGGTCGATGGTGAATTTTCTACCCTGATCAAGGATGTCGTGAACGGCCTGAAACCACAGGTCCGGCAGATCCCGCGCCTGAATAAAATGAATTTTCATAAGAATATCCACTCCGGTTGGTATTGAAGTGCTCAAGTTCAATGGTCAAAGATAACTTATATTTCTCATCTCGGTCAAGTATCATTTATAATATATTGAAGTGGTTTCAAAGTCTTCAATCGGGTTCAAGGTCAAGGCGGTTGACAGTGTCTACCCGGAGGAATACGCAAGTATTTCGAGGATTAGACGCTGTCGGCCAACGCCGAGATTGAGCCCGAGGGGAGGTTTTGAAACCACTTCTAACAGCGACTCCAGCCACAGTCCGGGCTAGAACAGAGGATACAGCCACTGGCCCGGTTGAGCGGATTCCCGCAATCCGGACAACGCTGCCGGTTGGCGGCGGTTGCCGGTGTGGCCGTCTTAAAATGGATTTCCGCATCCTCTATCTGTTCCATCACCTGGCGGTAGATGGTGCTGTTTTTCAGGGCAATCTCCAGCCCCTTGCCCATACCTGCGGCGCAACTGTTTACCTCCACCTCTTTTCCGGAAAGAATCGCCCGGGTGCAGGCGGTACAGTGAAGAGATTTCATGGATTTAATGAGGGTTTCCGGGGCAATGCCTGCCCGCAGGCAGTAGGAGAGGAGCACCCCGAGAGCTTTCGTGTTCGCGGTGCAGCCGCCGCCTTCAGTGCGAATGAAGACTTCAATAACACCCTCGTTGTCAAAATGGGGGTCCACATACAGTTTTCCACAGGCCGTTTTCATTTTCAGGCTGGGTCCGGTTGTCGCCCGCGGCCGTTTTTTCAGTTCGCCCCGATTTAGATATGGGGGCGCTTCTGCTCTTTTTTCAACAGCCTCAGTCTGGAGAACCTGTATGTCGCGCGACCCCTGGCGGTAAAATGTCAGCCCCTTGCAGCCGGATTTCCAAGCTTTGAAAAAAGCCTTGGAAACCGCCTTTTTGTCTGTACGGGCCGGCGCATTGATTGTTTTTGAGACGCCCGCGTCCACGCCGTTGCTCTGGAATGCGGCCTGAATCAAGACGTGTTCATCCAGGGTAATATCATCGGCTGTGACAAAGTAATCCGGAAGCCGGCCCGGGTCACTTTTCCCCAGCCACTGTCTGAAAACGGCTGGCAGCATCTCCAGTCTTTCACCTTCGAGGCAATCCTTGGTGTATTGAAAGGCAAAATGCGGTTCGCAGCCGGAGGAACAATCCGCCAGGACAGACAGGGTTCCGGTGGGTGCAATGGACGTCAGCGCCCCGTTGCGTCGTCCGGCCCGGCCGGATTTCGATTCCTGGAAAATCGGGGCCGGTCCCTTCTCTTCTCCCAATTTAAGGGATGTTTCATCGGCCTGGGTATAAATACAGGTCATCAGCTTCCGGGCCAGGGTTGCAGATTTTTCTGATCCATAGCGCAGGTGCAGTTTTATACACAGATCGGCAAAGCCCATAAGGCCCAGGCCGACCTGCCGGAACCTTTTTGTGGTTGTCTCGATCTCGGGCAGCGGGTATTGGTTGGTTGATATTACCGAATCCAGGAATCGAACAGCCGTACGTGTAATTTTTTTAAGCCTGTTCCAGTCGATTTGGGGCTTGCCGGTTAACCAGTCCCCTTTAACGACAGCGTTCAGGTTTATGGATCCAAGGTTGCAGGAGTTATAGGGTAAAAGCGGCTGTTCACCGCAAGGGTTTGTTGCGGTAATAACGCCTGCCCCGGCAAGCGGGTTATGCTGATTGATGGTGTCTAAAAAAACGATCCCCGGTTCACCGTTTCGCCAGGCAGCAGCCACAATTGCACCCCAGACGGATCTGGCCTGGCGGGTTTGTCGCTTTTCACCATTGAAAACAAGGTTATAGGCCTCATCCTTTTCGACAGCCTGCATAAAATCATTGGTGACACCCACGGAAATATTGAAATTTTTTAGATCTCCCTCCAAAGTCTTTGCATGGATAAAGGCGTCAATATCCGGATGATCGACCCTTAAAATTCCCATGTTGGCGCCGTGCCGGGTGCCGCCCTGCTTAATGATGTCCCCAACGGTATAATCAAAAATCCCCATAATGGCGATCGGCCCGGTAGCTGTCCCGCCGGTGGATTCTACCCGATCCCCCCTGGGTCGAATTTTAGAAAAATCCATGCCGGTTCCACCGCCATAGGCCTGTACATCTACAGCATCCGACAGGGTTTTGAAAATACCTTTACGGCTGTCCTCCAGCGGTAAAACAAAACAGGCGCTGCCGCTGCCTTTATTCCTGCCAAAGTTCCGCAAGGTCGGGCTGTTGGGCAGAAATTCAAGTTCGTGCATCAGATCATAATATTTTTTTGACCATTTCTTCTTATCAGACTCTGTTTTTTCGTCTTCAGCTACCGTGTGGGCAACCCGCCGGCAGAGACCCTCCCAGGACTCCCCATCGGAAAAATATCTTTTTTGCAGCACTTTTAAAGCATTCTTAGAAATTTTCATCTGTATCTCCGCAAACACCGGGTACAATGTTGGGTGAAGGCATCTATGACCGCCCCTTTTTCAAAAGAGGTTTCATTTTTCTCAATATATCAATCAAAACCGGGTTTTCAATCGATTAATAAAAAACCGGAAGGAAATCCTTCCGGTCATTTCGCATGCCACTGGCGTGCGGCCCTTCAATACCAGCTTTTAAAATCTAAATAATCCTGATCGGCATTCTCTTAAGTTAAATATCGAGCGTGCTGACCTCCAGGGCATTTTCCTGGATAAACTCACGCCTGGGTTCCACCTCTTCCCCCATTAAAATCGTAAAGATGGCATTTGTTTCAATGACATCTTCAATTCTAACCTGGCAGAGGGTCCTGTTTTCCGGTTCCATGGTGGTTTCCCATAATTGATCCGGGTTCATTTCACCCAGACCTTTATACCGCTGCAGATTAAGACCTTTCTTGCCCTCTTCAAGCATATGCCCGAAAAGTTCTTTTTTATATTTAATTTCAGTGTCTTCGATATCCTTATCCGTCAGGCTGATAATAAAGGGAGGGTTGTCCTGCAGCACTATTTTTTTACCCAGCAGGCAAGCTTTCTGATAGTTGTTTGAATAGACGAGGCCCCGGCCGATTTTCAAGGGTACAAATGATTTTTCCGTCCCGGAAACAAAGGCAACGTCTGCGTTATCTGTATCGTCCGGTGTCACAACGATCTCGTAGACCCCGGCGTCTTCATTCCAGATCATATCACCGGCATTATAGCCACTCTCCAAAAGATCGTCTTTCAGGGCCTCCATTTTTTCCCGGTCTTGCAGGAATTCTTTTCCTTCAACCCCTTTGTAGATGAGAAACTCTACCAGGTCCGCCATAATTCTTTTAGATTCAATTCTTTCGATAATGGACAGGTATTCGGCCAGTTCACAGAGAAACAAATAGAGAACATGATCACTTAAAGCCTGTTCCCCGGTTTTTACAACCCGGTTTTTACAGGCCCGTTTAAGAACGTAGTCATTAAGTTCCGTTTCGTCCTTGAGATAGGTCGGATTTTTTCCCTTCCCAACTTTAAACAATGGCGGCTGAGCAATATAGAGAAACCCTCTATCCACTATTTCAGGCATCTGCCTGTAGAAAAAAGTGAGCAGGAGTGTCCTGATGTGCGAGCCATCCACATCAGCATCAGTCATGATAATAACTTTGTGGTACCTTATCTTTTCAATATCGTATTCTTCTTTACCAACCCCGGTTCCCAGTGCAGTAATGATGTTCTTAATTTCCTCACTCCTGAGGATTTTATCAAATCTGGCTTTTTCTACATTGAGAATTTTTCCCTTGAGCGGTAAAATAGCCTGAAACCTTCTATCCCGGCCCTGCTTGGCACTGCCGCCGGCCGAATCGCCCTCCACAAGGAAGATTTCCCTCACTTCCGGATCGGTGTACTGGCATTCGGCCAATTTGCCGGGCAGGGTCGAGTCAATCAGGGAGCCTTGCTTTCTGGCCAGGTCGCGGGCCCGCTTGGCTGCGTCCCGGGCCCGGGCGGCATCAACTGCCTTGGACATAATCTTTTTGGCAACCGCAGGATTTTCCTCCAGAAAAATACTTAGTTTTTCATTGACCAGGGATTCTACCAGCCCCTTAACCTCACTGTTGCCAAGTTTTGTTTTGGTTTGTCCCTCAAACTGGGGAGACATAATTCTGACACTGATAATCGCTGTCAGGCCCTCTCGGATGTCATCTCCGCTAATTTTGGCCTGGAGGTTTTTGGGCAGGTTCCCCTTGATGGAATACTGGTTTATGGTTCTGGTCAGGCCGGCCTTGAATCCTATCAGATGAAAGCCCCCTTCAGCTGTGTTGATGTTATTGGCAAAAGAAAAAATCTGATCCTTATAGGTGTCATTGTACTGGATGGCCACCTCTATCTGGACATCATTTTTTATGCCTTCTATAAAAACCGGTTCATGCAGGGCTGTATGATGACGGTTTATATATTTTACAAAGGATACAATACCGCCTTCGTAATAGAATTCATCGCGGGCCTCAGACCGTTCATCCCTGAGTTTTATCCGGATGCCCCTGTTTAAAAACGCCAGCTCACGCAGCCGCCTGCTCAGAATATCATAACTGTATTCGGATGAATTAAAGATGCTGCTGTCAGGTAGAAAATGTATTTTTGTGCCGTTTTTGGTCGTGGCCCCGTTTTCTTTCAACTCATTGGTTTTAATTCCTTTTTCATAAGTCTGATGATAACTTTTGCCTTTCGTGTAAATCTCAACTTCAAGAAAGCTTGAAAGCGCATTGACCACACTGACACCGACGCCATGAAGCCCTCCGGATACTTTGTAGCTCTCATTATCAAATTTACCGCCGGCGTGGAGTTTTGTGAGTACCACCTCAACCGCCGGAACCTGTTCCGTTTTATGGATACCCACAGGAATACCGCGGCCGTTATCTTCAACGGTAATACTGTTGTCGGTATGGACCAGGACGTTTATGGTATCACAATACCCCGCCATGGCCTCATCAATACTGTTATCCACCACTTCGTAAACCAGGTGGTGCAGTCCGGCCACATCCACATTACCAATATACATTGAAGGTCTGAGTCTGACTGGCTCAAGCCCTTCTAAAACATCTATACTGCTTTCATCATATTGTTTTTCCATTAGATCCGCATAGGCATGATAACGCTTAAAAAGCGCTGTTCATCCTCTCCTTCAAGAATACAGGGTTTTTCTTCATCGATAAGATTGATCAGGATACTTTCACTTTCCAGCACACTGATGGTATCAATAAAAAATTTTGGATTAAAAGCCATTTCCATGGTTTCACCATTGTAGGGAATTTCCATTTCCTCTTTTGATTCACCAATGTCAGGGTTCGTTGAGGTGATGATAAGTTTATTATCTGAAAATTTAAATATGACACCTTTGTAGTTTTCAGAACTTAGGATAGACATCCTCTTTAGCATCATCTGAAATTTGCTTTTATTCAGCCTGACAGAATGGCCTCCTTTAATTTTTATAATATCGCCGTACTTGGGAAATTCTCCCTCGAGCAGGCGGATAATTATATTTTCACTATCTTTCTTAATAAACAGGTGATTGTCCTGGATACCAATATCAACGGTCCCCTCCGCATCCAAAAATTTATTTACCTCGCTGAGTCCTTTTTTAGGGACAATAACACTGCCTTCCATTTCCAGTTTTTCAATGTCCTCGGACAGATAATCTGTTTTAGACAGACGACTGCCGTCGGTGGACACCATGCGCAGCAATTTATCATCATCATCAATAATTTTTTCAAGGTAAATCCCTGTAATATGAGCTCTTTTGTCATCTGATGTGCTGATGGTCAGTGACTTTTCAATCATCTTTTTAAGGGCGTTGCTTTCAATTTCAAAAAATCCCTGGCCCTCAATGGTCGGCATACTGGGAAAATCATCAGGATTCATGCCGACGATGTGGTATTCTACATTCTTGTTGCTGATCTCAATCCAGTGATTTTCTACTTCGTTTACCAGGATATCCTCGTTGGGAAAATCCCTCACAATTTCGAAAAATTTCCTGCCGTTTATCGCAATGGTGCCACCTGATTCCACAACGGCCGGGTACAATCCTTCAAACCCCGTTTCAAGGTCGGTGACGGCCAATTTTAATCCGTCTTCACCCGCGCTGATCAAAACATTGGATGTGATCGCAAGGTTACTTTTTCGACCGGTTAATCCTTGAACCTTCGACAGAACATCAAGAACATCGCTCTTTTTAATCATAAATTTCATAATGAATTCCTTTCTAAAAAAGCATCCTGATATTATGAATCAATCCATTTTTTAATTTGACCAACTGTTTCTGACCAATTGTCTGAAACTCTTATTTTTATAAATATTTTAAATAGGTTATTAACCATTTCAATGACCTGCTCATACAGGTAGGTCTTTTCTAAAATAGCCCCTTCAAGGTCATCTCCGGTTTCTACCTGGCCCACAACGGGAGTTTTTAAACTGGAAATGTTCAAGCTTTCACCTTTCAGGGTGTAGCTCCAGTTTTGATCCCCAAGGGACTGAACCAGATTGATTTCGGTGACAACAGCGCCCTTCTTAAGGGAGAGGAAACCTTCCTCAAGACCGGCATCATCCCCTTTAATAGTTATGGCTTCGAGCACTTCCTCATTTCTTCTGTTTTCAATAACCAGGCGATTGCCAATGGTCAGTGAATCAAAATTTTTAGAGGCTGCCTTGAGCCGCTCGGGTTTTTTTTCAATAAGAAACCAAAGCCAGGTTAAGAATTCATGACCTATAAACTTATATTTGTTGTAACTTACACTTACATCCAGCATTATTTATCCTGTGAAGGCGGTTGCAGAAAGCTTGGCCAGCTTTTCTTTTTCAGGTCCTGATAGATCTGCCAGCATATCGGCCATGGAAAATGGAAATACCCTGATCAACGTCAATTTAAATGCTTTTGAAAAAAGAGTCTCAAGTTCTTCGTTAGCCGATTTCAGATTTGAAAAAAACCACAGACCGCCCTCTTCATAATTCCAGATAATATCATAAATGTTAGGTGTCGCCGGAATTCTGAGGCTGAGCACAGTTTTAACGTGTTCCCTGATCTCACTTTTTTCAGTTTTGGACAAATAGTCCCGACCTGTTTCGGCGAGCCTTTTGGATATTTCAAGAAAGTAATGTTTTTTCAAAACTTTAGCGGGGATACTTTTCTTATCAATCCTGATGGAAAAGACAAACCGGGTTCCAATGGAAACTCCCGGCAGTTCAAATTCAGGTTTGTAAGGGTTTTCAAATGAAGTCCATCCGGACACAAGGTCCTCGGATTCGTTGTCTATTTCAATGATTGAATTTCTTTTCAGCCCCGCGAGGAGTGATTCATTTACAGGTGCGGGCAGCTGTCCTTCAACTTTGTACTGGGTAATTGAAACCGAGGATGATAGTAAACCCATAAACGAGTCCTGACTTTCTAATTCTTAATTCGTTATTTTCTAAACCAAAAACAGGGCAGTGGGTGGATAGGCGATAATTACTAATTGACGGAACACCTGTTGGGGTTTTAAAAATAAAATGAATACCAATATATTGTGTTATATAGCATAAAAACATGTATATATAGCCTTTTTTTAGGGCAGTTACAAGAAAATTTTACCCTAAAACAGTTCTTGAAAATAACACCTTTTTAATATGTAAATCAAAAGATCTTTCTCTATTCTTTAAATATAATAAAAGAATAAGATTATAGGGTGTTCATAACGCTAATAAATCCTTAAGTATCTTAATTATTTTATAATTTTAAGGTATGTACCTATTGATAGCTTTAAATTAAGTCAACTGATAAACTGGAGTTTAATAACAACTATCTGCTGGATGCTCATAACCGTATAGTTATGAACAATCTGTGAATAAGTTGCAAACAGAGGCCATATGAAATTTATTGGAGATCTTCATGTGCACTCCAAATTTTCCCGGGCCACTTCCAGGCATCTGGACCTTGAAAATTTATATGTAACTGCTCAGTTAAAAGGGATAACGGTGGTGGGGACCGGTGATTTCACTCACCCGGGCTGGTTTTCGGAAATCAACGCCAAGTTGGTTCCGGCCGAGGCTGGCCTTTTCAGTTTGCACAAGGATATCGCCAGCGTTTGTGATCAACAGGTTCCGCTTTCCTGCCGCGGACCAGTCCGTTTCATGTTGCAGTCGGAAATCAGCAATATTTACAAAAAAGATGGAAAAACACGTAAAAACCACAATCTTGTATTTGTTCCCAACCTTGGAAAGGCTGCTGAATTTAATCAAAAATTAGACCGTATCGGCAATATTAAGTCGGACGGCAGGCCCATCCTGGGACTTGATGCCCGCGACCTTCTGGAGATTCTGCTGGAAACAGATGATCAGGCATATCTCGTCCCGGCGCATATATGGACACCCTGGTTTTCGCTTCTGGGGTCAAAATCCGGTTTTGAAACGGTTGAAGCCTGTTTTGAAGATTTAAGCGACTATATTTTTGCTGTGGAAACGGGCCTCAGTTCCGATCCGGCCATGAATTGGCGTGTTTCGCAGTTGGATCGCATGACACTTATTTCCAATTCAGATGCACACTCTCCGGCCAAACTGGGACGCGAGGCCAATATTTTCAATACAGATCTTGATTATGCGAGTATCAAAAAGGCCCTGGTCAACAAAGGGGATGATGCTTTTCAAGGAACCATCGAATTTTACCCGGAACAGGGAAAATATCATTTTGATGGACACCGCAAATGCCAGATACGGCTGAACCCCAAAGAGACACTTGCGGAGGGGGGGCGTTGCCCGGTCTGTAATAAACCGGTTACGCTCGGTGTCTCCTATCGAGTGGAAATGCTGGCTGATCGTGAAGAGGCATCCAAACCGGAAACCAGCCCCTCTTTTGCCAACCTCGTTCCGCTGGTGGACGTTTTGTCTGAAATTTTGAGGGTGGGACCTAATTCCAAAAGGGTGGCCGCCTGTTATGCGGCCGCGCTGGAGGATCTCGGGCCTGAATTATCGATTCTCAGGGAGATAGACAGGCGGAGATTGTCAGAATCCGGAATTCCGTTTCTGGCTGAAGCGATCACGCGGATGAGAGCGGGGGAACTCGATATCAGCGGTGGCTATGACGGTGAGTTCGGGGTTGTCAGAATCTTCAGTCCTGAAGAGCGAGACAAACTATCCGGACAGAGACGCCTTTTTAAACTGCCTGAAAAAATGAGCGTGGCGGCCCGTCAAAATTTTCCTGATAATGCTTTTAAAGAACGGGTTAAGAAGGAGAAGCGATCACTGCAAGCTGACAACAATGGGACGGCCAGCGACCCGGTGCTGTATTTAAACAGCGAACAGACCCGGGCTATAGAGCAGTTATCGAGACCCCTGTTGATAGTTGCGGGCCCTGGTACTGGCAAAACATTGACCCTGACCCGCAGAATCGCGCACCAGATTCTCCACCAGGATGTAAACAGTAAACACATTCTCGCGGTTACGTTTACCCATAAAGCCGCCCGGGAAATGAAATCCAGACTCGCCCGGCTCCTGGAAAATACAGTCGCGATTCCGGAAGTGGCCACGTTTCATTCTTTTTGTTTCAAATTGCTCAATCAATTGTCCCCGGAAAACAAGATCAGGGTCATTAACGATAGAGACAGAAAAATTACCATTCAAGAGGCTGTCCATAAAGCCAAACGCAGCGGTTTGAACGTGACCCGGGATCCCCAATATTACCTGAAATGTATTATACGTGCCAAACAGAATATTTTAGGGCCGGAAGATGATATATCCGTGGTTACAGACTCGTGCGACCTGGGTGTGACAAGCCGTGTTTATCAATATTACCAAGATATTATGGATATTCAGGCGTTATGTGATTTTGAAGATCTCATTTTCAGGGTCGTACGCCTGTTCACCGCAGACCCGCTCTTCAAACAAGATTGCAGCGCCCGTTACCAATACATTTTTATAGATGAATATCAAGATATTAACTACGGCCAATATTGTATTATACAAGCATTGGCATCCGGCGGCGGAACTATTTGCGCCATTGGCGATCCCGATCAATCCATATATGGATTCAGAGGATCGGACCGTTCGTATTTTAACCGGTTTGTCAAAGATTTTCCGGGAGCAAGGGTCATCGGCCTGGAAAAAAATTATCGCAGCACCAAGACCATTTTAAAAGCCGCTAACCAGGTGATTGAAAGAGGTCAAAGCAATGGGAACCGGGCGCGGACATACTCTGAAACTGACGGTGCTGGTACCCTGTCTGTTATTGAAACGACTTCGGAAACAGCCGAAGCGGTGGTCATTGGAAAAACCATTGAAAAACTGATGGGCGGTACCGGTTTTCACAGTATTGATTTTGGGAGTGTTGATCCGGGAATTGATTTAGAATCAAGCAGTTTTGCAGATTTTGCAGTGCTGTACCGAACCCATTCGCAAGGCAAGGTGATTGACGCAACCTTAACTGCAGCCGGAATTCCCTGCCAACTGGTGAGCCGTGAAAGTTGGATGGACCATTCACGTCTGGCAGAACTTGTATCACTGCTCAGTGTCTTAGAGGGCTCTTCCAATTTGGTGGATATAGAGCGAATCCGGGCAGCCGTTCAGCCCGGTATCAGCCGAAAAACGGCCTGGCAGCTGAAAGAGTGGTTTCTTAAAAACGGTCTGCAGATGAAGTCGTTGAGATATATGGTTCGTCAATTTCCCATCACGGGTCTGACCGAAGCACGGCAGAAAAGATTATATAATTTTCTCGGCCGTATTTATACCCTTGAAAAAGAAATTGAACAATTGAATGTTCAAAAAAAGCTTGTTCACCTGGTTGAAAATACCCGCCTGAAATCAATGTTGAAAGAAGAAGGAGATACCCTTGACGCCTTCAACCGGTTATTGAATTATGCGCAGGGATTTGGAACTGACGCCAACACATTTTTAGGTGAACTTGCACTTTACAGGGATTCAGATGTATATAGGGAAAACGTAGAGAAGGTCTCTTTGATGACCCTGCATGCAGCCAAAGGACTTGAGTTTCCCATTGTTTTTATTGCAGGCTGTGATGATAAACGCCTACCCTACTGTCGGGGGGGGCTGCCGCCGGCTGATCCGGCTGAAGAAAGACGCCTTTTTTACGTGGCCCTGACCCGGGCGATGGAAAAATTATTTTTAACCTTTGCAAACCGGGTCAAAATTTATGGAAAAACAGAAGAGAGTAAATTATCGTCGTTTGTGCAAGACATTGCAAAGGAGCTGCGGCACCACCAAACTGAGAAAATTTTAAAAAAGCAGATTAAAAGCCAGGAGCAGTTGCAACTGTTTTAAAAAGAGGAAGGTAAATGACAGCAAAACTGATAAAAAAGATTGATCTTAACAATGGACTACAACTTGAATTTATTGATACTTCACGAAAAATTGCCGGAGATCGCTACCGGGTTGAACTTAAAACCCGGGTCGAAGTACCGGTTGAAAAATACTGGAGTGCCAAACAAGAGCCACCGGCCCCGGACCTTGCGGACATTCTGAAAACGATTGGCAACACGGTTGTATTTGAGCAGACAAAAGAGAGAAACTTTGTAGACAGCAGGGAAAAAGAGGCCGTTTTGGATAATATCAGCGCTGTGGCTGAGGATTTTTGTATTCGCTACATCGGCCACGCCGATTTTCCCAAAAAACTCATCTTGAAGCGGTACAATGAAAAAAGATAAGGGTATTGATGATAAATACCAGGAAAGTCCGCTTCAAAAGACGCTGTTATATATTAATAATATTGAGCTCTATTTACATGAGATTGATACGGCCACACCCGTGCTCGCCAAAGTATTCAAACAGGCGGATACCGATTTAAAGGCTGAAATTATATTCCTGCTGGGTATTGCCGCCCGGAAGAAAGTCGTCTGGATGCTTTATACCATCATGGCAGATTCCCATGAAGAGGAGAGCACCCGGCGTATCGCTGCCAACCAGATCAGTGTAACGGCAGCGGGTTTGGATAAGAACGATGATCTGGCTGCCAGATTAATCGAGGATATAGAAGGCCCGGATCTGCTGTTAAGAGGCCTGGCCGCGATTGTCCTTGGAGGGGGGGAAGGTCAATAGTGTCCGTTCACAAATTGAAAAAATAAAGCCGCGTGGCTGGCCGTCAAAAAGGTGGCCAGCGCCCGACAACTGATTTTAATTTAGAGGAGAGCTTACAGTGGAAAAACCGATTACGACTTTCTGGGAGATCAAATTAGAAGCACTTAAAAGTGCCCTTGAGAAAAACAATTTCGAAGTCCACATTGCAAATTCACGCGCAGATACCAAAACCCTGGTCATGGATACATTGCTGCCGCAGCTGGCCCCCGAAACGGTTTCCTGGGGAGGCTCGCTCAGCCATATTCAAACCGGGATATATACAGAACTAAAAAAGAGACCGGGACTTACCGTCCTGGATACCTATGACAAAAACCTGTCGCCGGCCGAAGCCTATGAACTCAGGCGGCAGTCCCTGCTGGTTGATCTTTATATTACCGGAACCAATGCGGTTACTGAAAAAGGGCGCCTGGTGAATCTGGATATGATCGGCAATCGGGTGGGCGCCATCGCCTTCGGGCCGAAAAATGTATTGATTATCGTCGGGCGGAACAAGATTGTAGCCGATGTGGACGAGGCCATCGAACGAATTAAAACCTATGCCGCGCCGGTGAACGTCATGCGTCTTGACAAAAAAAACCCCTGTTTGAAAACGGGGGTCTGCCAGAACTGTAAGAGTCCCGAGCGGATATGCAATGTCTGGACTATTTCTGAAAAGTCGTTTCCAAAAGGGAGAATAAAGGTCATCCTTATCAATGATGATCTGGGGTTTTAGGACCGGAAAATCAAAGTAAAGCCATGCAAACGGCGATTCATTTAAAAAATTTCCTGTACGGCCTGTGGGTGGTTATTCTCGTTTTAATCAGCACCCCCGGAAAATCCCATGCAGATATTTACATGTACCTTGACAGCAACGGTGTTCTTCATTTTTCAAATGTCCCCACTTCATCCCAATACCGACTCTACATTAAAGAAAGACCCGGTAGAACCATAGAGAGCGGCACACCCAAAAGTTATGATCGGATCATCAGGGAAGCCGCCCGAATCCATGGCGTATCAGAACCGCTGCTGAAAGCGATCATAAAAGCCGAATCCAATTTTGACCCCCGGGCTGTTTCAAAAAAGGGAGCCAAGGGACTCATGCAGATCATGCCCGATAACTACAGGAGCCTGAACATTCTCAATCCCTTTAATCCCCGGGAAAATATCATGGGCGGTGCCAAGTATTTCAAAACCTTGCATAATCGCTATAACGGCAGACTGCCCCTGGTCCTGGCCGCCTACAATGCCGGACCGACCGTGGTGGACAAATATAAAAGCATACCGCCTTTTCCCGAAACCCAGAACTACGTGGAAAAAGTGATGAAGTACTATTATGTATACAAGAAAGGTTGACCGGCTTTTTAAGGATTTACATAATTTTGTATGAACGGAAGCAGGGTCTTTTTGATGTCCGGCCGATCCAGGGCATAAGCGAGGTTGGCCATCTGGAATCCGGCTTTGCTCCCGCAGTCAAACCTCTGCCCTGCAAAGCGGTAACCGTAAATAGTCTGCTCTCGGAGGAGATTTGCCATGGCATCGGTGATCTGGATTTCCCCTCCGGCACCGCGTTCTTTCCGGCTAAGCTGGGTGTAAATTTCGGGTGTCAGGATATAGCGGCCGATTATGGCCAGGTTGGAAGGGGCATTTTCAGGCAGCGGTTTTTCGACCATTCCATTTATCTTCAATAGCCCGTTAGGGCTGTTTTCAACATCGAGGATACCATACTTATCCGTCTGGTCGGGCTGGACCTCTTCCACGGCTACGATGGAACTCTGGACTTCCTGAAACTGCGTGAGCATCTGGGCCAGGACCGGCGTGTCTGCCTTGACCAGATCATCGGCCAGCAGGACGGCAAACGGTTCATTGCCCACGGCATGGCGGGAGCACCAGATGGCGTGCCCCAGTCCCAGGGGTTCGCTCTGGCGGGTATAAATAATGGTGCCGGACTCCGGCACCAGGGAGGTGAGTTCTTTTAGAACGTGTTCCTTGTTGTTGAGCATCAGGGCATGTTCGAGTTCGCAGGACCTGTCGAAATGGTCTTCCAGGGCCTCTTTCCGTCTACCCGTGACAAAAATAATTTGTTCGATCCCGGCACTCAGCGCCTCTTCAACGGCATACTGGATCAGCGGTTTGTCAACCACCGGCAGCATTTCCTTGGGCATTGCTTTGGTAGCTGGTAGAAAACGGGTGCCCAGACCGGCCACGGGGAATACGGCTTTTTTTACAACCATTTTTGTATTCATTTTTATCCTATACTGGTATCGTCCAGCCGAAAGGGTCTTGGGCATTGCCGTACTGTATGTCGGTCAGTGAGTCATAAAACCGCTGTGAGATCGGTCCCACGGCACCCGCATTAATTGTAATCAGGTCGTCACCGTATTTAATTTCCCCCACCGGGGAGATGACTGCGGCCGTGCCGGATCCAAAAACCTCTTTAAGCGTGCCGGCGTTGTATGCGGCCAGGACCTCATCAATGCTTATCTTTCTTTCAGTGACATTGAGCCCCCAACTCTTTCCCAGCGCGACCACAGAGTCACGGGTAATTCCCGGCAGGATGCTGCCGTTGAGCAAGGGGGTTACAATTTCATCTCCAATGATAAAGAAGATGTTCATGGCGCCCACCTCTTCGATATATTTCTGCTCGACGCCATCTAGCCAGAGAACCTGGGTATAGCCCGCTTCATGGGCTTTGTCGCCGGCCAGCAGGCTGGCCGCATAGTTGCCAAGGGTTTTGGCCTCACCGACACCACCGCGGACGGCACGCACAAAATCGCGGGTTACGAATATTTTTACCGGATTGAAACCCTCCGGGTAATACGCCCCGACCGGAGACAGGATGATAAAAAACCGGTAGGTGAAGGAGGCCCGGACCCCCAGAAAAGGGTCTGTGGCGATAATCGTTGGACGAATGTACAAAGAGGTTCCTTCAGCCCCGGGGACCCAATCTTTTTCGACGTCAAGAAGCTGTCGGAGGGCTTCCAGCACGAAGTCCGGGTCCAGTTCCGGGATACACAGCCGGCGGGAGGAGCGGTTCAGTCGGCGGATATTTTCCGTAGGGCGAAAAAGCTGCACCGCCCCGGATTGCGTCCGATAGCCTTTGAGGCCTTCAAAAACGCCCTGGCCGTAGTGGAGGACCATGGTGGCGGGGTCCATGGTGAGTGCCTGATAGGGTTCGATCCGCGGATTGTGCCACCCCAGTTCGGGGTTGTAATCCATGTTAAACATATGATCTGAAAAAAGCGTGCCAAAGCCCAGATTATTCTCATCCGGCTTTTCTTTAAGTGTCCCTGATTTATTAATTGTAATCTGCATGGATCCTCCTGATGCGGCGACCTGTTGTGGAAAAACAATAACTATTAAGGTTGTTAAACCTTTATTGTATAGAATGAAAACAGAATTTTTTCAATGCCCGAACAAATTAAATAAGGGCAGGTCAGGTCCAGTTCAGGGTTCTTTCAACCGCTTTTTGCCAGCCGGCATATAAAACCTGCCTTTTTCGCGACTCAAGGGCGGGCAGCCAGCGTTTGTCCTCGGACCAGTTCCGGTCGAGTTCACGGGTATCAGACCAGAATCCAATGCCCAACCCGGCTGCATACGCGGCGCCGAGGGCGGTGGTCTCGATGACTTTCGGGCGGATTACCGGAACATCCAGGATATCGGCCTGAAACTGCATCAACAGTTCATTGACCACCATTCCGCCATCCACCTTGAGGGTATCGAGCACCACCCCGGAGTCTGCGATCATGGCGTCCACGATGTCCCGGGCCTGGTAAGCGGTGGCTTCAAGAACCGCCCGGGCAATATGTCCTTTGTTTGCAAACCCGGTCAGCCCGACCAGGGCCCCGCGGGCGTCCGGGCGCCAGTAAGGTGCAAACAGTCCTGAAAAGGCCGGTACAAAATAGGTGTCGCCATTGTCTGGCACAGATCTGGCCAGCGATTCAATTTCCGGTGCCGCTGAAATCAGTCCCAGGTTATCGCGGAGCCACTGAACCAGTGAGCCGGCCACCGCCACCGAGCCTTCCAGGCAATAAACGGCAGCCTGTCCGCCAAAGCGATACCCCACGGTGGTGAGCAGCCCTTTACGGGACAAAACGGGGGCGGTGCCGGTATTGAGCAGGAGAAAACAGCCGGTCCCATAAGTGTTTTTTGCTTCCCCGGCCCGAAAGCAGGCCTGGCCGATCAAGGCCGCCTGCTGGTCACCCACAGCGCCGCAAACCGGGACCGCCGCCCCGAAAGCGCCTCCGGTCTGGGTCTGCCCCCAGGGAACGGGGTCACTTGAGGGTACTATTTCCGGTAGCATTTGCGGCGGGATATCCAGCTGGCGGAGGATGTCCTGATCCCATTGCAGGGTGTTCAAATCCATCAGCATCGTGCGGCTGGCGTTGGTGACATCGGTAACGTGGCGACCGCTGCCCGGTCCGCCGGAAAGCCACCAGATGATCCAGGATTCAATGGTGCCGAAAAGGGCGTCTCCTTTGTTCGCGGCAGACCTGACCCCCGGTATGTTCTCAAGAATCCAGCGGATCTTGGGGCCGGAAAAATAGGTGGCCACCGGCAGGCCGGTGGTTTCCCGAAATTGATCCTGACCGCCAGCCTGAATTATTTCGCCACAGAGGTCAGCAGTTCGGGTGCACTGCCAGACGATGGCGTTGCAATAGGGCTTTCCGGAGTTTCGATCCCACACAACGGTGGTTTCGCGCTGGTTGGTAATACCCACGGCAGCCAGATCTGAACCGCGGATATCGGCCTGTTCCAGAGCATCTTGGACCACTGTCTCCGTGTTGTGCCAGATTTCCATCGGGTCGTGCTCTACCCAACCGGGCTTTGGAAAAATCTGCCGGTGTTCCTGTTGGGCAGCGTGTAGGGGCTCTCCCAAATGGTTGTAGATGATGAAACGGGTGCTGGTCGTTCCCTGGTCGATAGCGCCGATATAGCGGGTCATGATGGCTTCTCCCTGTTTTCGGTTGGGCTCTTCAGCGGATATTCACCCCGTGCCGGTGTCGGGGTGCCCGGACTGAAGCAGGCGTGCAACCAGTCAAAACGGCTGCAATTTTTCATGAAAGACTAACAAATCAACACAAATTTTCAATAGTTATCCTACTTGGCTTGGACGAAACAATTTGACTTTAAATTTTGGCTTGGTTATGAAATGCTGAAATTCAAAAGGAGACCACAGAGACCATGAGCAATAACGACTTAATGGCCAATATAGAGACCAACCGCCTTGGCCTGAACAGTAAATTTAAGTTTGAGTGCCACAAGGGCGTGAAATGTTTTACCAAATGTTGCCGGGGGATCAATATCATCCTGACACCGTATGACATTATTCGGTTGAAGAACCGCCTTGATTTAAGTTCAGAGGAGTTCCTGGCGATCTATACCGAGCCCCAGATTTTTGAGAAGACGGACCTTCCGGTGGTAACCCTGAAACTTATGGATGACGATCAGAAATCCTGCCCGTTTGTCCGTGATGACGACGGCTGCATCCTGTATGAAGACCGCCCCACCACCTGTCGCTACTACCCGCTGGGCGTCGCCTCGCTGAGCCACAAAGAAGGTGCTGACGATGAGGGCTTCTTCTTCTTTGTCCACGAACCGCACTGTCTCGGTTTTGAAGAGGACAAAGAGTGGACTGTAAAAGAGTGGCGCGAGGACCAGGGGGTGGACGTTCAGGATGAGATCAACGCGGACTGGACTGACCTGGTGGTGAGAAAGCGGTCCTTTCCGGCCAACGTGAAGCTGACCGAGCAGAGTAAGCAGATGTTTTTTATGGTCAGCTACAATATTGACAAGTTTAAAAAGTTTGTGTTTGAAAGCTCCTTTCTCGAGCGCTACGAAGTTGATCCCGAGGCACTCAAGAAGATTAAAGGCGATGAGGTCGAGCTTCTGAAATTTGGTCTCAAGTGGCTGAAAGGTGTTTTGTTCCAGGTTGAAGAGAGTGAAAAGCTGCCCCAGAAAGAGGGGGCCGAGGCCAAGCGAAAGTCGATCGCAAAAGAAGATTAAGGAACTTGTCCGGGCCGGTGTTATCGCCCGGCCCCTGAAAATAAGCCGGAGCCCCGCAAGGCGGCTCCGGCTTTCTCTTTTTTAAGAACAGGTTTAAGCAGCCAGGGTTCAGTAACTGCTGTACGCAAGCCCTTCCCGGTTGGCGGCGTCGGCCAGGCGGGCCTCAATATCGATATTGAAAAAGTCACCGACCGGTTTGAGAATTTCCGGGTTTTCCAACTGAACTTTCCGGGCTGCCGCCAGAACCACAGCCAGCCCCTGGGCCGTCATTTTCCCCAATGGGCGGCGGCACCCGCCGGCGGGCATGCCGAGGATCGCCATCAGTGCTTTGAGGGCCAGCGGGTTACGGGCCCGGCAGGCGACCGTCCCGGTGGGACTCTCTTCCTGGGTCGTAACCGTCACCAGGCCAAACAGCGGCGCCAGGGCTGTGTTCAGCGCTTTGGCCGCATCCAGATCACCCTCTTTCAAGGCCTTTACCATTTGGGATATAGCGCCGGGCGCCACATTGGACAGGACGGAAATAACCCCGGCCGCGCGAATATCCGCATCCCTCATCATGGTATAGGTCAAGGGGTCGTCCCCGGACAGAATGGTAAAATCCGGGCCGCAGCACGCGCGTGTCCGGCGCATGTTGTCCAGGTTGCCGGTGGCCTCTTTGACCGTATTGACATTATCGAACGCCTGGTCGAGCAGGGCCAGGTCTTCCGGCAGCAGCTGGGCACCGGTCCGGCCGGGAATGACGTAGGGAATCACCTCGGTGCCGGCCACGGCCCGGGCAACCGGCGCCACGTATTCGCGCCTGATTTCCAGGCTGCTGGGTCCGTTGTAGTAAGGGTCCACAAGGAGAACCGCATCCGCGCCAGCCTGGCTGGCGTGCCCGGCGGCCTCCAGGGCCTCGCGGGTATTGTTGCTGCCGGCGCCGGCAATACAGATGCACTTGTCCTTGCACTTGCCGACCACGGTTTCAACAACCCGGTTGTGTTCCTTCCAAGACAAAGTAGGGCTCTCTCCAGTGGTGCCAACGGCCAGGATTCCGGTGATGCCGTTGGAAATCTGGAAATCTACCAGCTGCTCGAGGCCCTGGTAGTCTACTCCGTCGCCCGTAAACGGCGTGGCAAGTGCGGTGTAGCATCCTGATTTCATTTCTTCCTCCCTGTGGTAAATTGATACTGAGACGGCGGCTGAAGGGTCAACCGGCCGCATGGGTTGACATAACCCCTGCAACCTCTTACTTTTATCACAATTTTTAGAAATTGATAAGGGCCCAAATGCAATGCGTCAAAAAATAGTACCCTCAGGCGGTGGATAAAACCCTTGCAACAATGGCGAATTCTGATAAATCAAATGGAGATATTAACCCAAATTTCAACAGAACGGAAAAAAGAGCATGGAAAAAGCAAAAGACGTAGAAGAATATATCGCGCGGCAGCGGGCCGCGATTGCGGCGAACCCGGAATGCGGCACCTCGCATTACAACCTGGCCATCGGACTTTTGGGTCAGCGAAAATTTGACGAAGCTGAAAAGGAGCTGCTGGAAGCGCTCGAGAACAGCCCGACATTGGCCGAAGCGTATGTACAGCTGGGCGGTATCTGTCTGAGCAAGGGGGATCTTGACGGATGCCTGGATTACAATATGCGGGCCACTAAAACCCGGGCTGGTTTTTCCGAGGGTTTCGGCAACATGGGGTTTGTATATCTCCAGAAGGGAGAGGTGGACCAGGCTATTAAATACCTGCAAAAGGCAATCGCCCATAATTCGAACTTTCTGCAGGCCTACACCACCCTGGCCAATGCCTACCTTATGAAAGGACTTGTGGATGAGAGCATTGCGGCCAACCAGAAAGCTCTGAAGCTGGAACCGGATTTTGCGGTCGCCCACTACAACCTGGCCATTGGTTATCTCGAAAAGACTGAAACCGCAAAAGCGGTCGAACATTTTGACCGGGCCAAAGAGCTCGGTTTTGAGGTGGCCCCGGAAATAGCCAGCGAGATAGATTCTTACCGTTAGGGCCCCCCACAGAGACCCCGTCAATCCCATTGCCAAAAACGGGTACCCGCTGCGCGGTACCCGTTTATAGTCTGCAGCCAAAACCCCAGAGAGGTGACTCTCCTTGCCGGAAAAGATCCCACAGGAATTCTTCCTTGCCACGGTGGACCAGCCGGTTGCCCGCGGGGACGCTATCTGGACTCAATCCCTGCCCCGGGCCAGGCAGCCCATGCCGCCACAAATCCCGGCATCGAACTTAAAAGCAGTTACCTATGGAGACTATTTTAACGCCGTCGGCGAATTTTTAGAAAATGAGCGCTACCGGGTTGTAAAAATGGCACTGGCCGACGGTGGTGAGGGCGCGCGAGACTTTGCCCGTGCGCAGGGGATCGCAATTTTCCTGGTGAAACATGGCGCCTTTTACCACCCCGCCCGGGTGGTTGTTAAATTGGAGACCGGTCAAGTGTCATTCGTGGTCAACGTGGCTATTTCGAAAACAGGGCGGGATCATATTAAAACCGAATTCAACCTGCTTTCCCGGCTTGGCCTGCAATTTAACCGGCCGACCCTGCCCAGGGTGTATCATCTGGATGAAATTCCCTGCCGGGGCGGACAAAAGGTACTCATGTTCAACGGGCAATGGTTCGACGGTTTTTATGAATTCCACATTACGGCAGATCACCCGGAAAACCAGAGCAATCTCGTGGTATGGGGCCAGGATGACACCCGTTTTTTCCTGACCTGGCCCCAGGCTGAGGATGTCTACCGGCAGGCCGCCCGGATTTTGACCAGTGCCTATCAAATTTTCTCTTTCCAGCAGATCGCGGCCTGGCACCATGCCGCCGGAGATTTCATTCTTAAACCGGTGGATGCCGCCGGCGTAGAGCTGCGCTTGATTACCGTGAGAAAATATGTCCCCCTGCTGGACAGTGCCGAACCGGACCTGGAGACCCTGGTCGAAGCCCTGCTGCTTTTTCTGATAAACCTGACCCTGCGCAACCGCCTGGACCGTCTGGACGGCACCGGACCCCTGGCCTGGGCGCAGGATATTGCCCTTGTGGGTACAATTAAAGGTTTTTTCAAAGGGCTGATGACGATTGTGAGCCGGGAAGACCTGCCGGAAACCTTCCCTGCCGATTTTCATGATTACGTAAAAGTCCACCCCAAAGAGGTCCTGTTGGAGCTGTTTTCGGGTGTGGTCGAACGGATTTTCGGGGCGTCTCCAGAACGCGCCTTCGTTCGCAAGCACCTGGTGAACCACGTGGACCTGTTTTACACACTTCTGGCCGCTGAAAGAGATGCGATTCCAGACCAAACCACTACAACATAAGGTACCTGTAAGGTGCCCAACCACAAAATAGCGTAGACGGCCCCCCTCCCCCCGATTATAGATTTTCATAAGTTCCCGAAACTCTGATTTTTATTGACAAGATTTAACAATAATAATATATCTGCCCCTTGATTCAGTAGACTATAAGGGAGCTATCTCTATACTTTTGAGATTCATTTGAAATTTGATTTTGAGAGGAGGTGACCTGCTTAACCCTCGAAGTATTAGAAGTAAGAAGTCGCATTGTTTAGGCTGGAAAATTACTAAACTTTAATGGAGGTAAGAAATGGCAAAACATGAAACCCCTATGTTGGACCAGCTTGAGAGCGGCCCGTGGCCGAGCTTCGTGTCCGACCTGAAGCAAGAGGCTGCGAATAGGGCAAAAAATGAGAACAACGTGGAGTACCAGGTTCCTCAGGATTGTGTAG
>CAZWPX010000006.1:0-144795 GCA_964636125.1 uncultured Desulfobacterales bacterium | reverse complement strand
TTGATGAAAATTGAGTCCGGGGCGCACATGGACGCGGCATTGGCAATTTTCAAAAGAACGTCCGGATTGGTAATCCGGTCAAGTTTGGCGGTGTTTTCACCATCCATCTTGCTTCTAATGAAGTCGAGCCCCGTTGCTACGCTGGTAATTCCTCCAATTTCACTTAGAATATCAATCCCTTTGCCTGCTTCTAACATTACACTCTCCTGCTATGCCGATATAAAGTTAAATGAGGTGTTCTTTTAAAAAAGACCTTATACGAAAGGAGCCCCAATTCCGGCGGGCTTTTCCCGGCTGCTGTTTACGGGAAAATGCCACGCCTCCCCAGGAAATCGTGACCGTTTATAGTTTATTCAAAGCTTTCGAATATAATTTCCTCTATAGCCCTTTTAGGGACATGATGGGTCTGCTGATCATCACGCCAGTATTCAATGTCGCCATCCGGGCCCACGGCCTCTATGACAATCGTTTCGGCTGGTTTGCCGATGGCCAGAACCAGAAGAATTTCAAGGTCATCGGGAAGACCGCAGGCCTTTTTCAGCTTCGGTTTGTTGATGGCCCCGAAGATACAGCCCGCCAGGCCTGATTCCCGGGCTCCCAGCAGGATGCTCTGGCTGGCGATGCCGTGATCGCACCAGAAATTGGTGCTGATACGGGTGTCGCCCGTAATGACAATATAGGCGGCGGGGCGCTCTCCGGGAGCGGGTCCCGGCCAGCCTTTCAAGTAGGCGGCCCAGGCCAGGCAGGTAAAGATTTCTTCGTTTTTATCCGGATTTGTTGAAAAAATATATTTGAGCGGCTGACGGTTGGCCGCGGATGCCGAGCAGCGGGCCAGGTCGATAAGGGCCCTGACGGTGGCGGGTGCGACCGCGTGCTTCTGGTCAAAGCGTCGGCAGCTGCGGTTTCTTTTTATCAGTTCAGCAAGCATCGTTTCCATCATGGCAGGGAAATCTTTCCGGGACCGGCATGTGGCGTTCAATCCAGGTCAGGACTTTGTCAAATTCAGATTGCAGTTCCAGAAGCGCTTTTCCCCGGTGGCTGACCCGGCTCTTTTTTTCACGGGGCATATCCGCGAATGTTTTCTTAAAGGGCGCGTAATAGAAAACGGGATCGTAGCCGAAACCGTTGGCTCCTGAGGGGACAGTAAGAATCTCACCCTCGCACCGGCCGGTATAGGTCAGGGCCGGCCCGGTGGGAACCGCGATGGAGATCACACACTCGAATGCGGCCCGGCGGTCTTCAATGCCTTCCAGTTCAGCCAGTAGCTTTTCACATTTGGCCGCATCCGATGCGCCGGCACCGGCCCAGCGGGCTGAGTGCACGCCGGGAGCCCCGTCCAGGGCCGGTACAATAAGTCCGGAATCGTCGGAGAGCGCTGGAAATCCAAGTACCCGGGCGGTAAAGCTCGATTTTTTATAGGCGTTGTCCTCAAAGGTGTCGCCATCTTCCACGACCTCCGGAATAGGGCCGAAATCTTCCAGGCTTTTGATATCCACCGGGTAGTCTTTTAACAGGTCGCTAATTTCGTCGAGTTTACCCTGATTGCGGGTGGCAATGACCAGGGTTGTGAGTGCGTTCATCGAGACCTCATGCGTATCCAGTCCGCTGCCGGACCGGTGGTGCGTGTCCTTTTTGTCTTGATCCTCAGAGAACAGGATTGCAGAAAATATTGAGCAACTCTCAATCTTAAAATAGAGCGGCGATTTTGTAAAGATATTTTCAATACCATTAGCCCCATTTTTTTACTATAGAAAGATGCGAGGCACCTGTCTGATCGTTACATTGTCCTGGCAGACGCTATTAGGGATTGAACTTTTTCATATACAGTGTAAGTATAAGAGACTCTTGTGTAATCAGACTTTCTTATCCGGTTTGGCACACGCGCCGGACTAACTTTCCAGGTGTAAACCGCGCGCTATGGTTTAAATATGAACATAAAACATCGACTGCAGCTGGTTATTTTGCTGATCATTCTGGTGATCCTGGCCGGTACGCTGGGCTATTATGCCATGTTTGGCGGAAAATACACAATCATGGATTGCCTCTATATGACCGTGATTTCCATTACCAGTGTCGGCTACGGGGAGATCATTGAAATCAGCGGCAATGTGCCTGCCGAAATCTTCACCATGTGTTTGATTACGTTCGGCATGGCGATCATTCTCTATGGTCTCGGTGCCATGACCGCACTCCTGATCGAGGGTGAGCTCTCGGGTATTTTAAGGAAAAATAAAATGGAAAAAGCAATCGGCAAACTCAAAAATCATATTATAGTGTGCGGTGGCGGCCAGACCGGATTGCCGGTCATTCAGGAACTGGTTAAGAACAAGGAATCCGTGGTGATGATTGAGGCCAATCAGGAAGCCATAGACCGCTGCCTGACGTTTGTTGAGGACCTTCTTTACATAAACGGGGATGCCACCGAGGATGAAAACCTCCTGGCGGCCGGGATTGAAACTGCCAACGGGATCGCCATCTGTCTGCCCTCGGACAAGGACAATCTCTACATAACCATGGCTTCGAGGATGCTGAACAGCAAGGTCCGCATTATTTCCAGCCTGGTCAATTTGAAACTTATGCCCAAATTGAACAAGGCTGGTGCCAACAGCGTGGTGTCACCCAATACCATCGGCGCCCTGCGAATTGCCTCCGAGATGATTCGGCCGACGGTGGTGGACTTTCTCGATTCCATGCTCAGGAGCAAACAGGGAAACTTGCGGATCCACCAGATTGTGGTCACCCAGAACACCGTTTCCATAGGTAAGACCCTGGGCGAATCGGGCCTGGCTGAGCGTTTCAATCTCTTGGTCCTGGGTGCAAAAAGGCCGGGCCAGGCCATTGAGTTTAACCCCCCCCCCGATATCTCCATTGACCCGGGACTGATCTTGATTGTGATGGGGGAGGTGGGGGATATCGCCGCCGCCCGCAAGAATTTCTGATTGAGCGCGGGCCGGTTCGCCCAATGCCGGCGTTACGCCGGGTTTGCGGTATTCAGAATACAGCTTCACCAGGCAAGCCTTGGCCTTGAACGAACCGGCCCGCGCTCAATCAGAAATTTCATTTCTGTTTTATCTTAATTGCCGCTGTTCAGCTATATTTGCGGTATTCGGAATACAGCTTCACGCGGCAAGCCCTGGCCTTGAACGAGCCAGGCTCCACGTTGCATCAGCAGGTCCTTGGTCTGCATTCATTCCAGCGCTCTATGTTTACCTATGGATGGACACTACCTAACCTTTCACCGCGGATTTAAACCTGCTGAGGCTGCTTCCGGCTTTGCTGCCCCTCTATTGACCCGGTTTGAAAATTATGAGATCTATGGTCATGTTTTGATTTTATTCCCGGCCCTTTGTTTTAAGCGTAAGAAGGCGTATGCTCCAGGAACTTTTCATAAAAAATTTTGCCATTATCGACGACCTCAGCATTCGTTTTGATAGCGGTTTTACCATCCTTTCCGGGGAAACCGGGGCCGGCAAATCGATCATCATTCAGGCGGTCAATCTATTGCTGGGCAGCCGGGCCGCAGCCCGGATGGTCCGGTCTGGTGCTGAATTCGCGGAACTCGCAGCGCTGTTTGATATCGCGCCCCAAAGCAGGCTTGCCGAAAATCTGGCCGAACAGGGGTACGATGCTGCAGAGGGCTTGATCATCCGCAGGGTGATATCGGCCCGTGATCGGCACCGGGTTTATATAAACGGCCGACTGGCCACCATGCAGGCGCTGGGGGATATTACCCGCAGTTTGGCAAGCATTTCCGGGCAGCATGCGCACCAGGCCCTGCTGAAAGAAGAAGAGCAGTTGGGCATTCTGGACCGCTTCGGAGGGCTGGACAGCCTCCGGGCAGAGGTTACGGCCGGTGTCAAACGCATCCAGACCCTGCTGGGGGAGCTTAAGGGGTTGCGGGCACGGGAGAAGCGCAGCACCCAGCAGCGGGAACTGCTCACATTTCAGAAAAATGAAATTGAGGCAGCCGGCATTCATACCGGTGAGGATGAAACACTTGAAGGCGAACGCAAGCGTCTCAAACACGCGGAGACTCTTTTCAGGACGGTTCACCAGAGTGTGGAAATGCTTTACAATACAGATGGGGCTGCCGTGGAGCGGCTTTCGGCGGCCCGGGATAACCTGGAGCAAGCCGGTCGGATAGATCCGATTCTGTCGAAAAGGGCCGGCGCACTGTCGGAAGCGATTTTCCAGGTGGAAGATGCTGTTCAGGAACTGCAGTCTTACCTTGGCCGCATCGAGGTGGACGACAAACGGCTTGAAGAGGTTGTAGAGCGGTTGGATGCCCTTGGCCGCCTTAAGAAAAAATATGGCGACAGCCTGACGGCGGTTTTGGAATTCCGGGACTCAGTGGAAACAAAAGTTGCCGAAATTGAAAACCTTTCCCAGACCGTGCAGCAAACCGAGGCTTCTCTGGCGACCTTGAGCCGTGAAGTCGGTGAACGGGCTTTACAGCTTTCTAAAAAACGCAGGCAGGCGGGGATTAAATTGTCCAGGCGGACAGCAGCCGAACTTGCCGGGCTCAAGATGAAAGAGACCCGCTTCGAAGTAAAAGTCAAAACACTACCGGCGGATGACAAAACCGACGAGTGCCTGGTCGTCGGGAACAGCCTGCTCACGGAAAGCGGAATTGACCGCGTGTCGATCCTGATCGCACCCAATGTGGGCGAAGAGCTGAAATCCCTGGCCAAAATTGCCTCCGGTGGTGAATTGTCCCGGGTGGTGCTGGCCCTTAAAGTGATTTTAGCCGGGTCCGAGGCAGTTGAAACCATCGTGTTTGACGAAGTGGATGCCGGTATCGGGGGCGGCGTGGCTGAAGTGGTCGGGAAAAAACTGGCGGATCTCGCGGACCATTGTCAGGTGATCTGCATTACGCACCTGCCCCAGATTGCCCGTTTCGGGAACAATCATTTTCTGATTTCAAAGAGAATCAAGAACAAGAGAACCCTGACATCCATAGAGCCCCTGACACCTGAACAGCGGGTGCGGGAAATGGCCCGGATGCTGGGCGGGGTCAAGATCAGCGCCACGACCCTGGCGCATGCCCGGGAGTTGCTGGACGGGCCGGTATAGTCCAGGGAGCTTAGGGCATAGCGTAAAGGGCGGCATGACTCATTGCCCTGCATTTCTTG
Organism: uncultured Desulfobacterales bacterium; assembly: GCA_964636125.1. GTDB lineage: Bacteria > Desulfobacterota > Desulfobacteria > Desulfobacterales > CAJINA01 > CAJINA01. Next base: position 139,663 of record CAZWPX010000006.1, on the reverse strand, counting down.
ATCTTACTCTTAATCATACTTGGGTTTTATTTAGGCCTGCTCATAAAAATTTAGATTAAGAGCAAGAAAAAACGATGCCAGAAAGAGCTTCCCTCCCTTGGCGGGAGGGATTGAGGGAGGGGGCTGCTCGGGAAAAAGACAGGCGTGCAGGGTTAGGTAAGCGCTTTCAGACTGAATTTCTCTACGGCTATTCGCCCTCTATCTGTTTTAGCGTTTCTTTCAGAATCTGCAGCCGATACTCATCTTCCGGGGTATCGGCCGCGCTTTTCATGTTGACCATTGCCTCCAGGCTGAGAACAGATATTTTGTGTCCCTGGTACTCAATTTGAATGCTGTCCGGCAACAATTCTTCATATCCACGGTGGTAACCGGAGCCCCTTGGGCAACAGCGGCCACGCCACCGACCAGAATGAAATCAACCCCGGCTTCTTTAAGACCTTTCAGCAGGGCGCCCAGATTTGCGGCTTGTGGATTCTTGCTGTTTGAAGGCATGTTTTAATTCGGAAAAGGCATTAATGGCGTTGTCGTTTGCCTGAATACGCTCCTCTGATGTTAACCGGAGGAACATTTTAATAAGACCTTTGTCAACAACGGGACGGGTGCTTGAAGCGGGCGTTTTACTTTTTGCCATGGCATTGCCTTTCTTTTAACGACGCTATATTATTAATCACAATAGGTATCCAAAGGCAAGGTTCAAGGCGATTGCTTTTGACGGATTCGTTACGCATGGACATGCTTTTTTTGTCGGGAGGAACAATGAAAGATATCCGGTTGTTACTAATTATCTTGCTGATCATGTCGATCTCTGCCTGCTCCAGTGTCAAAGTGAGCCAGGATTTTGATCTGGACAAACCAATACCCCAGGTGAATAGCTACCAGTGGACGTCAGGCGAGCAGGGTGAAACCGGTGATGTGCGGGTGGACAGCCCCTTGCTGGACGCCCGGATTCGCAAGGCGGTCGACCGTGTTCTGGCTGCCAAAGGGATTCAAAAAATCGGTGCCGGCACGTCTGCATACAAGGTCGCCTATCAGTTTTCCATCAGCAAGAAAATCCGGTCCGATGATGTCAGGACCGGTGTCGGCTTTGGCATGGGCAGTTACGGGCGCCACGGTGGGGTCGCCATCAGCACGGGCAGCACCGTCACCACCTACGATGAGGGCCTGCTGGTGATTGACTTCACCGACGCCCGGGGCGAGCTCATCTGGCGTGGCAACGGCACCCGGCACCTGCCGCAGCACACTGATCCCGAAAAAACCGAAGAGATCTACAACGAGCTCGTGGAAAAAATCCTGGGGCAGTTTCCGCCGAAAACCCAGTAGTCAGAGGTCGGTGGTCAGTAGTCAGATTCCCAATCTTAAAATTCATACCTCGCGCCAGACGCAAAGCCGCAAAGAAATTCAAGGGCATCATTCAGGCATAGACCGACGTTTGTTTAGGTATGTCACTCTGAGCGCAGCGAAGAGTCCCTCCCACGCATAGGTGGTGCTCTCTTGCGGGGGATTCTTCGTCGCTTCGCCCCCCAGAATGACAAGATATGGCAACCGCTGTTATATTGAAAGTAACAAAAACCAATATAAATCTGCCGAATGCTTAAACCCGCAAGAGGTGTAACCCATTGACGATTGAGGGATTATGAATTGAATCTTGGATGGAAATCCTATATATAAGATAATATTGTGGAATCAGTCATAAGCCCAAAAATAACAAGTGTCTTGGGGATTCTTTCTGAACACTTGAATGCACAAGGGGTGCCCTATGCCATTATCGGTGCGATGGCCTTGGGATTGTATGGGTTCCCAAGATATACTTCAGATATTGATCTTATGACAGACAGCCGCTCATGGCCGGATCTTTCCAGGATAATGGAGGGCCTTGGTTATGAATGCTTCCAGAAAACCGAATCATTTGCACAATTTGACTCAGAGATGGGCGTTCTTGGAAAGGTTGATTTTCTGCTGGTTAGCAGCCAGGACGGGCGGGATATACTTGACCGGCGAGTTATTGTCGAGGATGATCTTATCGGATCCCATCCTGTTGTACAGCCGACGGATTATATAGTACTAAAATTGATGGCAATAGCCAATAATCCGGAAAGGGCGACTTCGGATGAGGCTGATATTGCGACGTTTCTCAAGCTGCATGCCCATAAATTGGTCTCTGAGATCTTTGATCCTCTGGATACTGAAGAATTGAATCGCTTTGCAGTTCGTTTTGGTCAGGAAAAGATAATAAACAAACACCTTGGCAAACAAAATCAATAATGAAAGCAATCTCCTCATCCATCCGGGCCAGGCACCCGGATTCACAACGCAGACTGATTTATGAAATGATGGAAGCCAGCATGTTGCTTTCCCTGAAAAAGGGTCCTCATGCCCTTGAAAAAAGCTGCAGTTGCGTGGTTTGTGTCAACAAGCGGAAGCAGATTCTCAATGGTCCTGCCAGGAAATGGAAATTTACATTATAGGCAGCCAGGGCCCCTTCAATCGTCAGAATTCTTAACACTTTCCCTAAAAAATTTGCTACAACGGCCGCAATGGAAAAAAACAAATTTCAAACCGGCAAAGTGGTCCTGGTTTCATTTTCACATTTCATCCACGATGTGTATACCAGCTTCCTGGCGCCGCTGTTACCGCTGATTATCGAAAAGCTCTCCCTGACCCTGGGACAGGCTGGCCTGTTATCCACGGTGATGCAGATTCCGGCCGTGTTAAACCCGTTTATCGGTCTGTTCGCGGATTCAAAAGGCCTGGCCCGCTGGCTGGTTATTCTGGCCCCGACCATGACGGCCATTCCCATGAGTTTTATCGGTCTGGCGTCCTCCTATTGGATGCTGTTGGTCCTTCTGTTTATAACCGGGGTGAGTGTGGCACTCTATCATGTCCCCGCACCGGTCATGGTGGCGCAACTGTCCGGGAACAGAAAAGGCCGTGGCATGAGCCTGTTTATGACCGGCGGCGAGTTGTCCCGGACACTGGGTCCCATGATAGCGGTGGGGCTGGTTTCAAGTCTGGGGCTTGAAGGTTTTTATCCGGTCATGATTTTAGCTGTGATGACCTCTATTTTTCTCTATTTCGCCCTCGAGAAAGTCGAAAAACATGCAAGCGTACGAAAAAAAGGATCCTTAACGGACACTTACATTGAAATCCGGCCCGTGATGCTGCCCCTGTCCGGCATTATCGCTGCAAGAGCCGGCATGCATGCAGCCATGGGGACCTTTCTGGCTGTCTATGTCGCCGATAAAACCGGGAGCCTCTGGTATGGGGGGGCGGCCCTGACACTCTATGAAGCCTGTGGTGTGGCCGGGGTCCTGAGTGCCGGGACTTTGAGTGACTGGATGGGGCGGCAGCGGGTTTTGTTCTGGGCCCTTGTGGTGGCACCGGCCGCCATTTTCGGGTTCACCCTGACCTCTGGGGTTTTTCAGGTATTCATGCTGGTTGTCACCGGGTTTGCGGTTTTATCGACCACTCCGGTTATGCTGGCCATCGTCCAGGATCATGCCATAGAGAATCCGGCGTCTGCCAATGGCCTGTTTATGATGGTCTCTTTTGCCTTTCGAGCCCTTGCTGTAACACTGGTGGGGGTGGTCGGTGATTTTGCCGGGCTTGAAATGATGTTCATTATTTCAGCCCTGGCAGGCGTTCTGGCCGTTCCGTTTTTGCTGAAGCTAAAAGATTAAGGATCAGGAGACCCGGTCGGATTTTGAAGCTTGTCAGACCGAATCAAACTTGGTTTTGGTCTACCCGGCGAAGCCGGCCCATTTGCGGGTTTCTTTGCGGCTTGGCGTCTTTGCGCGAGATACAGATTTTGAGCCTGCCCTTTATGGCCGAACCACTCCCTAACAGCCTGTTATAGACTCACCCCGTAAAACAACCACAGCATCAGCAGGGTGACGAAAGCGAAAATGACGGTCATGCCAGTACCGGCCCGGACGTAGTCGATGGTTTTGTATCCCCCCGGGCGCATGATGAGGGCGTTGACCTGGTGGGTTGGCAGGATAAAGGTGTTGGATGCGGCGACCCCCACCACCAGGGCGGCGATGCAGGGGTCTGCGCCGGTTTCAAGGGCCATGTTCATGGCCAGGGGTACCAGCAGGACCGTGGCGCCCACGTTGGAGGCCACCAGGGTAAAAAAGGTGGTCAGCATGCCGATCAGAAGCATCAGGACCATGGGCGAGACCTGGCCGGTGGCCGATAGCAGGGCCGAAGCAATGTAGTGGGCCGTGCCGGTTTTTTCAAAGGCAATGCCCAGCGGGATCAGTCCGCTCAAAAGAAAGATGGTCATCCAATCTACGGCCGAGTAGGCTTCGTCGATGGTGATCACCCGGGTCAGGATCATGCCCACCGCGCCGGTCAGAAGGGCGATCGCCAGCTTGACCTTGAACCCCAGGGCCAGCATCAGGGCCACCGCCAGCCAGATCAAGGCCGGGACAGCTTTGTTGGGCCGGGTAATCTCACCCTGGATCTCTTCGGTAAACACCAGGTCGAGTTTCTCTTTCAACAGGGGGAACTTGTCCCACTGCCCCTGGAACAGCAGGGCATCCCCGTGGCGCAGCTTCATGCTCGAGATGTCGCTTAAATGGACCTCGTTGTCCCTGAAAATGGCCAGGGGGTTCACCTGGTAACGTTTGCGGAAGTGGATGTCGCGCATCTTGCGGCCGGCCAGTGCGCTGTGCGGGGTTACGATGGCTTCCAAAATGCCGGCGTTGGCTGGCGACAGGTCCTCGCTGAAGACATCCAGGTCGGATTTGATGGTCCATCCCAGGTCTTCCGCCAGTTTCCGGACATGGTTATCAGTACTGATAATGCCCACCGTATCACCGGGTTCCAGGCGGTCCGACCAGGTGGGTGCCAGCAGCTTTTTACGGCACTGGTCTTTAGCGATGCAGTCGACGGTAGCATGGTAGAGGGGGCGCAGTTTCAGCTCTTTAAGGCTTTGCGCATCAAAGGTTTCCGGGATGGTCAGTTCGAAAATCTTCCCGATCCGTTTGCCGTAAACTTCGTCCAGGTAGGAACTCATGAACCCTTCCTGGTCGTCGCCCTTGGCGGCCGGCAGGACCAGTCGCCCGAAAACAATGAAATAGAGCAGCCCTGCCACCACCAGGGCCAGGCCAATGGGAGCCACATCGAACAACCCGAAGGGTTGAAAGGTTTTACCCCCCAGGGCCGCGGCATTGGAGGTGCACCAGACTTCCATTAAATCATTCAACAGGATTAAAGGGCTTGAGCCCACCAGTGTCAGGCAGCCGCCGATGATGGCGCAAAAACCCATGGGCATCAGGATTCCGGAAATGGGGATTTTAAGCTGTTTGCTGATGCGGGTAGCAGCCGGTAGAAACAGGGAAATGGCCCCTATATTCTGCATGAAGCTTGAGATGATCGCCACCGTGGCCGAAAGCAGGGCCATGATGCGGGTGGGATGTTTACCGGCCAGGCGGACAATCTGGCGTGAGAGCAGGGTCATGACACCGGACTTGTCCAGGCTGGCCCCGATGATAATAACGGCAATAATGGCCACTACGGCATTGGACCCCAGTCCGCCGATGGCATCGTGGGCATCGATAACGCCGGTTAGCGGCAGCAGGACCATCATCAACAGCCCCACTACATCTACGCGTACCCATTCGAAAATAAACAGGGCAATGACCATCACCAGCAGGACCAGCACGATGAACATATCGGAGGTGAAAACAAGTTCAGACGGCATATTTCCTTTCTACGCTGGATGTGAATCGGCTTTCGCCACGATCAGGGCAAAGTTTATCATAATTCGGAGTTGGCGGGGATGTTAATTTTTGATTTTCCAAAAAACAATGGCACCTGTAAATATAAGGTCATAGACCCCCAAATACCAAGTGTGTTGGAAACGGTTTACAGACACCTGAATGAGCAGCATGTGCCAAAGAAGCTTTAAGGTTTCGCCCTCTCGGAAATTTTCGCGATTGTCATCAAAATATATTTTGCGCTGTTCATTAAAAGATCTAGCACTGAAAACACTCGTAACAATCCAGAATTTCCCCAAAGTACAGGGTATGATAATCTTTTTCCGGGTAGAACTCCTGGTAGGCTGTGTCCAGAAATTGGGGGTCTATGGCACTTTTGTGGACGATGCGGCATTCGTAATGGAGCCCGGGGACATCGATGATCGGTGAAACGGTTTGTTGCGCATCCCTGGTTTCCAGGCCCAGTTCCTTAAACTTGTCGACAGCGCTTCCGGATTGGGTCCCGCAGTACATAATCGCATTTTTCATATCCAGAGACGGGATGGAGACGGTAAAATCGGCGGCGTCTTCGATGATTGAGAAGGTGTGCCGGGAGTTGCGGACCATGATCATGAAAACCGGTTTTTGCCAGCAAAATCCAATGGTCGCCCAACCAATGGTCATGGTGTTCAGGCGGTCTCCGGCTTTAACCGTTAAAAATACACCCATCTTGATCTTGGCCATGGCCTCGTCGGCGACTGCCATATAATCGACTTTTTTCATGATGTTGGGGCTCCTTTCAGGGCCTTCTCCAACTTTGTTGGAGAAAAGGGTTCTAAGAATCAAGGGTTCAGGGAGTCAAGGGGCCGAGGGTTCGAGTGTAAAAACATAAAGGCCCAAACACATTCAATTCCAAGCGCTTGAAAGCCGATTCTTTAAGCTTTTTGTCCCTAAGCCCAAAAGGGTTTACATTTTCACTTGAATCCTCGACCCCTTGAATCCTTGGACCCTTTATACATTTGTCTTAAATCCAGATAGCTATTTATTCAATTCAGGAATTCCTAAGAAATGAAGGAGTCCCGATATATTATCACTGTTGATCATGCCGTCGCTATACTCTTTGAGGATCTCTTTCGGGTTGAAGGCAATGGCCAGGCCTGAATTCTGGAGCATGAAGCGGTCATTGGCGCCATCTCCCACCGCGACAACCTGGTCAATGGAGATATTTTCACTGTTGGCAATGCGCTTGATGATTTCGCCTTTCCGGTTGGCATCAATGATCTCGCCTTTGACCCGGCCGGTGACCATCCCGTCCTCGATTTCCAGCTCATTGGCGAAGACATAATCGAGATTCAGTTTTTTCTTCAGGTAATCAGTGAAAAATGTGAACCCGCCGGAAATGACACCAATTTTATAGCCCATGAAGTGGAGGGTGGAGATCAGTTCCTCCGCGCCGGCGGTCAGGTTGATTGCGCCGGAGAGCAGTTCTAATTGTTCCGTGGTCACCCCCTTGAGCAGGCTGACTCTCTCCTTGAGGGCCTGGTTAAAATCCAGTTCCCCCTGCATAGCTCTCTCGGTCATGTCCTGGACCCGTTCACTGACCCCTGCGACTTTGGCGAGTTCGTCGATGACCTCACCCTGGATGATGGTGCTGTCGCAGTCAAAGATGACCACCCGTTTAGGTTTCTCGAAGACGTCGTGGTCCCTCAAGGAAACGTCCAGCCCGGTTTTCTCGGAAAACTGGTAGAGGGTTTTCCGGGCTACGGAGATCTCTTCAACCTCAGAGGCGTCCACGGTCAGTTCCATGGCAATATAATCCCCCCGGGCTATCATCCGGACAGTCTCAATGTTGATGTTGATTTCGGCCACGATCCCGGAAACACCGGCGACGATGCCCGGTCGATCCAATCCCATGACGGTTAAAACCATCAGGCGTTTTTCAATTTTCCGGCGACCGGCCTCATACGGCTCAATGTTCAGGCCTAGATTGAAATTTGATTCCAAGGGTTTGAGGCTGGTGTACATTTTTTCAAACCCGTACTTCGAGGTACTCAGATCGATGACAATAAAGAGTGAAAAGTGCCCCCTGACAGAGCGGGCGTCCACATCAACAATGTTGATGCCCAGTTCGGCCAGAACATTTGATACCGAGTATACCAATCCGGGTTTGTCCTTGCCGACGGCGGAGATGACGTACAATGAACTCATGCTGGTGTCCAACTTGTGCTAAAAGGTTCCTGCTGATATCTCAACCTGCGAGTGTTGCGGGCAGACCGCGAGACTCGCTGTTTTTAACATGCTGCCGGTTAAGACCGGCCAGTTGAGCCAATTAACTAAAGATCCTTTCATAACGAATAATTCGGCACTGTGCAATACCGTTCATGCAGATACCCGGAATGACGGAAACATTTTATGGCCGCCCTTTTAGATTTGACTAAGACCGAGGAAGTTTCTATATTCCGAGGATTTTAAAGGAGCGAAAACGCCGTTCTGGACCAAAAGATGCCGTTTATGGATGGGCACTAAGGGTTCGCGCAAAAATAAGTTCGCAAATTTTCAGGGTTCAAGCGCTCAATCAGCAAGGCGCAAAAATTAAGAAATATCGGGCATATTTCGTATTTTTGCAACGCCGCTGATTGAGATGGTTGGGCTTTGAAAATGTGAAGTTATTTTTGCGCGAGCCCTGACCAACGGGACATTTATTGACGAGGTTGAAAGCTCAATGCACACAGAAGGTGATTTTGTTCAAAACGACCAGCCGGTCGATGTGGCCGCAGTAACGCGTCGCATCGCAGCCATTCAGAAAGAAAACGGGGAAATACCCTGGAGCGAAGGTGACAAAACAGATCCCTGGGATCATGTGGAAGCAGCCATGGGGCTGACCATTGGCGGTGAATATGCCCGTGCTCAACTGGCCTATGGCTGGATGCGGCGCATGCAGTTGGAGGACGGCAGCTGGTATTCGGCCTACAAGCACGGTCGGCCCCAAGATCGGACTCGGGATACCAATATGGCCGCATACATTGCGGTGGGCCTTTACCACTATTATCTGATCACCGGCGACCATGCGTTTGTTGAATCCATGTGGGACACCCTCTGGAAGGCCATTTCGTTTGTCTTGAAATTTCAGCAACCCACTGGCGAGATACACTGGGCCGTAAGTCCTGAAGGGGTGGTGGATAACAAGGCGCTGCTGACGGGTTCCAGTTCGGTCTACATGAGCCTCAAGTGCGCGATTTCACTGGCCCGGGTGCTTGGAAAAGCGCATACCGGCTGGCCCGGGGCCATGACGAATTTAAAAGCGGCCATTGCCAACCAGCCGCAGCTTTTTGATCAATCCAAATCCCGGTTTTCCATGGACGGCTTTTACCCGGTGTTGACCGGGGCCCTTACCGGCCCAAAAGCCAGACAACGGATTGACGATTGCCTTGAGAAGTTTTTTGTGGCGGGCCAGGGGGTTAAATGTGTGGACGATGAGCCCTGGATTACCATTGCCGAAACTTCGGAGCTGTGCCTGGCCATCGCCGCGGCCGGCGACCGGGAACGCGCGGCCAGTATCTTCAAACTACTGCGAGACTACCGCTATCCGGATGGATCCTACTGGTGCGGGTTTACGATTCCCGAACGGACGATCTGGCCGGAAGAAAAGATATCCTGGACCAATGCCGTTGTGCTTATGGCGGCGGACTCAATCTACCGACTCACCCCCGCCGCGGGACTTTTCGACCACGATTTCTGGGAAACCATGGACCGCTCGGACGGTTTGCAGGTGGCGGCAGCAGAAGAACTGGAAACCGCCCTTCCGGCCGCGGTAAATTTTTGATGGGAGTGGACAATGCGCAAAGACCATCGTCCATATGCGGTTAAACGGGCCTACCTGAAATTTCAAAAATTTTACACCAACCGCTACATCCGGCCCCAGCTGGAAGTTTTAGGCCAGGGTTTCGCCTTCATGAAACCCTGGAATGTCCGCCTGTTCGGCGCCCCCATTGAAATTGGCGACTATGCCACAGTCATTGCCGCACCGGACAACAAAGTCCGCCTCTCCGTATGGCCGGCTACTGAAGGTCTGGGGCGGATCAAAATAGGCCGATACGGCCTCATCTGCCCGGGTGTCAGGATTGGCAGCGCCCACGCGGTCACCATCGGGGACAACTGCATGATTGCCAGCAATGTCTATATCAGTGACTCGGACTGGCACGATATCTATAACCGGGTGTCCATGGGCACGGCTGCACCGGTGACCATAGAGGAGAATGTCTGGATTGGTGACAGCGCCATTCTCTGCAAGGGGATTACCATCGGTGAAAACAGTATCATCGGGGCCGGGTCAGTTGTTTCCCGGGATATTCCCGCCAACGTGATTGCGGCCGGCAATCCGGCCAAAGTGGTCAAGGACCTCGACCCGGCTGAACAGATGACCAAACGCGACCACGTTTTTTCAGATCCGGCCCGGCTTGCCCGGGAATTCGATATCCTTGACCGGGCCATGCTTAAAAACAATACCTATCGGCACTGGCTGCGTTATCTTATATCGCCGCGTCGAGACGATTAGTGGCAACACCCGTTTAGATTCCGAAGGATAAGTCTATGGCTGCAAACGACAAGCTCCCCTGGCGCAAGAAAGTGGTATCGGCGCAAGCCGTTCTGGAGAGAATAAAACCCGGTATGGGCATCTTCCTGGGCACCGGTGTGGCCGAGCCCCAGCTTTTAATCCAGACCCTGATGGAAGCCGAGGCCCCCAACCTCCAGGACCTGGAACTGATCCAGCTGGTCAGCCTGGGCAGTGCCGTTTCACTGGATACCATCAAAAGTCACAAGTACCGCCTCAAAACCTTTTTTTCAGGATGGGTGGCCGGCGATGCCATTGCCAGTGGACGGGTCGACCTGATTCCCGCCCGGTTTTCCGGAATACCCCACCTGATAGCCTCCGGGATCCTCAATATCGATGTGGCCTTTGTACAGGTGACCCCCCCGGATGATGCCGGGTACTGCAGCCTGGGCGTGGCCGTGGATGTGGCCCGACAGGCCATGGATAGAGCCTCGCTGGTGGTGGGCGAAATTAACCCTCAAATGCCGGTTACCTATGGGGACACCTTTATCCCTGTTTCTGATTTTGACCTGCTGGTGGAAACCGACCGGCCGTTGATCTGTTTCGACCGGTGGCCGCTCGACGAGGCCTTCGACCAGGTTGGAGAAAATGTGGCCGCGCTGATTGAAGACGGCAGCTGTCTCGGATTTTCTATCGGCCCTGTATTTGAATCGCTTGGCCGCCACCTCGTCCACAGCCGCAATTTGGGTATCCATTCGCCCTTTGTCACCGATGCCCTCATGGACCTGATAAAAAGCGGTGCGGTGACCAATCGCTATAAAGAGGTGTGGCGGGGCAAGTCGCTGGCCGCCTATGCTTTCGGGACGGAAAAACTGATGCAGTGGCTGCACCGCAACCCCCTGGTTGAGTTTCAAGCGGTAGACAAAGTGTGCAGCCCTTTGCAGGTTGGCCGGAACAAACGTTTTGTGGCGGTCCTGCAAGCCCGCAAGGTGGATCTGTCCGGGAAAATTGCCCTGCATGCGGGTAAAGGCAACCTGGCGGTGGGGCCGGGGGAGGTGGCGGACTCTTTAAATGGGGCGGAGATATCCAGGGGCGGCAAGACGATTGTGGCGCTCACCAGCCGCAATCTTGAGGGGGCGTCCAACATCCTGTTTTCCGTAGACGACTATCCCAATCAACTGGGCCAGAACCACTCCCTGGATCTTATGGTAACTGAATACGGGGTGGCCAACCTGGCCGGCCGGACCCTGCGTGAACGGGCGCAGGCTTTGATCGAGATTGCCCACCCCGATGACCGCAAGCAGCTTGTAGACCAGGCCAAACAGCATAACATTCTCTACAAAGACCAGATATTTATAGAGGATTCAGCCCGCCTGTATCCGGCGGATGTGGCGACGGCCCAGACCTTCAAAAACGACACCCGGATTCGGTTCCGGGCGATTCTGCCTTCCGACGAGGAGCAGATGCGGCGGCTGTTCTACCGCTTTTCTGATAAAGCGGTCTATTACCGCTACTTTACGGCCATCAAAGCCATGCCCCACGCGAAGATGCAGTCCTATGTGAATGTGGATTACCAGGTGGCCATGTCCATTGTCGGCCTGGTGGGAGAACCTGGCCAGGGTCGCATTGTGGCCGAGGCACGCTACGTCAAAGCCCCGACCCGGCCCTGGGCGGATGTGGCCTTTGTTGTGGATGGTGACTATGAAGGGCGGGGTATTGCCACCGGCCTCCTGGCCCTGCTGATAAAAATCGCCAAAGAGCGCGGCATTCTGGGCTTTACTGCGGATGTACTGGCCTCCAACAAGGGGATGATGCGGGTATTCGAAAAGAGTGGCCTCACCGTGGAGGCCCGCCTGGATTCAGGCGCCTATGAATTAACGATGCCGTTTACTTCCGAAGGTCCTTAGAGCGGGAGGTATTATGGGTATGCTGCAAAGCGTGATCGGGCTCATGGCCTTCATTGGTCTGGCGTGGCTTGTCAGTGAAAACAGGCAACGCGTCTCCATCCGGGTCGTCCTTGTGGGCCTGGTGATACAGCTGCTGCTGGGCGTACTGCTTCTCAAGCTGCCCATATTCAGGGATTTTTTCATGGCGCTGAACCGGATGGTGTTCTCCCTGGAAGAATCCACCCGGGCCGGTACGACCATGGTTTTTGGCTACCTGGGCGGCGGTCCGCTGCCCTTCGATGAAAAATTTCCCGGGTCCAGTTTTGTGCTGGCCTTTCGTGGATTACCCCTGGTGCTGGTGATCAGTGCCCTCTCCGCACTGCTTTTTCACTGGAAAATTCTGCCGGTCGTGGTGCGCGGATTTTCCCGGGGACTGGAAAAAACCATGGGCCTGGGCGGTGCCGAAGGGCTGGGTGTCTCCGCCAACATTTTTGTGGGCATGGTGGAGGCGCCCTTGTTCATCCGGCCCTATCTTGCGCAGATGACCCGCAGCGAGCTGTTCACCCTGATGACCAGCGGGATGGCCACCATTGCCGGAACGGTCATGGTGCTGTACGCCAGCATTTTAAGCCGGACCATCCCGGACATCATGGGCCACATCCTGACAGCCTCTATCATCAGTGTGCCTGCGGCCGTGGCCATCTCGAAAGTTATGGTGCCGGAGACGGGCAGACCCACATCGGGAAAAGTCAAAATTCCCGAAACCGCCCACAGCGCCATGGATGCCATCACCCGGGGCACGGTGAGCGGTGTCCAGCTGCTGATCAACATTATTGCTATGCTGGTGGTCCTGGTGGCCCTGGTCCACCTGGCCAACCTGGTACTGGGGCTCTTGCCCGCCATGGGCGGGCAAGACATCACCCTGCAGCGGGTCCTGGGGATTCTCATGGCCCCGGTGGTCTGGCTCATGGGCATTCCCTGGGCCGAGGCAACCACAGCCGGAGCCCTTATGGGCACCAAGACGATTCTCAATGAGCTGTTGGCCTATCTCGATTTAAGCCAGCTGCCGGAAGGCGCTCTGGGCGATCGCAGCAAACTTATCATGACATACGCCATGTGCGGATTTGCCAACCCGGGCAGCCTGGGCATCATGATCGGCGGCCTGGGTACCATGGCCCCGGAGCGGCGCGACGATGTCGTGGCCCTGGGATTTCGTTCTATTGTCGCGGGCACCCTGGCCACCTGTATGACCGGGGCGGTGGTCGGACTCATTGGGTGACAGGCAACCCGGAAGTGTAGCTGAATGGATAATGTTGCAACAAGGCTGGCGGACATGCTCAACCAGGGGCGTTGAACCTGGCCCCCAGTATTGATTGCAGGCCTTACCCCTTTCATAATCGCTGAGTTATCAATCAAGATTCAAATACAGACAGGCAATAACCGGCCCTCGCTGTTAGACGGATTCACCGGTCGCAACCATCCCGCCCCAATTCGGAGTAAGCAAAATCCAAGACAAGGCAATATGCCATTAAAAACCCAAAATATCAAACCGTCAAAATCATTCGCATGTGGACTCATTATGCGTAACATCAAAATGAAATGTGAGCGTACATGAGCTAAGGTGGTGAGTCATGATTTCTCACCCAGCGGGCCAGCTTGAGATGGCCGGCATATCCCTCATAGATTCCAGACCAGGTTGCCCTGAGTGGTGGCTACCGGTGGATATTCTCTTGATTTCAATACCAATGACGTTATCATGGGGACACGTTATTGCTGAGAAACCCTATCTGGAAGGCACACTGCCGTGACTGCAACACCTGCCATTACCCAGGAACCCATACCCGGGCGATCTTACAGCCGCCACCGGGGGGACGCCTTCACCTTTCGCATGGTGGTGTCACCGGCCGTATCGGGAAAGGCCTTTTTGCGTACCAATATAGGCCACGCTGCCGCCATCCGCCGTGAGATTATTGACGCTGTCTTGCACCAGCGTCCGCCCCTGGCCCGCGACTGGTACGATCTTCCCATGCGGTCGACAGGGGCGGGTGAATATGAAATCCGGGTACCCCTGTGCGAGACCGGTCATTTTGAGGCCAAGTGTTTTTTCCTGCCGGAAAATTCCCACCAACCGCTCTGGCCCGTGGGCGCAAACGTGACCCTCAATGTGGCCCCGGCCGATACCTGCAGCGCCAATATCATCTACAACGCCTTTGTCCGCCAGTTCGGGCCGGGCAAGGAACACGGCCTGCACCTGAACGAACCACAGCGGGGCGCCGTGGCCGAACTGGACCAGGCCGGTTACACGGTCATTCCGCCGTCCGGAACCTTCCGTGATCTGATCCGGGAGCTGGACTTCATCATCTTGCACCTGGGCTGCCGCTATCTGCAACTGCTGCCGGTGCATCCGACCCCCACCACTTACGCCCGTATGGGACGCTTCGGGAGTCCTTATGCGGCCCTGGGATTTACCGCCATCGATCCGGCTCAGGCTGAGTTTGACCCGGCAGCAACACCCCTGGAACAATTTTTGGAACTGGTGGATGCCATCCACCAGCGTTCAGCCCGGGTAATCCTTGACCTGGCGATCAACCACACCGGCTGGGCGGCCCGGATGCATGAAACCCACCCGGAATGGCTCTCCCGGGATGAGGCCGGGCGCATTGAGAATCCCGGGGCCTGGGGGATCGTCTGGGAAGATCTCACCCGCCTGGATTATCGCCACCGGGAATTGTGGCAGACCATGGCGGAAGTTTTTCTAACCTGGTGCCGGAGGGGTGTCGACGGATTCCGCTGCGATGCCGGTTATATGGTTCCCAGCGCCGCCTGGCGGTTTATCACGGCTACCGTTCGCCAGCAGTTTCCGGAAACCATCTTCTTCCTGGAGGGACTGGGAGGCAGGGTGTCGGTGACCCGGGAGCTGCTCAACACCGGAGGATTCGACTGGGCCTATTCGGAACTGTTCCAGAATTATGACCGGGCAGCCATAGAACGCTACCTGCCGGAGGCCCAGGCGATATCTTCCGACCTGGGGACAACCATTCACTTTGCTGAAACCCACGACAACGATCGGCTGGCGGCCACCTCGTCGGCCTGGGCGCGCATGCGGATTGCCCTGGCGGCTTTTTGCAGCCACACCGGTGGTTTTGGATTTGCCAACGGAGTCGAATGGCTGGCAACTGAAAAGATCAATGTCCACGACAGCCCGGCACTCAACTGGGGCGGGGCTCCCAACCTGGTGGACTGGATCCGGCGGTTGAACTTTTTGCTCCGGGACCACCCCTGTTTTTTCAAGTCGGCCACGCTGCGTCTGCTGCAGGCTGGCGAGGGGAACTGCCTGGTCCTGGCCCGCCGACACCCCCCCACCGGCAAAACCGTGCTGATCCTGGTCAATCTCGATCCGGATCAACCGGTAACCGCCAAGTGGCCCCTGGCCAGCGGTCAGACCCTGGACGGCCCGCACTACGACTTGCTCACCGGGCAGACGGTGTCCCTGGAAGTTTCCCCGGGGATGGTTTACAGGCACCTGGCCCCGGCTGAAGTTCTCTGCCTGGATCAGGATCGGGCGATGGGAGCGCATCTGGAAGAGAAGCTGGCTGCCCCGGCCGGATTGCCGGACAGTGTCCGGGACCAGCGTTTGAAAACCGGGGCCTTGAATGTCGTGACCCACTGCCGGGGAACCCTTGACATTGGTGACCTTGACATTGCACTGGCCGCGCAGGAGCTGGCTGCCGACCCCCTGGCCTTCTGCGGCCGCTACAGTCCATCCGGGGAGGCGCCCCGGGTGATTCGCTGGCAGTACCCGCAGGATCTGCGGCGTGAGGTCATGCTGCCGCCGGGGCATTTTTTACTGGTACAGTCAGCCCACCCGTTTAGAGCCCGACTCGAATGGGACGGGCGGGTCGGAGCCGACCAGGAGAGCCTGGCCGGCGCAGCAGGAGAACAGTTTGCCCTTTTTGCGCCAATGGCGGACCCCGCGGAAGCCAAGGTGGTGCAGCTGGAAATATGGAGCTACACACCTGACGGAAACCGGCGCCAGCAAGCTTTTTTAAGGCAATTGCCGCCGGCTGACAGCGATCTGCCGCGACCCCCCTTTACATTTAACCGTAAAGAGATCCTGACCCGGACGCTGACATTCCTCGGGACCAACGGCCGCGGCGGGATGCTGCGCGCCCATGGCCGCTGGGCCACTCTGGAAAGCCGCTATGACGCGCTGCTGGCCGCGAACCTGAGTCCCGACCATCCCGAAGACCGCCTGGTGGTTTTGGCGCGCTGCCGGGTCTGGGTGGTCTTCCAGGGCTATTCCCGTGAACTGTCCAGTGACTGCCAGGAAACATTTGCTGTTTTGCCGGGTCATTTCGGCGAATGGAGTTTTGACGTGCCCACCGGCCAGGGGCAGCATATCCGGCTGGAAATCCAGGCCCGGATGCAACCGGGGGAAAACCGGGTGGAGCTGCTGTTCCGGCGGCGCGATGCCGGGAAAACAGCTGAGCACACACCGGACGCAGAGCCGGTCAGGCTCATCGTACGGCCGGATCTGGAATACCGGAACTTTCACGACACCACCAAAGCCTTCAGTGGACCGGAACACACCTGGCCGGCCGCGGTAACCCCGATTGCGAAAGGGTTTTGCTTCCAGCCGCCTGACGGCGTGCCCGTGATTGTTCAAATGGCCGGTGCCGGCTACACGGCCGAACCGGAGTGGCAGTATATGGTACACCGGGAGCTGGAAGCCCAGCGGGGGCTGGACCCGCAATCGGACCTGTTCAGTCCCGGATTTTTCTCAGTTTTTCTGGCGGGCGGTGAGTCCGCCCGGCTGACCGCAACCGCCGATCCACAATCAACGGCCGGGAGCGGTAGCCCGGCCGACAGATTGCCGGCAAGGATTCCCGCGGAATTGGATACCACCATAAAGGTGCTGAGCCAGTCCCTGATGCAATATGTCGTGGCCCGGGGCAGCGGCAAGACGGTGATTGCCGGGTATCCCTGGTTCCTGGACTGGGGACGGGATACCCTCATGGTCACCCGGGGCTTGATTGCCGTCGGTGAAACCGATGACAGTCTGGATATCCTGCGGGCATTTGCCGCCCTCGAGCAGGCCGGCACGTTGCCCAATATGATTCACGGTGCGGACGACGGCAACCGCAACACCTCGGATGCCCCCCTGTGGCTCTTTGCGGCCTGTGCGGACCTGGAGGCGAAACTGTCTGGAAACGCTTTCCTGGAGACCCGTTGCGGGCAGCGCAGCCTGCGCCGGGTGCTCATAGACCTGGCCGGTGCCCTGGAACGGGGAACGCCCAACGGAATCCGGATGGACCCTGAATCGGGACTGCTGTTCAGTCCAACCCATTTTACCTGGATGGACACCAATCACCCTCCCGGAACGCCCCGGGAAGGATATCCCATCGAGATCCAGGCCTTGTGGCAGGCAGCCCTGGCTTACCTGGCCACCATCGACCACGGCGGCCGCGCCCACTGGGCGGTCCGTGCCGACCAGGTCAGTCAATCCGTGGACCGGCTTTTCTATCTTCCCGGGGCTGGTTACCTGGCCGACTGCCTGCACGCAGGTCCCGGAATACCGGCCGCCGCGGCCACAGCCGATGACGCCCTGCGGCCCAACCAGTTGCTGGCGGTCACCCTTGGCACGGTCACCGGGGCGAAACGCCGCCGGGAGATTGTGGCCGCCTGCGAAACCCTGCTGGTACCCGGGGGGATGCGCAGTCTGGCCGACCGGCCGGTGGCGCGACCGATCACAATCCGCAAAGACGGGCAGGTGCTGGGCGATCCGCACCATCCCTACCGGGGTCAATATGCCGGGGATGAGGATACCCAACGCAAACCGGCCTATCACAACGGCACGGCCTGGGGCTGGCTGCTGCCTTCGTTCTGCGAGGCCCTGGCCCTGGCATACCCCGCTGACGGCCCGGATACGGCCCGGGATTACCTGGCCCACAGCATGCGTCTTCTGCGCTCCGGTTGTGTGGGGCACTTACCAGAAATCCTGGACGGTGACGCCCCCCACACCCACCGCGGCTGCGATGCCCAGGCCTGGAGTATCAGCGAATTGCTACGGGTGTGGCAAAAACTGAGCTGACGATAACAAGGCGACATTTCATGTCCTTCCGGCCAGGAAAATATCGGTCGCAGAACTTGCTTTCACCGGGTAACGGATTATACTAAAAATATCCCGCGGACCTCTCAAACACCGCTTTTCGATTTTGAACCGAAGGACCAACGATGAAAACGTTGCAAACATATCAAGTATATCCCAGTTTACCGGAGCCCTTGGAATTTCTGGAAACGCTTTCCCGCAACTACTGGTGGGCCTGGACCCATGCTGCCGTAGACCTGTTTCGCCGCATCGACAGGGGGTTGTGGAAGCAGGCCCGGGGCAACCCTGTTACCTTTTTGACCCTTGTTTCCCAAAAACAGTTGGCCCACCTGGCCCGTGACACCAGTTTCCTGGCGCACCTGGGCCGTGTCCGTGCAGAATACGAGAAAAAGGCCCTGACACCCAAAGCCCCGGCGGACCCGGCTTTCGGGCCCGGGGAGGTGATCGCCTATCTCTCCATGGAATTCGGCATCCACGAAAGCCTGCCCATCTATTCCGGCGGACTCGGTATCCTGGCCGGAGATCACCTCAAGGCGGCTTCCAACATGGATCTGCCGCTGGTGGGGGTTGGCCTGCTTTACCGCCAGGGGTATTTTCACCAGTTCCTGGACCCCAATGGCTGGCAGCAGGAAGAATATCCGGACACCGATTTTTTTGCATTGCCCATGGTGCGGGCCACCCGGCCCGATGGTGAGGAACTGGTCATCCAGGTGACAGGTCCGGATGGCCCCATTGAAGCCGTTGTCTGGAAGATCCAGGTTGGACGGATTCGGCTGTACCTGCTGGACACCTATCTGCAGAGCAATCCGGAACCCATTCGGGACATCACCGCCCGGCTTTACGCCGGTGGAACCCGGGTACGCCTGGCCCAGGAGGTGCTGCTGGGGATCGGCGGGATCAAGGCCCTGGAAGCCATGGGCCTGACGGTGAAGGTCAGCCACATGAATGAAGGCCACGCCGGTTTTTCAGGACTGGAACGGCTGGCCCAAACCATGGCCCGGCAGCAGGTGGATCTGAAAACCGCCCATGAAATTGTGGCCCGCAGCACGGTGTTTACCACGCATACCCCGGTGGCGGCCGGGCATGATGAGTTCCCGCCGGACATGGTAAAACCGGTATTACAGGCCTTCACGGATCGTCTGGGCGTGTCCGCGGGTAAGATCCTGTCCTGGGGCCAGCCCGCCGGCGCGCCGGAGACCAGCCCCATGTCCATGTTCATCCTTGGGTTGCGCATGGCCCAGTACTGTAACGGGGTCAGTGAACTGCACGGCCAGGTGGCCCGTAAAATGTGGTCTTTTGTCTGGCCGGACGTGCCGGAAGACGAGATCCCCATCTCGCACATCACCAACGGCATCCATGTGCCCACCTGGATGTCGCCGGAGATGGCCATGGTGTGTGAGCGGTACATCGGCCCGGAGTGGTACATGAGCTCGCGTCAATCGGAGAACGTAAAAAAGATTGACGAGATCTACAATGAAGAGCTGTGGCGGGCGCACGAAATGAGTCGGGCCCGCCTTTTGAGGGCCTGCCGCAACCGCATGGTGCGTCAGGATACCCGGCGCAACGCACCGGCCGCCACCATCGAAGCCGCCAGCGCGGTCCTTGATCAGGACATCCTCACCATTGGGTTCGCGCGGCGGTTTGCGACCTACAAACGGGCCGGGCTCCTGTTGATGGAACCGGAGCGTTTCGAGGCCCTGCTCACAGATGAGAAACAGCCGGTGCAGATTATCTTCGCCGGCAAGGCGCATCCCCGGGATGACCAGGGCAAAGAATTGATCCGGAAGCTGATCGAATTCTGCCGCCAGGATCGAATCCGCCAGCGGGTCGTGTTTCTCGAGGATTACGATATCCAGACAGCCCGTTACCTGGTCCAGGGCTGCGATGTCTGGCTCAACACACCGCGGCGGCCCTACGAGGCCTGCGGCACATCCGGCATGAAAGCCGCTTTGAATGGGAGTCTTAACCTGAGTATCCTGGATGGCTGGTGGGCGGAAGGCTATCACGAGGCGGCCGGCTGGGCCATCGGGCGTGGGGACGAAAGCGGGGATTCCACCTATCTGGATGCCGTCGAGTCCCAGGCCCTGTTCAACCTGCTGGAAAATGATGTCATCCCGAAATTCTACAACCGGAAGAACGGGGACTATCCCGCCCAGTGGGTGGCCATGATGAAAGCCTCCATGCAGCTGGCCATGGGCAGCTTTTGCAGCCTGCGCATGGTGGGGGATTACGACGATCGGTTTTATATCCCGGCCGCGCTTTCCATGGATGGCCTGCTGGAAGATGGGGCCCGGCAGGCCCGGGAGCTGGCCGAACGCCACGAACGGTTGCGACAGCACTGGCCGAATCTCAAGATCAAGCACCCGGTTGGGGAAACATCGGGGCCGTTCCGAGTGGGGGACACGTTCCAGGTCACCAGCGTGGCGCACCTGGGGGATTTGCGGCCGGAAGAGGTCCTGGTGCAGGTTTATTTCGGTCGCTCCGCTTCCATTGATGCGGTTGTCCGTAGCCGGGCCCTGCCCATGACCGTGGTGGCAGAACACGGCGGCGGCCAGTATCTGTACCGGTGTACGGTGCCGTGCCGGGATTCCGGCCGCTACGCATTCACCGCCCGGATTGTGCCTGCCGGAGACGACTGGATCCGGACCACACCCGGTCTGATCACCTGGGCCTGATACACGTATTGAAACTTTTTCAGAATGCCCAATTTGGTCTCAGTTCAAGGACGGAGCTAATTTTAATCGGATGAAGACCGGTGCCGCCGGCTGGTGATTCTCAGCGGCGAAACGGCCACCACCAGGGAGGGGGTGCCATGACAGTATCGAAAAACCCGCGCGTTCTCGTTGTTACCCCGGAGGTGACCTACCTGCCGGACAACATGGGCAACATGGCCAACTACCTGTCCGCCAAAGCCGGCGGCCTGGCGGATGTCTCCGCCGCCCTGATCAAGGCATTGTTTGAACATGGTGCGGATGTGCACGTCGCCCTGCCGGACTACCGGGCCATGTTCAATGCCCGCCGAACGCCGGTGCTGGGTAAGACGTTGGACAGCATCCGCGGCACCATGCCGGGTGACCGGATTCACCTGGCCGAGGACCGCGCATTTTTCTACCTGGATCACGTCTACTCCAACTACGCGGTGGAAAACAGCCGCATCGCCCTGGCTTTTCAGCGGGAGGTGATCAACAATATCATTCCCCGGGTTCGGCCGGACCTGATCCACTGCAATGACTGGATGACCGGACTGATCCCGGCCCTGGCCCGCCAACGGGGGATTCCATGCCTGTTTACCGTCCACAACATCCACACCACCAAGTTATCGCTGGCCGAGATCGAGGACCGTGGTATTGACGCGGCTTATTTCTGGCAGAATCTCTACTATGCCGACATGGCCCATGATTACGAAACCGTCCGGGAAGCCAATCCCGTGGATCTGCTGGCCAGCGGGATTTTTGCGGCCCATTTTGTCAACACGGTGAGCCCCACGTTTTTGCAGGAAATTGTCGGCGGGCAGCACGACTTTGTACCCGGTCCGGTCCGCGCGGAACTGTCCCATAAGTTTCACGCGGAGTGCGCCAGCGGTATTCTCAACGCACCGGACCCTTCCTTTGCGCCCCGGGATGACACGACCCTGCACGTCAACTATGAACCCAGGGAACATCCGGCGGCCAAGCAGGCCAACAAACTGGACCTGCAGCAGCAGGTGGGGCTGATCCAGGATGGCGCGGCACCCTTGTTGTTCTGGCCGCACCGACTGGACAGCGTCCAGAAAGGCTGCCAGCTGCTGGCCCAGGTTCTCTACCGGGTTATCCACACTTACTGGGACGAGAACCTGGAGATTATCTTCGTGGCCAATGGGGAGTTCAAACCGCAATTTGCCGATATCGTTCATTTTCACGGATTTTCAAATCGGGTGGCGATCTGTGATTTTAACGAGGATCTGGCCCGCAAGGCCTATGCGGCAGCCGATTTTATCCTGATGCCGTCGCGGTTCGAGCCGTGCGGATTGCCCCAGATGATCGGGCCCTTGTATGGGGCCCTGCCCGTGGCGCACAACACCGGCGGTATCCATGATACGGTCGTGCCCCTGGATATGGATAAGGGACGCGGCAACGGTTTCCTGTTTGATGTGTGGGACAGCGAAGGGCTCTTTTGGGCAATCAGCCAGGCGCTAGAGTTCCACCGGCTGCCGGAAGCGGTCAAGGCGCCCCAGATCGAGCGCGTGATGCACGAGGCGACCGGCAGTTTCAACCACGCTGTCACGGCCGAGCATTACATGGCGCTGTATGAGAAAATGCTGCAGCGGCCCCTGATTGTATCCCCGACCGGTTGAGCGGCCTGGAGGGCTGCGTTGCCAGGAGGGTGTCAAAAACGGGTAGAGGCGATTAGTGTTGCGTCCCATAAGTTATTTTTGAGCGAGCGAAGCACAGGCACAAATGGACCGATGACCCCATACTCCGCTGATGTGAAACAGAAAGCTGAACGCCTGGTGACCGCCGATGCTTTCCTGGCCCCCTACCGGGAGACGATCTGCCAGCACTTACAGGCCATTGAGGATATGGCCGGCCGTCTGTTGTCCGGCGGGGCTGCCTCCCTGGCTGAACTGGCTGGCGGGCACACCTATTACGGGCTGCACCGTTCAGGCGATGGGTGGATTATGCGTGAATGGGCGCCCAATGCCACGGCCGTTTTCCTGGTCGGCGACATGTCCGACTGGCAGGTGCGTGATACTTTCGCACTTGAGCGGATCAACGCCAACGGCGATTGGGAGCTATGCCTGCCGGGCGACAGCCTGTGGCACGGGATGCATTACCGGCTGCATCTGAGGTGGCCGGACGGACAGGGAGACCGCGTACCGGCCTACGCGCGACGGGTGGTTCAGGATTCAAACACCGGGGTATTTTCCGCGCAGGTCTGGCGGCCGGTTGAAACGTATCACTGGCGCCACCGCCTGAGACGAGCAGCCACGCCACCGCTATTGATCTACGAGGCCCACGTGGGTATCGCCCAGGATGCCGGGAAAGTGGGCACCTACCGGGAGTTTACCCGGCAGGTGCTGCCGCGCATTGCCGCCGGCGGATATGACACGCTGCAATTGATGGCCCTGCCGGAACACCCCTACTACGCGTCGTTCGGTTACCAGGTGTCCAGTTTCTTTGCGGCATCGTCCCGCTTCGGCACCCCCGAAGAACTCAAAGAGTTGATTGACACGGCCCACGGTTTCGGGCTGCGGGTGCTCATGGATTTGATCCATTCACATGCCGTTACAAACGAGGCCGAGGGCCTCAGCCATTTCGACGGGACGCCGTACCAGTACTTCCACGACGGTCCGCGCGGGCAGCATCCCGCCTGGGATTCACGCTGTTTCAATTATGCCCGGCCGCAAGTTCTCCACTTTTTACTTTCCAATTGCCGTTTCTGGATGGACGAATATCGTGTGGATGGATTCCGGTTCGACGGGGTGACCAGTATGCTCTACCACCACCATGGCCTGGAAAAGGCGTTTACCTCGTATGCAGACTATTTTGGCCGCGAGGTAGACGTGGAAGCCCTGGTGTACCTGGCCCTGGCCAACCGGGTCATCCACGAACTGGATTCCGGGGCGGTGACCATTGCCGAAGATGTGAGCGGTTTTCCCGGCCTGGCCGCCCCTGCAAAGGCAGGTGGCCTCGGTTTTGATTACCGTTTTGCCCTGGGCATCCCGGACTACTGGATCCGGCTTACCAAAGACATTCCCGACGAAAACTGGCCCCTGGAACACCTCTGGCATGAACTGATCAACCGGCGGGTCGAAGAGAAGACCATCAGCTATGCCGAGAGCCACGACCAGGCCCTGGTTGGAGATCAGACCCTGATTTTCAGGCTGCTGGGTGATACTATTTTCGATCACATGCAGGCCACCGATCCGAATCTGGTTGTTGCCCGGGGCCTGGCCCTGCACAAGATGATCCGTTTGATTACCCTGGCCACAGCCGGCAGCGGGTACCTCACCTTCATGGGCAATGAGTTTGGCCACCCGGAGTGGATTGATTTTCCCCGGGCCGGCAACAACTGGTCGTATCACTATGCCCGCCGGCAGTGGCACCTGACGGACGATCCGGAACTTAACTATTGCCGTCTGGCCCGCTTTGACCGGGCCATGCTTCAAATGGCCCGCAAGACCAGGCTCTTTGAAACCTCAATGCTGGAACGTGTGCATGTGCACCAGGCGGATAAAATTCTGGCTTTTCGGCGCGGTGACTTGTTGCTGGCTTTCAATTTCCACCCGGAAGCTTCGTTTACCGATTACGCGCTGCCGGTGGGCAAAGCGGATCGTTACCGCATGGTGCTCAACACGGATGAGGGCCGATTCGGCGGTCACGAACGGCTGGTTCCCGGGCAGGAACACGCGGCCGGGCCCGTGTCCGGGTCCGAAGACCCCGCCTGGCAGGTACGGTTGTACCTGCCCAGCCGGTGTGCCCTGGTACTGGCGCCGGACAACTCGGGGAAGGCTGCCGGATGAAACGGTTCCCGCCACGGGGACAACCTGGACCACCCCATGGGCCCCTTTCTGTATACAGTCAGCCTGATGCACTGTATGCCGGTGGGCCTGAACGATAACGGAACCGGTTTGGGTATGATGTGGGGGCAGCAACAGGCCGAAACGCTTTGCCGGGTCAGTGCTGCTTTCGGCCTGCCCAATGCCGCTGGCGCTACATTTTTTGCTCCACCTTATCAAAACAGGGAATACACAGGGTCTGCCCGTCAAAACGGCGGGTACGGGACTCCATGGTCATCTCCCCGCACCGGGCGCACGACAGGCTGTCGAGGATCCGCGCGCGCCGGGGGGCCGGGGCCGGGGACGCTTTCACCAGAAACATCTCATCCAGCGGCAGGGTCATATATTGCGTCTGCAGTTCGGACCGCAGGGCATCCGACCGCTCCTGTTCTTGCCGGGTGGCGGTATTGCCTGCGACTTTTCGCATGAGATCGCGCATCTCATCACTGAAGGATGCCCGGGCATTCGGGTTAAGCAGAGCCCGAAACCCCTTGCCGGTCTTCCGGTCGTAAAAGGAAAACGCCATCTTGCCCAGGTCCTTGTGGATCAGGTTGCCCTTGCCGTAGGTGCAGCCAGTGAGATACTGGATGGCGTCCAGGCCGCACATGTCGGTTTCGGCCACGGCCACCAGGTCGCTTTGGGCCGGTGTGCCCAGCCGCTCACGGGCCAGTTCCGCCGCCCGGATGCCAATGGCCAGGCCGGGGCAGGAATGGCCGTGAAAGGCGATGGTCTGTTCGATCTTTTCTTCAGGATAGGTGCAGGTCATG
Source organism: uncultured Desulfobacterales bacterium (assembly GCA_964636125.1). GTDB lineage: Bacteria > Desulfobacterota > Desulfobacteria > Desulfobacterales > CAJINA01 > CAJINA01. The sequence goes on along the minus strand of CAZWPX010000006.1, from coordinate 114,112 downwards.
TGTGTGACTCCTTTCTGGCGGGTCCAGGGGAATAACGACTGGATACCCGTTTTTCTGATGTATTTCAACTGGCAGGCCGTAAACCTCTTCGATGGTCCGGGCGCTGACCGTCCTTGAACTGCCGACGGCATGGATGCGGCCGTCCTTTAAAAAAAGGTACTTGTCCGCGTACCTGAGGGCGAGGTTGAGATCATGCATGGTCATCACGGCACACACACCGTGTCCGTGCACGATGTGCCGGACCAGACTGAGAATTTCAACCTGGTTTTTAAGGTCGAGGCTGCTGGTGGGTTCGTCCAGGAGCAGCAGCCCCGGTTCCTGGACCAGGGCCCGGCCGATGGCCACTTTCTGCAATTCGCCGCCGCTCATCCGGTCGATGTAGCGCATGGCCAGGTCTTCAAGGTGCAGGCTCTTTATGGCACCGTCGACCAGGTGCAGGTCCCGGGGGGTCACCCGGAAGCGCACGTGGGGCCGGCGGCCAAGCAAAATGGCATCATAGGCGGTGAGGCGGCCCACGGCCTGATTCTGGGCCACGTAACCAATCCGCCGGGCCACGGCCAGGGCATCCATTTTCAGCACGTCTTTATCCGCGACCATCACGGCGCCCGCCGCGGGTTTTAAAATCCCGTTGATACAACGCAGCAGGGTTGTCTTACCGACCCCGTTGGGGCCCAGAATCACCAGGATTTCACCCTTTTCAACCCCAAAACTGAGGCCGTCGAGCACCCGGCGGCCATTGTAACCGAAAGCGACCTGGTCGACATTTAACATCAACGGCTTTGCCCCCTTACAATCAGGTAAATAAAAACCGGTGCTCCCATAAAAGCGGTCAGGATGGAGACCGGTACAAGATGCGGGGCCAGTATCAGGCGGGCGGTCGTATCGGACACCAGGAGCAGACCGGCCCCGGCCACGGCCGTGGCCGGCAGCAGAAAACGGTTGTCCGCCCCTATCAGCCGCCGCACCATGTGGGGGGCCACCAGGCCGACAAATCCGATGATCCCTAAAACCGCCACGGATACCGCCGTGACCAGGGAGGCGATGAGCATTCCGGCCAGGCGGATGTGTGCCACCCGGACGCCGAGCCCCCGGGCTGTTTCATCGCCGGCGTCCACGGCATTGTAGTTCCAGGTGTTCAGTATAAAAAAGGCAAGGGCCCCCAGCGTAACCGCCGTCAGGATACCCAATTCCGCCCAGCTGGCCCGGGCTGTATCTCCGAAGGTCCAGAAGACCATGGCCGCCAATTGTACGTCATCGGCGAAGAATTGCAAAAACATGGTTCCGGCTGTAAACAGGGCGCCGAGGGCTACCCCCGACAGCACCATCGCCTCCGGTGAGGCGCCCCGCATTCTTGAAACTGCCACGATTACCAGGGCCGCCGCCAGGCTGAAAACAAAGGCTGACAGGGTGGTCAGGCCGGGGCTTGAAAGGGTTAGCGCCCCCATGCGAATATCGGCCATCACGCCGGAATCTAGGGCCATGACGGCCAGCGCAGCGCCAAAAGCCGCGGCGTGGGAGATCCCCAGCGTAAACGGTGAACCCAGCGGGTTTCTCAGGACCGACTGCATGACCCCGCCGGAAATGGCCAGACCGGCCCCGGCCACAATGGCTGCCAGGATTTGGGGTAGGCGAATGTTCCAGACGATCAGGTTGTGCTGCTTCAGCCCACTGGTACCGGCCAGGGAACGGACAACTTCCACCATAGAAAGATCGGCAGCCCCCAGGGAGAGGCTGTAAATTGCGATCAGGCCCAGGATCAGGCCCCCTGCGGCGACAAAAAAAATTTTCCGGCCCACATAACGGGTGTAGTCCGGGTTGATGGTTCCGTGCTCAAGGTGCATGCGCATCGCTTTCATTTCAATGACCTCCGGCAAAGCCGGAGGAATGGATTGTTAACCGCTACGGCGGTCTTGACAAACAGATATTGTCAAATGCACCGTCGGTTATTGAATTTATAATAATCATCGCCTCAGCAGTTCGACAAATTACGGAACTGTCAAACGCCGGGAGTCTCCCCGGCAAAACCGGGGGGTTACTGATGATTATCAAGGGTTATACGCTTAAAGGCCAGGTCGCCGAAAGCCCGGCTCATCTGCTCGAAAACCGGTTGCCCAACGAGAAAAGCATAAAGCCTGTCCGCCTTGACGGCCGGGTCGATGTCGGTGAACCGCTCCGGGAAAAACAGCTTTCCCAGGAAATAGGCATTGGCCAGGATGGACCCGAAGTTCTGGGTGTACCAGTTATAGGGCAAAAGCCCATACACCCGGCCACTTTTTACGGCTGTCAGGCCCTGGTAGGCCGGATCGGTTTTCAACTCGTGCAGGGCACCGGCCCCGCTGCCCATCTGCAGGGTGGAAAGATCCATGAAGAGAAACCCGGGGTCCCACATCACGATTTTCTCCTTGGCGATATTGCTGTGGCGCAGGGCGGTCTTCTCCATTTTGGGATCATGGGCCAGGTTGCGCAGGCCGGCGAAGACGAACGGCGGATAGCCCGGTTCCGTAGCCTGGAACCCATGGGGGCCCCTAAAGGCTATACCACCGACAAAACAGGCGGGCCGCCGGGCGTCTGACACATCCCGGGTGCGGTCTTCCAGGTCGGTGATGGCCGCCTCGAAAAAGGCAGTCAGTTCGGCTGCCCTTTCAGGTTTATCCAGTACCCGGCCCATGATGGCCAGGGCCTGGTAAAAACGATCGCGGTGGGCCCCGAGGTCCCCGTAGTTCAGGACCACTACCGGTATCCCGGTCTTTTTCTGCAGTTCCACCGGGTCATGCCCCATGCCGGCAAAGGTTTTGAAGATCACCTGGGGCTGCGGGTCCAGGCCCAGGACCAACTCCGGGTGATCGTGTCCCCTGAAATCCCCAAAGAGCGGGAGGGTTTTAAACCGGGGATTGGCAAAAGCGTAGGGACGGGCTTCAAATCGGGGTTTACGCTTTTCCATGCTGTCTACAGCCACCGCCCTGTCCTGGGCTTGAAGGTAGGTCAGCAGACGCAGGGCGCCCGGTCCCGAGCAGATCACCCGTTCAACCCTGGCCGGCAAATCAACCTGGCGGCCAGCGGCATCTGTGATGATCCGGGCGGCAGCCGGGCCGCAAAAGACGGCGTGCAGTACAAGGAGGGCTGCGGAGGCCAGGCGGAGTTTTTTAACTTCAAGGTACGGCATGGTTTTTATACTTCCTTTCTAAAAACAAAAAGGCCATGAAACGCCCGCATTCAAACGGAACAACCTTCGTGGCCTTGCATGGACAATGTGGATTTCGACGTGGAGCCCTGCCTTCAGGCAGTTTTGAGCATATGCCTAATAGCTTTGTTGTTGCCTGTCAACTGTTTTCTGGGCAGACGGGTGCATTTGACTGGCTCTTCGGGGGCGCAAACATAAACCGCAGGCAGACCGACGTCGCTTAATGAGCGGTTGCCGACCCACCGCTCAGGCCGGTTTTCAATCGCCCTGGCTGTAAGCCGCAGGATCAAGGGGTGATCCTGCCGGGAAGGCGCGGCCGCCCAGTTCACGATCCAGGATCAGCAGGCCGGTATTTGCTTCACCCACCATGGCCACCTCATCCGCGATTTTGCTGCTGGCAGCGCATCAATTTAAGGCGTATTATGGTAAAAACAAGGTCCGGCCGGTGTTGAGCCAGAGGTCTTTGGGCTATTTAAAGCCCGGAAGCGGCACTGCGGATTTTCGAATACGGCGGCAGTGGATAACTTTGGCCGCAGGCCGGACTATTTGCCCATTAGATTCAAAGCCATACCCGGGTTGACTGTACGCCGGGCATCAGGTTATGATACCGTTTGCAAGCCTGCATTTCGATTGCCGCGTCAACCGCGCGACCATAACCCAGGGGGCCAGCATGCAACCACAGCAACCCACCCACACCTACCCGATATTGGCGGTGGAAGATGACCGCACCGCCCGGCATATCCTGGCCCGCGTACTGGAAAAAAGCGGCCACGAGGTGACCACTGCTCTTAATGGCAAAGAGGCTCTGGCCCTTATGGCGCAACGCCATTATCCCATCGTGATTACCGACTGGCTGATGCCGGAAATGGATGGCCTTGAGCTGTGCGAGGCCATTCGAAAACGGTCCAGCCCCGGCTATATCTACATCCTGCTGCTGACGGCCAAGGACACCACCGAAGATATCGTGGCCGGCCTCAGTGCCGGGGCCGATGATTACCTGCGCAAACCGTTTCAGAAAGAAGAACTCGATGCCCGGCTCAATACGGGTATTCGCTTTCTGGACCTGGATGCCTCCCTGCGGCAGGCCGGGCGATATTCCGAGAGTATTCTGGATTCAATGGTGGATGCCGTCTTCGTGCTGAATATGAAGCAGGAAATCGTCAAGGTGAACTCGGCTGGCTGCCGTTTGCTGGCGTCGACTGACGAAAAACTGGTCGGCAGCAATATGAAAGATTTTATTGATGAAGATCCTGAAAAGGTCGAGGCTCAATGCCTGCAGGTCATACAAAACGGCCATACCGAGAGCCAGGAGTTGAAAGTTCGGACCTGCACCGGCGAGCAGGTGCCGGTCAGCTTCAACAGCTCCGTGTTCTATGCCGATCCGGACAGGAACCTGCAAAATGCAGGGGTGATCTGCGTGGCCCGGGATATGACGGACTGGCACCAGGCGCAAAAAAGGCTGGAGAATATACTGCAGGAGCTGGAAACCACCCAGGAGATGCTGGTGCAGTCGGAAAAGCTGGCGGCCATCGGGCAGCTCGCCGCCGGCATCGCCCACGAAATACTGAACCCGACGAATATTGTTTCCATCCGGCTGCAACTGATGCAAATGACTGAAAACTTGTCTGAAAAAGCCCTCGACGCCCTGGATATCTGCAACGCCCAGCTCAAGCGAATCGTGGCGATTACCAAAGATCTCGGCCGGTTTTCGCGCGTGTCGGTAAAATCGGTACAACCCTGTGACATGAATGCCCTGATACGGTCAACCCTGAATTTATACGTCCCGGAACTGCGGCTGAAGGGTGTCGTAGCCCAAACAGAGCTGGGCCGCGATCTGCCGCCGGTGCGGATTGATAAACACCTGATTGAAGAAGTGTTGTTAAACTTCTTTTCCAACGCCGTCGCAGCCATGCAGGACTCCCCGGAAAAGCAGCTGAGTGTGCGCACGGCCCTGACGCCTGATGGCGAGCGCCTGCATGTCTGCGTGTCTGATACCGGCCAGGGGATTCCGGAAAAAGCGCTCAACCGGGTTTTCGATCCCTATTTTTCAACCAAGCCCCATGATGAAGGGACTGGCCTGGGGCTCTTTTTGTCTTACGGCATCGTTAAGGACCAGGGCGGTGATATTCGCCTGGAAAACAACACCCCCGCTCCCGGTGCCACCTTCTGTATGGAATTTCCCGCCATCAAGCCCTGAGCCAGGCAGTCTGATAAAAGTGTTCAAAGCGGCCAGGCCATGGGGATCAAAACGGCCGCCAGCCCGATGACCAGCAGGTTCAGCGGCAGGCCCAATTTGATGTAGTCCGAAAACCGGTACCCGCCCGGCCCGTAGACCAGCAGGTTGGTCTGATAGCCGATGGGGGAGGCATAACAGGCACTGGCGCCGAAGCAGATGCCGATAACAAATGGTTTGGGGTCCACCCCCAATGAAATAGCCGTCGATATGGCAATGGGGAGCAGGAGCACCGCAGTGGCATTATTGCTCAGGACATGGGTGCAGATACTGGCCAGTACAATGATGCCGAAAAGAACCAGGTTGGGGCTGGCGCCTTGAAACAGGTTGAGGAAAAGATTCGCATACAGCCCGGTCGCGCCCGTTTTTTGCATGGCCAGCCCCAGGGCAATTGTGCCGACAATCAGCAGCAGGACCTCTGACTGCAGGGAGCGGTAAGCATCTTTCAGACTGAAGCAGTGGGTGAGGGTCATCAGCAGGACCCCGGTCAGGGAGCAGATCATGATGTCCGCCAGTCCCAGGCTGGCTGCCAGAACCACGCCTGAGAAGATACTGGCCGCAATCCCGGCCTTCTCTTTGTCGATCATGGCGTGGTGAATGTCCTCTATGATCACAAAATCGGTACTGTTCCTGATTTTTGAAACCTTGTCGCGCGGACAGCGAACCAGGATGATATCTCCCACCTTCAGCTTGACCTGCTGTATCTTGCGCGAAGAGTAGTGGCTGCGGCGGCTGCGGATGGCAATGATCCGGATGTCGGGATCATGCTGGAGAGCGGTTGACAGCAGCGGTTCCCGCAACAGGGTCGACAGGGGCGGTACAATCAGTTCGATGATCAGATCATCTTTCAGGCCGCCCCCGAAGGTCATGTCTTCCTCGCCGTGGGCGAGCTCCAGAACCTGTTTCTTTAAGCATGACAGGAGGTCTTCAGCCGACCCTTTTACCAGCAGAATATCCTTTGGCTGGGCGGATGTGCGGCTCCTGGACGGGTCCAGAATATGACCCTGTCGAAAAATCTCAATTATGCTTAAACCCAAAGCTTCTTCACAGTACTCTACCAGGTGTCCCTGGTCGATCAGGGGGCTGTTGGCCGGCACGATCAATTCGGCCAGGTAACGTTTGGCCTTGCCCTGGTCCAGTTCACAAACCGGGGCGGTCCGCGCCGGCAGCAGTTTGGGGGCGACGACAAAGAGGAAAAACATGCCGATAGCGGCAATGGGAACCCCAATCCGGCCCAGTTCAAACATGGTGAGCTGTTCGTAGCCCGAAGTGGCGGCCAGATCGCTGACGATGATATTGGTGGAGGTGCCGATCAGGGTGCAGGTGCCCGCCAGGATTGACACATAAGACAAAGGGATCAGCAGCTTTGAAGGGGAAAAACTGTATTCACAGCTCAGGGCCATGACAATCGGAATGAATAAGACCACCACCGGCGTATTGTTGATAAAGGCCGAGGCAAAGGCCACGGTCACAAAGACGAGCAGCGTGGCGAAGGCCTGGTTGCCTTTTGAAAACCGCAGGACCATTTCAGTTGCAAACCCCACGGCCCCGGTGCGAATGAGCCCCCGGCTTATAAGAAACATGGCCGCCACGGTAATAACCGCAGGATTGGCAAAGCCGGCGACGGCTTCCCGGGGGGTCAGGATCCCGGTTAAAGCCAGGGCCACCATGATCCCGATGGCTGTCTTCTCGACAGAAATTTTCTCGGAAACCAACAGCGCCAGGGTGGCGGCCAGAAGAAATGAAACCAGCCAGATTTGTATTTCGGGATCCAACATCAAGTCAACCTTAAAAACCGGGTTCAAGATCAAGCCTGTCTGCGCTTGCTGGCGGCGGCGGAATGGTTCTGTGCCTAGCAGGTTCAAACAAGTGCTTAAAACAAAATCCAATGTAACCACGGTTTCTATTTTTACAAAACAGAAAGTGCTTTGGAGGGCTGTAATTTCTCTCCGGGGCCATTGTTACTTGCCATTGCGGTGCTGATAAAGCATAATGCCTACTGATTTATTTCTAAGCTAAACCAAATCTATAACGGGAGGAAAATCAATGTCAGACACCGCTTTGAATATTTTAAAAGAGGCCATATTACTAGAACGCCGCGGCCGAGCTTTTTACCAGAAAGTGGCCGCCCAGGCCGAGAACGAGGCAGTCCGGGAATTTTTTGAAACCATGGTCGCGGAAGAGCAGCAGCACATGCACATCCTGAACGAACAGCTCAAGTCTTACCGGTCAAATCAAAAGTTTGTCGCCCTGGACGCTAAAAATACCCAGGGGCAGCCGATGCCGGAGCTGGTGTTGACGGACAAAGTTAAACAGCAGATTGCCGCCGCTGATTTTGAGGCCGCGGCCATTTCGGCCGCCATGCTCATGGAGGAACGGGCCGTCAATCTTTATGCCAAGCGGGCTGCGACGACCGATGATCCCCAGGAAAAAGACCTGTACGATTGGCTGGCGGACTGGGAGAAAGGGCATCTTGCTTTTCTGGCAGATCTGGATCAGACACTGAAGGAAGCCATATGGAACGACAACCAGTTCTGGCCATTTTAAATGTTTCCATATGATAGAATCAGGACAGTCCGGCAACCTTGAGACAACACTGTCTCAAGGCCCGGACAGGCTGGAACAGCCCGCCGGTTTTGAGACGCCTTTGATTTGATTTTTCTGGCTGTTTAGGAAAATCTCGACTATATTTTGATTCTGAATCACCATTATAAATTCCCAACCACAATATATGAGACATCATTTGACAACGGAAACGCGCTTTCTATTTACTGTCTGCCTTTGAATACGATCAGGGCACTCGGATTCATTGATGGCATATTAATTGCTGTTATGATCGTGATTACCTGAAATTCAATCCCAAACGATCCCGGAATATCAGATATGCAGATTGCAACCATCCGCGATTTCCGGGGCATGACCGCATCAATGCAAAACAGGAGTTATTATGGACGTGGAAAAAACTTACAATGTGGTGGTCACCTGGGCGAGTGACTATTCCCTGAAAGTGGCGGCCGCCATCCTGATTCTCATCGTTGGCCGCTGGCTGGCCCGCAAAATTGCGGTGTTGCTGTCGAAAGTCCTGGAAAAGAACGGCATCGACGTCACCCTGACCGGGTTTCTGGAGAACATCACCTATTACACCCTGATGGTCCTGGTCCTGATAGCAGCGGCCGGCCAGCTGGGTATCAACACCGCCTCCTTTTTGACCATTGTCGGTGCGGCCGGCCTGGCCGTGGGGCTGGCGCTCAAAGACTCTTTATCCAACTTTGCCTCCGGGGTGATGCTGGTGCTCTTTCGCCCCTTTAAAGTCGGCGACAGGGTGGAGACAGCCGGTGTCAGCGGGACCGTGGAGCGGATCAACATTTTCAACACGGTTTTAAACACGGCCGACAACCAGCGGATCATCGTGCCCAACAGCAGCGTGACCAGCGATGTCATTACCAATGTCAATGCCAACCCCACCCGGCGTATCGACCTGGTGGCCGGGATCGGATATGATGATGATATTGCGCTGGCCAAAAAGGTGTTGACCGAGATCGTCCAGTCCGATGACCGGGTCCTTGACAAACCGGCGCCCAAGATCGCCGTATCCGAACTCGCTGACAGCAGCGTTAATTTCGTCGTAAGGCCCTGGGTGAACACCGGGGACTACTGGGATGTCTATTTTAACCTGACCGAACAAATAAAGGTTCGTTTCGATGAGGAAGGCATCAGTATTCCGTATCCCCAGCAGGACCTGCACCTTTTTCAGGAACCAAAACTTGCCATTTCTGAACGAACACAGCTTAACGAATGATATCACTCACAAAGTAAGGAGGAGAAAATGCACGGACACCGACAACCTTTGTTGATAGCCATGTTGTTGTTGATCAGCCTGTCCCTGGCGGCCTGTGCCGCGCAGCCGGCCCGGACGATGCCGCCGTTCCAACCCACTAACCTTTCCGCGGACGGGTATGACCGCAAGGTGGACAGTTTTGTGACCCTGTTTGATGCCTCGTCTTCCATGGCCAACCGGGACATGGGGCTGGTCAAGTTTGAAACGGCCAAAGAATTTGTCAAGCGCTTGAACCTCATCCTGCCGGAACTCGGTTATGAGGATGCATTTATCTCTTTTGGTCATGCCCGGGAGGTCAGCCGCAAGCACACCGTCATTCACCAACAGCTGCTGCCCTATCGAACCGAAGCGCTGGCCAGCAATCTGGAAAAATTGACCAGTGCCGGTGGAACCACGCCCATGGCCAAGGCGATCGATGCCAATCAGGGGCTGTTGGATCATGAGACCGGTAAGCTTGCCATCCTGATCATCAGCGATGGCCTCGATATGGGCATGGCGCCCCTGGAAGCGGGTGCCCGGGCGAATGAAAAGTTCGGTGACCGCCTGTGTGTCTATCCCATCCTGGTTGGTGATGACCCGTCCGGTAAGGAATTGATGCAGGGCCTGGCCCGGGCCGCCGGCTGTGGTTTCTTCACCCAGGCCGAGGATACCCTTGATGGCGATTCCATGGCGGATTTTGCCACCCGGGTTTTTCTGACCCAGGCCCAGGCCCAGGCGCCGGTGGACAGCGATGGCGATGGAGTCTACGACCATCTGGATCAATGTCCCGGCACACCGCCCGGGACCCAGGTCGATGCCCGCGGCTGCCCGTTGCCGCCAAAAAAGGTGCCCCTGGACAGTGATGGCGACGGTGTTCTGGATGATGATGACTATTGCCCGGATACCCCCCGCGGGGCCCTCGTGGACAATCGGGGCTGCTGGGTGCTGCAGGGTGTCGAATTCGACACCAACAAATCCGAGATTAAGCCTGAGTTCGAAGTGGAACTGGAGGCGGTCGTCGTGGTCCTGGAAAAGAACTCTAATGTGAAAATTGAGATCCAGGGACACACTGACAGTGTGGGCAATGCAACTTATAACCGCGATCTCTCGGAGCGGCGGGCCAAGGCGGTGATGCAGTACCTGATCGAAGCCGGCATTGCCCGAAAGCGACTTTCAGCCGTCGGCCTGGGCGAAGCCCGCCCCATTGCCAACAACGATACCCCCGAAGGTCGTGAGCGTAACCGCAGGGTTGAACTCAAACCCGTGCAATGAAGTAATTGACCTGTAGACGAGACCGGCGGCGGACTGAATGCCTGCCGCCGGCAGTACTCCCGGCGCCGGGTGCTGTAAGGGTCGCCCGGCGGCTGGAGGGGTTTCCTGCCAGCGTAATGCAGCGTGCGCAGACCGGTACCGGCGGTTTTGCGCATGCTGATATTTGTTTCCCACACTCGAAGCGATTGCCATGAACCCGGAAACGCCCCCGCCCGAAAGCTGGCGGCAGAAATTGCATACCATTATTTTTGAGGCGGATACCGCCGGCGGCAAGGTGTTTGACGTTGCCCTGCTGGTGCTGATCCTGGTCAGCATTATCGTGGTGATGCTTGAAAGCGTCGCCGGGATCAGGACAACCCATGGCCCGGCATTGAGAGCGGTGGAGTGGATCATCACGGCCCTGTTCACCGTCGAATACGTGATTCGCCTAATAACGGTGACAAGACCGTTGAAATATGCCACCAGTTTTTTCGGCATTGTTGACCTGCTGGCCATTATTCCCACCTACCTGAGCCTGCTGATCACCGGCACCCAGTCGTTGCTCGTGATCCGCGCCTTGCGACTGCTGCGGGTATTTCGCGTGTTGAAGCTGGCGCATTTTGTCGGCGAAGCACGGCTGTTGCGGACCGCCCTTATGGGCAGCTTGAAAAAGATCATTGTCTTTCTGGGCGCTGTACTGACGGTGGTTTTGATCGTCGGTGCGGCCATGTATCTCATCGAGGGTGAGGAAAACGGCTTTACCAGCATTCCCCAGAGTATTTACTGGGCCATTGTCACTATGACAACTGTCGGTTATGGCGATATTGCCCCCCAGACCGTGCTGGGAAAAATTCTGGCGTCACTGCTGATGATTACCGGATACGGCATCATCGCGGTGCCCACCGGCATTGTAACGGTGGAACTGGCCGGGGCCCAGAAGAAAGCGATTACAACCCAGGCCTGCCCCAGCTGTTCGGCGGAAGGGCATGACCTCGATGCCCGGCACTGCAAGTATTGCGGCGAACTGCTGTAACCCGGCCCTCCACCTGCTGAACCTTTTCCTAACTCCGCATAAAGACCCGACCCGTTATGTAAAACCTTTGTAAAACGCCGGATCTGTCTTGCCCACAGGGGGCCGGCCGGTTATTTAGTGTCCGCTGTCCTGCCTCTCTGCGTCCCGCGCAGAGCCCCCCCCACGCCCCGGCTGGGCCATACCGTGAGGGATTTTTCTTTGCTGTCCCACAGCACTGCAAATTAGCACAACGGCTCGCCATCGAATTGTTGTTCTGGCAGAGCGTAATTCAACCATGAAGAAGGAGCGAAAATGCGACTGCACGAGCTGTGTATGGGTGACCTTGTTTGCAAGACCCCCATTGTTCAGGGTGGGATGGGGGTGGGGATCTCCATGTCCGGCCTGGCATCGGCGGTGGCCAACCAGGGCGGCATAGGCGTTTTGTCGGCTGCCATGCCGGGCGCCATGGAACCGGACGCCAGCAGTAATCTGCGGGCGGCCAATATCAGAAGTATGCGGGTGGAGATTCGCAAAGCCAGACAGCTGACCAAAGGTGTCCTCGGTGTAAATGTCATGGTGGCCCTGGGCGATTTCGAAGACATGGTCCGGGTAGCCATCGAAGAGGGCATTGATATTATTTTTTCCGGGGCCGGACTGCCCCTGTCCCTGCCGGGTTTCCTGCCGGCCGGGTCCAAAATTAAGCTGGTGCCGATTGTCTCATCCGGGCGGGCGGCGCGGCTCATTTGTATGAAATGGCAGAAACGGTATGCGCGGCTGCCGGATGCCTTTGTGGTGGAGGGCCCCCTGGCGGGCGGCCACCTTGGATTTAAAGCCGATCAGCTGGAAGACCCGGGTTTTGCCCTAGAGCAACTGGTTCCCGAGGTCCTGACGGCCCTGGCGCCCTTTGAAGCCAAGCACGCCCAAACCATTCCGGTGATTGCGGCCGGGGGCATCTATACGGGTGCCGACATGCACAAGTTTATGGCCCTGGGTGCGGCCGCGGTGCAGCTGGGCACGCGCTTTGTCGCCACGGACGAATGTGATGCGGATCCGGCCTTTAAGGCCCAGTATCTGGCCGCAGCCGAAAAGGATATCGTGGTGATTAAAAGCCCGGTGGGAATGCCCGGGCGTGCCATCCGCAACCCGTTTCTGGAAGCTGTTGAAAACGGTGAAAAGGCCCCCCTGAAATGCCCGTACCAGTGCATCCGAACCTGTGATCCTGAAAAAAGCCCCTATTGCATTGCCATCGCCCTGGCCAATGCCCGTAAAGGGAAATTTGCCTATGGCTTTGCGTTTGCCGGCCAGAACGCTCACCGCGTCGACAAGATTATGCCGGTCAAAGCGCTGATGGATGAATTGAAGCGCGAATATGCGCTGGCCACCAGCAACCAGCCTTCGAATTAGAGACTGCTTCTTCTCCGTTTGCCGAGTTCATGCTCAGCGCCCTGCGAGATGCCATCCGTGAGGCGGTGGTCACCGACCAAGTAGGCGACCAAGTAACCGTGCTGATTCGGACGCTTGGAACCAGGACGTTGGGCAGCAATGATTTGATTTGTGATAAGCTTTGCGACACGCAACTGAGACATTGCTATGACAAATACAGTGATAAGCAGCCTTCCAGACACGAGGTGAAAAGTACACCCCCGGTATTCCAGTGGGAATCAAACCCGTATCCGTTCTTAAGCTTCGGAAAATATGGGCGACCCCCGCGGCCTTTCTTTCTGCCTGTTTATGGCCCGCATTTGACAGCCTCCCGGATCAGCCCTAACTTACATATTGTAATTAAACAGACAAGTTTGCACAGGAGGATACGATGAAAACGGCCAAGGAAATGGTGCAGGAAAAGGGCGGTGATGTTGTGTGTGTATCCGTGGGCACAACGGTTTTAGAGGCGCTGCAGAAGATGTGCCGGCGCAAGGTCGGGGCAATCCTGGTCCTGCGTGACGAAAAGGTGGCCGGCATCTGGACGGAGCGGGATCTTTTGATCCACATCGTGGACGAAAAATTCGACCCTAAAACCGCATTGATCGAAGACTACATGACCGCTGACCTGGTCTATGCCGCCCACGATGATACCCTCTACGGCCTCATGGACAAATTCCTGGGGCTCCGTATCCGCCACCTGCCCATCAAGGAGAAGGGTGAGTTTATCGGCCTGCTCTCCTCCGGCGATGTGATGAAAGCCGCCATCAGCGCCAAGAATGCCGAGTTGGAAAAGCTCAACGACATGATCAGCTGGGAGTATTATGAAAACTGGCGCTGGGACCCTAAACGGTCCTGAACATGCTGCCTGCCGCCGTAACCAGGTCTTCGCGTATCAGCCGCCATATAAAAGCGGTGATTGTGGCCTTGCTGGCGCTGTCGCTGCTGGCGGGTGCCCTGAGCATTCCGTTTGTTTTTGAGTCACCGACTAGCCTGTATAAATTCGGTTTTGATAAAACACTGCTGCGGGCGGGCCAGCTGCTGGGCATGACCGCGGCGACCCTGCTGCTTTTCCAGCTGCTGTTCAGCGCGCGCATAAAATTTCTGGACCGGATCTTCTCTTTGCCCCGGCTATACGCCCTGCACGGCCTCAACGGTCTTGTCATTGCCTTGCTGGTGCTGCTGCACCCGATCTTGATTTACCTGCCGGAAGGGTTTTCCCTTCCGCCGGTCAAACTTGAATACTGGCCTGAAGCCGCAGGCTTTGTGCTCATGCTCCTGATCTGCCTGCAGGCTGGAATTTCCCGCTGGAGAAAGCGGCTGCCGGTCAGTTTTGAACGGTGGCGGCAATACCATCGCTACACCGGCGGCCTGATCATACTTCTCGTGCTGCTGCACACCCTGTTTGTCGCCGAAACATTTGAAGCGGGCCTGCCCCGTTATGCCCTGCTATTCACCACGGCGGTTTTTATAGTGGTATTTCTGGCTGCCCGGTTTAATGCCGGGCAGGCCGCAAAAAAACGTTGCCGGATCCAACGCATCCGTAAAGAAAACAGCGCGGTTGTTACCCTTGAGCTGGATGCCGGTCCCCAGGCCGGTTTTGCATATCTCCCCGGCCAGTTCGCTTTCATCACGGTCCATTCCGACCGCATCTCACCGGAGCCGCACCCCTTCACCATCAGTTCCACCCCCTCACAACCGGACAGGCTCACGTTTACCATTAAAGCCAGTGGCGACTGGACCTCCGCCCTGCAGGCGATCGAACCCGGCGCCAGGGTGTCGCTGCATGGGCCTTTCGGGCGTTTCAGCCATCTCATCTGCCCGGACCGCCAGCCCCTGGTCCTCATTGCCGGGGGTATCGGGATCACCCCCATGCTGAGTATGCTGCGGTATATGCACGATGTCGATGATCAGCGGCCGGTGTTGCTGATCTGGAGCAACGCCGCTGTGAGGGACAAAATTTGTCAGGCTGAACTGGACCACATCCAGCAGGGGTTGTCGGGCCTCACGCAGGTTCACACGTTTACCCGGGAAAAATCAGAGGGACGGCCATACGGCCGCCTTGACAGACCCAATCTGCGGGAATTTCTAAAGGAGGCGGACCGATCAGCGGCGGTGTTTATTTGTGGCCCGCCCCTGATGATGGCGCAGGTGGCCCGTGATGTCCGGACCCTGGGTTTCAAACGCCGCGACATTCATACTGAGCGATTTGATCTGTAAAACCCCTGACCTCCCTGTAACGATGCGGCACGTTCTCGACCAGGGGCGTTTTCGCTACCACCGACTTCAGAACTTCGCGCCTGTTTTTCATTGACAACGACTCAATGTTAATTAGTTTAATGTTAAACCAATTGAAAACAAGGAGCGGTATCATGAAAAACATATCTAAATATATAGCAGTGTCGCTGCTGGCTGTTATTTTCGCCGGCCAGGCCTACTCCGCTGCGCCCCAGTGGAAGGTGGATCCCGGCCATTCGGGAATCTACTTTGGCGTTAACCATATCTACTCGACCGTGCGCGGCTTTTTTGAGGAATATGAAGCCACGACGCATTTTGATCCCAACAATCTGGGCGCCAGCAGTTTCGACTTTTCAGTCAAAGTGAAAAGTGTGAACACCAGTAACCGCAAACGGGATGGCCACCTGCGATCCGGCGACTTTTTTGACACCGGGAAATACCCCGAGATGACCTTCAAGAGTACCCGGATCAGCCACAAAGAGGGTGACCAGTACGTGGTGGAGGGCAAGATGACCGTCAAGGATGTGACCCAAATGGTTACGATTCCCTTCACTTTCTACGGCATCCAGGACAATCCGTTTAATCCCAAAGAGGCGGTGGCCGGTTTTGAGGCTCAATTTACCATCGATCGTCTGGCCTACCATGTCGGCAACGGAAAGTTCAAGCAAATGGGCGTCGTGGGGCAGGACGTGGATGTGGTCATTTCGATGGAGATGACGAGGAAAAAGTGATTGAAAGACAAGGGGCCAAGGATTCAAGGGGTCGAGGGTTCAAGGCTCAAACCGTGAACCTGGAACGTTGAACCTTTATAAAAACAGTGAGGCTACACATATGACAACGACAGAGATCACGACCATCAGCCCGGAAACACTGCACGCCTGGATGGATTCCGGGAAGGCGTTTCACCTGATCCACACCCTGCCCCACGATCACTTTCAATGTGCCCGCATTCCCGGGGCGGCCAATGCCTGTGTGTATGAAGTCGCCTTCATGGAGCAGGTGTATGCCATAACCCGGGAAAAAGCGGAACCGGTTGTGGTGTACGGCGATAGTGCCGCCACCATGGCGGGCCCTGTCGCGGCCGAAAAGCTCGTGCGGGAGGGCTTCACCAACGTTTGTATCCTTGAGGGCGGCTTGCAGCGCTGGCAGACCGAGGGGTTTGAACTGGAAGGCCGGGACGCCAGTCCGCCGGAGGATCCGGGGACCTCCCCGGCACTGCAGGCGGGGGCTTATACCCTGGATTTAGAATCCTCTGTGATAGAATGGGCGGGACGCAATCCCAACTCAACGCATGTCGGTACCGTGCGTCTATTGGAAGGTGGCCTTGTGGTTGCAGATGGCAGCCTATCCGGAGAGTTTAAAATAGACATGCACTCGATTGAAAACATCAACCTGCAGGGCGATGAACTTCAGCCCGTGCTGGAGGCCCATTTAAAGTCGGATGATTTTTTTTTCGTCAAACTGTTTCCCCGGGCCCGGTATCACTTAAAAAGTGCCCGGCCGGTGGTAAATGCCGTCACCACCCTGCCGAATTATCAAGTTGATGGAGACCTGGAACTGCGCGGGGTTTCGGCCCCCCTGGGTTTTGCGGCCCATCTCTTACCTGATGAAGACGGCGGTATCCTGGCGGAGGCCCACTTTGACTTTGACAGAACCAAATGGGGTATTATATACGGGTCCAGTCGATTTTTCAGTCATCTGGGCATACATGTGATCTACGACCTGATCAGTGTCCAGCTCAGGCTCAGGCTGGTGCCGGTCTGATGGTTCGCAATCGATTTCCACAATCGAACGCAAACTAAAAGAAGTATGTGGGAGCGGCATCCTGCCGCGAAGGTTCTCCCGGGCAGGAGCGCTTTTCACGGCAGGATGCCGCTCCCCCGGATTAATATGAGTACTGCCAATTGAAAAAATCCACCAAAAGCAGGTTGACCGAAAAACAGTTGTACGCCTTTCCGGGGAACACTCTTTTCGATCGCCTGGCCCGGACAGTGTGCCGTGCGGGAACCCTGCCCGGCAAGGAGCTGTTCGAGGCCTGGGAAGTGGCCCGGCGGGTCCGCCGGATCTTTCGGGGCGGCCGGGTGGTGGACCTGGCCTGCGGGCACGGCCTGCTGGCTCACATCATGCTCCTGCTGGATGACAGCTCGCCGGAAGCCGTAGCGGTCGATCTGGCGTTTAATGAAAATACCCGGCGGCTTTCACAGGTAATTACTGAGCGCTGGCCCCGGTTGCAGGATCGCGTCCACTTTGTTCAATCCCGACTCGAAGACATCGCTTTGGGACCGGAAGACCTAGTTGTGTCTGTCCACGCCTGCGGTGGACTCACGGACACTATTCTTACGCGTGCCGCCGGTGCCGCGGCACGGGTGGCCGTCCTGCCCTGCTGTCACGATCTCAGGCAGGGAGATCTGGGCGGCCTTGGCGGCTGGCTGGAAGGACCCCTGGCCATGGATGTGACCCGGGCGCAGCGGCTGCAGGCCCGGGGCTACACGGTTATAACCCGCACCATCCCGGACGAGATCACCCCGAAGAACCGGCTGCTGCTGGCCCACCCGAACAAACCATGAATCGGGGGCGGCAGCGCTTCTTATCCAGCAAAAAGGCCAGCCTTCTTCCCCTATCCTGATCTGAATATACATTTTTGGACTATTCGCAGGTAAATACTTGACTTGACTGAGCGATTACTATCAGGTACTTGAATCGTTTGGGAGTGAGAAGCGGGATCAATATTTAAGAAGGGCATAGTCCATGACCATATCGGAACATTTTGAGAAGCAATCACTGCTGCTGCTGGTGGCCGGTATCAAGGGCGCCATCGGCACGACCCTGGCCGTGGCCGCGGCCGGATTGCAGGCCGGGGAGGCCTCGGTGGCCGGTTCACTCACTACGGGTGAAAAGTTCACGGACATTCTACCCCTTAAGGCCCTGCAGGTGGCCGGATGGGACAGCCGCGACGAGGATCTGGCCACGTGTACCCAACGCTGCAATGTATTGCCGCCGGCCGTCATGAAGGCCCACGGGGCAGCACTGGCGGATATCCCGATATTAAAAGCGCCCCAAGATCAAAACCTGGAAAACCAGGTGGCGCAGCTTGTGGCGGATATCGAAGCGCTCCGCAGTCGCTACCCAGGGAGCCGCCCGGTCCTGGTCAACCTGCTGCCGGCAGCACCCGGCATCGATCCAGCCACGGTGTCGGACCTGGCATCCCTCGAGCGGGCCTTTACACCGGAAATCCTGCCGGACCTGGCCTATGCCCTGGCCGCCATTCGCTGCGGCGTGCCGTTTGTCAACTTTACACCCAACAGCGTGGAGTTGGAACCGGTGGTGGCCCTGGCGTCCGAAAATGGCGTGCCTCTGTGCGGCCGGGACGGTAAAACCGGTCAGACCTATTTCAAGGTCGTTCTGGCGTCGGCCCTGAAGGCGCGGGGGTTGTACGTGGACGGGTGGTACAGCATGAATATTCTCGGCAACGAAGATGGCGCCAACCTGATGGTGCCGGAAAGAGCCGCGGGCAAACTGGCCAACAAGACGAATCTTCTGGATGAAATCCTGGAATACCCGGTGGGTGAGCGCTACGGCCAGTCGACCCACAAGGTCCACATCGACTACTATCCGCCCCGGGGTGATGCCAAAGAGGCTTGGGATGTGATCGATGTCCTGGGCATGTTCAACCTGCCCATGAGCCTGCGGCTGGACTTGCAGGGCCGGGATTCGATCCTGGCCGCGCCCATGGCCATCGATATGGCCCGCTGGATGTGCCTGCTCCAGGTTATCGGCCGCCAGGGCCTGGTGCCGGAGCTGGCCTTCTTTTTTAAACACCCCCTGGGCAACAATGCCGCCCGGACCTTTCAGGACCAGCTGGCCGCCCTGGACCGGCTGGAGGCGGACATCATCAATGCCCTGGAGTAACGGCGGGTCTGATGGTCTGTTACGCCAAGGTGGGCATCTGTGAAAAGCCCATAAATGGCGCCGGGTCTCGGCATGCGGGAGACGCTTCGCTTTGCTCAGAGTGACAGGCATTAAAGCAGCTGTATATATGGCTGTCATTCTGAGGAGTGCAGCGACGAAGAATCCCCTGCAGGTTAAGATAAGACCGGCAACTGCGAGATACTTTGCTACGCTCAGCATGACAGGGACCATTAAGTAGTTACCATAACTGTTAAAAGTTTGATGGAACCATAAAAAGCCCCTTGACCGTCATGCCGGACTCGATCCGGCATCCAGAAGTACTTGAAACCACTGGATCCCGGCCTTCGCCGGGATGACAAGCAAAGGCAGAAATCAACCTATATGGCACCATCAAGTTTCAACGCTCAATCCATATAAGCTCAGGAGTTCCACATGATCTTTGGTTACAGCACCAACGCCTTTGTTAAATTTTCTCTTTTCGAATCCCTGGAGCGCATTGCCAAACTCGGGTTCAAAGGAGTGGAAATCATGGGCGACCGCCCGCACCTCTACCCGCCGGATTTCGGGCCGGAAAAAATTGAACAGCTGAAAACCACCTTGAAAAAGAACCAGCTCAAAATCACCAACATCAACAGCTTTACCCTGTTCGCTGTGGGAGACACCTACCTGCCGTCCTTCATCGAACCGGACAAAGCGCGCCGGGACATCCGTGTCCGCCACACCAAAGAGAGCCTGAGGGTGGCCAAAGACCTGGGGTGCGCCAACATTTCGATACCACCCGGCGGACCCCTGGAAGGGATGGACTGGCCGGCTGGTGCCAGGCTTTTCCGCGAAGGGCTCGAACAGGTGATCCCGGATGCCGAAGCGCTGGGGGTAAAATTGCTCATTGAGCCTGAGCCGGAACTCTTCATCGAGAATTCGGATGAATTCAATCGGTTCATCAAAGATTTCCAGTCCCCGGCTCTGGGGCTGAATTTTGATATCGGCCATTTCTTTTGCGTGGGTGAAGATCCCCGGGCCGCCCTTGAAGAGCTGTTTGAATGGGTCGGGCACATGCATCTGGAGGACATTGCCGCCACCCGCGTCCACAACCACCTGATCCCCGGACTCGGGGTGATCGACTATCCCGCCATTTTCAAAACCATCAAAGCATTGGGATACACCGGCGACATCAGCCTGGAGCTCTACCCCTACGTGGATGCGCCGGATGAAGCCGGGCAAGAGAGCCTGGAGTATCTAGAGCCAATTTTTGCGGAAGCAGGGCTGGCTCTATAATAAATTAGAAGAACACTTTGCACGGACAATCAGTTTTTAATTCCTGGCTCTGCCGGGCGGGATTTGATTTGCGAGAGCTCCCAATCGCTGGCTGGACGCATCAGCTATCTTGAGTTGACACCCCTTCTGCATCTTTAAAACACAATACCCTGGTAGATAAAGTATACCCCGACAATGAGCATCAGGATTGTACCAATACGGTAGATAACCTGCCGATTTTTCAACCAGCCCATATCCGTCAGTTTGGCAATCAATAACAGGACGGGAACCGTCCCCATTCCGAAGCAGAACATCACCCCCATGCCTTTGACGATGCCCTGCAGCAGACTGCCCGCGTTCATGCCGGCCCCGGCGGCGGCCAGCAGGGCCGTGTAGACCGGCCCGCAGGGCAGGAGCCCGAGAAGCAACCCCACCGGGAAATAGGCGGCCGGGGAATCGATCCGGGAAAGCCTCTGAAAGCCTTTCGCCACAAAGCCTTCCGGGTTGTAGTAGTCCCCGAATATTTTACCCAGCGGCAGCCAGCCGCTCATGGCCAGGGCCATGACGATGAGCATGCTGCCCGCAAAGATAAGAGCACCCTGCTGGATCCCCGCAATATTGGCCGCCACCATGGAAAAGGAGCCGGTGGCCCCCATAACGCCACCCAGGAGCGTGTAGGTGATCACCCGTCCCAGGTTGTAAAGCAGGTGGGGCAGGGTGAGGCTGCGGCCTTTCAGGTTCAGCGACAGGGAGACCACGATGGGGCCGCACATGCCCACACAATGCCCGAAGCCCACCGTGAAGCCGGTGGCGAGGAAAACCAGGTAGAGGGGATCAGTAAACAACGTCGAAGACAAATTGCACCTTTCCGGCTTCGGGGACGACCACCTCGGCAAACCAGGTCCGCCGGCCGCTTTTACAGCGTACGATCACGCCCTTACCCGTATAGCTGCCTTTGCCGTCCGGTTTCAGCAGGACGCGGTTTGGGCCCATCTTCATGGCGGGCATCCCCAGGTCGAGGTATGGGGCTTTGGCTGGCTGCGGGCCTTTGATTGTTACGGTGAACAGGGAGTCCTGCATGGCCGTTACCGGGCGGGGGGTGATTTCCAGTATCACGGCCTGATCCCCCAGGGGCAAGGTACAGGTGCCTTCATGGGCCTGGCAATTAATTGCCGGGGCAGCGCCTGAAGCGGTACCCATGGGAAACGTAATGAGAAACAACAGCAATGTGAACACGAAAATAGCCGGAGCAGAGTGCATTTTTCGATGCATGGGATCCTCCATTTCAAGGTCGCTGGTTGTAAGACGGGACAGGTTGCTGAAGACCTATTAAAATCTTTTTGACAGGAATCGGCCTAAAATTCAACCTTAAAAAACCACATTGTGGTGTGCTGGACCAGGTGCCAATTTGAGGCCTTTGAAAAACACCCAATTTTGTTTTGGTTCAAGGCCGGTAAAAATTTTAACCGCAGGAATACATGCAGTATTTCGATGATTGGAATTTGAGCCCAACACAGAAATCAAACAAAAGGGGATGCATTCAAAAGTCTCAATTGGGGATGACAGCCCCTTGTTGGCATGCTATAGTCGAAGCCGCTTTAAAACCGCCCCTCAGGCCCAGGCTCTGCGTTGGGTCACGGCGTTCAATCCTCGAAATATCGATCATATTCCTGCGGTTGAACACCCCGACCCGCCTTGATCTTGAGCCGATTGGCAGTTTTAAAACCGCTTCGAATACGATTTTTCCACTAAACTTTCTGAAGGTAAAGAAATTGATCCGAACTTTTTTCTCTATCCCACCGGCCGTACGCAATAAATTGAATCTCTACTGGGCGCTTTCACGGACGCCCCACGGGCTTATAGACATGACCACGCCTGCCCTGGCGGCCCTGCTCTGCCTGGGCCATTTACCGCCATTTCCGGTTATCCTGATCGGCATCATCACCGCCTTTGCCGGATATACAGCGGTATATGCGGTCAACGACCTGACCGATTATCACAGCGACCGCAAAAAGGCGGCTGCCGGCGGTTTCGACGATTCCGAGGATTACCTGGATGGCGTAATGATCCGGCACCCCCTGGCCAAGGGTGTTTTAAGCTATGCCAGCGGCCTGGCCTGGGCCGTGGGCTGGTCTATTGTGGCCATGGCCGGCGCCTATATCCTCAACCCGGTCTGCCTCTGGATTTTCCTGGCCGGCTGCCTGCTTGAAATCATTTACTGCCTGTTGGGTACCGTGACTCCCCAGCGTGCGCTGGTCAATGGGCTAGTCAAAACCTGCGGTCCCCTGGCCGCGGTCTTTGCGGTAACACCCTCGCCGAACCCGGTTTTTCTGGCGGCCCTGTTCCTGTGGATATTCTTCTGGGAAATAGGGGGGCAGAACATCCCGGCGGACTGGACGGACATCGAGGAGGACCGTCGGTTCAATGCCAAGACCATTCCCGCCAGCCTGGGCCTTCAACGGGCCGGTCTGCTGAGCCTGACCTGCCTGGTGGTGGCCCAGTTTCTGACGTTCGGCGTTTTCTGGGCCTCACCCCTGACCTTCGGCCCGCTCTACCTGTTTGCGGCCCTGGGGATCAACACCGGCCTGCTTCTACTGCCGGCGCTGCAGCTTGCCGAGACCTGCCAGCGTGAAAAGGCCATGGCCCTGTTCAACCGGGCCAGCTATTATCCCCTGGCGTTCTTTATCCTGGTGCTGGTGCGGATGGTGCAGCCGGCCCTGTTGGGGGCCACCTGAATTTGAAGGCTCAACAATTTTAGATTTATGGTTTCGCTTCCCCCAGGTATTTAAATGGGTTTCAATCCAAATTCCGAAATTAAAAACCCAAAATCAAAAAAGCCTTAGCGTTTTAACGCCAGGTGCGCCACCACCATCCCGTTGGTCATACTGTGATAACGGACGTCCTTGAAACCGCAGTCGGCCAGGATCGCGGCCAGCTCATCCGGCAGGGGGAACATGCGGATGGTTTCCGGCAGGCAGGCGTAGGACTCGGCGCTGCCGGCAATCAGCTGGCCCAGCAGCGGGATGACGTTGAAAGAGTAAAAGTCGTACAGGGCCCTGAAAACGGCATTGGTCGGGCGGGAGAACTCCAGGCAGAGAAACTTGCCGCCGGGTTTCAAGGTTCGGTGCATCTCCGCAAAGCCCTGTTTAAGGTGAGTCAGGTTGCGGATGCCGAAACTGACGATGGCCGCGTCAAAAGAGGCGTCCGGAAAGGGCAGCTGTTCGGCATTCCCCTGGGCCCAGCTGATGCGTGGGTTGAGCAGGTGGCCCCGGTGCGCAAGGCGCCCCTGGGTCAGCATCGCCCGGTTAATATCGCAGATGGCCACCCGTCCCGCCGGTCCGATGCGCGCTGCGGAGAGGTAGGCCAGGTCCCCGGTGCCGCCGCACAGGTCGAGGACCTGATCCCCCGGAGAAAGGCCCAGGCGCCGAATGGCCGACCGTTTCCAGGTGTGCTGAACCCCGAAGCTGAGCAGCGAATTCATAAAATCGTATTTGGGGGCCACCCGGTTAAAGTGGCGCCTGACCGCCGCGGCCTTATCATCTTCAGCGAACGCTTTCAGCCCGAAACGCGCCTGACCGGTCTGGCTCACATGCCGGTCCAGTTGTTCCGCCCGCTGGGAGGCTTTAAACCATCTTGGGTTCTGCCATAGAGCCATAAGTACCTCTGGGAGTGTCACCGGCAAAAATGTGCCGGAAATGTATTTCAAGTTTCTTTTGTAAAATGCATCAAATAGTTCATGGATGTATCTTTACACAGGGCCGCATACCCCCCGACGGGGATATAGCGCAGGCCGGACAGGTTGGCAAGTTCGAGGCCGGCTGCCTGGCCCCATTGTTCCAGTTCTGCCGGGCGCACAAAGCGTTTATAGGTGTGCGTGCCCTTGCGAACAATCCCCAGGACATACTCGGCGATCCAGATGACCAGCAGCCGGGCGAGCCAGGTCCGGTTGACCGTGGCAAAGAACAGATGCCCGCCCGGACGAACGGCCTCGGCACAGGCGCTGATAATAGACCCGGGGTCCGGGACATGCTCCACGAGCTCCATGCAGGTCACCACATCATAACGCCCCGGTCGATTGCGGGCCAGGTTTTCAATGGTATTTTCACGATAATCGATACTCAGTCCACCCTGGCGCATATGGGTCCGGGCGGCGTTCAAAGCCGGGACGGCCATGTCGATGCCGGTTACCCGGGCGCCGACTTCCGCCAGGGATTCGGAGAGCAGACCACCGCCGCAGCCCACATCCAGCAGGGTTCGGCCCATCAGATCCACCCGGTCCAGAATATACGCCACCCGGACCGGGTTGATATCGTGCAGGGCTTTGAATTCACCGTCACGGTCCCACCAGTAGGCTGCCGAAGCGGCGTAACGGGCGATTTCCTTGTTATCGAGATTTAAGTCAGGCATCTTGAAAATTTCAGATTATAGAATTTTGATTTGGGATTTAAGGGATCCCTTCGCTCTGTCATTTTAATAGGTTTTCAATCGAAAATCCGCAATCCAAACTCAAAAATATCTAGCTTGTTTCCTTTTTTACCAGCCTCAACGTATTGCCTATCACCGTCAGGCTGCTCAGCAGCATGGCCGTCACGGCCACCAGCGGGCTCAGCAGTCCGCTCATGGCGATGGGGATGCTGATGAGATTGTAACCAAACGCGCACAGGAGATTCTGAAAAATTTTCTGGTTCACCGGCCGGGCCAGGTTTAAAAACTCGATAACCTGCCCGGGATCTCCCCGCATGAGGGTAATATCCGCCACCTCGTGACCCAGGTGACTCCCGGAATACACAGCCATGGAAAGGTCAGCCTGGACCAGCGCCGGAGCGTCATTGATGCCATCGCCAATCATGGCGGTCGGCTTTCCGGACGCCTGCTGCGTTTTTACAAAATCGGCCTTGTCCCGCGGCAGCTGGCCCCCGGCAGCACTGGCAATACCCACCAGATCGGCTACCCTGCGCGTGGTCCTGTCATCGTCCCCGGAAATGAGGTGGGTATCATAGCCGGTGGCTGTGAGCGTTTTGAGAACCGCCTGTGAAGCCGGCCGCACCTTATCACCAAAAACGAAAACAGCCCAGATCTTTTCAGCGGCACTCATAAAAACAAATGACGGGATGACGTGCTGCACGTATTTCTCCTGCAGGGCGGCCATGTCAAAGGCCGCCGCTTCCGCGGCCAGAAACGCCAGGGACCCGAGCTTGATTTTGTCGGCACCCCGATATCCCGTCAGCCCGTTTTCAAATTCCTCAATCCGGTCGATGGCGGGCAATGCCAGCTTTTTGGACATCGCCCGACGGGTGATTTCAGCCCCGATATAGTGCCTGGACACATTTTCCAGAGCAGCCGCGGTGGCCAGGGCGTCATCCGGCGAACAATCACCGACGGTGACGATATCGATAAGTTCCCAGCGGCCCCGTGTGATGGTGCCGGTTTTATCGAACACGAGGGACCGTATCTGGGTGGCCTGCTCAAACGCAGAAAAGGCCCGCACGAGAATACCCTTTTGACCGGCCAGAGAGATGCCTGCCACGCGGGCCAGCGGAATGGCGACTCCCAGCGCGCAGGGACATGAGATCACCATGACGGTCACCGCACGAATCATGGCAGCTTCCGTGGACAGGCCGGCCAGTTTGCAGACCAGGCCGGTGACGATGGCCAGGGCGATGATCGTGGGCACGAACCACTGCAGCAGACGGTCTGTGCGGCCTTCCAGGGGCGATTTTTCACCCAGGGCGCGCTGCATGATGGTGATCATCTGGCCCAGGGTCGAGTTTTCCCCGACCCTTTCGGCGGTAACCTGGAAGGTGCCGGACACCACCTGGGTCCCAGACCGGACCCGATCTCCAGGCTGCACCCGCAGCGGCAGCGATTCGCCGGTAAGGGCTGCCTCGTTGATTGATCCGCTGCCCGTATGGACGCATCCATCGGCCGGCAGCACTTCGCCCCGGGTCACCTGGAAGATCCCACCCGGTTCAAGTTGTTGAATATTGGCGTAGCGGCCCTGGGGGTATTGAGTCGAACAGATTTTGACTTTGGATGGCTGCAGGGCAAAGAAGGTTTCCAGGTCGGCCAGGACCCTGGTTTTGGCTCTTTTTTCCAGCCACTTGCCCAGCAGGGTAAGGGTGATCAGCATGGCGGCCGTATCGTAGTAAAGATGGATACTGCCGGACAGGAGGTTGACCGTGGAGAAACCATAAGCTGTCAAGGTGCCGGCGGTGATCAGGGTCTCCATGCCGAAGCTGGCGGAGGGCAGTCCGGCCAGGGCTTTCTTGTAAATACCCTGACCGCTGTAGAACAGGACAATCGTGGCCATGCAGAACAGGGGCCAGGAGAGTTTGTAGATGGCGGCTGGCGGGAGCGTGGTGAGAAACCCGGTGTACAGTGAAAACGAGAGCATCATGATATTCATGGTGAAAAAGGCCGCCACACAAAACCGGATAAACTCCCTGTGCCGGCCGTGCTCGGCCTGCGACTCGGCTGTTGCGGCCTGGTAGCCCAGGCTTTCGATGGTTTCGATGATCTCCACCGGGGACGTGCGGGCCGGGTTGTAGGCGCAGCGGACCCGGTCTATGGAAAAGTTGCAGGCGGCACTCTGGATGCCATCGGTGCGTTTCAGGGCCTCTTCTATGACCCAGGCACAGGCGGGGCACCACATATCAGAGACTCTCAGGTTCAGGTCCAGCAGGCCGTCGGCAGCGGTTGTATTTTCCGGAGTTGTGCCGGCGCTGCTTTCAATTGCAGGGGGTTCTTCAGGTGGGGCCTCCAGGTCCTCCTGGTCACGGGGGATCAGGCCCATGTCCCGGCATTTTCTAAACAGGTCGCTCTCTTTGAATGCGGCCGGATCGGGTGTATCAGACGCTTCCATGAGCATACTGAACACATGGCGGCATCCCGGGCAGCAGAAGCGATACGTGGTCTGCTCCGTTTCGAGGGTGACCACCCGCCCGGCCGGATTGGAGAGGCCGCAGAGGTCACAAATATTTGGGGGAGTTGTCATGGCATTCAGGGACGGGTGCCCAGGGACTTCAGGTAGGCGATAATCTGCCAGCGATCGGAGACTGAAACGGTGGTCGCCAGGGCCGGCTGTCGACCGCCAGGTATGCCATAGCTGATCTCTTTGAACAGGGCGCCAGCGGACATGGCCTGTACTTTTTTACTGCGCAGGTCTCCGGGCAGGGGCGTAAAGCTCTGCCCTACGGTTCCCATACCGTCATAGTTGCGGCCGTGGCAGTGGCTGCAAAAAGCGGCGTAGGCTTTTTGCGCCTGGCGGGCGTCGAAGGAGCCGGATGTTTTCAGGGGTGAGACCAGTTCGGCCTCCCCGGCGGCACGGGTCAGGGCTTCGCCGCCGGTAATGGGGATGATGCCCGCGGCCATGATGGGGATCGACTGCTCATGGGGCCGGATGGCCGGGGTTTCCCACATACGGCCCACGCTCATGTTGTCGTCATACACGGTGATAACGCCCCACGCGCCGGTGAGCACCGTGGATATAACCAGGAATATGAAAAGTACGGGTTTCATAGTAACGACCTATAAGTGCCTAAATTGATCTAAAGTTAAAAGTGATCTAAAGTTAAGGCATTCTACTGAATTTTATAAAACCAGTGGAGTGCAGCGACTCCTGAACTTTAGGCATTTTAGATCACTTTAGTCACTTCACACTCAACTGCTGTGAAAACCAAGTTTCTTATAGCAACCGGCAAAGGATTGACCCCGGACCACCTGCCAGGAGCCTCCTAATCACCTTTGTCACCCCGGACATGCTGCGGATAGGGCAGCTGCTGGTAGGTTGCGTATTCAGACTGGGCCGGTACATCCTTTACCGGCCGATAATCCCAGTCTGGCTGGCCTTTGTCCGAGACAACAAAAAATGAGAGGAGCCCTTTAAAGAAAATGATCCCTATCATCAGGGCAATCCAGAGCCAGGTGCGGACAATGCTCTCATGATTATGTTCCAGGTTCATGTTAGAGTCTAACCTCCGTAAGTCCATACATCAAAATATAGGCAACCGCCCAGATGAAGACACCGGCCACAATCAGCATCATGACCAGGGGAAAAGGGGAATGCCCATCCTGCAATCCGTCCACAAACTGGTGTCCGGGCTGATCGGTGCCTTTGCTGGAGCGAAAGTGTGAAAAGGAGAGGGCCGCCCCGAAAACAAGCATAAATACAAGGGTCGGGAAAAAATATCCGATCATATGCTGTAGATTCAATAGTTCAAAAAGTCTCATCTGTGGACCTCCAGAAATTTGAATTTATCTCCAGATTTAGAATAATCATCCTTTCGATAATTCATCAGATCCTGGCACCTGCCAAGTTCGGTGGCCTTCCCTCTGAAATACGGGGGCTTCCGATGATTATTATGGACTGAACAACAGGGCAAACAACAACCTTGCGGCGCTGGCCGCCAGGCCCAGCACGGCCAGTGTAAAGAGGGCATAGATCTCATAGCGCCCAAAACGTGATTGCCGGACCGGCGGCAGATCTTCACCCTGCAGCGGCAGGAATCGGGCCCGCTGCTGGTCCTGGAACTGTCCCCGGGACAGGGCCCAGAAGAACACCACCAGGCTGAGTCCCAATCCAATGGCAATGTACGTTATAAAGTAAGGGTAATACATCTGCTTCCTTCCGGCAACCCGCGGGATTTACCGCCGCCCTGGCCGGGATCAGGGTTCATAGGCCGCATCGATGCCGCGCGGCTCATTATTGGCATCCGACTGGTTGATAAAATAGACGGCCACATAGTTGCCCACATCCCAGATTTTCTCCGACTCCAGGTCCCGTTTGAAGTACGGCATGGCCGTCCCGGTGATCCCGTGCATGATCTGGTAATAGAGAATCCCGCCGCTGATCCCGCGTCCTTTGAGAATCGTAAAATTAAGGGGCGGCGGGTAGATGTACGGCTGGGCCGGGCCCATGCCGTCGCCCACCGGCCCATGACACCCGAGGCAGAAGTCCTGGTAGACCTTGTGCCCGCGGGCCAGCCCGGCCGGCGTGGTGGGGTAGGGATTGGGCAGTTTTTGCCAGCCCGGGGGAATATTTTCATGCAGCCAGCGTACGTTTTCCACCGGTCCGTCTTCATACGCTCGCGTGGCGTGGGATTTCCAGAGGAGCTGCCGCTGCATTCGCTGGTCCGCCTGCTTGAATCCCAAACTCTGGGTATAGCGGATCAGCTTTTCCATGTTTTCGTCGCCGAGGAACGCGAAGGCCGGCATGATCGAAAGGGGCCGTGTATAGCGTGGATTCGTGAAGTGGGCCAGGTGCCAGTCATCCGGGTGCTCGCCCCCTTCCTGGGACAGGTCCGGCCCGGTGCGCTGGGAACCGAGTAAAATGGGGTAATCCTCAACGTAATCACCGGCCTGGGCAATTCGTTCGGCCCCGAGTCCCCAGTCTATGGCCCGGATGGACTGGGTGTGGCAATAGACACAGCCATTGACTTTATACAGGTCCCGACCGGTGGCTTCCGCCGCCGTGCGGCCCCGGAAAATCTCGGACGGTTTGGTTTTGCTGGTGTGGACATAGGGGAGAACCACCACAACCAGCACGATCGCAGCCAAAATCAACAGGCTGCCGGTCACCACTGTTTTGGGTGTCATCTTCATGTTGGTTCCCCCGGATTAAAAAAGATGGATCTGACGATGTTGTAGAGGCCCAGTATCGCGGAAATAAAAATCATCAATCCCAGCGCTGCCCGGATCAGGTAATAAATGTGAATCTGGGGCAGGACCCGGTAAACGGTTTCGCCGTTGATCCAGGCATGGCCCTGGATAAGCCCGGCGATGGTCAGGATCACCGTAAAACCGACCACACCGATGAGAATCATCCAGTACTGGAAGTCGGCCAGGAAACGGCTGAAAAGCGGTTTGCCGGTTATGCGCGGTATGACATAATAGAGCCCGCCCAGGGCGATCATGCCGGCAAAACCAAGGACCCCCACGTGGGCGTGGGCGACCACGTAATTGTTGAAATGGGTGACGCGCTGTACGTCCGGCAGGGACATCATGGAACCCTGAATGCTGACGAAAAAGTACATGATGGTTCCGGTAAAAACAAATTTGGCGCCCACATCGGCATGGATTAAACCGAGCTTACCCCGGGCCGTGAACCAGATGTTGATGAGAAAGGCCATCACCGGTATCACCATGGCAATGCTGTCCACAATGGCCACCACTTTCAGCCAGGTGGGTACCGGCACCTGCAGCAGGTGGTGGGTGCCGATGTGGGTGTAGACCACAATCAGGGACCAGAACCCCAGCAGGGAGAGCGAGTGGCTGTACAAGGGTGCCCGGACAGCCTGGGGAATCACATAATAGGTGACCCCGGCTGCCAGCGGTGTCAGCAGCAGGCCGAAGACGTTATGCCCGTAAAACCACAGGAGGATCGCGTCCGGTATCCCCATCAGGGCACCCGTATCGGGCCGCCAGATGACATTGCCGAGACTGTAGGTGGTGGCCGTCAGGATGGTGCCGGCCAGCACATACCAGACCGACACGTAGAGCAGCGGTTCCCGGCGCTGGCGCACGGTCATGGCAAAGTTGAAAAAGATCAGGGCAAACGCGGCCACGACCATGATATCGATGGGCCAGATCAGCTCGGCGTACTCGCGGCCCTGGGTCAGGCCCAGGGAGAGGGAGACCACCACACCCACCAGCGCGATGTTCCAGCCGATGACCGTGACCACACCCAGCTTTTCGCTGAAAAGGTCTGTGCGCAACAGCCGCGGGATGAAATAAAAGGCGGCGCCCAGAAGGCCCGGGGTGACAAATCCGAACAATACCAGGTTGATGTGAATGGGCCGGATACGGCCAAAGACAATCCAGGCCATGTTCTCGGTCAGGTCGGGGGCCACGAGCTCAGTTGCCGCCAGCCAGCCCATGAAGGTGGCCACAATCATCCAGAACCCGGATGTAAGGCAAAACCCTTTGGCCGTCGGGTAGGCGGATTGCAGATCTTTAATTTCTTCTTCCAAACCAATATGTCCTTGTAAGGCGTTTGGTGAATCAAGCGGCAATTAGCTTTTAGCTATTAGCTGTTGAGACCATTTATTAACTGCTAACAGCTAATGGCTAAGAGCTATGCCTCTATATCTCTTCTTGCCTCTTTCCTGGTACCTTCCCATATGTTTCGATTATACGTAAGCCGCCACTAACTGTGACAGGCAATCCAGCAGTCGAGAGGGGCCTTTTTCTCCCGGTGGCACTCGATGCAAAAGCCCATCTTGAAGCGTTTGCCCTGGAGCCTGTCCATGGCCCGGATCTCCCCATGACAGGCGGTACAGTCAATTTCGCGTTTAATATGCCGTTTGTGGTTGAACACCACGTGTTCCGCCAACAGGTAGACCTTGCGCCACGGCGTCGGGGTGTTGGTGTTGTAATAGTTGTGCTCTTTCTGGATCTCCGGGTGGTTGGCGATGATGTACTTGTGACAATGCAGGCACTTTTCCACCGGCGGCAGACCCGGGTGCCGGGAACGCTCCACGTAGGAGTGGCAATAATAGCAGTCGATGGCCTTGTGCCCCGCGTGCAGGCGGTGGCTGAAGGGGATCGGCTGTTCCGGCCCCAGGCCTGCTTTCGGGTAGACGTAGAACAGGTAGACAAAACCCAGAACCAGCACGATGGTAAGGCCGGCCAGGACCAGGGGGCGCCAGTTGGCCTGCAGCGCGGCCACAATTTCGCGGAACCCGGACACGAGCTTCATGGGTTTACCGCCGGTGCCCACAACAATGACCAGGGTGGTGAGGGTCAGGACTCCCAGGGTGGTCAGCAGTATTTCCATTACGCCTCCCCCCCGGTGTCAATCTGGTGCGTTTCCGGAAATTGCTGCAGGTAACCTGTTACGGCCAGGGCCAGCAGGCCGAAAAATCCCACGGCCACCAGGATGTCCGCAAGCCCGATGGGGAAACCGACGGCCTGGTGATGGTAGGCCGGTCCCAGCAGCAGGTGATGTTCCAGCCAGATGCCGGAGATGACCACGGTGCAGATCGCGATCATGGCTTTGGGAACCGTTTTGATTTTTTTGTTCAGCAAAATCAGAAAGGGCCCCACAAAGCAGACGATAAAAACCGTCCAGGCCACCGCGTTCCAGGGATAGAGCATCGTGCGCTCAATGACATAGGCGGTCTCCTCGGAGATATTGCCGTACCAGATGACCACGAACTGGGCATAGAAAAAATCGGCCCAGACCAGGCAGAACCCGAAAAAGAGCTTGCCGATGTCGTGGAACTGGGAAGATTTCAGGCTGAAAGATGTCTGCGGGCTCATGTGCAGGATCGCTGCCAGGATGATCAGCGCGCCGAAACCGACATAGATGGCTTTGACAAAGGTATAGGCCCCGAACAGGGTGGAGTACCAGTGGGGATCCATGCTCATGACCAGGTCGTACCCGACCAGCGAGAGGATGATGGTAAAAGCGAGCATGTATAAAAAGGCGTAGACGGTCATCCGCTGTTTGAATTTTTCGGGATCGGGCGGGTTTTGGCGCCAGTGTTCCAGCAGGAAGCCGCGCACTTTTCCCCGGGTGCCGTTGTCTTTGAGTTTAAACCAGAGGGCGTGGTAGAGATACGCAAGTCCCAGGCCGTAAAGTACGCTCAGGCCAATGAAGTCCCGGAAGAAAAGAAACGGAACGTTGAGCCAGACCTCTTTGCCGTGCAGATCGTGCCCTATCCATGGGAAGACGTGGTTCTGGCCGATAAAAAGAACCATGAACATCACCAGCGAGATGGGGAAAAAAGCGGTGAACGATTCGGCCAGGTTGGCCAGGGGCCCACTCCAGCGGGCTTTTACCGCATGCATGAGGGTCGAAAAAAGCAGCCCGCCCTGGGCGATGGCCGACACCAGCAGGAACGCGGCCAGGTAGGCCTGCCACGCGGCCTGGGGATGCCCGCCGGCGATCTGGACAATGAACGCCCCGGCGCCGATAACGGCCAGGCACCCGAACACCAGTATCTGGGGGGACATTTTAGTCGAATCGCTCATAACTTCCCTATTCTAGGACGAGGCGGCCTCTTTGGCCGAATTCAAGGCGCCGATCCGGGCACCCCTTTCCACGAAAAAAGTTTCCAGTTCCCCGGACTCTTCGGGGCCACACACCGCCAGGATGCCGAAGCTGTCCGCGGAGCAGGCCGGGTGATAGTCCTGGCTGTAATTGAAACGGGGCAGGCCCGCCTGGGTTATCAGTCCAACAACGTTCCCGAACACCGCGAACAAGATGGTAAATTCAAAACCGACGATGAAAAAGGGCACCAGGGCCACGATGGGTTTGCCGCCGACAATCAGGCTCCAGCGCGTGGCCGTAAAGGCGGCCAGTAAAAAGCCCGTGAAAAAGCCGATAATCCCCCCGGTCAGGGTGAACCAGCCCACGCGGCTTTTTTTCAACCCCAGGGCTTTGGATATCAGCTCGCTGGGAACCGGGCTGTGGGCCCGTTCGACACACCAGCCCCTGGCCTGGATGTCTGCCACGGCGGACGCCGCCGCGGAATCGGTCTCAAACAGCCCCATAATTTTTATCTTTTCACTCGTCATGCGCAGCTCCATGGTGCAGCGTTTCCTTCATCTCGGTCATGGACACCGAAGGCAGATGTTTGACAAAGAGCAGGAACAGGAAAAAGAAAAGACAAAATGCGCCGATCATGATGCCGAATTCCACCAGTGTGGGGGTGTACAACCCCCAGGCGTGAGGGAGAAAATCATGGGCCACGCTGCCGACAATAATGACGAAGCGCTCAAACCACATCCCGATGTTGACCAGGATGGAGATGATAAAGAGCCAGCGGATATCGGTCCGGACTTTTTTAAACAGGAGAAAAAGCGGGGCCACGGTGTTGCAGACCACCATGATCCAGTACTGGACGGCATAGTCGCCAAAAGCTCGCCACCAAAAGGTTTCCATCTCCACCGTATTGTGGCTGTACCAGGCGATGAACACCTCGGTGGCATACGCAAAGCCCACAATGAGGCCGGTGAATACAATGGTTTTGGCCACGCTTTCGAGCACATGGTCGGTGATGATGCGCTTGTAATGCAAAATTATGCGCAGGGGTATTAAAAGGGTCAGGACCATGGCCAGGCCCGAGTGAATGGCCCCGGCGACAAAGTAGGGGGCAAAGATCGTGGTGTGCCACCCCGGTATGACCCCCAGGGCAAAATCCCAGGAGACGACACTGTGTACAGAGATGACCAGCGGGGTGGCCAGGGCCGCAAAGAACAGGTAGCCCCGGGCGTAGTTGTGCCACTGGCCCTGTTCCCCGGTCCAGCCCAGGGATAAAATGGTGAAGACGCGTTTGCGGGTACCGACGGCCCGGTCACGGATGGCGGCCAGGTCGGGCATCAGGCCCGTGTACCAGAACAGGGCACTGACGGTCAGGTAGGTGCTGATGGCCACCACGTCGAACATGAGCGGGGACTGAAAATTGGGCCACAGGGTTCTCTGGTTGGGGAAGGGCAGCATATAGAACACCAGCCACATGCGTCCCAAATGGATGAAGGGGAACATGCCGGCGGTACAGACGGCAAAAACGGTCATGGTTTCCGCGGCCCGGGCGATGGGGTTGCGCCAGCCCGCCCGGAAAAGGTGCAGGATCGCGGAAATCAGGGTACCCGAGTGGGCGATACCCACCCAGAATACGAAGTTGATGAGATAGGTGCCCCAGTGTACCGGGGTGTTCATCCCGGCGACACCGACGCCCACAAAGATCTGGTACAGCCAGCACCCGGCCCCCATGAGGATGCCGCAAAACAGCAGGGCCACAACCGACCAGTATTTTGACGTGGGCGGACTGAGGGTGTCGATGACTGTGTTGTCTATCTCTTTGTAGGTTAGATCCGACATAGCTTAAATTAAGTGCCTATTACGCTTTCTAATTGCTGGTCGTATCAAATCTCCTGCAGGACTTTTTTAAGATATATTACAGCCGGTTTCGTGTTGAGATACCCCATCACCTGGTAGGCCCGGGGGTCTTTGATCAAACGGCTGACCCGGCTTTCAGGATCCATGAAGCTGCCGAAGGTCAGCGCCCCGGTGGGGCAGGTCTGAGCACAGGCCGGCGTGACTTCGCCGTCGCGCATATCGCGTTTCTGGTCTTTGGCCACCTGGCGGGCCGTCTTGATGCGCTGCACGCAGAAGGAACATTTTTCCATGACGCCTTTGCTGCGCACGGTGACATTCGGGTTAAGCTGCATGTCCAGGGGGGGGGGCCACTGCCAGTCATACCAGTTGAAACGGCGCACCTTGTAAGGGCAGTTCTGGGCGCAAAAGCGGGTCCCGATACAGCGGTTGTAGATCTGGTTGTTCAGCCCTTCACGCGAATGGTGGGGTGCATACACCGGGCAGACCGATTCACAGGGGGCATTGTCGCAATGCTGGCACATCATGGGCAAGAAATTCAGCCTGGCCGGCTGCTGGGGATCCTGGTAGCGTTCTATGCGCAGCCAGGTCATTTCCCGGCCTTCGATGATCCGCGTTTCCCCGACAATGCCCACATTATTTTCCAGGTAGCAGGCCGACACACAGGCCCCGCAGCCGATACAGCGGTCCAGGTCCACCACCATGCCCCAACGGTAGGTGTCATGGTCATGCGGCGGATAAAAATCACGTTTTTTGTCATAACCCTCGGGTGTCGGGGGGGTTAGGGGGAAGTCGTTCATGGTCAAACCCGCTTTGCCCGGAGTGTGCGGGTCCTCGGCGGCCAGGTCTGCCATGGGTGTGGAGAGTGCGATTTTACGGTTGTACTGGGACGGGCTCCCGGATGTGCTTGCCAGGACCAGGCGTGGTCCGGACGCTTCCAGGCGGCCGATGGCCGTCGTGTAAATAAGGCCGCCGGAATCTTTGTCCACGGCTGAATTCAGAAGGGCCAGCGGATTGAGACCCTGACCGCGGGCAGAGCGGCCAAAGGCGGTGTGGCCCTGCCCCAGTGACATGGCACAGACCGCCGGGTGCAGGCCGGGGTACCCGTAAACGGGCGCCGTCAGTTGACCGGCTGCAGAGCGCACGGCCACCTGGGTGCCGTCCGGCCAGCCCTTCTGTTTCAGTACCTGGGGATGAACCATCAAGGTGGTTTGCCAGGTGACCTGGGTCAGGGGGTCCGGAATTTCGCACAGCAATGACTTGTTCGCCCCGCGTCCGTCAAAGAAGCGAACCGAGGGTACGGCCATGAAGGTTTTCTGGTTGTTGGGCGTCGTGTCGGAAGCGGCCAGGTAGCGTTTCAGCCGGTCTGTTATCTTCCGGTTCGGCGAAACTCTCTCGGCACCGTTGCCGCGGCCTTTAAAAAAGCGACCGCCTTTCTGGACCAGCTGCAGCCACTCTTTGGAGAACGGGTTTTCTTTTGCCCGGGTGAGATTCTGGGCGACCAGCTGCTTGTAGGCAGGCACGGGCGGGTTATCAAAGGCAAGTTTAAGAAAGGCATCTCCCACGGCCGGGGCCGCGAATATTTTGCCCAGGACCGGCTGCTGGGTTCCGGTTACGTGGTGTTTACTTTCATACGTGTCCCAGGTTTCCAGGGAGTGCTGGATCGGGAAAACCAGGTCGCAGGCGGCTGCGGTCTCATCCAGGCAATTGGTGAAGGCCACCGTGAACAGGTGCTTTTTCTGGAACAGCCCGTCCAGGTTGGCGTCAGGCGGCAGGCTGAACAGCGGGTTGGTTTGATGTAAGAGCAGGACACCGGCCGGGTCTTTTTCCAGGGCCTTGAAAAACGCGAGAATCCGTGCGCTGCCGGCGGCCGTTTCCACCCTGTGGCGGTTGTCGAAATCGTACAGGGCCAGCTCAGGGTCGAGGATCACATTCAGCAGGACGGCTGCAAGGTCCACCACACCGGCCGTGGCACCCGCAGATGTGCCGGTGCCCAGCACCAGGGGGTGTTTGGCGGTCAGCAGATTGTTTGCCAGAGCCTGTAGGTGCTCGGTTTCAATCCCGGTTTTAGCGGCAATGTCCGCGGCCTTCAGAGGGCCGGTCGCCTGGCTCAATGCCTGTCTGAAAGCGGCCGGTAAATCGGTTCCTTTGCCTTTGGCAAGGGCATTTTTAATCAGCCAGAGGGCCACCAGGCCTTCTTGTTCCGGAGGGCAGGCCAGCCACTGGTCGGCATTGGCACCGGTGAGGGACTGATAGGGGCTTACCTGTACAAAACGGCCTTTGCGACCGTTCTGGTAGGCGTGCATGGCTTTAAATTTACGGGCATATTCCACCGGGGAAAGCCAGGTTTCCAGAAAATCGGCCCCGAATCCAAGAATAAAATCGGCTTTCTGCAGGTGGTAAGCGGGCAGAATCGGCAGGCCGAAGAGTTGCTGGTGGGCAGCTTTCAGCGACTCATAGGCAAAGGGTTCGTAAACTACGGGGCCGCTGCTCTGCCATCGGGCCAGCGACCGGGTAAAAAGGCCCTGCAGGCTATCTCCGACAACTTCGGTGAGCATCCGGACGCGGTTGGGTCCGGCCAGCGCGGCGGCGCCGGTTTTTTTACGGATCAGGGTCCGGGCCTGTTCAAAACTGATCGTGCGCCAGTTTTCCCCGTCCTTTAACAGCGGTTGTTTTAAGCGATCCGGGTTGTAGAGGGATTGCAGGGCGGCCTGTCCGCGCATACAGAGCCGGCCCCGGTTGACCGGGTGATGGGGATTGCCTTCCAGCTTGATCACGCGGCCCTCACGGTTTTTGGCAATGATACCGCAGCCGGCCGGGCATTCCCGGCAGGTAGAGGCATACCAGGTGGCCTCACCGGTGACCATGTCGTCCGGGGCATTGACCAATGTATAGAGGGTGTCTGCGGATTCAGAACCGCAACCGGCCGCAAAGGCGACGCTGCCGATTCCAGTTACTTTAAGAAAGGTTCTTCGATCCATGCACGCGCCTAAAATTGAGTATTCAGAATGAATAGAAATTAACTTATGTATGTCATTTATGTCAATTACTTTTACCTGATTGCCAGAATTCAACAGGAATGCAAACCTTCAGATTTTCTGATTTTTCCATTACTGCAGGACAATGGAGGGGGGTCGCCAGAGCCTCCAGGATAGAATTAAACAGTAATTATTATCATTTAAGGGGTTTTCATCACTTTGCTCCTCAGAATGACAAGATCTTGGCAATCGCACGCTATTGAGAGGGCAAAAGACCAATAGCGCCAGCTTTGAACGTATTGTGGCGGCGGCGCCTTTGCAGGCCTGCCGGTATTGCCCTTGGTTTTCCTGATCTAATGCTTATGCTACTTGTTTATAGGGTAACGAACACCGGCCAGACTTGATGGCCTCATAAATAGTATCGAGGATGAATACCATGTCAGACGAACTGGTAACCAACGATTTTCGGACAGTCCTCAGCCTGGAACCCCTGCTTGATTTCTGGCGAACCAACGTGGCTCCGAAGTGTCCCCACATGGCGGAGATGTTTGCGGTATTCGAGAAGCAGATCCGGGAGACCCCGGTGCTCGACGGGGCCATAGATAACCTCGCGGCCGTGGCCGAACGTCTGGATATCCTGTCGCCCCTGATGAGTGTGGCCTTCCCCTCTTCCACCTGGGAAACCGAAATCACCGGCGCCTTCAAGCCGTTTACCCACCAGGTGCTCTACGCAACCCCCGGCTACCGGAAGTACCTGATTGACGACCAGGGCCTTATTGCCGGCCGGCGCAAAGAAGATCAGGACCGGCTGGACCACAATCGCCGGGTGCGGGCCTATGCCCTGATTCTGGAGCGGCTGTACGGGATCGACCAGGGTGTCCATCCGCCGTTTGTCCGGATTGTCACCGACCCGCAGTCGGGCCTGGAGTACCATTACCAGATCATCCCCGATTTCCAGTTCATCCAGGTGGAAACCATCGGCAAACCGCGTCAGTTGACCGCTGACCAGCGGCAGCTCGTGATCGAGCAC
This sequence comes from uncultured Desulfobacterales bacterium, assembly GCA_964636125.1. Lineage (GTDB taxonomy): Bacteria > Desulfobacterota > Desulfobacteria > Desulfobacterales > CAJINA01 > CAJINA01. The sequence goes on along the minus strand of CAZWPX010000006.1, from coordinate 74,948 downwards.
ATTGCGGATCCGGATGTACTGGCCACCCTGTTGCCCCCGGAGACCTTCGAATTCAGGGGTTTTACCGTGGTGCGTGCCGTGGATGTGACCGAATCGGAGATTACCTCCGCCCTGGAACGGGACCTCATTGATCAGGAATCAATCTTCTCTACGAGTGGGTTTGGCCGCCTCCAGGGTCGCCTGCGCACCCTGTTCGGCGTACCGGATCTGGAGGCCAGCCTGGCGGCGGTACAGGGTGACGGCGACAAAGTTATGCTGCTCGATGACGGCCACCAGTCGGCGGCCAATTGCCTTTTCACCAACGCCAACCACATCCCCATGGCCGATCTGGAAAATTCGGTATGGCTCCAGGCCATCGAACAGGAAGAGATCATACGCATACCGGATCTCAGCCGGGAACCAAACCTGGGCCCGGTGGAAAACGATGCCGTGCAGCACGGCGTCCGGTCGCTGCTGATTGCCCCGCTGGTGTTCGGCGGCCAGGCCATTGGCACGCTTTCTGTGAAATCAACGCGTTCCAGTGACCTGGGAGCCCTGGATACCGCCAAGATGCGGCACATTGCGCCCCTGTTTTCAATGGCCCTCAAACGCGGGCTGGACGATATGAACAACGAGGCCCAGGCGATCATAAAGGAAAAATGCACGGCGGTGCATCCCTCCGTAGAGTGGCGCTTTCGGAAAGCGGCCCTGGACCACATGGAGCGGCAGCGCCAGGACAAACCATCCGAGATGGAACCGATTATATTCCGGGAGGTGATTCCGCTGTTTGGCCAGTCGGACATTCGCGGGTCCTCCGAAGCCCGGGTGCGCAGTGTCCAGGCCGATTTGAATGCACAGCTGACCCTGGCAGGCAAAATCATGTCCCGGGCCGGTGAATTCAAATCCTGGCCGCTCCTGGATGAATTTAATTACCGTATCGAGAAACGTATTGCCCGGATTAAAACCGGGTTGTCCACGGAGGAAGAGAGTTCCGTGGCCAACTTCCTGCAGCTCGAAATTGAACCAGCATTTGACGAACTGCGGTCGATTGACCCGGGTGTGCGCAGTGTCATCGATGCCTACACGCGGGCCCTGGACCCGGTCCTGGGCGTGATCTATCGTAAAAGAAAGGATTTTGAGGAGAGTGTTTCACTCTTAAATGAGCGCTTGTCCACCTACCTGGATCAGCAGCAGGTCGAGGTCCAGCAGATTTATCCCCACTATTTCGAGAAGCACCAGACCGACGGCATTGACTATGTGATTTACCTGGGGGCCTCCATGCACCCGGAGGGTAAAATCAACTCTTTTTATCAGAAAAACCTGGCCCTGTGGCAGTTTATGGTGGCCTGCGGGCTGGCCTGGCACACCCGGCAGGCCCAGCCGGAACTCAAGATTCCCCTGGATACCTGCCACCTTGTGCTTGTCAACTCCGCGCCCCTTTCCATACGTTTTCGCTACGACGAGAAACGGTTCGACGTGGATGGGGCCTACGATGTGCGGCACGAAATTATCAAATCCCGCCTTGACAAAGCCGTGGTGCGGGGCGGGCATGAGCGCCTGACCCAACCCGGACGTATTGCCGTGGTCTACTCCCACCCCAGAGAGGGCGCTGAGATCCGGCAGCACCTCGATTACCTGTGCAGCCGGGGGTACCTGCACGATGACCTGGAAATGGTGGATCTGGAAGACCTGCCCGGTGTGCGGGGGCTCAAGGCCCTGCGGGTGGGTGTGAACCTGCAATCGAAAGCCTCACCCGCAGATTTGGTACGGCTGGCGGGGTAGCGCCATACGGGTGGCACAATTCGCAGGCAGGCCTTCTGTCAGGGAACTCGCTGCGCTCACACCCTGACTCAGCGAAAAACAGGTCTGGGGTTATTGGTTAAAGGTTATTTGTTATTGGTTCACACCCGTGCCCAAAGCAGGGCATCGTCACACCCCTGCGCCGGTGCGAATCCATTTCTCGGTAGGTCAGGGTTTTCCGCGTCTGCGCAATAAGAATTCAGTCACCGGTTTGTCTGGATTTTCAATTGAAATGCAGGCGCTGAATTCCTCTACAAGCGGAATTCCCTGACAGCAGAAGCTCCCACCGGGACGTCCAACAGGTTTTGCTCAATTTCAACGCTCTCCAGTTTCAACGCGTTCCCGATACAGTTCCAGCAACTTCGGCAGGAGCCGGTTCACATCGGCCACAATGCCAAAATCGGCCCGGCTGAAAATGGCGGCCCGGGGGTCGCTGTTTACCGCCACGACCAGTTTGGCGTTCTTGATGCCGGCCAGGTGCTGCCGGGCCCCGGAAATTCCACAGGCCAGGTACAGTTCGGGGGCCACCCGGCGGCCGGTCTCACCCACCTGGCGCGAGTAAGGCAGCCAGCCGGCGTCACAGGCGGTCCGGGATCCACCCAGGGTACTGTTGTTCATTATACCGGCAACCGCTTGCAGCCCGGCCAGGTTTTCCTCCCCACCGATTCCCCGACCGGCGGCCACGATGACGGCCGCCTCTTCAAGCGGGGTCTCATCATCTGCCGCCGGTGACATGCCCAGGGTGCGCACATTGCAGTCCACCCGGCCGACCGGCAGGGGGATGACCCGGCCTTTCCCGGGCAGGGAGCCGCCAGGTTGGGGCGTTCCCATGCCCGGACAGGTAAAGATGGCACCTGTGGCGGGCACCGCCAGGGATGCGTTCAGTTTGCCATTGAAAAGTGCCCGGCGAAAATGGAGCCGCCCGTCTGAACGGACAATGCCTTCTACACCGGTGACCACGGGTTTGCACAACTGGACTGCCAGGGCGGCCGCAAGCTGGATACCCCGCATGGTGTGGGGCAGGCCGATGTACCGCGGGCGGATTTGCGGCAGAACCTGTCCCAGGAGTGCGGCGGTCAGGGCCGGGTTCGGCAGGTTGAGATCCGGGTGTTCCAGGGTAAAGGTGTCGAGGGTGGCGGCCGCCAGCTCCGCGGCCGGGGCGGCCACATCCGTACCGGGCAGCAGCAGCCTCACGGTGCCGCCGCCGGCCGCACTCCAGGCCCGGGCAGCGCCTAAAAGGTCCTCGCTGGAGGGCTGTGTCCGGTTGCCGATGGTTTCAGCGATCAAGAGTAAATCCGTGGGAGTCGTCATCTCTTCAGCACCCCCCGGTCGTCAAGCAGTTTCAACAGGGCGCCGGCCTTTTCCACCAGGCGGCCTTCAAAAAATACGGTGTTGGTATTCACAACTGGTTCGGCGAGGGCGATCACCCGGGGCATATTCTCATCAGCGTCCCGGGATGCAACCGGCAGGCTTGGCAGTGCCTGGCGCCTGGCACGCAGCATGTTGGAAAGTGACGGGTAGCGCGGACGGTTAATGCCGGATTGAATCGTCAACAGGGCCGGAAGCGCCAGGCGGACATCCGAGGTCCATCCGCCTTCCATTTCACAGGTTGCCTGCACAGAACCCGCAACCGGGTCGATCCGCTGGCGGATGACGGCCGCAGCGCAGGGCATTTCAAGCCGGGCAGCCAGCAGGGGGCCGGTGATGCCCTGCATCAGATCTTCGGAAATGACCCCGGTCAGGATCAGGTCAAAAGCCCGGGCCCTGCAAAACGCGGCAATGGCGGTTGATACGGTTGCGGCGGCTGCATACCCCGGCGAAGGGTCGTGCAGGTGGACACCGGTATCGGCACCCTTGGCAAGCGCCCGCCGGATGACGGCACGGCAGCGTTCAGGACCGACGGAAAGAACTTCCACAGTGGCGCCCGGGAAATGCGCCTTGATGCGAACAGCTTCTTCCAGTGCGAACTCATCGAAGCGGTTCATGACATAGTCGGCCTGGTTCCCGGGTTCTATCCACCTGCCGGAGCTGTCCACACACAGCTGCATGTCAACGGTGGGGACCTCTTTGATGCAGACCAAGATGTTCATATAGGTGTATAGGCTGAAGGCTGTTAGGTGGTGCCCATCCACGATTGGAAATCATGGATGGGAGATGTTAGCTTTTGGCTATTATAAAAACAAAGATAAAAGACCATCATTGCAGTTGGACCTGAAAGTTGAGTATTTATCAATCACTACCTGATTTGATCCCTAAAAGCAACAAAAAATAGAGCGAGCGCTCGTTTTATTATTGACATGGCCGGGCTCGTTCCGCTACCCTGAACCGGAAAACATAAAAAGGATGACATGAGCTCCCTCTTCTTCATACGGCATGGCCAGGCCTCCTTTGGACAGGAAAATTACGACCAGTTGTCCGATCGCGGGTACGAACAGGCACGCGCGCTGGCCAAACGCCTGATGGGCGAGCGCCCCTTTGACCGGATTTGTACCGGGACCATGGAGCGTCAGACCGAAACTGCCCGGATGCTGACCGACCTGTATCGGACCCAGGGGCGTCCGCTCCCCGAGCTGCGCCGGACAGAGGCGTTTAACGAGTTCGATTCGGAAGCGGTATGCCGGGCCCTGATACCCGAGTTGGTGGCGGCGGACCCCGGCCTGAAGCCGCGGGTGAACGCCATGTTTACGGATAATCGCAGCTTTCAAACGGTTTTCGAGAGCGTGATGCAACGCTGGGTGGCCGGTGAAGACAACCTGCCGGGGTTGGAACCGTGGACGGGTTTTACCGCACGGGTGAATACCGCCCTGGATGCGCTTCTGGCGGATGCTGGCCGTGGAAAACGGGTGGCGGTTTTTACCTCCGGCGGACCTATCGCCGTCACGGTCCAGCGGGCGCTGCAGCTGTCGGACCAGGCCTGCCTGCGGGTCTCCTGGCAGGTGGTGAATGCATCTGTCACCCGGTTTAAGTGCACCTCCCGCAGGATCATGCTGGCGACGTTCAATGAACAGGGGCACCTGGAACAGGCCGGCGAAGACCTGGTGACCTACCGGTGATGGTCCCCGGCCATGGGGCGGGGACAGGTGGCTGTAGGTATTTAGGCCGAAGGAACACCTTGTATCGTCCGCTAAAGCAGGCTCAACGCAACTACAACGACAAGGAATTTTTAAGATGGATTTTGAAATATCGGAACGGATGCAGATTATTCTCGACATGATCAACGAGTTTGTGGACAGGGAACTGCTGCCCCTGGAACCGGAGTTTCTCAACCACGATTTCGGTGAGATGCGGCCGGTTCTGGCCGAAAAGCGCAAAATGGTCAAACAGATGGAACTGTGGGCTCCCAACCATCCCCGGGAACTTGGCGGTATGGGCCTGGATCTCGTCGAGCATGGCCTCGTGTCCGAAGCCCTGGGGCGTTCCCCCCTGGGCCATTTTGTATTCGGGTGCCAGGCACCCGATGCCGGCAATATTGAAATCCTGCACAAATACGCCACGGACGCGCACAAAGAGCGCTACCTGCAGCCGCTGGTAAGCGGTGATATACGCAGCTGTTTTTCCATGACCGAAGTCGATATGCCCGGGTCCAACCCGGTAATGCTGGAGACAACAGCGGTAAAAGAGGGGGACGATTACATCATCAACGGCCATAAATGGTATACATCCTCAGCGGATGGGGCTGAGTTTGCCATCGTTATGGCGGTGACCAACCCAAAGGCGCCGGCCTACCTCCAGGCCAGCATGATCATCGTCCCCAAAGACACGCCCGGCTACAACCTGGTACGCAATATCCCGGTGATGGGGCATAAGGGGAGCGATTACGCCAGCCATGCCGAGATCCTCTACCAGTCCTGCCGGGTGCCTCAAAAGAACCTGCTGGGGCCGGAGGGCCATGGTTTCGTGATTGCCCAGGAACGCCTGGGGCCGGGGAGGATTCACCACTGCATGCGCTGGCTGGGGATCTGCAACCGCTCCTTTGACCTGATGTGCAAGCGGGCCAACGAGCGCAAAATCCTGCCGGATGGCCGCACGCTGGGTACCCGGCAGATCATCCGGGCCTGGATCGCGGAGTCGGCCGCGGAGATCCAGGCGGCCCGGCTCATGACCCTGCATGCCGCCTGGAAAATTGAGACCGCGGGGGTCAAAGCCGCCCGCTACGATATCTCTTTTATCAAATTTGTAGTGGCCAACACCATGCAGAAAGTGATCGACCGGGCCCTGCAGGTGCATGGCGGCCTGGGGATGACGGATGATACGATCCTGGCCTATTTCTACCGCCATGAACGGGCCGCCCGTATCTATGATGGGGCCGATGAGGTTCACAAGATGTCGGTGGCCAAAAAGATGCTGCGGGCCCACCAGGAGGGGGGGTATCGCAAGGCGCTCAATATATAAGGCTGAAGATGGAAGGTAGAAGACGGAAGGTTTTTAAATTATCCCTTTGCCAGTTTTCAGGATTTTACTTCAGCCTTCAGTCTTTGACCTGACTACCTGAACAAGGAACACTCATGCCCCACCCCCTGACATATGCCCGTTTCCGGAAGCAGGTGATGGTTTCCATGGAGGATATCTGCCGGGATATCTTCCGCAAGAACAGAGAAACCATACGGATCAAGAAAGAGGCGGTCGGCATACGGAACCTGGTCACCATCTTCAATGCCACTTTGAAGCTGAGCAATGAAAAGGGGTTCCAGGCCATGAGCCTGCGGGATCTGTGCCGGGAAACCGGTCTCAGCATGGGGGCGCTCTACTCCTATTTTGCGAGTAAGGAAGAGCTCCTTCAGGTTATCCATGAACAGGGACGGACCATCGCGTTTAACGTGCTGACAGAGTCGGTGAAGAAAACGGACGCGGTGTTTGACCAGCTCGACATCGCTGTGCGAACGCACCTGTACCTTAGCGAAGTGATGCGCGACTGGTTTTTTTTCGCCTACATGGAGACGCGTTATTTTCGAAAAGAAGAGCACCGGCGGGCCATGGACAGCGAGCTGTTCACGGAGCAGCTCTTTTGCGACATCCTGGACCAGGGACACAGTGAAGGGGTTTTTCACGTCGAGTCGTCCATCCTGACCGCTTCTGTCATCAAGGCTATGGTCCAGGACTGGTATCTCAAACGGTGGAAATATGCCCGCCGGAAAATATCCATCGACACCTATGCAGATTTTATTTTGAGCATGGTCAGGCGGGCTATCTGGCCTTAAACATTCATTTGCGTGACTGCGCAGGCTAAAGGAGACCCAATGGGGCCCGAAGACAATCCCGCCCGGGTGCGGGAAGGCGAAACCTTTGATGTCAGCAAAATGGAAACTTTTATCAGAGACCACCTCCCGGGTCTGGACGGTGCCCTGTCGGTGCAGCAGTTCCCCAGAGGGTTTTCCAATTTGACTTATATGCTGAAGATCGGAGACCGCGAACTGGTCATGCGGCGGCCGCCCTTCGGGAAAAAAGCCAAAACCGCCCACGACATGTCCCGTGAGTACCGGATATTAAAGGCGTTGCAACCGGTGTTTCCCTATGTGCCGGAGCCGCTTTTGTATTGCGGCGATCCGGCGGTCATCGGGAGTGAGTTTTATATCATGCAGCGGTTGCGGGGCGTCGTTTTAAGAAAAAATATTCCCCGCGGGCTGACCCTGACCGCGGACAAGGCGGCCGCCCTGTGTGAAAACTGGGTGGACGTACTGGTGGCCCTGCACGGGCTTGATTATAAGAAAGTCGGCTTGGAGAACTTTAGCAAACCGGAGGGATACGTTGGCCGACAGGTTGCCGGGTGGACGGCTCGCTTCCGGGATGCCCACACGGACGATGCGCCGGATTTCGAAGACGTGATGCAATGGCTTCACGACCACATGCCGGCTGACTCTCCTGCAGCCTGCGTGATTCACAATGACTATAAATTTGACAATGTGGTTTTGGCGCCGGGTGATCCGGCCGCCATCATTGGGGTACTCGACTGGGAGATGGCGACTATCGGGGACCCCCTGATGGACCTGGGAGCCTCGCTGGCCTACTGGGTGAACGGTGATGACCCGGAAGAGGTCCAGATGATCCGAACCCTGCCCACGGTTGTGCCGGGGATGTTCACCCGGGAGCAGCTGGTGGCCTGCTACCTGTCCCGCACCGGGCTGACCTTGCCCTCATTTGATTTCTACCTGTGCTACGGCATTTTCCGGCTGGCGGTTATCGCCCAGCAGATTTACTACCGGTTTTACCATGGACAGACCCGTGACGAACGCTTCGGCATGCTGATTGCCGCCGTGCAGATTCTGGAAAGGGCGGCCGTGAAGATAACCCGGGAAGGGTTGTAAGGAATCCAGGCCTCGGGCCTTGATTCAGGTTGATAGACTGTAGGCTGAAGGAAAAACAATAGCCCGATTTTCAAGTTTTCTGTGGGAAAACTAAAAAGATTACCGGGGGATTTTTTTAAAACGGCCTATATAGCTTTAAACACCTTGGCCAGTGACTCCCCGGCCACATGAATTTTCCACTCATTCAGGTATCCGAACGGGGTGACCGCAACCGTATAGGCGGCATTTTCCAGGCGCTGGATCACCTCGTCTACCAGCAGTCCTGTGAATTCCGGGGGCGCCTTGCTGGTGGAAAGGTGCCCGAAAGAGTGCATCACCACGGTTTTGGTGGTAAACTTGCCGGCCAGCCATTTGATATTCTTGAGCGTTTTCGTGATGACCTTTTTGCGGCGCTCCACATCTTCGGCCTCGCAGTGGTAGAAAACCACCACCGCGTTTTCCACGGCCTTTTCCTCGTCCTGATCCGGGACATCCGCCAGGGTTTTTTCAAAGGGCTTGAACCAGAAGGTCGGGGCAAAAAACATCAACAGCTTCAAGCGGCCACCTCTTTTGATCCTTCGGGTGTTTCCGTGCGGCTTTTTTCAAACGGGATGAAAAAGGCCAGCAGGGCGGGAATCACAAACAGGGTAAAGATCGTGGATACGGCCAGCCCGCCCAGAATAACGCTTCCCAGGCCCCGGTAGAGTTCGCTGCCTGCGCCCGTGGACAGCACCAGGGGCAGCATACCGAACAGGCTGGTGGTGGTGCTCATGAAGATCGGCCGAATGCGTGTCCTTACCGATTCGATCACCGCTTCAACCCCTTGAAACCCCAGGTAGCGGACATTGTTGAGTGCCTGGTGAACAATCAGGATGGCGTTGTTCACCACGGTTCCCACCAGGATGATAAATCCCAGCATAGTGACGATGTCCAGCGGCTGGGTGGCAATGAGCCGGTCCACCAGCTTCAATCCCAGGAGGCCGCCGGCCCCCGCCAGGGGGACACTGAACATGATGATCAGCGGGTAGAAAAAATTCTCAAATAGCGCTGACATGAGCAGGTAGATGATAATGGCTGCCAGGATGAGGTTCCACTGAATAGCGGCAATGGCCGAACTCAGCTTATCGGCATTGCCGCCGACGGTGACAGTTGTGCCGGGGAGTTTGCCGGCGCTTCGCAGGGGGTCGACAATGTCGGTGGTGATGGTTTCCAGGGCGGCCTGGAGGGGGATCGTTTGCGGCGGGGTGACCTGCAACGTGATGTTGCGTTTGCGTTCCAGGTGGTTGATCTGCACCATCCCCTGGCCGTAGGCCAGATCGGCCACGTCCCGAATCCGGATCAGGCGGCCATAGCCATTGGCGATCAGGCTGTCGGCAATATCCTCGGGCGTTTTAATATCTCCAGCGGCGCTGCGCAGGACCAGATCGATTTTCTTTTGCTGTTCCGGTTTGAACTCGCCGATTTTGCGGCCGTCCATGAGGACATCAACATAAAGACCGAGGTCTTCTTCGGTCAACCCGTTGGCCAGCACCCGGCTGCGGTCGGGTACAAAATTGGCTTCCGGGTAGCTGTTTTCAATGGACGGAACCGGGCGTACCTGGGCCCTGGGCATCTTTTGGCGCAGGGTTCCGAAAAGCGTACGGGACGCGTTGATGATGGCGTCGATTTCCTCACCGGCGATATTGACTTCCACGGTGCGCCCGCGGCCCAGGCCGGTCTGGAAAATGCCGGCCTGGATACTGACGCCGAAGACCCCGGGAATACTGTTCATCACCCGGTTGAGCATGGGCATCATCTGCGTGGCCCTGGTTTCATGCTGACTGATGGCGCCAAACAGTGAAATCCGGTCGGCCGAAACGTAAAAGATATTCTTAATCTGGGGGACGCCATCCTTACCGTCCTCTTTATAGTAAGGGCGGGTGGCCTTGAAGATATGATGGCCGATGGCCTGGCGCTTGGCCAGGGAATACCCCGGCGGCGGGACCATGATGTTCAAGATAAGGTTGCGGTTGCCCTGGGGCAGGTACTCGGCCTTGGGGACCAGGGCCGCCACCGCCATGACGGCCGCGCCGGTGAGGAGCGTCACGGTAATGATGCGGGCATACCAGCGGCGCACAGACAGGCTGGAAAGGGCCAGCAGGCCGCGGCTCAACAGGGTGCCGAAACGCCCTATCAGGCCGTTTTCTTTATGCTTTTTCTTCCCGGCCAGGCGGTAAAACTGGTGGGTGATGCTGGGAATGGCCGATACGGACACGATCAGGCTGAGCATGATGGCAAAGGTGATGGCAATGGCGATGTCCTTAAACAGCTGGCCGGCCTCTTCTTCGATGAATATGACCGGTAAAAATACAGCCACGGTCGTGGCCGTGGAGGCGAAAACCGCTCCCCAGACCTCTTTGGCGCCGTCGTAGGAGGCATCAAAAGGGCCTTTGCCCATCTGGCGGTGGCGGTCGATGTTTTCCAGGACCACGATGGCGTTGTCCACCAGCATGCCAACGGCAAAAGAGATCCCGGCCAGGCTGACCACGTTCAGGCTGCGTCCCAGGCCCCACATGAAAATAAAGGTTCCGATGATGGAAATAGGAATGGCCACCGCCGTGGTCAGGGTGGAGCTGATGCTGCGCAGGAAAATGAACAGCACGGTCAGGGCCAGCAGCCCCCCGATGACCACGTTGCGTTTCACCAGGCCGATGGCATTGTTGATGTAGGGCGTCTGTTCGTAAACGATTTCGATGCGCAGATTCTGTGCTTTGAGAATGTCGTTGTTGAGGTACTCGGTGGCAGCCTTCATGCGCCGTGTGAGTTCAATGACATTGGCACCCTGCTCTTTGCGGACGCCGACCACAATCACCGGTGTATTGTTGTGCATCACGGCCACGTCATTGACGGCATAGCCGATGCGGGTCGCGGCAATTTCCCCCAGACGGACCCGTTGGAGCCCGTCCTCGACCATGAGGACATCCAGCGGGTCCCCGGTCTTTTGAAACTGCCCCGTGGTGCGGATGCGGTAGTTTTTCTTGGCCAGCCCCAGGACCCCTGCGGAAACGTTTTTATTGGCTGTCTGCAGCCGGTCGACAACACGGCCGATACTTAAATTGTAGTTCCCCAGGCGTTCGGGGTCGATGACGACTTCCAGCTGGCGGGCGGAGCCGCCGAAAACAAACAGGGACCCGACCCCCGGCACCCGGTCAATGTGCTGCCGGATATCGTTTTCAAAAAAGGTTCGGAAAGTGGTTATTTTTTCAGGATCACCGGAGTTGGTTTTCATGACCATCCAGATCACCGGGCTGCTCTGGGCGCCGGAGGCCTCGATGACCGGTTTCTGGACATTTTCCGGGTACTGGCGGACCTCATTGAGCTTGTTGGACACGGCCAGTAAAGATGCGTTCAGGTCGGTGCCGACTTCAAACGTCAAGGTCACCTCGGCCCGGCTGTTGTAGCTGGAACTCTCCATCAGGGTGAGCCGCTGAATGCCTTTCAGGACGCCTTCCTGCTCTTCCACGATATCTTTTTCGACTTCGTAGGGGGTCGCTCCCGGCCAGATGGTATTCACTGTAATCTGAGGTGTTTCCACATCAGGTGTGAGCTGGACCGGCAGGCGGTCAATGCCGATCAGTCCGAACAGGACCACCAGGATGATACCCACAGCCACTGAAACGGGTTTGTTGATGGCGAATTTGATGAAGTTCATGGAACCTTTTCCAACAGGCGCTAAAAGTTTTGCATTGGTGGACGGATACGACCTCTAAGTTATTGTTTGTTGCCGCCGCTGCTTGTCAGGTAACTCGCTGTGCGAGCCCTTAGTCACTTCAAACTTAGCCGTTACAATTACCAACCCCTTCAAGGTAACCCAAATCCTGGCATTTTGCATAAGGATTTTATTCCGACATTAGTACCGTCACGGCCTGGTCGGGGCGCAGGCGTTCATTCCCGTCGGTGACCACCGGCATACCGGCCACAATATACGGGTTGTCGACCCCCAGGTATTCCCCATCGGTTGCGACGATATGGATCGGCAGGATTTTCGCTTTACCGTCCTTGACCGTGTAGACAAACTCTTTGCCCTGGTGACGGACCAGCGCATCCCGCCGGACCATTTTTAAGCTGGTCTTCGCGCTTACGGGAACCTCCACCCGGGCGGACATATTCTGGATCACACCCTTGAAATAGGGGATCGCGATATTGATTTTAAAGGTTTTGGATTTGGGGTCCGCCACGGGAATGCGGTTTTGCAGTTTGCCGGTCAACTGCCGTCCCAGCGCCGGCAGTGACAAGGTGAGCTGTTGGCCCGCCTGGATAAAGGCCACCAGTTTTTCATCCACAGCCACCCTGACTACCACGTCATCGATGGACCCCAGGCGGCACACGGCGACACCCGGTGAAATCCATTCGCCCTCGGTTTTAAACCGGGCCAGGACCAGCCCGTCAAAAGGTGCACGCAGGGTGCTTTTGGCCAGCTCCAACTCCTTTTTAGCCAGTTTGACCTGCAGGCTGGCCTGGCGGGTGAAGAGCTCCTGCAGGTTGAAATTAAGATCGTCAAACTCTTTTTCAGTGGTGATTTTCTCGCTGTAAAGGGTTTTCAGGCGCTGGAGGTTTTTTTCCGTTTTCTGGATGGTGATGCCGATCTGCAGAATTTCCTGGTTGATAATGTCGATATCTTTGCGGACGAAATCCGTATTCAACTGTACCAGGGCCGCCCCTTTGCGTACCACCGCCCCTTCCTCTATGGACTGCTTCGAAATCAGGCCGCTGATCTCAGGCGAAAGCCCGGCGATCTTGTTGAAATCGATTGCGCCCACCATGGGGCGGGTCTGGGCCAGGTCTTTGGCGAACACTTTGGTGGTTACGACTTTGGCGGGTGGCTGCTGGGCGAGTGCGGGGCCGCCAAATACAAATGTTAGCAGCAGGCAGATGAGTATTCTCATAATTGAGCCTTTCAATCATCCGGCATTGCCGGAGGTTATTAAATCAGGTGTTATTGGGTACCACCCACTTTTTTACCCATTTGAGTACAACAAAATCAATATTTTTAAAAGCATTTCTTAACCTACACTAAGGCCGGCGTGTTTCAATGTCGCGGCCATCGCGTCACAATGGGAGCCGTGCCAGTAAATGCGCCCACAACCCGGGCAGTTTTTGAAAGTGTTGAAATACTTTTTTGTCTTGGGTTCCAGCCGGTGGACAATGGCCGACTTTTGCACCGGCGCCAGCACCCCGTTGCACGCCATGCACCGGGAAAAGAGCCTGAACGGACCGGTTAACCCGAAAAACCGCAGGGTTTCCACCAGCTGCTCCCGGGGTTGAACGGCCCGGACAAGCCGGCCGAACGTGATTTTGCTCCTTTTCAGCAGGGCCCGGTCCCGGGTCAGCACAATGCGTTTTTCGGCCAGGGCACGGTCTGCGATGTCTGCGTCCGCCAACTCTTTTTCATAGGCGGCATCAAAGCCGGCCAGCCGCAGCAAGGACGCCAGGCGGCCCACGTTTACATCGACTATGAACCGGACCGCCGGCAGCGGCTCGGGCCTGAGTTTGGAAGGCCGGGTGACCTCGAATGACGGGGTAATCTCGGAAACCCGGACGTGTTGTTCCGGCCCGGGGATAAAGACGAAATCCACCTGCCGGTCATCCACCCGCAGGTCGCCGATTTCAGTGTGGGGAATCCCGATGGATTCGACAATATCCTTGATAGACGCCCGGCGTTCCAGGGGATAGTCGATGAGATCACGCCGCCTGCCGGCCCGTAATATTTCCTGGAGCCCTGCAGAGAGTGCGATGGTGAGCGTTGGTTTTTTGCTGCCGGCATGCATATAAAAATCAATCATTGTTCAGGTTTGAAGACTGAAGTTAAAGCCTGTCAAGCAGGCTATCGAAACGAAGGTACCGGTCACCTCGCGGTGGTCCTTCAGCCTTTAAGCAGTATTTCTGGATGCCGGGTCAACTCGTGGCCCAGAAGGGCCGGGCTAACCTTGCCGTCTCCTCCGGCGCATTAAACGTGGCCATATCCCCTAACATCACTTCATACCCGGTGTGATCGTTGCGGACCCAGGGGGCATAGTTGGAGCGGGCCAGGATCCGCACGCGCATCTCCAGGCAGCCGGGTTGCTTTTCAACAGACAGCAGTCCCAGGTTGTACCCGTTGCGATTGAGGCTGCGGTAAAATTTCTGGGTGTTGAGAACACCCCGGGCCAGGCTGTCCCAGTTACGGGTGTCCAGGTCCAAAATAGAATACCTGCCCGGCAATATGCCCCACACTTCCCAGAATCCCTCCGGCGCGAAAGCGGCCAGCCAGTGCCAGTTTCCGGTGCGGCCGATCAAGCGAGCTTGCGCGGTTTGCTCATGGGCCAGGTAGGCAGACAGAATGGGCTGCCCGGTTCGGGCGTGAAAATCCGCTGCGCGCTGTTCCAGGAATCTCAGGTTGTTGGGTGGGTGCCGGTCTGCGTGAACCTGGAGGTGCGGGTGCACCAGGGACCCGCCGGCCGAGGGCAGGTGATTCTGGGTGATGGCCGTGTAAACGGCCGCAGGATCTGCAGTGAGCACTTTTTGCAGGTAGTGTTGGCCGTTGCTGAAACTGTCCCGGTAGGCCCGCCGGGAAGCCGTCCCGATTTCTACAAAATGGTGGTCGTCAAAGAGGCTCACAGCCGAGTAGCGGCCATAGGGGAAAAGGTTTGGAAAGAGGACTGAAGTACCCGTTTCAAGCCGGCCGGAGGCAGAGAGGTCTTCCGACAGCATCGGTGTTCGGCGGGTCAGCTGCGGCCGGCAAAAGGGGCAGGTTGAAGTCTCTTTTGCGGACGGCGGCGTTTCGGGAAATTCAGCGGTGCCAGTCTCTTTCTCCGCCGCCCGGGCAAAGGTGATCCGGCACGTCCGGCCGGTGAGCGGATCTGTGCGAATCTCCACCGGTTTGGCCTCCCGGCGGCCATCCGGGGCCACTATTGTGGCGGTGATGGCCTCTACCTTAAATTCAAGCTTTTCCAATGTTCGGACTCCCCCGATTGCATTAAGGCTGGTGTTGAGCCACATAAACACCCGTTTCTGTCATTTGGCTATACACAGATGAATTATTTTAAAAACGAGCGGATGGACTTCCGGATCATGGCCCGGCTTTCCGGATCTGAGAGGAAATGATCACTGTTAATAGCATGGAATGTAACCTGCGAGCAAATCGCCCGGAGATGCTGCAGGTGGTTTGTGCCCGGGTCGTTGCCGCCCAGGTGCAAAATGGGGTCCCGGCGCCCGTAGAGGCACAGCACGGGGGTTTTCCGCAGCGGGAAATCCAGGCGGACTTCCGCACAGAGCCATTCGACCAGGATTTTAAGTATCCGGGCGCGCTTGCGGCTGAGCGAGCCGAAACCCGCTGTGCTGCGGGAGACCTCAGGAAACAGGCGTTCCAGGTAGCGGTCGATCGATTGTTTAACGCTCCGCAGCGGGCTTTTCAAATCGAACCCGGCTTTGCAGTAAGCGACTACCGACCGGACGAGTGTCCAGCGCTGGAGGGCGGACAGCGGGTTGATCAAAATCAGTTTTTTAAAAGGCTCACCGGATGCAGCCGCGCCCGCAAGCATTGGTATGGTTGAATAACAGGCGCAGATGCCGTAAAGCGGCAGCCCGGATCCGGCTGCTCGTTCAGCGGCGAGAGCCAGCATCCGGCGGGTATCCGTCACGGAAGCGCCCAGTGAAAATTTCCCTCCCGAAACACCGTGCCCCGCAAAATTGAATGAAAAGAGGTCAAACCCGTCTTTGACCAGCCAGCGGAAGGTTTGCAGCTGCTGGGCCGGTCCGCCCCCGATAAGCGGGGGGATGAACACCAGGCCCCGCGGCGCAGGTTGTCTGGTTTGCACCCAGTGCAGGCCGTAGGGCCCGGTCGGGTCGGCGGGGATACCGGATTTGATCAGGTCAGGCAAGAGCAGCAGGCCTCATTTATCTCTGTCTTTAAAAACCTGGTCCTCAGAGACTGTGTCACAATACCCCCTTTGGCCCCATCTCAGCGTCAGATGAAAATTTCAATCCTAAAAACACTCAATGACCTTGAACTGCATGGCAGTTGGTTACAACTGCGGCAGAATCCGGTCTATGTGGGAATTGACGATTTTGAAAACCTTGCGATAGAGTCCCAGTGAACCGCCTATGGGGTCCTGGACAGTGCTCTTTCTTTTGGGTTTGCCCGGCCAGGCTCCCAGCAGTGCAATCCGGTCGCTGTGCCACGGGTAGAAGGTGTTGATAAAAGAGACATGCCCCGGTTCCATACAGAGGATTAGATCTGCAGTCTGCAGTTCTTCCCCGATGATGGAGCGTGACAGGTGCTCGGAAATGTCAACGCCATGTTCCTGGCACACCTGCCGGGCCAGCTCCGTGGCCTGTGATTCATCCAGCCCCTGGACACCCATGGAAGAGACGGTCCGGTCTTCTATCCCGGCTTCGCTCCAGCGGTGTCTTAAAATTCCCTCCGCCATCGGGCTGCGGCAGATGTTACCTGTACAAACAAATATAATGTCCGGCATAGTTGTCCTTCATTTAACAATTCGCAATCGATGTGTTTCCTTCAATCTCAGCCAGAGTTCTGTAATAATGGCCATGGCCGGTTCGGTTTCACTTTCCAGGTTTTCAGCCAGGTAGCGGTTGCAGTCGGCCAGCAATTGCTCGTTGCCCCGCTCAAGGGCAAACTCACCATCCAGGTAAGACTCAATTGCCTGGTACAGGTTTAAGAGCTGGCCCCGAGCCAGGTTGGCAATGGCAATCCTGTCTTTGAGGGGCAGCTGGGCAACCAGTAAATTGACAGCCTGATCAATTGATTCAGGTGCTCCGGCCAGGCTGTTTGCAAAATCCCCGGAGGGCATCTGAACAAGACCCAGGTAATAGGCGCTTTCCAGGATATCCGCGGTGGCCTGGTAAATTTGCGGGTCCTGGCTTGCCCGTGAACCGGCCACATTGAGGACCCGGATGTCATAGGCTTTGATCCAGTCCGCGATGTTCCGGGCCGTCTCGAAAGCGGCGGTGGCGGCAAGGTCCACATGCAGCCAGGGGCGACCGTGACGAATCGCGATTTGCTGGGTCAGCAGGGAGCCGCCGGTCAGGGCGCCGTGGGTGAAAATAACGGTGGCCTCGGCCGACACCACGTTTTTTTCCGTCCGGGCAGGGTATTGGCCGGTGGGCATTTCCTGGAGCCGGTAGTGTTCCGGCAAGGGGCCGGCCTCTGTTTTACGGCCTTTGGGGATCCAGCCGCCGTGTTCGATGCCCAGTCGGATGGCTGTATCCAGGGCACCCTGATCGGCACCGGTTTGTCCCCCTGAAATAATTTTTTCTATCACGACTGCTTTTCCCTGATAGCTTGAGCCAAAAAACCGTGATCAAGATTACGAGTAAGAAGACTGACAACCGTTACAGGCAACCGAATCCATCGTGGCTACTATGCCCTAAGCGTTTAAACGCCTAGCCTGCCCAGAATATCTTACAAGCTCCGGATGAATGCAATACAAAAGGCAAACATTGCATTAAATTTTCATGTGGTTTATGGGTATGACGACTGCTTACGGAGGAACCCATGAAAATCCAGTCCAAGCTTCCCGATGTGGGGGTGACCATATTTGCGGTCATGACCCAGCTGGCCCTAGAAAACAATGCCACCAACCTGTCCCAGGGGTTTCCGGATTTCGACACCGACCCGCAGCTCAAAGAACTGGTCTGGCAATACATGCAGGCCGGGCACAACCAGTATGCACCCATGCAGGGGATTCCGGCCCTGCGGGAGAAAATTGCTGCCAAGACAGCAGCGCTGTATGGTCGGGACTATGACCCGGCCACGGAGATTACGGTAACGGCCGGTGCCACCGAAGGCCTGTTTGCCGCCCTGACGGCGGTGGTGGGCCCGGGCGATGAGGTCATCATTATTGAGCCGGCCTACGATGCCTATGCCCCTGTTATTGAGCTTAACGGCGGCCGGCCGGTGTATGTCAAAATGACCTTCCCCGGATACCGGGTAGACTGGGCGAAGGTCAAAGAGGCCCTTACGCCACGAACCAGAATGATCGTGATCAATTCACCGCACAACCCCACCGGGGCTATCTTCACAGCCGAGGACATGCAGGCCCTGGCGGACCTTGTGGATGGCACGGATATTTCAATTCTCAGTGATGAAGTCTATGAACACATTGTGTTCGACGGCCAGCGCCACGAGAGCATAGCCCGCTATCCGGAACTGGCCGCCCGCAGTTTTGTGATCAGTAGTTTTGGCAAAACCTACCACGCTACGGGCTGGAAAGTCGGCTACTGCCTGGCACCCGCGGCCCTCACCCGTGAATTTCAAAAGATTCACCAGTTCCTGACCTTCGCGGTCAATACCCCGGTGCAGTTTGCCTACGCCAAATACCTTGAAAACCAGGCCGCCTACCTGGATCTGCCGGCTTTTTATCAGAAAAAACGGGATCTGTTTCTAGCCCTCATTGAAGGCTCCCGCTTCAAGGCCCTGCCGTGTGCCGGAACCTATTTCCAGATGCTGGACTATACGGATATTTCGGCCGCGCCGGATGTGGAATTTGCCCGCACCCTGACCGTGGAACACAAGGTGGCGGCGATTCCGCCATCTGTTTTTTACCATGATCATTCTGACGAGCGTGTGTTGCGGTTCTGCTTTGCCAAAACCGACGAGACGCTCCAGGAGGCAGCTGAAAAACTATGTCGGATCTGAAAGTAACCGTTGTCCAGAGTGAACTGGTCTGGGAAGATCCGGCGGCCAACCTGGCCCTGTTTGACCAGGCGTTGCAAGGGCTGGACGATACGTCCGACCTGGTGGTGCTGCCGGAGATGTTTTCCACGGGATTTTCCATGCAGCCTGGACCGGTTGCCCAGACCATGGACAGCCCGACGGTCGCGTGGCTCCAGAAAACAGCCGGAGAGCTGAACGCGCACCTGGTCGGGAGCGTGATGATCACGGAAGGCGGCCGCTTTTTCAACCGACTCATGTGGGCCAAACCCACTGGTGAACTGCTGACTTGTGACAAGCGGCATCTTTTCCGGATGCTGGGGGAAGACAAAATTTATGCCGGGGGCCGCAGCCTTTTAACTGTAAAGGTTAAAGGCTGGAACATCCGGCCGTTTGTCTGCTACGACCTGCGCTTTCCGGCCTGGTCACGTAATCTCGACAACGCCTACGATGCCGCTATTTTCCTGGCCAATTGGCCGGCCCGCAGGTCCGGGCATTGGCGGGTGCTCTTGAAGGCGCGGGCTATTGAGAACCTGAGCTACGTGATCGGGGTGAATCGTGTGGGCACCGACGGGAACGGGCTGGCCTACAGCGGGGATTCAGCCGTCATCGACCCGGTGGGCAACCGCCTGTTTGAAATTAGAGAGCAGCCGGCTGTGCGCACGGTCACCCTTTCCCGGGACATCCTGGAGAACTGGCGCAGGGATTTTCCCGCCTGGATGGATGCCGACCATGAGATCCTGAACCTGCCCGATACCACCGCATGAAAAAGCTCCTGGCCCTGTTCAACCTATGGGATTACCAGCCAGGCCGTGGGCTGGCTGATTATTACCCGGGCGCTGCCCCAAATCAGAGTTTCCCTGGTGGGGATGATCCTTTTGCTGCAGCCGGCACTCTCTTTTGTGTGGGACATACTCTTCTTCAACCGGGATACCACCCTGGTCAGCCTGACCGGCATCGTGATTACCCTGGCGGCCATTTACCTGGGGGTAACAGCCAAGCCGGCGGCCTCGAAGTAGGTGGCGAAATCCACGGCCACGCCTTCTGTCAGGGAACTCGCTCCACTCCCACCCTACAATGGCTAATCTTCAAACCCTGCAATAACGATTGCCTTCAAAGACAGCCTGCCCGGCTTCCATTAACCCATCCAGGTGCTTTTTCACGATGGCCCACTCGGTGAACCGGAAAAAATCCACCGGCTCCCGCTGTTTCCGATAAACGATCCAGGCATCGATGATCTCTTCTTTTGACCGGGGGGCCGCCAGATAATCAAGCAGGCGGGACTCCCGGCGGTCGATTACCGCGCGGTAATCCGACCACAGCTGTCCCGGCGGATGTTCGAAGACACCGGTTTCGTGACAGGTGAGCCAGGTTCGGGCGGGTACCCGTTCAAGTGCCTGGACGGATTGGATGGTGTCGGCGATGCTGGAGTCCCGGTCCCCGTACCAGGGGCCGAAAGCGGTGAGGTCGTAGTCGCCCAGAAACAGAACGCCGCTGTCCGGGAAAAAGAAAGCCAGGTGCCCCGGCGTGTGCCCGGGGGCGTGCAGGATGTCAATGGTGACACCGTTTACAATTCGCCTGCCGGCAGTGAGTGTGATCTTTGGGGTTCTGGGCCGGTAATGGAACATGTCAACCACAAGGGCACGCCACGTTTTCCGGAAGTCAGGGGACCGGACGTTATAAGCGTCCAAAAAGTTTTCCACATCGGCCAGCGGGGGGGCATCCAGCGGGTGGACCCCCAGGGGCAGGTCGTCGAACAGGTCGAGGTCCATGAAATGATCCTCGTGCCAGTGGCTCAACCAGACCTGTTCCACACCTTCCTCACCCCGCAGCCTTTTCAGGCGTGCCCGGTTCGAGGCCGGGTCAATGAGGATTTTGGCACCCTCGATGTAAATGGAATGACAATAGGGATATTTGCCCCGGTTTAGACCCGGCAGAAAGCGTATGGGACCAAAATTTTTTTCTTCCATATTAAAACCGGTTTACCGGTAAGCCTGCTTCCAGGGGGATTTAAGCGCCTCCCGGCAGCTGGCCAGGGCCAGGTAGAGCGCGCCCACGGCCAGTTCGGCACAGTGAAAGTGGTCTTCCGGAAGAGTTTCCAGGTATTCCGCCACCTGCTCGGGCGTAACATCCCAGGCCTTTTCAACCGGCTGGCCTGCGACCATGTGGGCCACGGTGTTTCCGCACGCGTTGGTGTTGAGGCAGCCATCGGTGGTGAACGCAATGTGTTTGATCCGGTCACCCTCCAGGCGCAGGTACATCTCGATGGTGTCCTGGCAGTCGCCTGTCTTTTTACCGTAGCCGTCCGGGTTCGTGATCTCTTCGTGGTGGTCTGAGCGCAGGGCCATCTCCAGGTAGTGCCGGGAGTGGTCTTGCCAGAAATCTTTGTGTTCTGCCGTCATGGGGTGCGTCCATCCTGTGGTTGTCTGTTTTGGTCAGGATGGAAAATAGGCCGAAGTTTTGTGATTGTCAACCCGGATTCCAGGAAGGGCATTACTCAGAAGGCAGCCGGATGAGCACCCGGTTCGGGTCACCGAACACAGCGGCCTGCTGGGTGCGGCCATACTGCCGCCGGGCGGCATAACTCATTTCCCGGTCCAGGTATTTGTGAACTTCCTGCAAGGTGATAAATCCGTCGGCGTTTCCGTAGCGGGTCTGATCAGCCGCACCGTTCAGCCCCAGCAGCAAGTGCCGGGTGAACAGTCCTTGCCGGGCCGCGCGGTCCCAGCTGGCCATTTGATCGGCGCGGGCGGCCGAGATGACGGCCATGGCGGCAGGCGCCTGCTGCGCGGGCACCACGCGAATCCCCGAGGCATTGCGCACCAGCTGTCCGCCGGGACTCTGACCTGAAAAACAGGCATCAATGAAAACCGTGACGGAACGGGCCTCCATTTTTTCCAGGTTTGCATACAGCAGGGTCAACGGGTAGCCTTCGAGTTCCACCCGGTCGGGGTGGGTGTCCACGGGCAGCAGGTAAGCCTGGCGGTCTTTCTGCCCGGGCAGTCCGTGCCCGGAATAGAAGATGAACAGGTCGGATTCGAGCGGCCGGCTCCAGCGCCAGAGGGTTCCCTCATGGGAGCGGGTATTGCCCAGGACGGCCTCCATTTCTTTCAGTGAGGCATCTTTGAGCGTGATCACGTTGTCCGGAAGGACACCCAGGGTGCCGGTGGCAAAATCGGCCCATGCGTCGGCATCCTGGTGGGCGAACTCCACCGGGGGGACCTGGCGGCCATAGGTGCGATTGCCGATGATGACCGCCACGGCATCCGGGTTGGTGCCGGGTTGCCGCGGCTGCGGGGGTGT
Organism: uncultured Desulfobacterales bacterium; assembly: GCA_964636125.1. Classification (GTDB taxonomy): domain Bacteria; phylum Desulfobacterota; class Desulfobacteria; order Desulfobacterales; family CAJINA01; genus CAJINA01. Next base: position 52,892 of record CAZWPX010000006.1, on the reverse strand, counting down.
GGCCGGACTGCCGGCCGGTGCAGCCTCCCTGGCTGGCTGGGGCGGGCTGACGCAGGGGGCGGTCCCCAGCAGGTTATCAAGTTCCGCCTCATAGGCCGACCAGAACTTGGCCAGCCCCATGCGCAGGGCGGTGGGCGGCGGCTGCAACCGCTTCAGGCGGTCGGATGAGCTCTCTTTTACCCGCAGGCGCAGCCCCAGGGAGACGTTGATTCCATCGGGGTTTTCGGTGATAAAGACATTGCCGAGGACCTCCTTGCCTGAAGGATCCAGGGTCACCCACCACTGGTACACACCCAGGTCCCGGCTCACCAGGTCCCGCATGGCCCTGGTTTCGGCGGCCTGCACCTGTTCCCATTCAGGTGCGGTCAGGGGCGCCGGCGCAGGGGCGGACATGAAGACGAATCCGGTTTCATAGGTTTGATTTTCGATGACCATGCCCAGGCGGCCCGCGGCCCGCTGAACCGCCGCAAAGCCCTGGTGCTTGGTGGCGGCATAGCTGCGCCGGCCTTCTTTTTCCAATATCTGACCGTTCTGGGTTTGCCACCGGGACTCTACTTTGCGGGCGGCATTTTTGATCGAGTGCTGGGACACACAGGCGGTGATGGTCGAGGCGAGCAGAATGCTGCCTGCCAAACGAATGAGCGTATACATGGGGGACCTCCTTTTCCTGGCGGAACTGTGTCAGCCCTTACAGTGTTGCGGTTTGCGCATCTTCGCGGCGGCGAGCGGGAGGAAGCCATTTTCGAGACAACCCGGGTTCATGGGCGGCGGGCATTTGACGGATAAGACTACAATAGTCATGCCAGCGATAGCATGCCCACATTTAACATATTGGATTTATATGTATTAATTTGTTTGAAGCATTTTTTTGTTTGTAGTACAAGTTAAGGGCAGTGCAAAGAATGATATAGTATGTATACATATGGTGGCGGCAGGGGGTGCCATGCAGTTTAAACTTGATCCGCAGGAGCGAGATTACTTCGTGCAGGTAAACCGGGCGGTCCTCAGCAATCCGTTCAGTGATGAACGCGAAAGGATCGATACAGAGATCGGCGGCGGCCAGCCGGGAGACGGGCGGGTACGCCAGATTGAGGCCGCGATACGAAAGGTGTCGGCCCGGCTGGAACGCATGCGTGCCGGCGGGCGTCTGGATACACGTCGCTATGCGGCCGAAGATCGCCAGGTGCTGGAGCGTGCCCTGGCGTTTGATGTCTTTTACCGCTATGTCGATCACCTCGATCAATTTATTCAGGACCAGATTGTCCGTGGAGAAAAACCGCTGCCCGCGACATTTGCAGGTGAGATGCTGGCGGCCATGCAGGCCGGCGGGCTTTCCCGGCGGGCGTCCATCCGCTACCTGGAATACAGTTTCCAGCTCCGGCGGGCCTATTTTTTCATTTTCAGGGGGCTCATCGGCCGCAGTCCCGGCATGCGGCGTTTGCGTGAACATTTGTGGAACAATGTGTTTACGCTGGACATGGATGTCTACGACCGTCACCTGCGCGACCGCATGGAGGATTTTTCCACCCTGATTCTGGGTGAAACAGGTACGGGCAAAGGCACCGTGGCAGCCGCCATCGGCCAGTCGGGTTTTATTCCTTTTGATGAAAAAAGTGGCCGGTTCACGGAAAGCTTCACCCGTTCTTTTATCGAGCTGAACCTGTCCCAGTTTCCGGAAACGCTGATCGAGTCGGAGTTGTTCGGGCATCGCAAAGGCGCTTTTACCGGGGCCACATACAATCACAAGGGGGTTTTCAGCCGCTGCAGCCGGCACGGCGCCATATTTCTGGATGAAATCGGAGAGGTGTCCCAGCCGATCCAGATTAAACTGCTCAAGGTGTTGGAGGACAGGCGTTTCAGCCCGGTGGGCAGCCATGACCGGCTCAAGTTCAAGGGCCGCGTGATCGCGGCCACCAACCGGCCCCTGGAGGAGGTCGTGCGGCACAAAATCCTGCGGGAAGATTTCCTTTACCGCATGTGCTCAGACGTGATCATCGTACCGCCTTTGCGGCAGCGTATAGAGGAGACTCCCCGGGAACTGGACGACCTGCTGGCCCACACCGTGGCACGGATTATCAGTGAACCCTCCGACGACCTGGTTGACCTGTGTCGCCGGATTCTCCTGTCCGACCTGGGCCCGGCCTACCCGTGGCCGGGCAATGTGCGTGAACTGGCCCAGGCGATCCGGCAGATTCTCCTCCACCGGGCCTACCAGAGCATCCACCAGGAAGGGGCGGCCCACACAGGCCCCCAAACCGTCCCGGAGCTGCACGGGCTGGATGCCCAGGAGATCCTGCAGCAGCACTGCCACCACCTCTACCGGGAATTGGGCACCTACGGGGCCGTGGCCCGGCACATCCGCCTGGATCGCAGGACGGTGAAAAAATATATCCTCAAGTGGCAGGAGCGGTCATTGATGCGCTGAAAGTCCCGGGCAGGAACCCGGACCAATCCTGTTAGCCGGAATCCAGTGGTCTTTCTGGATGCCGGATCAAGTCCGGCATGACGGGCTTCGCCTATTTCATCGCCGGATTTATATTCATGAACATTGGATGTTCTGTGATTGGATGATGGGGTGTTGTGTTTGTTAAGCAAAAGCAGTTGACGTTGACTTTCTCTGCGACTTTGCGCGCAAAGATCGGTTCACTGCCCCACGTCAAGCCGCGCAAATTCCATACCGCGGCAGCAGATCATGGATCACGAAAAATCGGTGGGCCTGGACGGCATCGTGAAACAGTTTCCAGTGACTTCTTAAAAACCGCGGTTTGTAGGTGTGCACGCGCAGGTCATGACTGCTGCCCAGGGCTTTGGCTTTCCAGGACTGTTTGCCCCGCGGTGCATAGGTAACGGTCTCACCGCCAAAACTGAAGGCACCCTGCCGGACGGCCTGCAACCAGTGCCGGTGCCGCTCGTCCCCGTTTTCGATGGTCAGTGATTGAAACAGAGACCTGATTCGGTTGCTGTCCCGCCGCTTGAGGTCGGTGGTGGCCGCGGCCGGGTCACCGCTGATGAAGCGCTGCATGACCCGGTGCATCTGTCTGGCGGCCGTCATGAACGCATCGGTATTGTTGTGTTGGATCAACTCGCCGCGACCGTTCATATATTCCCAGGCCAGAAACGGCATGTCGGGAAACATGTTGGCTCGGCCGTGCCCCAGGGGCGGGATGGCGTCATCCAGCAGGTCCCGCAGGATAGCTTCCAGCGGGTTGTCAAAAACACCGGAGGGTTCGGTTTCCCGGGCGTTTTCGACTTCGTTGATTGCGTGCAGCACACCGGCAAAGCCCTGGTGCGCCCAGGTGTCGGCGTACACGTGCAGGGTCACCCCCAGCCGGTGAAGGCCATAGGGCCGGTTTTGCTGGAGGATGGTTTCGGCCACCAGTTTCCGGGCCACATGGCTATCCGGGCGGCATACGATCTTGTTGATAAAGCTGCCGGCCGGGTTGCGCCTGGCGGGCTTGCCCCCGTTTCCGGGCAAAAAGTGAAACGGGAGCCAGACCAGGTGGTTGGCAAGTTCCTCGACGTTGCGCGGATCCAGCATTTTGTGGGCGCTGGCGGTGCGGTGGTACAGGGCCTTGTTGTCGAAACAGACCGTGCCGCTGCTGGTGGCGTCATCGACATACTGGGCGGCATAGGCGACCACATTCGCCCGGGCTTTGTTGAACCCGGCCAGGCGGGCCAGGACATAGGTGACGGCATGATGGAAGTCGATCTGCACGGTTCCTCCTTGAGGTAACCCTGACCCGGACGAGGTGCCTTTTTCAAACTTATTCCGAAGCTGTATTCCAGATTTCAATGGGCAGGCTATAGTGCTCTACCGTTTTCTTTAATTTTATCCAGTATTTAATATCGCTCTCTTTTTCCATTATCAGGACAATGCCGGCCTTCCGGCCAGTCTGCAGGGCATAGTGCAGGCTCTCCCCGATGGACTCATACCACCGGTCCGCATAGTCAAATTCAATGACATACTTTTCAGACAGGCAATCATACTGGTCGGACACGGTCACCTGGGCGCTGTCAAAATACTTGGCGCACCACCGCTCCTGGTACCAGCGCTTGGGGTGCAGTCGCCCGGCCCAGACGGCTGCGGGGACAATAAATATCAAAATCAAGCCAGTGCAGATGATTTTACGCATGTGGATACCTCTAATGGGTTACTCTACTTTCGGGTTTCAGGTGAAATATTCACCAAATGTTTCAAACCTGAAAGTTGTGTGTGTTAGTTTTGATTTAAACCCTCCGCCTCTGGCGGAGGACCCGGATAGGTTCTACCGCACCGGTGAGAGCCCGGCGATGTCTGGTCAAAACCAATTCGATTGACAGACCCCTTCAAGGGGGCCACCTGATTCCTCCCGCTACGCGGGGGGTGAATCGATTGCATCAGGCCCCGGGTTATCCGTATCGACCCCTTGACCCCTTGACCCCTTCCATCTTACTATAACGCCGGCATTTTATCCATACTCGCCAGGATTCTTTTTTGGCGCCATTGCACGTTGCTGTTGGGTTTGACCGGTGACCAGCGGTGCGGGCTGGGCAGGATAGCGGCCAGCAGGGCAGCCTGTTCCCGAGTGAGGACCGCGGCCGGGCATTTAAAATAGCTGCGGGCCGCAGCTTCGGCCCCCAGGATATCTTTGCCCCAGTCAACCGTGTTGAGATAGACGGCAAAGATTCTCTCTTTATCCCACAGCAGTTCAATCAAAACGGTGTAATAGGCCTCCAGCAGCTTACGGATGAGGCTGCGGCTGGGAATCAGAAACAGGGTGCGGGCCGTCTGCATGGTAATGGTGCTGGCTCCCCGGGTTTTACCCGCGGACAACAGGTTTCGAAAGACGATGCCCAACTCAATAAAGTCAAAGCCATGGTGCTGTAAAAAGCGCTGGTCTTCAGAAACGAGCACGGCTTTTTTAAGATGTCCGGAGATTTCGGCAAGGGGTTTCCAGTGCCAGGCCGGTTTTTGCCAGGGGGCGCCCGCATAGACCTTGGCAACCCGGTCATACATGGTACCAATCGTAAAAAACGGGTTCACATGGCGCCACAAGAGCACCTGGCCCACGGTGAGCAGAAAGACGGTCAGCGCTGACAAGGCCAGCAGCTTGAGAAACCTTTTAAAGCCGGTTTGTTTCTTTTTTTTGCGGGGCACGCGGGCAGGTCCTTTCGGGTCCTTGGCAGCGGCTTAACCCGAATGTTTCATGAAACTTTTTATTCAGTTAAACTTTCAAAAATATGGCCTGGGGACATTGCTTTTCAACTATCTAAGCTTACCTTGGCCTGCGCCATTGAAATACACTGAAACAAAAAAATAATCAAACCGGGTGAATGGTTAGAGGATATGGGTTGATGGGATCACTCCCGCTGCCTGCCCCCGGGGATTCGAATCAGCTGCGTGGCCCCCAGCGACACCAGGCTCATGACTGCCCCGCCCCAAAAAGGAATGCGATAGTCCACCATCCACAGCATGCCGCCCAGGGCGGGTAGAACCACTGCAGCGATGTGGTTGATGGTAAAGCTGACCGCCATGCTCGGGGCGACATCCCGGGGGTCGGCTATTTTCTGGAAATAGGTCCGGATGGCGATGGCGAAATTAAAAAAGATGTGGTCAAGAATGTAGAGCCCGGCGGCCATCATTTTGGATTCGGTCAGGGCATAGCCGGCGAAAATGAATATCAGGCTGAAATATTCCAGGGAAAGCACCCTGCGTTCACCGAACCGGATGATGGCCTTGCCGATCAACGGGCTTAAGAAATAATTCACCGCGTTGTTGATCACAAACAAAATCGTAATGTCCTGGACGGAATACCCGAACTTTTTCACCAGCAGGAAAACGGCAAAGGCGATAAATATCTGGCGTCGGGCACCGGACATGAAGGTCAGAAAATAGAAGAGCCCGTATTTCCGCCTCAAGACCATTCGTTTACGCTGGGGCACCAGGTTTTTGTCGGTGGGGTCCTGGAAAAAGCCCCATACGGCCGCCGCCATAATCAGGCTGCCCAGCAACATGTATATCTGCAGATAGCTCAGATACGGTGTAATGATCCAGATGAGAAGTCCAACAACAATACTGGTGGCGGCTGCCACGCTCCGCTGTTTGCCAAAAATCCAGGGGGAGATGCCCTTGTCGAAGTACTGCAGGGTGAGAGACTGGTTGGTGGTTTCGTAGTAGTGGAATCCGAAACTCATGATTAAGGTGGTCACAATCAGGCCTGCATAGGAGGGGAAATAGCCGGTAATGGCCACCCCGAACCCCAGGGCCAGGATTGAGAGTGCGGACAGGCGATGTTCCCTGATCACCAGGATGACGTAAATCACCAGCAGGGTCATGAAACCCGGGATCTCACGGACAGACTGAATAATGCCGATGTGGTATCCATCCAGCCCACCCATTTCAACCGCGAAATTGTTAAACAGGGTCCGCCACACCTGGAGCCCGGCTGTGGCACAGGCCGTGAATACAATCAGGTAACGGTACATGGGGTTTTTCAGGGCAGCTTTCATGAGACCTGCGCAATAGTATACCCCCGGGATTATCACAATAGAAATCTAAAAGGTTTTCCAATGGCATGCTGCAACGAAGCACAAGGGGGCTCGGTGGGGTTTTGGACGCATTGGATTCTAACCCTTTTAGATCAAGCGTTCTATTCCGTCATAACTTAGGATTGCCGGACTTTATAAAGTGTCAAGTGATAGTTGACGTTTTTGCTTAAACCTGTTTTACTCCGGCTACCATGAACCCAGCCATCCGAAAAGAGAGGCCGACCGCGGAGAACGGGACGCCCTATCACAAAATGAAGGACCTTGTGAAGGCCTCCGGGATTGCCAAATCAACCATCTTGCTCTACGTAAACAAGGGGTTGCTGCCCCAGCCGGTGCGCACCCGCCCGAATGTGGCCTTTTACCATCCGGACTGTGTGGAGCGGATTGCGTTTATCAGGCAGGTCCAGGCCAGTCACCGCCTGCCCCTGGCCGCCATCAAAGGGCTGTTAAAAGAGATGGACCGGGGCAAAGATGTGAATGCGCTATTAGATCTCCAGGCGTTGATTTTTTCTCGCAGTGATGCAGCCGAGGTGGATGCCCGCGAACTGGCAGCGGCCACCGGGCTGACAACTGACCAGATCAGGCTCCTGGTCAATTCCAGGCTCCTGGTACCCCTTGAAGACGGCCGTTTTGACCGTGAAGATATTGCCATCGGCCGGCTCCTGTGCAGCGGGTTGAAACTGGGCATGCGGGCTGGAGAGCTTGAATTTTATCCGGAAATAGCCGCTCAGATTGTTGAAAAAGAACTTGATTTGAGACGCCGTCATACCCGGGCACTAACATTCGACGAGGACGCTGTCATGACCCTGGAAATGACCCGAATCGCCCGTGGGCTGCGGGCCTATATAATCGACAGAATCATGCAGCGCAGACTGATCACGTTTAAAGGATTGAAAGATAAGGAGACACCATGAAAGATCCACTGTTTAAAGCAATCAAGATCAATGCAATGGAAGTGAACAACAGGATCTACCTGCCGGCCATGCACCTGGGAATGTGTGTGGATTTCCAGGTGACTGACCAGATTGTTGAATTTTACGCCCGCCGGGCCCAAGGCGGGGCCGGTTTGATCTGTGTGGGCTTTGCCACCGTGGATGACATGGCGGGTAATTCCCTCAATATCGGCGCCCATAAAGATACGCACCTTCCCGGGCTTACCCGGCTGGCTCAGGGCATCAAGGAAAATGGGGCCCGGGCGGCAATCCAGCTGAACCATGCCGGCCGTTACAATTTCTCCTTTTTCCTGGAGGGTAAACAACCGGTGGCGCCGTCACCCATTGCGTCGAAATTCAACCGGGAAATGCCCAGGGAACTGACGGTTGAGGATATCGGGGAAATCGTCCACAGTTATGCGGCCGCCGCTGCACGGGTAAAAACCGCCGGGTTTGACGCCATCGATGTGCTGGCCGGCACCGGCTATCTGATCAGCCAGTTTTTCTCACCGCTCACCAACGAACGTAAAGATGACTACGGTGGTTCCTTTGACAACCGGATGCGGTTTGGCCTGGAAGTGATGCAGGCGATTCGCAAGGCGGTCGGACCGGATTTCCCGCTGATTGTCAGGATGAACGGCAATGATTTCATGCCCGGTGGAATGGGGCGTGAGGCGCTGCAGCGGGTGGCCGGTGAGTTTGTCGAAAAAGGATCAGCGGATGCCCTGTGCATCAATGTCGGTTGGCACGAAGCCCGGGTGCCGCAAATCGTCACCAGTGTACCCCGGGGTGTTTTTGCCTATATGTCCAGGGGCATAAAAGAGAAGGTTTCGGTTCCGGTAATCGCCAGCCACCGGATCAACGATTCTGCCGTTGCCCGGGAATTGCTTACCGACAACATGTGCGACATGGTGGCCATGGGTCGAAGTCTTATCGCCGACCCCGATCTGCCCGCAAAAACCCAGGCAGGTCGGGAAAAGGAGGTCATCCATTGTATTGCCTGTGCCCAGGGCTGTTTTGACAACCTGTTCAAGCTCAAGCATGTGGAGTGCATGTGCAATCCGGAAGCCGGCTATGAAACCCAGGGGTTGTGTAAAAATGCGGAGGCACAAAAATCGGTTATGGTTATTGGCGGCGGTGCGGCCGGCATGAGTGCTGCCCTGGCAGCGGTCAGGCGGGGCCACAAGGTAACCCTCTGCGAATCCGGTGACAAACTCGGCGGGCAGCTTTACCTGGCCGCGGCGCCTCCCGGTCGTGAAGAGTTCGCGGAACTGGCCAAAGATCTGGCCATCCAGGTTCACCTCAGCGATATCGATCTCAGGCTCAACTGCGCCGTGGATCCGACGGTTATTGAACAGGCGTCCCCGGACAGTGTGATCCTGGCCACCGGGGCCAAACCAATGACACCGCCGATTCCGGGCGTTGAACTGGCCAACGTGGTTCAGTCTTGGGATGTTTTAACTGACCGTGTGCCCACCGGCCAGCGAGTGGTGATTATCGGCGGCGGCGCCGTCGGTGTCGAAACTGCACTTTTTCTGGCCGAAAAAGGCACCCTTTCAGCGGACGCGGTAAAATTCCTGCTGGTCAACAAAGCGGAAGACCCGGACACTATTTTTAAATTAGCCACCCGGGGTACCCGGGATATCGTCCTGCTGGAAATGATCGATAAGATCGGTAAGGATATCGGTAAATCCACCCGTTGGGGTATGCTGCAGGAGCTGCACCGGGTCGGGGTGAAAACCAATGTTGAAACAAAGGCGCTTGAAATCACCGCAGAGGGTGTCACGGTGACTTCGGAGCAGGGCAAAGAGACCCTGCCCGCAGATACTGTTGTCCTTGCGGCCGGATCCATTTCGCACAACCCCTTTGAGGAAATTCTGAAAAAACAGGGTGTTGAATATCGGGTCGTAGGAGATGCCGGTCAGATCGGTCTGGCGTTTGACGCCGTGCACCAGGGATTTCGGGTGGGGTGTGAGGTCTGAAGGCTGTCAAGGAACTCGCCGCACTCGCACCCTGACCTGCAGGGGTGTTGTGGTTTTCCGCAGGTCAGGGTTTCCCGCGCCTGATTGAAGAGATTTCGATTCCGGTCTGCATTGCTTCTCAAGAGAATTGGAAGTGCTGAAACTTCCTGCAAGCGGGATTCCCTATCAATTCCCCAGCAGGACCTTCGGCAGCCAGGTAACCGTTTCCGGCCAGATGCAGATTACCGCCAAACCAATCAGCTGAATAATAACAAAGGGAATAATCCCCTTGTAGATATCCATTGTCCGGACCTCCGGCGGGCAGACCCCTTTGAGGTAGAACAGGGAGAAGCCAAACGGCGGCGTTAAAAACGAGGTCTGCAGGTTCACTGCAATCAAAACGGCCAGCCACAGGGGGTTGACACCCATGGCAATCATGATCGGCGCCAGGACAGGCACGTGAATGAAGGTGATCTCGATAAAATCAAGGAAAAAACCGGCGATAAAGATGATCCCCATGACGATCACCAGGATTCCCCATTTACCGAAAGGCAGCGCGTTTATCAGTTCTCTGACCAGGGTGTCACCGTCCAGTCCGCGGAACACAAGCCCCAGGGTTGTGGCCCCGACCAGGATGATGAACACCATACAGGTCAGGTTGGTGGTGGTTTTCATGACTTCCTGCAGGATTTTAAAATTGAACTTTCCATGCATGACGGTGAGGATCGTTGCGCCCACTGCGCCGACAGAAGCGGCTTCCGTGGGCGAGGCAATCCCTGCAAAAATAGAGCCCAGGACGGCAATCATCAGGGCCAGTGGCGGGATGAGGGCCTTGACAACCCGGGTCAACAATTGTTTCCTGGAGATTGAATCAAGTTCTGCCTGGGGGATGGGGGGGGCCCACTCAGGCTTTATGTGGGCGATTACCAGTATGTAAAGCATGTAAAAACAGACCAGGATCAGGCCGGGGATCACTGCGCCCACAAACAGGTCGCCCACCGGAACATTCATGATGTCGCCCAGCAGGACCAGGACGATACTCGGGGGAATGATCTGCCCCAGGGTGCCGGAGGCCGCGACCGTACCGGTGGTCAGGGCCTTGCTGTAGTTTCTTCTCAACATGGTGGGAACCGAAAGCAAACCCATGGTGACCACTGTGGCGCCGACAATTCCGGTGGAGGCGCCCATGAGGGCCCCCACAAACACAACCGACATGGCCAGCCCGCCCTTTATACGTGCAAACACCAGGCTCATGGTTTCAAGCAGCTCTTCCGCCAGGCCGGATTTCTCCAGCATCACCCCCATGAAGATAAACAGGGGTACGGCCAGGAGGGTGAAGTTGGTCATGGTGCCCCAGATTCTCAGGGGTAGCAGCCCGAAGAATTCCGGGCCAAAATTGAAGTACCCGAAAAACATGGCAATCCCACCAATGGTGAAAGCCACCGGATAGCCGAGCAGCAACAGGGCAAAAACGGCGGTGAACATAATCAGGGGCATGTAGGTATGGAGCAGTTCCATCTATTCGGGCCCTCCTTCATCGATTCCCAGGACGACCAGAAAATTTTTAAACATCTCGGAGACCCCCTGCAGGATAAGGAGGGCAAAACCAACGGGGATCATGGCCTTGAGGGCATACCGGGCCGGCAAACCGCCCGGGTCGGGTGATATTTCCCGGACGGCCCATGAATTGGCAATGAAATTCTGGGTTGCGTAAATAACCATCACCGCAAAGGGAATAAGGAAAAAGAAGGAGCCCAGCAGGTCGATCCAGGCCCTGGCTTTGGGGCCCAGGCGGGTGTAGATGATGTCCACGCGTACATGGGCGCCGTTTTTCAGGGCATAGGCAGCGCCAATCAGAAAGACGACTGCAAAAATATGCCACTCCAGCTCCTGGATAGCCACGTTGCCTTTTTCGAAGGCATAGCGCATGACGGTGTCATAAAAGACAACCAGGACCATGAGAGCCGTGAGCCATGACACAAAAATGCCAATGTATTCATTGAGCCCGTCAATTATTTTAATATATAGCTGCAATATTTTCATCCGGTTGTTCTCCAAGATCTATTTATAGAGCAATAGCAGAGTTCCATACCGTTATCAGTTATAAAAGGCAAGAACCTTTCTGGCCCCTGTTTTCAGGTTGACATCCCCGGGGGAAATGTATTAAAAATTTCGAGCAGTTCGCCAATTTTAAACGGCCTTTCCCAGAGTGAACATTAACGACAGCAGACTGGCATCATCTGACGAGGCCGTATCAGCGCAAGTAAATGAGCCGGATTTAGAAAATGAAAGTGCTGCAGCCCGGGTGCTGCGCACAATCGGGCAGGCACCAGGTAAACAGTGCTTTAAGTGTTAAAATAAAGGCTGAATTTCAATTACAACTTAACAGGAGGAGGATTCATGAAAAGACGCGAGTTTATCAAGAAAGTTGGGGTAGGTGCAGCTGCAGTTGGGACTGGTGCTGCTGTGACAGCCGGCCTGACCGGTTGTGCTAAAGAGGATAACAGCGCGGAAGTTGCCAATCTTAAAAAAGAAATCGCAGCTTTGAAGAGCAAAGCTCCTGCTGTAAAAAAAGAGAAGACGTATAAATGGAAAATGGTCACCACCTGGCCGCCGCATTTCCCCATGCTGGGTGAAGGTGCTGATAATTTTGCCAAGTGGGCCAAAGAGATGAGCAACGGCCGGCTGGATATTACGGTATACGGCGGCGGCGAACTGGTTCCGCCCCTGGGCGTTTTTGATGCAGTCAGCCAGGGTACGGTGGAGTGCGGGCACGGAGCCGCTTATTACTGGGCCGGCAAATCTCCTGCAACGCAATTTTTCGCAGCTGTTCCGTTTGGGTTCAACGCCCAGTCAATGAACGCCTGGATTTACTCCGGCGGCGGCATGGAACTCTGGGAGGAAACTTACGCTCCGTTTGGCCTGAAACCCCTGCTGGGCGGCAACACCGGTGTACAGATGGGCGGTTGGTTCAACAAAGAAATTAATACCATCGACGACCTCAAGGGTCTCAAGATGAGAATTCCCGGGCTGGGCGGCAAAGTTCTGGCCAAAGCCGGTGGAAACGCCATTCTCGTGGCCGGCGGCGAGATCTATACCAACCTGGACCGGGGTGTTATCGATGCCACGGAATGGGTCGGCCCCTTCCATGACTTGAAGATGGGTTTTTACAAAGCGGCCAAGTACTACTACTATCCTGGGTGGCATGAGCCGGGGACAGCCCTTGAAATCATGTTCAATCAAAAGGCCTGGGACACATTGCCCGCGGATCTGAAGGCCATTGCGGAGGCGGCTGCCTACAAATCCAATATGTGGATGCTCTCGGAATTCGAAGCCAAGAACAACGCTGCCTTGCAGACCCTGGTCAACGAGCACAACGTACAGCTCAAGCAGTTCCCCGAGCCGGTCCTGAAAGCCCTGAAAAAGCTGGCTGCGGAAGTGCTTGATGATGTTGCGGCCAGTGATCCCATGAGCCGCAAAGTGTATGACTCCTTCCTCAAGTTCCAGTCCAATGTTTCTTCCTGGAACGCAATCACCGAGGAGCCGTACCAGTTGTTTAAGAAGCTGTAACCAACGGACAGTTTCCGTTTGAAAACACAAAAAGAGCAGGGCGGCAACGCCCTGCTCTTTTTGTGTTGGTCGTAATTTGGTTTTAAATCTTAAAACCGGGACCAGGTAGGCGGCAGTGGCTCGCAGGTGAATTGTCAAAATTTTTTCGATCATCATGGCGCGATATTCCCCGGTTTTCAGGATATTGCAAGCAGGGTTGACAAAATTGAAATCGCACTAATTTTATAAACAAAAATTCAATGCCTGCCGGCAAGTCCGGGGCGCAAAATTGTTAACCGTGCAAGGAGAAATGTTAGATGACCGCTACAAAAGAAACCCATGAGTTTAAGACAGAGGTCCAGCAGATTCTGAAACTGATTATCAATTCCCTCTATTCCAACCGGGAGATCTTTCTCCGGGAACTGATTTCCAACGCATCCGATGCCATCGACCGGGTGAAATTCAAAGCCCAGACCGAACCGGACATCCTTGGTGACGATGCGGAGTTCCGGATTAAAATTTTCCCGGACACCATCAAGCAGACGTTTGCAATCGAGGACAATGGGATCGGGATGACCTATGACGAAGTCATGGAGAATATCGGGACCATTGCCCAGAGCGGCACCGCGGCCTTTGTCGAAGCCCTGGAACAGGCCAACAGCGATACCCTGGCTCCCGAGTTTATCGGGCAGTTCGGGGTCGGGTTTTACAGTGCGTTTATCGTGGCGGACAAAATTACGGTCCTCACCCGGGCGGCGGGTGCGGACAAGGCGGTTCGCTGGGAATCTTTCGGGGACGGCACCTACACCATCGAGGAGGCCGAAAAAGAGAGCCGGGGCACGCTTATTACCCTGGATTTGAAAAAACGCGAAGACGACGATCCCGATTTTACGGATGAGTGGGTGATTCGCAGCACCGTCAAACAGCATTCCGACTTTGTCAGCTACCCGGTCTTCATGGACATCGAGAAAGATGAACCGATTCCAGAGGCCGAACAGCTCAAGGACAAGGATGGCAAAATTGTCGGGGAAACCACCCGCAAGGTGGTCAAGGAAGAGACCCTGAACTCCATGAAAGCCATCTGGGCCCGGAGCATCGACGAGGTCACGGAAAAGGAGCACGAGGAGTTTTACCGGCACATCAGCCATGACTGGAACCCGCCCCTGACCCAGCTGCACAAGAAATTTGAAGGAACCACTGAATACACCGCCCTTTTGTACGTCCCTTCCAAGGCGCCGTTTGACCTTTTCAACCCGGAAGCCAAGCATGGCATCCACCTTTACTGCAAACGCGTGTTCATCATGGATGACTGTGAAGATCTCATGCCGGACTATTTTCGCTTTGTGAAAGGGGTGGTGGATGCCCCGGATCTCAATCTCAATGTGAGCCGTGAAATCCTCCAGCAGGACCGCCTGGTTAAAAACATCCGGCGCAACCTGGTGAAAAAACTCTTCGACCTGTTCAACAACATGGAAAAAGAGGCGTACGAGAAGTTCTATGAGGAGTTCGGGGCAATTCTTAAAATCGGGATTCACACCGACTTTGAAAACAAAACCAAAATTGCCGAGCTGGCCCGCTATAAAACCACCAGGTCGGACGGCAAGTGGGTCTCCCTGAAAGAGTACGTGGAGAATATGCAGCCGGACCAGAAAGAGATCTACTTCATCACCGGCGATAACATGACCGCGCTTTTAAACAGCCCGCTTTTAGAGCAGCTCAAGGCCAAGGATTACGAGGTCCTGCTCATGTCCGATCCCGTGGATGAGTGGGTGGCCCAGTCCCTGAATGAGTATGACGGCAAGTCCCTGAAAAGCGCTGAAAAGGGTGACCTGGCCCTGGACAAGGTCGACGAGGATAAAAAAGACAAATACGAAGGCCTGTTCAAGCAGATCCGGGTACTCCTGGAAGAGAAAATCAAGGAGGTGCGCCCCTCAACCCGCCTGACAGACTCCGTGGCCTGCCTCTCCGGGGACACCCAGGATATGAGTGCCTACATGGAAAAAATCCTCAAGTCCTCCGGTCAGGAAACACCGGACACCAAACGGGTCCTCGAGTTGAACATGGACCACCCGGTCATGGAAAGGATCAACACCATTTTCCAGAAAGACGCCGCGGACCCGGTGCTCAAGGATTATTCCGGCCTGCTGATGGACCTGGCTACCATCAGTGAGGGCGGCAAGATCGACGATCCCTCCGCCTTCACCAAGCGTGTGGGTGAGCTTATGGCGGATGCCATAAAATAAAGGCCCGCAAGCTTGCGGCCGAATGACAAAAGAGCGGTTTCTGCCCGGCAGAGCCGCTCTTTTTATATTCAAATACCCGTTGCTAATAAGGAGCTGATTTGCGATGAGTAGGGCAGATCATATCAAAACAACTGACCTGAACCAACGCATAAATTTAAGGGAGACAATATGACTGCTGCCGGAGTAAGGCTGGAACGCAATGATAACATCGCCACCATTATCCTCGACCGGCCCGGGCGCCGGAACACGCTGAATGCGACCATGTGGACCGAACTGGCGGCAGTTGTCGCCGAACTCGAAACATCCCTTCCCATGGTGGTGGTTATCACCGGGGCCGGGGAAAGCGCTTTTTGTGCCGGAATGGATGTCAACCCGGACAACCCGCAGATCAAGGCGGTCATGGATGCTGTGGGCTGTCACGAGCGTGCACCGGTGGAGCAGTTGATCTCTGAACTGCGTTCTGTCATGGACCGCCTGGTCTCCCTGCCGGTCCCGATTATCGCGGCCTTGAACGGCAATGCTTTCGGCGGCGGCGCCGAACTGGCTGTCCGCTGCGACCTGCGCGTGATGGATCCAGACGCCAGGCTCTGCTTTTCCGAAGTCCGCCTGGGATTGATGCCCGATTGGGGGGGCGGGGTGGCCCTTACCCGCCTGGCGGGCCCGGGCATTGCCGGCGAACTGATCCTGACGGGCCGGAGCATCAAGGCGGAACGGGCCCTGCGGTTGGGGCTTATCAATCGGGTCAGCGCCAGCGGTAAAGCCCTGGAGGAAGCCCTGGCCATGGCGCAGACCATCGCGGAAAACGGCCCCCGGGCTGTTCGCAGCGCCCTGGCTTTGATTCGCCAAACACCGGATCTGACCTATGCCGCAGCGCTTGATCTTGAGTATGAAAAGGCGGTCTCCCTGATCACCTCGGGAGAATGCATCCACGGTATCGCGGCTTTCATATCCAAAGAGAAACCGCAATTTCCGCCTCCACCGGAGGTATAAAGGGCGGCGTAGAAGGGTACTGGGTTGAAACGTTAAAGAGGATAAAACCAGGTGACTGGTTAAAGGTTATGGGTTAATAGGTTTACTCCCGCGGAGCGGGAATCAACACTGCCTCTGCCCGGGTCTGTCAGCGCAAGTCTGCGGCCAATTTAAAATGTTTAAAACAATCCTCATATTCCTGGCGATCCTGTACATCATTTTTCCACGGGACCTGCTGCCCGACTGGCTGATTGGTTTTGGCTGGATAGATGACCTGCTGGTGGTTTACCTGCTCTGGCGGTTCTTTTTCCGGGGCGTGGCCGCAACGGGCACCGGCAGGACTTCCGGCCACAGGCAGAACACCGGCCCGCAGAATCAGGAGAATACGGTTCATGCGAAAACCCCCTACGAAGTCCTGAATGTTTCCCCGGGGGCTTCACCCGCCGAAATCCGTAGGGCCTATCGCACCCTGGCCAACAAATACCACCCGGACAAAGTGGCCCACCTGGGGGCTGATTTTCAGGCGCTGGCCGAAGAAAAGTTCAAAGAGATCCAGGCGGCTTATGATGTTCTGAAGCGTGGGTTCGGGCGGTCCTGAAGGCCCAGATCCGCAGCCAATTAAACCTGTTTTTGACTCGGATTGCACGGGTTACGCTGTTTTCCCGCTACGCGGGAGTAAACCAATAACAAATAACCTTTAACCAATAACCCCTCTCCAATTACCTGGCTTTATCCTTTCCTTCAAAGTTCAGCCCTTCTTGCCCGTCTTTTACACCTCCGCCACCAGGATGCCCGATTCGGTGGGGCCTTTGAACGG
This sequence comes from uncultured Desulfobacterales bacterium, assembly GCA_964636125.1. Taxonomy (GTDB): domain Bacteria; phylum Desulfobacterota; class Desulfobacteria; order Desulfobacterales; family CAJINA01; genus CAJINA01. The sequence goes on along the minus strand of CAZWPX010000006.1, from coordinate 35,893 downwards.
CAGGCGCCGGACATTGCCGGCACCGTTCCGGGTCAGCATCTCTTCCAGTTCAGCCTGGGAATAGGACTGCCCGGACTGTGTGCCGAGGAGCATGTTCAGTGTAAACAGGGCCGGGAACAGAGGCCCCTCCAGGCTGTTTTCCAGGATAAATTCGTGAATCATGATCAGGCCCCCGGGCTCGAGTACCGATACTGCTTTACGAATGATTTCAAAGCAGTCCTCCGGGCCCTCACCATGCAGGATGTGTGACAGCCAGGCCACGTCATAGCGTCCCGGGATTTCATCGGTGAGGAAGCTGCCCGCTTGAAAATCAATCCGCCCGGCAAGGTCGAACCGGGCTACGGTTTTTTCCGCGAAGGGCCGGGTCGTGGGCAGGTCGAACACAGTGGCGGCCAGGGTGGGGTTGGCCAGGCAAAAGTGAATGGCGTAGGTTCCGGGGCCGCCGCCCAGGTCCAGCAGGTGCTTCCGGCCGCCCAGGTCGATGTCCGCCGACACCGTGGGCGCAATTCCCATGGCGATGTTGAACATGCCCATGAGAAAGCTCTCGCGCCGCTGCTCATCGCCAAAAGCGGAATCGCCTCTCACCGGCCGGCCGGTTTTGACAGCCGTATCCAATTCTGACCAGGATTGTACCAGGTGATGGTGGTGCATGATCATGTAGCCAATATACTGCTTTGATTCTTTGGATAAAAAGGTGAGCCCGGAAGGGGTGTTGGCGAACAGGCCGGCCTCTTTCTCCAGCAAGCCCATGGCAACCAGGGCATTGAGGAGCATGGCCACCGCCCTTGGTTGCGCATCGATCAGGCCCGCGACCTCAGCCGCAGACAGCTTGCGGGCGCCAACTGCTGTAAAAACATCCAGTTTTACCGCTGCGTGCAGGGTGCAGGTCTTCCAGTAATAACCGGACATTTCCATAAGATCACCAGGATTGAACAGGGGTGCCGTCATGGTGTTGCCTCCTTATCAGAAACCTTTGAAATCAAGATCATGGGATCGGTATTCAACGCATCGTGAGACAGGTATTGGCCTCTTCTCATAATGTGCCGTCGATGAAAACTTGTCAAGGTTCGAACGGATGCCTTTGCAGGCCCGATCGCATGCTGGATTCATGTGGGAAGGGCGCGGTTAAAAGTTTTGAATTAGCCGCGGACAGGCACAGACAAAACGCAGACAGGGGCAATGTTGTTCCAGAATCGGGTTTTGCCTTACAAGGCCACCATGCTGAGGGCCGGCACGTAAGTGACAATGGCCAATAGGGCCAGCAGAAGGAGCAGCCATGGAATTGACGCCCGGTAGAGGCGCGTCACGGGTTTTTCAAACTTCAGGCTGGCAATGAAAAGATTGATGCCCACCGGCGGTGTGGAGTAGCCGATTTCCAGGTTTACCAGGAAGATGATGCACAGGTGGATGGGGTCGATGCCGTAGGTCAGGGCCACCGGAACCATGATCGGCACCACGATGACAATGGCAGAGAAAATATCCATCATGCAGCCAACCACCAGGAGGAACAGGTTCAGCCCGGCCAGGAAGACGTAGCGGTTTTCCGTGAGCGAGGTGAGAAATTCAAGGATCCTGTCGGGGATCTGCTCATCGACGAGATAGCCGGTCAGGCCCAGGGCCGCGCCGAGAATGATGATGATAGCCCCGGAAAGAATGGTACTTTCAATGACGATTTCGGGCAGCTGCCTGAAAAAGGAGACCTCTTTCAGCCCAAAGCAGGCCACGCCAACCACATAGAGGAGCACCAGGGCGGATACTTCCGCGATGGTGACAAAACCGCCATACACCCCCCCGAGAATAATGAGCAGAATCGGCCAGTCCCACTTGCCTTCCAGGAAGGTGTGCTTTATCTGCGTCCACGAAACCGGTGATTTGGGCGGGGTGTGCGTCGCCGGTTTGCGCCATTCGTGCCAGACGATATACAGGGCCAGGACCCCGATGATAAAAAGGCCCGGGAGAAGCGCGGCTTTGAAGATCAGCCCGATATCGACCTGGGCCACGACGCCGTACAAAATAATGGGCAGGCTCGGGGGAAAAAGCAGACCGCGGCTGCCCGATGTGGTGAGCAGGCCCAGCGAAAACTCGTCGCTGTAGCCCCTTTCCAGCAAAATGGGGTACAGGATGCCCCCCAGGGCCATGATGGTGACCCCGCTGGCGCCGGTCAGCGCCGTGAAAAGGGCACACGAACAGAGTGCGGAAATTGCCAGGCCGCCGGGCAGCCAGCCGGCGATGGCCTGGATGAAATTCATGATTCGGCGGGGCGCCCCGGTCCGGGTCAGCAGGCAGCCGGTAAAGGTGAAAAGGGGCAGCGCGACAAGGACCGGCATAGACGCCAGCCGGTTCATTTCGATGAGAATGGTTTGCAGCGCCATGAAATCGAGGTCAATGGCGTACAGACAGGCCATTGAAATACCAATAATGACCGTGAACAGGGGGGCTTCAAGCAGGGCCAGGCCCAGGACTGCACCCAGGGCCGGCAAGAGGTAGCCGCTCATGGTTGCATGGCTCCGGCGGACACCCTTTGCCCGGGGTTGTCATCGGGCGCCGCAACCCGGGTAAAAAACCTGAAAAAGGCGAGGGCGAAAAAAAGTGGGAAGACGGCGGCCAGCCAGCCCTTTGTACCGAAAATAGCCACCTCGTTGGCCACGAATTCAAACGAACTGTACCCCAGAAGGGCCATAATCGCCATGCCGAAAAGAGCACACAACCGTTCGGCCAGGCGCACGAACCACCGGGGGCAAAACCGCAGGACCAGTTCGATCCGGATGTGGCGGTTTTCACGCAGGGCCAGGGTGGAGCCGACCAGGGCCAGCCAGAGGACCAGGGCGGGGCCGATTTCAAGTAGAAATTGAAAAGAGGTCTGGAAAAGGTTACGGGCGACGATATTAATTACAATGGACCCGGCCAGGGCCGCAAACAGGGCCACCGCGATGATCTTTTCCGCTGCCGCCAGCCCGGCATCTATTTTTCGCAGGATGATCATTTTTCTATCCACAGATAAGGTTCCGTTTTCGAATTTCTCTGAGCCTTGGCGCCTGCGCGAGTACCGCCTTTGCCCTGCGCTTTTCATTCAAAGTTCAATGTTCAGTGTTGGATGTTGGATGTTGGATGTTCGGGTCTTGATTTTCCCCTATTGTTTCCCTGACCGAAACTCATTTAAGATCCCCTTCACCTGATCGAACAGGGCCTGGGAGTAGAGGCCCGGGATGTTCCTGGCATAGGTTTTTTTGGCATTTTCAGCGAACATCGCCATTTGGTCCGCCGTCGGAGTGTCGGTCTTAAGGCCCGACTCGGCCAGGACTGCCAGGGCGGTTTTGTTTTCCTCACGGGTCAAAGCGACCAGCCGGTCACAATAGGTGCGGGAAAGCGCTTTCAGCAGCTCCTGGTTTTCCGCTGAGAGCCTGTAAAACATACGCTTGTTGATGAGCAGGGCCCCGGTGGAATTGACCATGGGGTAATCCAGAATGTGTTGTACCCGGGTGGTCCACTGGAAAGCCACCGCCGCCAGGGGGGGGGAATAAAAACTATCGATCATGCCGGTTTCAAGACCGGTGTTGACATCTGCCAGGTGGAGCGGATAGGTGCGGATGCCAAATGTTTTCAGGAACGTTTCCGCCACGGGGTCCCCTTTCCAGGCCCACATCTTGACGGATTTGAGCGCCTCCGGCCCTTCGAGCGGCTTTTTGGAGAAAAAGTACACGAAACCGGCTTCGGCAAATCCCAGCAGCACGTAGCCCTTTTTTTCGAAACCTGCGGAAAACTGATCGAACAGTTCTGTTTTTACATGGTCTGTCTCGGCGTAGTCTTTAAACAGCAGCGGGGCTTCCAGGATCCTCACCTGGGGCAGGACAACCCCCATGCCGACCCCCGAGAACCCGGATGCATGGATCCGGTTGGCCCGCATCTGGCGCAGGACATCGAGTTCATCTCCCTTGATCCCGCCGGCGTATATCTTGAGCTTAAGGCTGCCGCCCGATTTTTTTTTCAGCTCCCGGGCCATCTCCCGAATCGTGTTGGTCCAGGTGCTGCCGTCCGGGGTGACCAGGGCGACTTTGATGGTGGTTGCTTTTGCCAGGGACCAGGTCGGTCCGGCAAGGGGCAGGCATAGCACGATCAGGGCCATGCAGAGTCGGGTTAATTTTGTCATATGCTTTCCTTAATCAAAAAATTCGTCAACCGCACCCAGATAGGCCGCGGCACGTGCCGCGGCCACGGCATTGAGCATTCCCAGGTCGGGCGCTATTCCCTGGCGCTCCATAACCCTGGACAGGGTTTTCTCAAAGGCCGCCCGGTCGTCTGCCTGGTAAAGATAGAAGCGGGCGTAATAGAGGTCTGCCAGCAGGAGCTTTTCGGCATTTAGGGCCTGGACTTTCTGGTAGTGATGTTTGGTTTTGGCAGGGCTGCCGCCCATCAGCGGAGAGCGGGATCCATACCAGGCCATGAAAAACAGGTGGGCGCCTCCGTGGTAGAAGGCCGGATCCAGCTCAATGACCCGGTCCATGGCCTTCACCGCCAGGTGGGCCTGGGCAAGTGTCCGCACCGAGTTTTTGTTCAGGTTCACATGGGCCCCCAAATTGAAACCATACCAGAATAAGGCCGGCAGTTCCGCCGCCTGAACCGCGGCGATCCTTTCGGCGGCAAGGTCTTTGTTCAGCAGGGCTTTGCCGATTCCGGGATATTTATTTTCCAGGGCCCGCAGGGCATACCCGACACCCTTGCGGTAATACCGATCCGCTGCGGCCCGCAGTGTGGCGGGGTCGGCACCGGTGTCGTCCTCATCTTCGGCCAGGGCGGCAATCGCCATCTCGGTTTCCGGAAATGCGAAGGCGTAGCTGCCGTAAAGCCTGGCCAGCAGGACCAGCATCTTGTAATTGTCCGGCTGGTTGGCCAACAGGGCTTCGAGGAGCTTGATGTTGCCGGGGAAGGCCTCTTTGAGCAGCGCCATGTCGTCGTCCGCTTCAAAGGCGGCCATCCCGCTGGTCACCAGGGTCGCAACCTGGTCCACGGCGACCTGCCGGGCGGAGCAGCCGCAGACAGCAATCAGCCCCAGCAGGAGGAGTCCCAGCATTGAATCCCTGTTTGTCCGCACACAGGTGGCGCCCATTGAACGTTCCTCGTATCTGTTTCGGGTTATTTATACAACAAGATCAAACACTAACAAATAGCAGGGCCAATGATCAACTCAATTTTTAAATGAGGCTGCAAAAGAGGTCAAAAGTTTGACTATGGGTGCAGCGTGTGAAATCTTTAAGGTTGCTCTGACGCCCATAGGGCATTCTAATAGGAGGTAACGATGAAAAATATATTGGTTCCCATCGCCGAAGGCACGGAGGAAATCGAGGCGGTCTGCATCATCGATGTGCTGCGCCGGGCCGGCGCCAACGTGGTTGTGGCCTCTGTGGCGGGCAGGGAGGTGACCTGCTCCCGGGGGGTAAAAATCGTGGCCGATAAAGTGCTGGGTGAATGTAAAGACGAGGTTTTTGACCTGATTGCCCTGCCCGGGGGCGTACCCGGGGCCCAGAACCTGCGCGATTGCGCGGACCTGACCGCCATGCTCAAAAAACAGGCCGATACGGGCGGATTTTTCGGGGCGATCTGCGCCTCACCCGCCGTTGTCCTCCAGGCCCACGGTTTACTTAAGAACTTCCGGGCCACCAGCCATCCGGGCTTTTTCGACCAGCTTGATCCCGGGAGTGCCCAGGTATCCCGGGTCGTCGTCGACGGCACCTGCATCACCAGTCGGGGACCCGGCACCGCCCTGGAGTTTGCCCTGAAACTGGTGGCAGTTCTGTATGGGGAGGAGACGGCGCGGGAGGTGGGCGCACCCATGGTTCTTCCCTAATGCCCTGTCACAAGGGGCATCTTTTGGCCCCGGGTGGTGTTCTCGCTTTCATGCGATCCCTGACGCCGTGCTATCTGAGCGTTGGCTGAAAACTGTGGGAGCGGCATCCTGGGAAGGGACTTTGGGTTAAAAGGATAAAGCCAGGTGATTGGTTAAAGGTTATGGGTTAATGGGTTCCCTCCCGCGCAACGGGAAACTGCATTGACCTGCCGGAGGAATACAGGCCGTATGTCGAGGATTGGGAACTCGGGGCTAACCCAGAGATTGAGCCCAGGGCCCCTATTGAACGGGGGTTCTAACCTGGGGCAATGCCCGCCGTACTAATCCCCTTTACATAAAACTCGGGGTCGTTCAGGAAGCTGAGGAAGATGACGATGAACGCCACTGAAGCCTCCAGCATCAGGGGTTTGTTGTCGTAGAGCAGGGCGAGTTTTTCGTTGCGGGTGCGGCTGGATACCGGGCCGAAATAGGTTGAAAACAGGCCGTCCAGGGTCTGGCCTTCGGCCACCCGGGTAATGGCGTCTATCCGCCCCTCGTAGCAGTAACCCATGGCATCCAGCAGCAGGGCGCGGGCCTGTTTCAGGTCCGTGTGGTGGTAGCTGAGGATATGGATGAAGGTCCGCTGGGCCTCTTTCAGGCTGGCTGAGCTCACTGCTTTGAAAAAAATCTGGGCGGTGCCGTCCTGCAGCGGGGTGCTTTTTTGCCGAATCATGGAGAGCAGGACGGCATTTTTAAAGAGCTGGTACAGCCGTTTGGCCCCGTTGAGGCTGGCACTGGGGGGATGGTCGGTATCGGGAATGAAGCCTTTGAAATTTTCCACGTAGAGGATCTGGAAAAGATTTTCAAAGAAATCAATTCCTTCGATAGGATCCTGGATGTCGATGCGCATGTCCAGGGTGTTGTCCAGGCGGTCGGCCAGTTTGATCTGGATCAGTTCCGGGATGTTCTCGGCCCGGTCGAGCATACGGCCAATGTACTGATAGTAGGTTTCGCTCTCAAAGCGGGTAAGGGCCTGCAGCCGTTCCATCAGGCGCCATTCCTCGTTGGGGTCCAGGTTGCCCAGCAGTGCATACAGCATGCTTTCAAGGCTTTCCCACTCGAGCCGGTCGAAGTCCTGGGGGCGGATATCCTCCAGGATATCGTGCAGTAAAACTGAAAGAAGATCGACAATGCTGATGGCCCGGGGCGCCTTGGCGTACACCGCAGATGCCCGTAAAGGGTGCAGGACCGCCATGGGCCCCAGGCGTCGGCGTTTGTGGCTGTAAGCACTGAACAGGTAGTTCAGGGCCTCCATGGTGATGGCTTTGTGCTCTTTATCTTTACGGTTGTCGGTATGCAGGGATTTATTGCCCAGGATGAATCGCAGAACGTTATATCGGTTCAGTGAGGCCGCACTCAGGTTGTAGTTGAGTGCTGAAGAGAGCCTTAAAAATTCGGTCAGGTCATAGAGGGTCATGGGGGTCCTTAAAGGTCAGGCTGAAGGCAACCAAAAATCGAGAGCGTGGTCGTTTGCAGAAGTTTTTGAGGCCTGCATCAAATCGGCATCAAAAGAAGCCTTTTCAAACAGCATTCAGTCTATTCGCCTGAACAGTTATCCTGTATTCTATGCTTCAATCCCCGCGGTTTGTCAAATTATACCGGTGCCCGGCAGGTATTGACAGACACCGCCCGGTCCTCTATATCCCCGCATATGATAAAAAAACAACCGTACGGAAAAACCGTCAAAGAGCAGTACCTGGCCAGCGCCCGGGACCGGGTGCACCGATTTCTGCTGGGGGGCGGGCAGGTCCGGGGGGCCCTTTTGCACGGCACCCGGATGGTGAATGAAATGCGCGCCAACCATGAACTTGGGATTCTCGAAACCCTTGTCCTGGGGCATGCTTATCTCGGGGCCGGCTTGATGACCGCCCACCTGAAGGGCAGTGACCGCATTGCCCTGAAAATTGACTGTTCCGGTCCCATCAAAGGGCTCGAGGTGGAGTCCAATGCCTTTGGTGAGGTGCGCGGCCACCTGAAACAGGTGCCCATTCCCCTGGAAAAACCCCTGGAAAGTTTCAACCTCTCCCCTTTTTTCCGGGCCGGGTTTGTGCGTGTCACCCGCTTTCTGGAAGATGCCAAGCAGCCCTTTACCGGCCAGGTGGAGATGCACTACGGGTCCATTGCCCGGGACCTGGCCTGGTACTACCTGAAGTCTGAGCAGATTCCCACGGCGTTCAATCTCAGCGTCAAGTTTGATACCGACGGCCAGGTCACCGGCGCCGGCGGCCTTTTCCTGCAGGTGCTGCCGGGTGCGGATGACGCCATCGTGGCCGACCTGGAGAACCTGGTGAACGGCCTGCCGTCCATCGGCGAGAGCTTTGCCGCGGGCCAGCCGGCCGAAGAGCTGGTCCGGGATGCGTTTGAGCGCCACGCACCGGAATCTCTGGGCGATTACCGGGTCGAATTCATGTGCCACTGCAACCGCGACAAAATTGAAAGCATGCTGCAGTTGCTGCCGGTGGATGATCTAAAGGACATCCGCGACAACGGCCCCTTCCCCCTGGAGATCAACTGCCACCACTGCAATACGAACTACCACTTTGCTGAAAATGAGCTGGCCGGGATCTACGGCAAACGTTATCCGAACAATTGAAATAGGATCAAGGGGAAATAGTAAAACCAGGTAAGAGGCTATAGGCAAAACCTTTCTTCCCCTGTGGGAGCGGCATCCTGTCGGGAAGTGCTTTGGTAAAAAGTTATTTGTTAATGGTTTCCCCCCGCGAAGCGGGCCAACAGCGAAATCCGTGACGAGGAAACAAGTCTAATTGGTTTGATTTGTTCAATTGGTTTTATTGGTCACCCGGCGCAGCCGAAAAAGTCGGCCCTTGACCTTCTTAGCGTCTCTGCGTCTTTGCACGAGTATAGTTTTTGACCTTCGTTTTTCATTCAAGATCAAAGTTCAGCTTTTGGCCTCAACCCGGCAGGGCACAAAGCGGTGCAGCGGTGTTCCCAACGGATCCCGGTGGGTGTTTTTCGTATCGTAATCGAGCCCGCACACATCCAACGCCGCGCGGACATCGAACCCTTCGAACCAGGGCCGACTACGGTCCCAGCCCTCCACGTGCGTGTCCAGGTAGGCCTGATTCTGCCAGCCCTTGTCCAGGATCAGGGCGACCATGGCCCGCGCCAGGAGGGCGTCGGTACCCGGTCGCACGGCCAGGTGGTGGTCGGCAATGGCAGCCGTTTCGGATTTACGCGGATCCACCACCACCAGCAGTTTGTCCGGATTCTTGCTGAATTCTTTCAGGACAATGGGCGCCCGGGGCATCTGGTGGCTCTGCATGCCGTTCCAGCCCCAGCCCACCAGCATGGCGGCGGCGTGCTCGTCGGGGACGGCCAGATTGTACTGTTTGCCCAGCAGGCGTCCAAAAACCCACCAGGAACCGCTGAACTCCTGGCCGGCGGATGAGTAGTAATACTGTGAGCCCAGGGCCCGCAGCAGCCCGAGGCCGAAGGCGGCCTCCATGTGACCACCCTGGGCGCCGCCGCCCATGTAAGCCAGGCAGCGGGGGCCGTGGTTGTCGACCAGGTCCTGGAGTTTTTCCGCGATTTCAGCAATGGCCTGTTCCCAGGAGATGGGCTCGAATTTTTCGCCCACCCGTTTAAGCGGTTCGGTCAACCGGTCGGCGGGGTACTGGTGGTAGAGGACATTCAGCCCTTTGCGGCAGGCATACCCTTTGCTGCGCGGGTTGGCTTTGTCCGGCTTGACCTTGACCATGCGGCCAGCTTCAATCAGGATTTCCAGCCCACAGTACGCATCCGGTCTTGTGCCATTCACCCATCGCAAGCCTCCTTATGGTTTTATTTGAGACCATATACCAGCACGGCGCAAATGAAAAGAGGCGGAAATAACATAAAGCGGGCCAGATAGGACATGCGGGCTCAAGCAGGTTTATATTGCTTGACTTGTATCCCCTCCTAATATTTATTAAAAACCATCAGGGCGGACCTCTCAGCCACTCGTATCACAGGCCGCACGGCAGATTTCAACCCGTGGGTGTGAATCCAATCGCATGCCATACCCTGTACGCAATAGTATAACAATCAGTGAACACGCTGTACTCAGTTAAAAAGGAGAACCCATGCAAAGGGGCCTTAAAACACATTGGCTTTTAATCCTAACCCTCTGTGTCACCCTGGCATTTAGCGGCTGCGAAGGCAGCGAACCCCGCAACCAGGTCGACGACACCGTCAAAGAACTCAGCGGCCAGAAGAAAGTCGAGCAGATGGACAAGCTGAAAATGGACATCGGCGCGATCCAGACCCGGCAGGACGACCGGATGAAACAGGCGGAGTAGCCAAAGGATAAAAACCGGTCCTTCGTTATCGGTTCTGGGTTAAAGGTTTCAAACCGGCAAAGTTGGGAAAAAGCATGGCCCTTGCCCGTAGTTTTCAGTGAATGCCAATGGCTAATCCGATCGAAATCGAAAACAATACACTGACAAGACACAAGTTTTCCTTCATTCTGGTGTCTATCTAAAATTGAAGGAGAAATTATGCAAACAGAACTGAACGATATACTCCGGGCGATCAACCGTGAAAACATGGCGTCTATCTGGAAGAGAGCCAAAACCGGAGATTTGAACGGTCTGGATGATGAGGAAAAACTGATTGCCCGGATTATGCAGGAACACGAGGATGAGTTCCACAGCCAGTTCGATACCGCCGGAGAAATCGGGGGATCATTGCTGGAAAGTGGGAAAGAAGTAAACCCCTTTATGCATGTGGTCATTCATGTCGTTGTGGAAAACCAGCTGGCGGCCCGGGAACCCATCGAGGCCTTCCAGTTCTACAATGCCATGCGTAAAAAGAAGGTCCCCCGGGAAGAGGTGATCCACCTGCTCGGCTTTTTCCTGATTCCCCTGCTATTCCACACCATGGAGACCGGGGTGCCTTTTGATGAACGCCGCTACCGCGGCCTGCTCAAAAAAATGAAAAAAAAGAAACCCTGGAAGATCGCAGATTTACTGGGCGATGAGTTCGAAGACCTGATGGGACCTAATATCGGCTATGCGGATCATCTGGAAAAGATAGACAGCAAAAACGCCCGGCGCAGGCTCGACGACCTGATTGACCAGGTTGACGAGGGGGGTGATCCCGTACTGCTTCAAGGCCGCGGCGGCAGTGAAGCGGTGCTCGTTTCCCGGGAAGATTACGATCTTTTCCTGGACACGGAGGCAATGCTTATGGAGATGGAGAGTGAAGAGGCTTTTTTTTCGGAAAAAGAAGGCGGAGCGGATGTGCTGTCTTTTCCCGGAAATGACAATTCCCGGGTACTCCGGGAAGGCTTGCCCCTGAGTCCATCCTTTAAAGAAGTCCTGCAGTTCAAGGTCAACTTGAAAGGTATCCGGCCGCCTGTCTGGCGCCGGATCCAGGTTCCGGCGGATTACACCTTCTGGGACCTGCACGTGGCCATCCAGGATGCCATGGGCTGGGAGGATCGGCATTTGTACCAGTTTATCGTTCCCGGAGATGATCTTTCCGATGAAACCTGGATCGGTGTACCGTCCCAGGAAATTGATTTCATACCCGGTGGCGGCCTGCGGCCTGCCTGGGGGTGCCGGCTGGGTGAGTACCTGTCGCCTGAAAACCCGAAGGTCGAGTATCTCTATGATTATGGCAGTGACTGGGTGCATATCATTGAACTTGAGAAAATTGTGGATAGGGAGAAGCGTCAACCCTATCCCCGGTGCCTCAAGGGCAAACGGGCCTGCCCGCCCGAGGACTGCGGCGGGGTTCCCGGGTATTACCGGCTGCTTGAAGATCTGGAAATCCCGGGCAGCGCGTTATACGAGGACGCTCTGAACTTTTTGGGGGGAGACGATTACAAACCCGACCAGTTCAGCACCGAAAAAATCGAATTCCGCGATCCCAGAAACTTGCTTGAAGATATTCCCTTTTAGGAAAGAAGGACGGTCATTGGTCATAGGTTAATAGGTTTCACCCGCACAGCGGGACAAAACAGCGTAATCCGTGTCAGAAAAACAGGTTTTGCAGGGTTCCCGACGAGTAGTAGTTTTACAACATTCATGTTCATCCTGTCATCGGGCGAAGGGAGGGTATCATGAAGATCAAGACAATTGTTTTATTAACGGTTTGCATGGTGTTTGGTTTTCAAGCGTAGGCCCTGGCCATCAAGAACGAAAAAAGGCCAGGGCCCATATCAAAAAGTGCTACGACGGGGTGGTTAAAAAGCTGAATCCTGAAAAGACGTTTATCGACATGACGATAACCCCCCCCCACCGATCGCTCAACCACTTAATACCATCAAAAATAAGAACAGGAGATATATAAATGAAAACGCTATTTTCATTTCTGTTGAAAATTATGTTTGTTTTGGCAGTCGTTGGCATTTCGACACCGGGTTATGCGAAGAACTTCCCCAAGTGTTTCAAAAAATGGGAGTCGACCGTCCTGAAGAAATGTCAAAAAGAAAAACAGGAAAAGCAGGAGAAGTGCCTGAAAAAGGCGGAAAAAGCACTTTACAAGTGTGCCAAAAGTTCCAAGGAAATCGCAAAAAATGAACGCAAGGGCTTTGTTAAGTGCCTGGATAAGGACGCCATGGTCAACCGTTTCTGGAAACGACTGCGGTTCGGGATACCGGAGGCCGCCGCGGCTTTCAAAGACAGGGCGCTCGGTTATTGTTACGAGTTCTACCTGGAACGCAGCAAGTAGCCTGTCAAAATGGGAGGGTTTATCACCAGATTGTGGGCGAAGGTCGAAAAACCAACCCGAATGTTTGTTGAGCCTGGAGGTCTAAGGGCCGAACTCAACAGATGACACCCGTGGTCCCAGGAAGTCGATAAGATGAAGTATCGGCCATCCCTGGGGCCGCAACTTTTCAAAACAAGGAGGTGCACAGTGAAACTAAAAACAAGAAGTGCCTTTGGGATTGCCGCAATAGCGATCATATGTTTACTCACCGCCGGGATAAGCAGCGCCCTGGCCAAATCGAAAGGTACGCCGTGTCGCAGTAAACTGCTGAAGTGCCTGGATAAGTGTGCTTCTCAAAGCAAGCAGAACAAGTTCGAAAAGTGCGTGGGGAAATGTGACGGCAAGTATAAAAAATGCCAGGCAAAAACCGCCAAAAAAGACAAGAAGTATAAAGCTAAACTGGATAAGCTTTATAAAAAGCGGGCGCCTGCGTTTAAAAAATGTTTCCAGGATGAAATGGCACAATGCCGGGGTACCTGCCGGAAATCAGCAAAAGAAAAATATCCTGACGATGCTGTCAAGGAAGCCAAGCATGGTGACAAGTGCGCCGACTCTGTTTGTAAGCCGGGTTACAATAAATGCATTACCAACGTATTGAAGAAGTACCCGGCTCCCAAAGGGACAACTCAGGCCCGAAAAGACAAAGCGGATATCAAACAAACGAAATGATTTGGTACATGGGGGCGGGCCACGCGAAGCGACAAGAGGGACACCTGTGAGGATAAAGCCACCGGCAAAACATTGGGGCCGCTGATCGACCCAAAGAGCAAGCAGTTCAAAAAGCTGAAGTCTTTGACCAGGGGGAAGAAGCCTTAAGGGCTGGGTATCGGTTAATGGTTATTTGTTATTGGTTCACTCCGCGGAGCAGGGTAAAATGATAGCCCTAATCTGTGTAAATCTGCGTCAATCTGTGGATGGATAAAACAGGTTGTCGGTGAAAGGTTATTTGTTATTGGGTCTTACCGGCAAAGCTGGAAAACAGCGGAAAGGGAACAAATTTCGATATGACCAGGTGGTAAACAACCAGGAATTTTACCCGGAGCAGGACAGTGAGCTGGTGGCCCGTTACAAAAAAGCGGGTTTGATTATCCTGGGAAAAACCAACACCCCGGAGTGGGGCCTGACCACCGTTACCGAACCAAGGGTTTTTGGTAACTGTAACAACCCCTGGAATCTAAAGAGGACCTCCGGCGGTTCCAGCGGCGGCTCCGGGGCTGCGGTCGGCGCCCGAATAGTGCCCCTGGCCCACGGCAATGACGGGGGCGGCTCTATCCGCGTCCCGGCCTCCTGCTGCGGCATATTCGGTCTTAAACCCAGCCGGGGGCGAGTCCCTATCGGGCCGGGACATGCCGAGTACTGGCACGGCCTGTCGATTGACCATACCCATCGGTATGCATTTTATCGGCAAATACGGAGATGAAGCGACCCTGTTCAAGCTGGCCGGGCAACTGGAAAAGAAAAGCCCTGGGCGGACAAGCTGCCGCCGTTGATTCAAGCGGAATAAAGGGAGCAGGTTATCGGTTATTGGTTAATGGGTCCCCAGCGAAGCGGGAAAACAGCGCAACCTGCGAAATCCGCGTCAGAGAAACAGGTCTTATTGGTTTTAATGGTCTTATACGGTTTTAGAGATGGATAAAGAATTCAGCTGCCTGTTTTGCAGTGGAAAAATGAAAAATCGAAAAGTGATGGAGTTGCCATCCTGCTACGCGGTGGAGGACGGGTATCCGGTTACCCCGGGACACCTGCTGGTAATCCCTAAACGCCATGTGGCCGATTACCATGACCTGAAGCTCCATGAGCGGAACGATCTGGATAATATGATCCAGCAATTGCGGGAAAAGATAACCGCCGAGGACAGCACCGTAACCGGTTTCAATATCGGGGTAAACATTGGTGAATCTGCCGGGCAAAGTATTTTTCATGCGCATGTGCACCTTATTCCAAGACGGGATGGGGATACAGCGGACCCCAAAGGAGGGGTAAGGGGTGTGATACCAGGCAAAAGAGGGTACTGAAAAGGCCCGGTAGAGCTCCGGGTTTAGCCGTTGAAAAGCTGTCAGAGGTTAGAGGAAATGAGGGGTTTTGTCAATTTTATCGTTTCAACCATTCTGCCGATTGATTCACCTCGCAGTTCAACCTTGAAGCCCTCTTTCCGGTATAAGGACGGGCGTGAAACGGTAAGGTCTATGTGCGTTGTGTTGCCGCCGCGCTTAATCTCCCACGGATGACCACCATGTCCTCTTTTTGGATGCTTGCCGTCAATCCAGTCGGCAAATTCCTGATCTGACGAACAAATGGAGATTGTTTAACGGGCTAAAAAGTAAATTCGTTTGGGTTGATGATAATAAAGGCTAATTATAGGTTATTGGCTAATGGGTTACCCCGGCGCAGCCGGAAAAACTGCGTAACCCGCGGAATCTGTGCCAAATAATAGGCTGAAGGTTTAAGCCGGCGAAGCCGGAACTACCCGCCTTGCGTCTGCCCGTGTCCGCGTCTATCTGCGGCATAAAAACCGGTTTCATTGGTTTGATTTCTTCAATTGGTTTTATTAAGGTTGGAAAAAAGTGATTTTGGGAATTCGATGAGAAAGGTCAAGCGTAGATTTGGCCTCTATCTTCAATAATATATTGACAATAAACGGGTTTTCCTTCAAAATCCAGTCTGTTGACAAATGAAGGAAAACGCACGCGCGGGCGCCTGGTTTTCCTTCAAATTGAGGAGAGTGGGTAATTGAAGGAAAACGATGCAATACCAGCTGAGATGTCTGCCAACCAGCGACGGATTTTTATTGATGCAGCCCAGTTATACGAGGCTTATATCACCGCTTTCAGGGAAAACCGATCCTATCGCGGGGGCATGCACTGGAAAAAGTCTAAAGGCCGGGAGTACCTGTTTCGGTCGCGGGATCGGTACGGGTACGGGAGCAGCCTGGGGCCACGAAGTCCGGAAACGGAAACAATCCTGGATGAGTTTCGGGCCGGGAAAGAAAAAGCGAAAGCACGGTTTTCTGCGTTAAAAGAGCGCCTCAAGGAACAGGCTCGTTTTTGCCGGGCGGCATCCATACAGCGGGTGCCGCGGGTTGTAACCGGGATTTTAAGGGTGCTCGATCAGGGTAGGCTTCTTGGCCGCAATGTAACCGTGGTTGGGACAAACGCCATTTATGCCTACGAATCGGCTGCTGGTGTTTTTATGGACAGCCCGGTCTTGGCAACCCGGGATATGGATATCCTGTGGGACATTCGGTCGCCATTGAATCTGGTTGCCGGTGATGAGCAGGCGGAAACGGGGTTGCTGGCGTTGCTGCGGAGAGCGGATCGCTCTTTTGAGCTGATGAAAAGGCAGGGCTTCAGGGCCGTGAACAAAGACGGCTACCTGGTGGATTTGATAAAGCCGGAGCCCCACAATGTTTTCAAAAGGGAGCGGCGGAGGATGGGGCCGCCGGGTGACCTGGAGGCCGCCGAAATTCGGAACCTGCAATGGCTGGTTTCGTCTCCAAAGTTCAAACAGGTTGTGATCGGGGAGGACGGTTATCCGGCAGTCATGGCCTGCCCGGATCCCAGGGCCTTTGCGCTGCATAAGATCTGGCTGAGCAAACAGCCGGACCGAGAACCGGTCAAGAAGAAACGGGATCGTCACCAGGCACTGGCAACGGCATTTCTGGTCAAACGGTATCTGCCGCAATTCAGGTTTACCGCTGCAGAACTTAAAATGTTTCCCAAAACGGTATTTGAAACGGCCGTTGAAGAAATTTCGGATAAAGGGTTGCCCCCGGACTTTGAGTAGAAAACGGCGCTCAATCAGCGAAATCGGTGGATGGATAGACCTGGGGTAATGGGTTACTGGTATCTAAAGGCGTCTTTTGCAGGTTTATCAGTGGGTTACTGTTGCTTGGGTCGCCATCAGACATCCCTTGGTTTAAGGATGGGCAGCGGTTCCCATGTTATGAAAGGGGTGATCCGGCGCTTGAAGCGGCCAAGGTCATCGTAGTGCATCACATCGAACACATCTTTATCCTGACTGAAATGTTGGTTGGCCCTGTGCAGCGAGGCGTAAGATGGGATGATTCCAATGTTGTCTTGCGCTAATATCCGTTTACGGACACCCTCCGGATTAGCGATAGAAATAGGAATCTTCTCCGCGTGAATGGCCAGAAACATGTTGATTGTCTCAACCATTCTGCCGACTGATTCACCTCGCAGTTCAACCTTGAAGCCCTCTTTTCGGTATGAGGACGGGCGTGAAACGGCAAGGTCTATGTGCGTTGTATTGCCGCCGCGCTTAATTTCCCACGGATGACCGCCATGTCCTCTTTTGGGGTGCTTGCCGTCAATCCAGTCGGCAAACTCCTGTTCGGAAGATTGATCTATGTCCAGAAGCCCATCGTGCCGGCCGTCAGCATATTGTCTATACATTTCTCGACCAGACAAGGAATCATCGATGGTCTCTTCCTTGCGCTTCCCAGCTATATAGGCAATTTTGCCGTACCGAAAATAATCTTCCGCTGTCATGGTCGAAACTTCCGTGTTATCCGCTTTGACGAAAAAGCCATCTTCCACCAGATCCACCATCTTCCTGGCCTTTTTCTTGCCCAGTTCCTTATCCAGGCGGTAAATATCGGGAAGAGAGGCGCGTATGAGGGCATTGGGGGCAATACCGAATCTGTAGTTTAATGGGTACTCGACCTGAATTCGTTTGTTGGCCTTGATCCAGTCTTTGCGGACAACCGGCAGCCATTTTAGCGCTGATGTGATTAAGGGTTCCCACACCCCAGTCAATTGACCATGGTTTTCAATCGAAAAAGAGGACGTCCCCTGGTAATCTGTCGGGCGCACACCCTTTTTGGGTTCGACCTCCAGGCTGCCGCCATCGCCGCTGACATGTGAGATGTAAAACCGATGCTTATATTTAATGACACCAAGGTGGTGCCATTTGGCCTGGGCTGGAAACAGAATATTCCAAACGCGGTCCAAAACGGACAACTCGCAGGAGAACATATCCAGCGCCTTCACTAAATCATATATTGAGGTTGTAAGCTCCATGTGCTTCAACTCCCAAACGGTGTTCAGGCTTTTTCCAACCTTTCCGCCAGCCACATTTTAATGATGGACTGCCGGGGAACGCCCAATCGGCGGGCTTCTTTATCCAGGGACTGAATCATCCAGATAGGAAAGTCAACATTGACCCTTTTCTGGGCCTGGTTCGGCCGACGAGCTTGTGACAAATCCAGCTGCTCCATGACGCTCTCGCCGGCGTCGAATTTTTTATCGAAATTTTTAGCTTTCATAGAGTTCAACCTCCTCGGTCCGGGCCCGGCGTACCGAGATAATCCGGATATTGCCCTCGCGATAGGTAATGACACCGGCCCAGTGTTTGCCATTAATCATTCCAATGGCCAGGCACCGCGGTTCATCCACGGTCCTGGCAGGGATTTCCAATAGATCCGGATCTTCCCAGAGTGCTTGCGCAGCCATAAAGTCAATGCCGTGTTTGGCCAGATTGCTTTCAGATTTCACCGGGTCGAATTCAAATGGCATATAGAAAACATACTAAATTTATACCTTTTGTCAATAGATTTTATACCTATACGCCACCTGTTTGTCGGGTTGCACCATCTGGTTTTCATCAAAACCAGATGGTGTGAGCGGCACCCCGGCGCAGCCGAATTAAATCTTCTTTGGAACTTCTTGGCGGCTTAGCGTCTTTGCGCGAGTAATGGTTCAGGAATTTGCCCTTGTCTGCTAACCCATTTTATTCCTTGACTTTATCCCCTCTTAAGGAGTATTAAGACCAGTATCGGGGATGGGCTCTCCTACCGCTCGCATCAAACGCTTTTCACCATCAGCCTTCGGGGAAAGGCCAGTGCAAAAGGGTCGGGCATACACATCACAAGCAGTACAGCTGTTTTCTACCAGCGGGTTTGTATTCACCTGCATGCCATCTCTCGCTCACAAAAATTTAAAATTTCAAGGAACCGGTTCTATTGGTTTGATTTGTTCAATTGGTCTAATTGGTTCCTACCGCGCAGCGGGCCTAACACAATGTTCTGCGTTGTGTTCGTTGCGTCGCCGCGTGAGACAAGGCTCTTGACCTTGCCCTGCCCGGCGCAGCCGGCAAAACAGCGTAACCCGCGCAATCCGTGTCAGAAAAACAGGTCTTATTGATCTTACTGGTTCAACCGGTGCCAGCCGGATATTGGAGATGGGGAAGGGGCCGATCAGGGTGGAGGATTATTAGGGCCGATAAACCTTTAAGAAGGATGGAAAGCAATGGGCGGATCGAGGGCTCGGCGAGAAAGGTCAAACGGAGATTTGATAAACATATTAATGGCTTATAGTCTATTTGAGGCGTCAAGCACAAGAAAATCCTAATCCTTTGAGAGAAGGCACCTCACTGTAGTAGAGTGGTTAAAACAAGAATTAGCCGATTCTTAACAACCACCAACAGACAGGAGGTGCCAGATGGAATTGTACGCAGGAATCGATCCCCTATGTTACACAGGTGTCCTGGATTTTCAAACCTTAAGTCGGGAATCCGCTTGAACCAGGCGCGGTAATTCGGAGACAGCATACAACGGGATGTTGCAGATCTTTCCATCATGTCTGAAATTCAACAGGTTTGTGCGGACGAGTACATCCGGTCCGTATTGCGTATCAAAGGACTTCAGGCTCTTGCTTTTGACATTTATACCGGCCTTGACTTCCAGCGGGTAAACCCGGCCACCGATCTCCAGTAAAAAATCAAGCTCGGCTTTACCTCCTTTGCTGCGCCAGTAATAGAGCGGCTGATTCAACTGTGCTGCAAGCTGCTGGGCTACGAAGCTTTCGATAAAAGCGCCTTCGTACTCGTTAAAAAGCCTTTCTCCCTGCGCCATCATAGCAACCGGTGTATTAGCCAGCGCTCCAAGTAAACCGACATCCAGACTGTAAACTTTAAAACAATTATGGTCGGCATAGTGCTTTAAGGGGAGCTTACTCCTTTGAACTGCGGTCGCACGGTGGATAAGGCCGGTGTCTTCCAGCCAGGCAAGGCCGCTTTCAAACGTTCGGGCGCGGGCACCCTTTTTAACTGCCGAAAAAACAAATTTTTTGTTTTCCCTGGCAAGGTGTTTCGGGATGGAATCCCAGAGCATGCTGAGTTTGGGAATATCCGGGGTTGCGGCATGTTTGGCGAAATCGAGGGTGTAAGACGTGACAATCTCTCTTTGAATTTCCCGAACGTCCTGAACATCACCCGGGCCGGCATAATGCTTGACGGCTTCAGGCATGCCGCCCACAAAATTATAGCGGTGCAAGAGATCTGTCAGGTGGGTGTGAAACGCGGCGGTAAGTGGCTCAAGACCCTCGTGATTTTCTATCAGTCGCCTGTATCGTCCTTCTCCCATCGCATCGAGAAACTCCAGGAAGGTCATGGGATAGAGGTAGAGGAAGTTGACCTTACCCACCGGGAATGAACCCGGAGCGGAAAGTTTAATGCCCAGCAGGGAGCCGGCTGCGGCAATATGAATGTCAGGTCGTTTCTCTGAAAAATATTTTAACGAATTCAAGGCCCGGTCTGATGCCTGGATCTCATCGAAAATAACAAGTCCGGTTCCTGGCCGGGTTTGTTCATTTAAATACAGATAGAGCTCTGCAATGATGCGGTCCGGGTCCAGGTCTTTTTGAAAAAACTGATCGAGGGCGGCTTTTTCCTCGAAGTTACAATAAAGTACACGCTTATACTCGTTTTTTCCAAACTCCCTGAGCAGGGTCGTCTTCCCGGTCTGCCGGGCACCCTGCAACACTAAGGGTTTTCGTCGCGCTGAGTCTTTCCATGCCTTTAATTGTGAATACAGGTCTCTTTGCATGACCCTATGGTGCCAATCGCAGGTTGTTCTGTCAAGCACATTCGGGTGAAAAACGTGCAGGGGATCACATTGTTCGTACGTAAAACGTGCATAAAAGCCAGTTTTTCACCCCAAAAAGAGCCGGGCATCCAAATCACCAGTCGAAGAGTTATTTCTATTCAACCGGCGCAGCCGGCAACAACCGTGTAATTCTGGTGTTAGGTTTTACCCGCGAAGCGGGACAACACTCTGCCCTTGTCCTTTTTGACCGCCGACTTCTGACATCTTGGTTTCAGGCTTTTCCATGAGCCCGCCTCAAGATGTATGGTAAAAATTTAGCCCTTTGCGATCACCTGCTCTATGAGGCGGGGAAGGTGTTCCGATAGATATATCGGGACTGAAACCAGGCGATAGGTGACCGGTTGGCCCAGGGTTGTTTTTACCTGGATGATTTCAACAACGGGCAGGTTCAAGTTGCAGCGAACGGCCAGATCGAGCTTTTTTTCCTCCATGAATTGATGCAGGGATTTCATCTTGCCGGCCGGTCCGGACTTCACTTCCACCGGAACGATTCGGCTGCCATGTTGAATGATATAGTCTATTTCACCAAGTCTCCCCCCGGTCCTCTGCCAGTAAAACAGTTGCGGGTCCACGGACGGGGTTTGCAGTGCACGAAGCTGCTGCCCGACAAACTGCTCAGCCAGCCCCCCCCTTGTTTGAAAAAATGAGCTCTCGCTGATTCTGTCGGCTGGTGGCTGCCAGGCCCAACTGGGCGGAAACCAGGCCAATATCGATCATCCCGGCCTTAAAAAATTTCGCATTGGATTCAGCGCCCAGGGGTAGTCCATTTCCGGTGGTATGCAATACCTTTGAACAGACTTTTGCCTGGCTCAGCAGGGTGAACGCTTTTTTCACCGGCCCGACTTTAATGGCCGGGTCAACCCGACTGTACACGAATTTGTTTCCGAGTTGCCGGGATACAGATAGCAGTATATCGGCCAGCAGGCGGGCATCCATTTCTCCGCCGTATTTATGGAAATCATCGCGGTAGGTGGCCAGCAAATCCTGCTGCAGTTTGAGACACGCTGCAGGGTCCTGGTTTTGTACCCACTCCTGAACCACTTCCGGCATACCGCCAACCAGGCAATACTGGTGATAGAATTTCAGGCATTTTTCATGCAGGGAGCGGGGGATGTCCTGGCCCAATTCATAAGAGAGCAGCTTTTGAAAAAGCGGCTTGTTTCCGGAAGCCAAAAGAAACTCAAAAAAGGACATTTGCTCCAGATACAAATAGGCGATCCGCCCCACCGGCATACTGTGGGGATAGTTCCCCAGTGCAAATTCCAGCAGAGAACCGGCAGCGATCACCGGGAGGGCGGGCATCTCTTCTTTAAACCAGCGGAGCTTGGCGAATAATTCAGGTGCCGCCTGGATTTCATCCAGGAAAAGCAGTGCGGTGGCCGGATCGATCTTTGCGGACATTTCTGCCGCGATGTTCTGCAATGTCTCCACGGGATCGTTCCCGGCAAACAGGTCTGCCAGGTGCGGAAACCGCTCCAGGTTCAGCTCGATTAAATTCAGGCCCTGACGGAGTGCAAAATCACGAACCAGCCATGTCTTGCCAACCTGCCGGGCTCCCCGGAGGACCAGCGGCTTTCGGTTTTTACTCTGCAGCCAGCGGTCAAGATGGTGTCCGCAAAATCGGATCATCGTCACGTGCCCCCCTGTTTCTGCCTGGCAATGGCGTTAAATTTTAGGAAAAATGGCAAATCAACGCGTTGTTTTTGTCAAATATAAAATAATCTGCGCCATCTGCGTAATCTGCGGATAATCGGTCTTGACCTTGGTTCACCCCCGCGAAGCGGGAAACACAGCGCAATCCGTGTAATCCGTGTCGAGAAAAAAGGTCTTAAGGTTTTGCCTTTAATTCTTCCGGCACAGCCGGCCAATAAATGCAGTTCTCCGTGTCTCCGTGGTGAAACGCTTTTGACCTTGCCCTCCCCGGCATAGCCTGAGCAAAGAGTGATCCGCGGTCAATCCATTATTATCCCATGACTTGTATCTCCTCTTAATGTTTATTAAAACCTGTTACGGGGATGGGCTCCCCTACCGCTCGCATCATACGCTTTTCACAATCAGCCTTCGGGGGAAGGGCAAGTGCAAAAGGGTCGGGCACACACATCAAGCGCCGCACGGCTGTTTACCAACAGCGGGTCAGTATCCACTCGCACGCTATCCCTCGCTCATTATAATTTACAATTTCAAAGGACACATTCTATTAGTTTTCCCCGCCGTGCGGGGCAGTTCCAGTTGGTCTAATTGGTTTGATTGGTTTTAACCGGCGCAGCCGGAACAAACAGCGTAATCCGTGTCAAAGATAGGTTTTTAGGCTGAAGGCTGAGGGTTTCAAACCGGCAAAGCCGGACATAATCTGTGCTCTCTGCGGAATTCCCGACTGCGCTGGACTGTGCATTTGAGTTTTGTTTTCAAAGGAGGACGGGTGGATAGGAAATGGTTTTGTTCGTTTGATTTGTTTTGTTGGTCTTATTGGTTCACCCGGCGCAGCCGAATTAAATCTGCTTTTGAACTTCTTGGCGGCTTAGCGTCTTTGCGCGAGTAATGGTTCAGGAATTTGCCCTTGTCTGCTAACCCATTTTATTCCTTGACTTTATCCCTTCTTAGTGCCTATTAAAACACACATCGGGGATGGGCTCCCCTACAGCTCGCATCAAACGCTTTTCACAATCAGCCTTTGGGGAAAGGCCAGTGCAAAAGAGTCGGGCTTATCCATCAACAGCAGATCAACTGTGTTCCACTACCGGGTCAGTAGCAACCTGCACGCCATTCCTCGTTCAATATAATTTAAAAATCAATACCAAAACCATTGTCTCGCGCCCCAGTACCACCTGCCGGAGCTACGGGGCGGGCCAAGACGCTAAGCTGCAAACAAGGGGGAGAAGGGGTGGCGCACAGCGCCAGGAAACCATCTTTTTTTTCAACAGCAAGGGCATGTTTGACAGGATTAACAGGATCAACCGGATGAAAACCTGTGAACGCGTCCCGGATGGCTGCGCCCACGGGGTCCATTGCCTTCGGCAAGAAGGGCAAGATGACGGAGGTCAGACGTCAGAGGTCGGAAAGTGATTTTGTTTAAGGTCGTCATACCGGACGCGATCCGGTATCCAGATGAGACTATGGGGCCGTAGCTATGGCAGTAAAGGATATCGGGAAAGGGCGGGTCGACTCAGTGTTTAAATCCTGTCAAAAAAGGTTTTCAGGTCTTGACCTTCGCGAAGCGCTAAACCGTGTTCATCCGTGTCGAAAGAAAAGCGGTTAGGTTTTAGCAGTTAGCTGTTAGATCTTTCCCGCGCAGCGGGGCTAATTTACGTAATCTGTGTTAATCTGCGTAATCTGCGGATAATTAAGGTTTACCATGTCTTTAGACGTTGACTTCATCCGAGCCCAGTACCCAGTATTCCAGAACCCCGACACCGCCCGCTGGGCGATGTTCGAGAACGCCGGCGGCTCCTACGTTCCCCGCCAGGTATCCGACCGTCTCCACGATTTTTTCCAGTACACAAAGGTCCAGCCCTACGGCCTGTTCGAATCCTCGATCAAGGCTGGCGAGGCCATGGACGCCGGCTACAACGCCATGGCCGGCCTGCTCAACTGTGACCCGGACGAGCTGACGTTGGGCCCGTCCACCACCTTGAATTTTTACGTGTTGGCCCAGGCGATCCGGCCCACGCTTTCACCGGGCGACGAGATCATCGTCACCAACCAGGACCACGAGGCCAATATCGGGTGCTGGCGGCGGTTGGCTGAGTTCGGCGCGGTGATCAAGGCGTGGCAGATCGACCCGGAATCCGGCGAGCTGGACATCGAGGATTTAGAAAAGCTGGTTAACGCAAATACCAAGCTGGTCTGTTTCACCCTCTGCTCCAACATCGTGGGCACGATGAACGATTATGCGGCCATCTGCGAAATAGCCCACTCGGTTGACGCCCTGGCCATCGGCGACGGGGTCTCCTTCGCTCCCCACCGGGTGCTGGATGTCAATTCCAGCGGCCTGGATATCTACTGCTTCTCCACCTACAAGACCTTCGGGACCCACGTGGGCGTCATGTGGGGCAAGCCCGAAGTGATGGACACCCTCGAACCCCAGGGCCACTATTTTAACAAGGACCTCCCCCACTACAAATTCAACCCGGCCGGGCCGCTCCACGCGGAGATTGCCGCCCTGGCCGGGATCGAAGAATACATCGAAGCGGTTTACCACCACCATTTCGAGAAGAGCCACTACGATTTCCACACCCACGCCTGCAAGGTCTTCGAGCTTTTTGCTGAGTATGAAACTGTTCAGGCCAATCGGGTTTTGGAAGTCATAAAGGAAATCCCGGGTGCGAGAATAATCGGTCAAGACAGCGCGACTCCAGGGGGTCGCGCAGCAACGATCGCCCTGACCTTGGACGGCGTTAGTTCGAGTGCTGCCGCCAAGTTTCTCGTCAGTAAGAACATAGCCGTCAGAAACGGCCATTTCTATGCAGTTAGGTGCCTTGAGTCTTTGTGTATTGAAGATACGGATGATGGGATAATCCGTATCAGTCTCGTCCATTACAACACGGCCCAGGAAGTGGAGAGACTGGTAGATGGCTTAGGCGAGTTGTGAAAAATGGCGGGGTGTTTCTCCGCGAAGCGGATGATGCATTTTCAATTCCATCTGGGAATTGAAAATAGAACTTAAATCCTGAACATCCTGTAGATCCTGTCAAACAAATGATCTCAGGTTTATAATTGTGCAGTTTAAAATCCGTGCAACCCGTGGAACCCGTCGGGCGAAGTGCTGCGAAGACTGATCCGTGTCTAAAAAAGGTTTACGCGGACGAGAAACGTCAAAGGAGGCAGGCCGATGATCGAGGAAATCACGTTGCAGAATCTTGACCCGGAAAAATTCATCGAAGAAAAGGTTGCGGCAATCAAAACCGCTGTGGGAGACGGGATCGCGATCAATGCCCTGTCGGGCGGTGTCGACTCCTCCACGGTAACGCTGTTGGGCCATCGGGCTCTGGGCGATCGCCTGAAAACGGTTTTCATCGAAAACGGCCTCATGCGCCGGGGTGAAGCCCAACGGGTGGCCAGCCTTTTTGAGCCGTTCGGGATCACCGTCGAAATCGTTGATGCCAAAGAGGTGTTCTTCGACGCGCTGGCAGGGGTCGCGGATCCGGAGGAAAAACGCGAGGCGATCACCCAGGCTTTTTACAAGAATGTATTCGGCCGCATCGTCAAGGAGAGCGGGGCCACGTCCCTGCTGCAGGGCACCATCCTGACGGATGTGGACGAAACCGTGGCCGGCATCAAACGGCAGCACAACGTCTTCGAACAACTCGGCATCGATCCGGAGGAGGCCTTCGGCTACCGGATTGTCGAGCCGCTGATCCAACTGCGCAAGGACGGCGTGCGCACCGTCGGCCGGGCCCTGGGCCTGCCCGCCGAACTGTTCGACCGCATCCCCTTCCCGGGGCCGGCGCTGGCGGCCCGGGTGATCGGCGCGGTGACACCGGAGCGGATCGAGACGGCCCGCCTGGCCACCGCGGTGGTCGAAAGCCTGCTGGACGGGCAAAACGCCTTTCAGTACCTGGCCATCCTGCATGAAGACCGGGTGACCGGTATGCGCAACGGCCAGCGCGATTTCGGACAGCAGATCGAAGTGCGCTGCTGGGACAGCGTCGATGCCCGCGTCGCGACCCCGACCCGGGTGTCTTTCGATCTTCTCGGAAAACTCGCCATGGAAATCATTGAAAAGGTGCCGGGCATCGTCAGCGTCACCTACAATATCGCGACGAAGCCGCCCTCCACCATCGAAGCGGTCTGATCAGACAACAGGCGGGGTTTTTGAGGTGTGTGCAAAAGAAAGGTCAAGCGGAGACTTGACCCCCATTCTTGACGCCAGATGTGGTCTATGGCCTTTCTGAAATTACGCTCCCACGCTGGCGAGACACCCAAGACTTCATTGTGAATGCCATGTGTTTACTCCTCCTTTCAGCATTTACGGAGAAATGCCTTAAATCGCTTTGTTTAGATTGTGCCCCTTCTGATGGAGTTAAGCCTAAAATGAGAAGAGGTTTGAGTAAAATATCATCATATATTGATTTTTTACATGATTCATGCGGATTGGTTTTTGAGGAACCTCACGAGGCAATAAAAATGCGCGAAAATTGTAGGCATTTAAGAAACTCGTTCGCTCACGGTGATTGGGAAGATGTTCGGTCCCGGATAGCACAAACAAGAGTTAACTACGCATTTGGGGCTGTAACATTGCTTTTATCAAGTATTGAGAGCGCAGACATCAAAAACTCGGGTAACTAAACAAAGAAGCCAGGCCCACGCATTAGAAAATGCCACTTGAAGAATTCATATCTAAGTTCGCAAGGCTCAACACCGATCGCGGCAGACACCGTTGGCTAGCCGATACCTGTCACCGTGCTCCCCACAAACCTTTCCTCATTCTTTCCATAATGGACCTGATCGCCCAGGGACTGATCACAGAAAATTTCATCGAACCTTCTTTTGAACTGGTTGATACCTGGAATGGGTATTGGGACGAGATTGTTCCTGATAAAAGCAAATCCAGTATGGCTTATCCATTCTTCTATATAAAAAGTGACGGGTTTTGGAAACTGATTGACAACCCTGCCTACTCTGGTTCACCAGGTAGAAGCATCAAATCTATTAACACGCTAAGAGTGATGTATCTTGGTGCGGCCTTTGATCTTGAACTTTTTCAGTTCATGCAGGCTCAAGAGTCCAGAGACAAGCTCTGTTCGGTTCTCATAAGCACCTATTTTTCCGTTGAGATGCGCCCAAAAGTAATTAAGCGTAGCTTATTGAATAAAGCCTCATATGAATACAGCCAAACGCTACTGGATAATAATGTGTCAGAGCAAATGGCTCCGTTTGAAGATGGGGATGATTCAATAGAGAAAAAGAAGGTACGTAGCGCTGGTTTCAGAAAGGCAATTCTCTCACTATATGTGCAGCGCTGC
Source organism: uncultured Desulfobacterales bacterium (assembly GCA_964636125.1). Taxonomy (GTDB): domain Bacteria; phylum Desulfobacterota; class Desulfobacteria; order Desulfobacterales; family CAJINA01; genus CAJINA01. The sequence continues at coordinate 8,433 of CAZWPX010000006.1, read as the reverse complement.
TCGCTTTGTGGTATTCGGATGATTACGCCTGATGATCATACTGTGGTTGTTGCCGCCCATATTATTCCATGGAGCAAAAGTTACAACGACCATCCCACTAATGGTCTTTGCTTATGTCCACTTTGCCATTGGTCATTTGATAAAGGTCTTATGAGTGTGGATAAACAATATAAGGTGATGGTGTCAGAACGGGTTCGATCAGATAAAAACAATCCCGGGCATATATTGACTCTGGCTGAACGAAACATACTAAGACCTGATGAAGAGCAATATTGGCCAGATCAGGAGAATCTTAGTTGGCACCGAAAGAATACCTATATTTGATTTAGTAAACACTGCTCGTTTTTAACCCATTTCAGGGGGTATCGTCATGACAATGTTCAAAAGCTACATTGGAATTGACTATTCTGGTGCCAAGACCCCTTTAAACCGACTGCCAGGTCTTAGCGTATTCAAAGCCCAATTAAATGATTCCCCTATCAGAGTCGAGTCGCCTAATACGAGATACCGCAATTGGTGTCGAAAGGAAGTGGCCTATTGGTGCTTAGAGCAAATCGAGACGGAAAAACCGTGTATTATCGGTATAGACCATGCCTTTTCATTTCCGATGGAATATATGCAAAAATTCCAGCTGACCAACTGGGATCAGTTCCTTGAGGATTTTCAAAAATATTGGAAAACAGATAAAGATACAATCAAAGTTGATGATGTGCGTGCTAATAACCCGAGACGCTATAGTGATAACTTATTGAGGTTGACGGAAAAGTGGACTCCAGCCGCACAAAGTGTTTTTAAGTTAGATGGCCAGGGCTCCGTCGGAAAATCAACCCATACGGGTATACCGTGGCTGAGGTTATTGAGAAGAAAAACGAGCAATCGCGCTCGGCCGCACTTTTGGCCATTTGATGGCTTTGATATTCCTGAAGGCAGGACCGTCGTGGCGGAGGTGTATCCGTCTCTATTTAAGCGCAGATATTCCAGGTTGCATAAATCGGCTGATGATCATGATGCATATTGTGTCGCCAGGTGGTTGCAAGATATGGATGGCCGCGGTTCTCTTAACAAGTATTTTAATCCACCGTTAACATACAATGAAAAGGTGACGGCCCAATTAGAGGGTTGGATATTGGGTGTGAGCTAAACGTACAAGGAGGATTAATGGCTATTATCAACAAGCTCGAGAAAATTAATCTTGAAAGAAACTCGAAGCACACTGAAGTGAAGGGCACGTATTCGGTTGTCGAATCAGAGGGTGAAAAGTTTCTTCAGATCGATACCTATGGTTCAGTCACAAGACAATTTCCCGGTAAGAAAAGTCAAAGCCTCCGATTCACCCCAGAGGCCCTAGTGCAGTTAAAGTCCATCATAGATTCTGAACTTTGATTGTAATAATGTTATTCCACGGAGGGTAATGATGCCAATCCCAGATTATCAGTCAATCATGCTTCCGATTTTACTTTTCGCTAATGATGCCAAAGAGCACTCATTGCGCGATGCTATTAATTCATTATCAGAGCAGTTTGGATTGACAGATGAAGAACGCAAAGAGTTGCTGCCAAGCGGAAAACAGTCCGTGTTTGATAATCGTGTTGGTTGGGCAAGGACATATTTGAAAAAAGCAGGCTTGATCGAGTATAAGAAGCGCGGAGTTTTTAATATTACTGCAAGAGGTCAAAAGGTATTAGCTGAGAACCCTGAAAAGATAAACGTTAAATACCTTAAAAGATTTCCGGAATTTGTCGAATTCCAAACTGTAAAGAAAAAAGAACGGAAGCCAGGAGGCGATGGCTCCGGATCAGATGGTGAAAAGAATCCAGAGGAAGTGTTAGAGGCCGCATATCAAGAACTTCAAGATACTTTGGCGTCGGAGCTTCAAGATATCATAGAAAAATGTTCACCAGAGTTTTTTGAACGACTAGTAATCGATGTCCTGGTCAAAATGGGGTATGGCGGGTCCCGCAAAGAGGCCGGCCAGGCTATCGGAAAATCCGGGGATGAAGGTATAGACGGAATTATTAAAGAAGACAAATTGGGCTTGGATATAATTTACATCCAGGCCAAGAGATGGCAGGCAACTGTTGGGAGGCCAGAGATTCAGAAATTTGCCGGTGCCCTACTGGGACAGCAAGCAAAAAAAGGTATTTTTATTACGACGTCTTCCTATTCAAGCGGTGCTAAGGGCTATGTAAAGAATCTGGATTCCAAGATCATTTTGATAGATGGAGATCAACTGGCAGAGTTAATGATTGAAAACAATGTCGGTGTGAATGCTTCTGCATCGTATGAGATTAAAAATGTTGATTCTGACTATTTTATTGAAGCCTGATTTTAGTAATGAAACCCTAAGGAGCTTGAGTTTTGTTAATTGCCTCCAAATATAATCAAAGAGAGGTAAATTGAGTGATTGAGGTTGGTACACAACTGAAGAAGTTAATATTAGATGATGACTTCACGAACATTCAAAATTTGGTAAGTGAAGAGATCAACCTGATGTCGATTCTCAATGTTTCTCACAGGGAGCTACAACATTCTAATTTCCTGGCTTGGCTATTTGACCCAAATGAATCTCATGGCCTTGGAGATTACTTCATCACCGAATTTATTAAACTCTATTATAGGGAAAATGAATATCAGGACCTGAAATCGTATTCGACTCTCTCGGTATTTGATTTTGTAAACTTAAAATTTTCGGACATCGAAATCAGAAGAGAGCATAAGAACATTGATATTCTGATTATTTCCGAATTAAATAAATTGTGCGTCGTGATCGAAAATAAAATATTCGCTCGTGAGGGGAAAGGGCAGCTCAAGCGATATCGAAAACTGATTTCAGAAGAATACTCTAATTACGATTATAGAATATTCATCTTTCTATCATTGTTTGAGCAAGAAATTTCGGAACCAGAAAGGGATTACTATATACAATTAACTTACGATCACATTGTAAAATTAATCACTCAAACGCTAAATTCTCAAACAATCATTCTAGGGAAAAACACGCGTTTTGTATTGGAACAATACATTCAAACACTGAGGTCGATAATGAATGAAAATGAGGAAATCGAGAAAATTGCAAAAGATCTGTACCGAAAATACAAATCGGCATTCGACCTTGTTTTCAAGTATGTTAGCCCTACCTCGACAGGTCTTGTTCCGCATAACCTCAAAAGATTAATTGAAAACGAAAAAACTATCAGACCATTTCATACAACGAAGACCTATGTTCGATTTCAGCCGAATTTTCTTTACGATAAAATCGAGTTGTTAAAGAACAAAGGCTTTTTAAGAGAGGATGACGATCTAATAAACAACTGGCTATTTTTGTTTGAATTCCGGATTAATAAAGACTCCATATTTTTTGATATGAAAATAGGCGATTATGAAGATCCTTCTTGTCGAGAAAAACTTTTTGAATTGTTTAGAAATAATACGTCTGTTTTTAATAAAGTGGCACGAGGTGATAGGCCTTTAAGCAAGCATTGGCACTCGTCATTTCAAAAAACTATTGTGAGTCGTGCCGAATATAATAATTTCTTAAAATCTGAGCAAATCAATCTTGACGAAATTATTGGAAAGCATTTCAAAGCACTAATTAACTCCGATCTACCAAGAATTTTGAAAGTCATAGAATCAGCCCCGAAATAATAGGAATTGGGGTCGGGCCACGCTAAGGACAACAAAGGGGTCAGACCTATACATTGAGAGGAGGGGGTCAAGTCTCCGTTTGACCTTACTTTTGAAGTTTGCTAAATTCCCCACATGTCACGTCCTCTAAGAATCCAATACCCGGGTGCATGGTACCATGTGATGAACCGGGCCCGCCGTGGGCAGGAATTATTTCCCGATAAGGTGGATATGGGATCAGTCTTGGGGTCGGACCGCGCTACAACCCCGTCAATCAAGGATCTACGCTTAAAATACCCCTGTTTTGAGGGCTTAAACGGCCACTTTTGGAGGTGAAAAAGGCGGTTTAAGAAACGAAGGATTAGCGATAGGCGCAGAAAACTCGGCGAAAGGCACTCGTCAATCATCTTTCAAAAAAACAAAGGGATCAGACCTACACTCTTGACAATATGCTTTCTCCAACAACGCCAAAGTCAGTTTATTTATTTCTGAAAAGATTTGAAAAAAAGCAGCAAACTCTCCACCAGTTCCGCCATGAAGGTATAATCCAGTTTTTCCATGGTATCCAATTCCGTATGGTAATACGGATTGCGGTAAAAAGCGGAATCGGTAACCATCACGGCATTGAATCCCTGGTCCCAAAACGATGCGTGATCGCTCAGTCTTACCGGCGGTAAAATTCTCCCATTCAGGGGAACGTTAAGTTTCACCACAGGCAATTCCTGGTTTTTTGAGAATGCGTTCACGAGGGCATTGGTAAACGGTTTTGAATTGGAGTTGCCGACAATTCCAATGAAGTTGCCTTCCTTGGGATAGCCGAAATACATCAGCGGAAACGGGTATCCCTGGCAGCCCTTCTCGTAGCAGGCATACCCCACCATCTCCAGACAGATCATGCCGTCAATCTGTTCCCTTTCCTTACGCGCCTTTTTGGCATACACCCGGCTGCCCATGTAACGGGTACCGTAGACCGGTGGTTCCTCCAGGGCAAAGGAGATGAACTTGACGGATAGATCGAGCTCTTGGCTATCGATCAGCTGATGTAGCGCGCGCGCGGTTTCCAACTGCAACGCCACCGCACTGGCATTGTCATCGGCGCCGACAGTGTACATCACGGAATCATAATGGGCGCCGACCACAAACCGATGCTTGGCCCGGCTAATGGAATTTACTTCAGCAACGACATTGTTAACGTAGATTTCACGATATTTGTATGGTTCCCGGTGCACCGATATGCCGAGGTCTTGATAGAACCGTTCAATGTAAGCTACCGTCTTCTCAAGGTTTTCAGGCGTCCTCACACTGCGCTCGCCAATGGTGACGGTGAGTGCCGTCAGATGATTTTTTATCAAACCAGCGGTATGTTCGATGTCGATCATAGCGTTGCTCCTGTCTTGTGCCATAACGGCCATGTTCCATGAGGATAGAACCACCGTTATCAAACTTACAAAAATGACACAGGTAGGTTTTAAAATAAACATAACTGAATTGGCCTTTTTTGCCGGCAAGCGACTATCGACCAGAGGCGAGCGGCAAACCTTAACCCTGAAACCATTGACTATACACCTTATATATTCACAAGGATGGACAAGATGGACAGGATAAAATTGAAAATACCACATACTACTACAGCGACACTTTAATTTTCAATAAAGCAGCCTCAGCGGTGGCCCTTTTCCTATGTGACTTTTGAGCGATATAATTGCGATCAGTATGGTATTTTACTAGCTCCAAGGCATATGAGCGCTCAATTGAATGATAAGGAAGCATAGCTGCTACCAGTCTTCTTGCTTGTGGCAACGTCAGACATGGGGCTTTTTTTTAAACCTGATTCGCAAACGAAGTAGAAAATGTAATGCGCTTTGGGGGTCGGACCACGCTAAGCGATAGATAATTCTGAAAGATTATCAAAAAACAGGTCTTTTTCCGGCCTTAAACGGCCACTTTTGGGGGTAAAAAAGGCGTTTTAAGAAATGCCACTTGAAGAATTCATAGCGAAGTTCTCAAGACTCAACACCGATCGCGGCAGACACCGCTGGTCTGCGGATACCTGTATAGCTTTTGGGGTCGGACCACGCTATGTATCTGATAATTAAGAAATAGTATCAAAAAACTGGCCCTTTTTTGGCCTTAAACGGCCACTTTTGGGGGTAAAAAGGGCGTTTTAAGAAATGCCACTTGAAGAATTCATAGCGAAGTTCTCAAAGCTCAACACCGATCGCGGCAGACATCGCTGGTCTGCCGATAGCTGTCACCGTGCCCCCCACAAACCATTCCTCCTTCTTTCCATAATGGACCTTATCGCACAGGGGGTGATCACAGAAAATTTCATCGAACCATCATTTGAACTTGTTGATACCTGGAATGGATATTGGAATGCCATTATGCCAATTGGCCAACAGTCCACAATGGCCCATCCTTTTCCAAGATTGAAATCCGATGGCTTCTGGGAGCGGATTTGCAACCCAGGTTTTGATCCGAAGGTGGAATACAATGTTTCATCAATGGGAAAACTCCGCGAAATATATTCCGGAGCAAGATTGGATGATGAGCTTTTCCAGTTCATGCAAATCAAGGATTCCCGTGAGAAACTCAGGGCCGTCCTGACCAACACATACTTTGCCCCTGAAATCCAACCCAAGGTGATCGAGCAAGGCTATGTGAATTTTGCTTCCTACATCTACAGCCAGGCGCTGATTCAACAGAGGGTTGCCGAAGAGCCTGGCTTGTTTAGAGGTGGCATCGAGCCAGCCAAAAAGAAAAAAGTCCGTGATGCCGGCTTCCGAAAAGCGATTGTTTCCCTTTACGAACACCGCTGTGCTCTTTGCGGCATCCGCATGCTCACCCCCGAGGGCCACACCGTTGTGGAAGCCGCCCACATCATCCCCTGGTCCGAATCTCAGGACGACCAACCCACCAACGGCCTCTGCCTCTGCCGGATCTGTCATTGGTCCTTTGATGAAGGGTTGATGAGTGTAGGAAATGACTACGAAGTCTTAGTTTCCAAACGTGTTCAATCTGACAGAAATATTCCTGGCCATATCCAAACACTAATGGATCGCCCTATCTTTAAACCCGGCCAGAAAGTATATTGGCCTGGACAGGAAAATTTTATGTTTCATCGGCAAAAAACATTTCATCGGTAAGCAGTCTCTTTATAACACTGATCTGAATCAGTATTAACACCATGGCTGTTCAAAAAGCTGACATTAAGTTGCTCAGGTCTGAAGGCCTCATTCCGCGTGAGTGGTGTGCGGCAGATATAAGACCGTATGTGAATGATAATTATTTGAATCAAACTATAGCAAACTACTCGGCATGGATAAGCTACTTATGCCAACAGGCCAAGCTCTGAAAAGGTATACTGATAATTATGAAGAGTTTTCCGACGTGTGTGGCTTCAAAGATTGAATCTTTGTCATCGGCTGCAAATCTAAAGGAGGATTCAAATGCCAATGAAAATGCTTGTAGTTACAAACCGCCGTTTGGAGAATGCGACTACTACTAATGCTTCACTATTTGGTGAGCATCCACATGTTAATGGGCCGGGGGAAATTAGGCTGGCGTGGGCTGAAAAAAAAGGAAATAAGTGGCTCCTTTCTTTGATTTCAGAACCCGCGAAAGGAGGGGGTCAAGTCTCCGTTTGACCTTACTTTTGAAGTTTGCTAAATTCCCCACATGTCACGTCCTCTAAGAATCCAATACCCGGGTGCATGGTACCATGTGATGAACCGGGCCCGCCGTGGGCAGGAATTATTTCCCGATAAGGTGGATATGGGCACCTTTCTGGATCTTCTGAAAGAAACCGCGACTATGTTTAATCTGAAGGTTTCCGCATACTGCCTGATGCCGACGCACTATCACCTGTTGGTACAGACACCGGATGCGAACCTGGACAGGTGCATGCGGCATATCAATGGCGTTTACACGCAGCGCTACAATGTGCGTAACAAATGCGACGGTACTTTGTTTCGGGGGCGGTACAAGGCTATCTTGGTAGATGTCGACAGCTACTTGCTGGAACTGGTGAGATATATTCACCGTAATCCCTTGCGAGCCGGACTGGTGGGCAAGATAGACCAGTATGCCTGGAGCGGCCACCAAGGTTACCTTTCTGATGACCAAAGATGGGAATGGCTGCATAAGGGGTTTGTCTTGGGAATGTTTGCAAAATACAGGGCCGTGCAGATCAGGAAATACAGGCAGTTCGTTGATAAACAGGATGCGGAGCAGTTGATTTCGTTCTTTGAAAAAGCCAACCTGCCGTCCATGCTGGGCGGCAAAAAATTCATTGAATGGGTGAAAGCCACCTTTTTCAAGGGAAAGATCAATAAAGATGTTCCCCAGACAAAGCTTTTAGCACCCGCAAGGCAAGGCATTATTCAAGTCGTTTGTGATTACTATGAGGTTGCCGAAAAAGATCTGATCGCAGTTCGGCGGGGCGTGGTGAACGAACCGCGAGATATGGCGATCTATTTGTTAAGGACGGTTTGCGGGGAACCATTGATGAAGATTGGGGAGTCTTTCGGTATGGCGAGTTACAGTTCAGTGAGCAGTGCCGTGGACCGGATTAAGACGCGGCAGGTAAATGATGTCAAACTGGCAAAAAGGTTGAACGGGCTATTGGGATTGATTAAGAAAGGTCGAACGGAGACTTGACCCCCTTCATTCAAGGTAGAATAACAGAGGGGTCAGACCTACACATTGACAGAATAGCGGGTTTTGTTAATGTGTAGGTCTAACCCCTTTTGACTTTAAGGAGGATGACCATGGGAAAGATTGTTCATCAATCACGGATTACCATTACCA
>CAZWPX010000005.1:68355-146696 GCA_964636125.1 uncultured Desulfobacterales bacterium | reverse complement strand
TCAGGCTGAACGCGATCGTGCTCGCCGCGATGTCTTCCGTAAAGTCGTACGTCGTTGAACCTATGGTAAAAGAGGTGCCACTGGTAACGGATGTGGAAGCGTTGGTGTATTGGACTACAATATTGGATGCACCAATGGATGCAAAGCCCTCAAGGGAGCCTGACAATGAACTGCCTTTAAGCTCGAATGCGGCCTGGGCAGTATCCAGTTCCAGCCCAAAAGATGCGTTGTTTAAGGATATATTAGCCGATGCCCCAACACTGAGCTCTGCAGAAATGCTGGAGCCGACTGCAAAAACACTTGTACCGTTTTTCTTGAACCCGACATTTCCGGTAAGCTTAACAAAATCTGTTACGGTCACATCCAAGCTGGTAATTTCAACCAGCGTATCACCATTGGCAGCTGTGATCGTATTGCTCACTGCCCCAACGGTAACGTTGTAATTCGTCAGGTCTGCACCCGTATCGTTGAACTTCACCGACACCGTTCCGGAGGCGCTCCCAAAACTGCCGCCTTCAAATATCAGGTTGCCCGAGGCTTCCATTGCCATGGTACCAACGTCATTCAGTATCAAGGCCAGATCACCATTGTCGACACCAACCTTGAAGTCGCCGGTGGTCAAGGCGGCATCCATACTGTCCACAGCAACCTTTACCTGGCTTCCGGATCGTTCAAAAGCAAGACTGCCGCTGACGCTTACAAAATTCGCTATATCCAAACTGCCGCTTATCGTGATTGGCCCGGAGGCTTTGTTAGCGATCAGTTCAAGTAAATTATCCTGATCAGCAGTGCTGAAATTTAAATTTTCTATATTGCCCGGAAGCTGTGCCACCTGGAGCGTGTATTTGTCGGCACTCAAAACCGGCTTGAAATAGAGTCCATCTCCAATCCAGAGATTCGAAAATTCGGCAAAGTCACCGGTCACCGACCCGAAGGTCATGAAATCGAAGGTGTCATTCAGTGAGGGCGTAAATCCGGAATCAAGCAGAATTGAAATCTTGCCGTCGAGATCCGCAAGATTGGTCACATTGATCTGGTCGTAGCCGCCGGCGCCGGGGGTGTCACCAAAGATCTCAATCTCAAGCGTTCCCCCTGAGCCCTGAGTAAATGAAGCCACGTTCTGGATCCCGGGAGAATTGCCCGGGCTTACCACACCGTTGTTGATGACACCGCCAACAATTTCCCCATTACCCGAAAGGGTGCCGCCGGCACCGATGACGATAACGTCATCGACCACAAGAGGGGATTCAATCGTCAGATGGATATCATTTCCATTATCCCCACTTGCCGGCGAATCAGCTATTATCGAAATGCCCAGGGTCTGATCAGTATATATTAAGGAAGGATTAACCTGGATCGCAGCGGGGGCGGAAAGCCCAGAAAAAGGCGTGGTTGGGATAAAAAATTCGTTCGCGTCCGAAAGTTCAATACGGAACGAAATATCGATTTTTGAATTTGAGGTATATTTCGCAGATGCCGATGAATCAAGGGTTGACCCTGATACGGCATCAGCGCCGGGGTTAAGACGCAAATCACCGGTTCGGGTTGCGCCCAGAATTAACGATAAAACAATCTCGTTGGTTGCAGCGTCATACCCGCCGGCAAACCCGGTTAAGGTCAGAGCAAGATCATCATGGATACCGGCAGCATTTTCTATCGCCGAAAGCAGTCCATCAGTGGTATTTTGAAACAGATCGCCGGTACCGGGCGGGTCAAGCCCCGGGTTAAAATATTTATAAACCGATACGAAAAGCCGTGAATCAAGAACCTCATAAAGGTCTGTAAGGCTCCCGATTGAGGATATCTGAAACTGCGGGAGAGGGTCAGCTAAATCACTGTGCCCCTCGAGATGGTATCCGAGATTGGATAACTGCCCCAGCTCCTCCAGAATGGATTCTGCCTGGGCCGGAGTAAGTGCAAAATTTGTCAGGTCTAACTCAGTTTGGGTTCCGTTTGTCTCCGGCGAATTGGTAATCGTGACACTGGCATTTATGGCCGATACCGAATCAGAATCTTCCCTGGAAGAGTCATCCAAAGCCGGGTCATCGTTATCGCCCAGGCCAAAAAAAATATCATCCAATCCGTCGGATGGATGATATTCGGATGTGTCTATTTCAGGTTGCTGGAAGGTCAGGTTTTCACCCGAAACGAGCACTTCCTCAGTAGGCGAAACCGGGTCGCCGACATCCAGCAGATCGTCCTGCTCATCCGGCGCACTTATTTGAACAGAAAGCAGGGGGTCTGCTGAGAGCATGACCCGCGGCTCCAGTGGTTCCAGTTCAAATAAGTTTCTGGGCTCCTTCGGTTTCAATCCGGCACCTGTAATCAGCGATTGCAGAAGAAAAAAGCGGCCCGGCGGTCATAGCGGTTCAGCTTTAGACCTGTGGCTCAGCGCCACCGCCTTACGGTGGTTTTGCTCTTGTAAAACCGATTAAATTTTCGAACAGGGGTACTTTTTTGCAAGCGAATAATGCAAAATCCATGTGGGCGTTGCGTTTGGTCTGCCCACACGGTGTAACCTGAATTTAACTGCCAGCGAGGGTCATCCCCTCAGCAATTATTGACGCTATAAAATGCAACTGAACGTAATATATATATGAATTAATTAGATGATTGCAAACATTTTTGTACCCGCCCCGGTGCCCATTTTCATATCATACCGCAATAATTGAACTTTTGAAAAAATAATTTTGGTGCATATTCTTGGGTAAGCCAATACCCACTATAATTTTGCTGTCCGGAGCCTAAAACCGCAGAGACGATCCGGTAAATGACAGGGACTCCTCCAGCCAATGATCCATTTTGAGAACGTTGCGGCGCTGTTTAAAGGCCATACGCTGGGCCGCACGTTGCGCCATGTGAAGGGCACCCTTGGCTATTTTGGCCGCACCGAGCAGATTGCCATCAACCGCTCCGGTGAGCCGGGTGCGCATGGCTTCAGGTACAAATCTCTGGATGAGTTCGTCATCAACACTCATAAACGCCTGGGCGCTGCCGGGATCCCCCTGCCGGGCGCATCGGCCGAACAGTTGGCGGTCAATACGGGCAGACTCGTGCCGCTCGGTGGCAATGACATGCAGCCCCCCCTTTTCGCGGACGCCGCGCCCCAATTTAATGTCCGTGCCCCTGCCGGCCATATTCGTTGCGATTGTAATTTTCCCGTGTTTACCCGCATCCGCAACGATTCTGGCCTCCTCGGCATGGCGGATGGCATTGAGCAAGTTAAAGGCGATCCCTCGGGACTCCAGCATCGTGCCCAGGGTTTCACTGTCCCTGACACTTCGGGTTCCCACAAGCACAGGCCGCTCCGAATGGTGCAGCCGTTCAATTTCGGCAACAATAGCCCTTCTTTTGTTCTCTGTGTTGGAATGCACCTGGTCGGGCAGGACCTTCCGCACGCAGGGCCTGTTTGTGGGGATCGTCACGACTCTTAAACCGTATATGTGCCAGAATTCGCCCGCCGCAGCGCTTGCGGTTCCGGTCATTCCGGACAATTTCCTGAAAAATCGGAAAAATCGCTGAAAGCTAAGCCGTGATAACGTCTCGCTGGGATTTGTAATCTCAAGGCCCTCCTTGGCTTCCACAGCCTGGTGTAAACCTTGTCGCCAGGTACGATTTGGCATGAGACGGCCCGTAAACTCATCAACAATAACAACCTTGCCCTCCTGGACGACGTACTGTTTGTCCAGCTTATAGAATTCCTTTGCAGTAAGGGTCTGTTTTATAAGCTCAATACGCCTGGCTTCCCCTTTCCAAATTCCGGGCAGGGCATGGGCAAGCGTGCCAAGCTTCTCCATGCCTGCCTTTGTCAGAACAATTTCCTTATATTTAATATTCGTTTTATAATCGATACTGCGGACCAGAGCTTCCGAAATGACCCGGGCAGTGTCGACCACTTCAGTCATGGGCTTGTTTTCAAGAGGGCGCGAGATAATCAACGGTGTGACCGCCTCATCAATCAACACACTATCGGCCTCATCAACAATGGCGGTATCCAGCCCCCGCATCACAAGGCCATCAGCCCCCTGCCATCCCGGAAGTAGCATTTTCCGCAAAAGCCTTCTTGAAGCGTCGTGATAAGGCCCCAGCAACAAACGGTCCCTTAGAAAATCAGCGGTGACTTCCTTGCTGGTCGTGTAAACGACCCCCTGGGTATAATTCTTCCGGCGCTCTTCCGAGGGCATCTGGCTCACGACGCATCCCGTGGTCACCCCGCAATAGGCATAAAAGGGCCGCATTTCGTCTGCATCCCGTCCGGCAAGATAGTCGTTGACCGTGATGATATGACAGGGTCTGCCCGTCCACCCGGCCAATGTTGCAGTGAGACCGGCGGTGAGGCTTTTGCCCTCGCCGGTCGCCATCTCTGCCAGGAGCCCTTTATAAAGGACAAGGGCGCCCATGACCTGAACCGGGTAAGGCCTCAATCCGAGGGTTCGGTCCGCCACTTCCACGATAGCGGCCAGAGCTTCGGGAACGATCTCTGTGTGCCCCTTTGCCTGGCGGTGAAACATGTCCTGCATTTCCTGCAGGCGTTTTCGCATTCTGCGGTCAGACACATGCCGGAGCTTATCCGCGGCCGCACTGATTTTCTCCGCCTGTTCTTTTAGTGATTTCTCGAAGATAGCTCTTCTTTTGAACCAACCGACCATCCCATAGACAACGCCGTCCAGGCCTTCCAGCAGTTTATCCGGGACCTTGAAATAAGTCCGGCGATAGTCCTGGGTGGGCAAGATCAAACCTGATACCTCTTTTGAAGCAATTGTCGGAATTTTCGGCCCCACTGGTATAGCAAGGGCGCCGGTTCAAGTGTAAACCTTAGTTTGCCAGATCTCCCATGGAGAAATATGGCCTCAGGGGCAGGTAGAACATAGGCATAGATTTGAAAAAATGGTTCCGCAGCCTTTACGCCGCTTTCATCGGTCAAGGCAACTTTGACCTCACCACCGCCAAGCCATCCGAGGGCCGGTGATGGCAGTTTCTGGTGCTCGTACGGTATAATCTGGTAGTCATCGACATCGATGTTCACCCCCTCATGACCGTAGAGGCGCACCTCGGCTTTCTGGATCTGGTCCACAAAGAGATTGGACGCCTCATCCTGCGGGACAACTGCGGAAAACCGGAACCGCTTGGGGTCCACGATTTCGCCAATCACCGATCCCCTCGAAAGCCAGACACCAACCATGTCGATTACATTGGGAGCCACCCAGATACCATTCTGCCGGGCCCTGACGACCAGTGCCTGCTTGCGTGTTTCCAAGTCCTGCATCTTTGCGGCAATGGTTGCCTTTCTTTTCCTGATCGGCTCCAGATCTGCAACCTGTTCGCTGCTGGCACGCTGTTCCATCGCCAGAATTTCATTCCACTGTGCCCTGGCCATCAAAATACCGAGTTCGATTTCACGATCATATAGCTTGATAAGCGGTGTGCCGTTTTGCACACGGCTGCCCGAACCGGTGATAACCCGCTCCACATAACCGGCGGAATCGTTGAGTACCTGCACATGATTTTCGGACTCGAGGATACCGGGGGCCCGAAATCTGTTGGGAAAAGGGAACAGGGCCAGAAACAGGAAGACCCCTAAAATACCGCCTGCGCATATGGCCACCGCCCGGCTGCGCGTCCTTGCCAGCCTTGGACTGAACACAAGGTATTTGATCAATTTAAAAGGGGGTACAATACCCCAGGAAATGATACAGATAATGGCCATTATCAGACCTGCCAGCAGAAATTTATCGGCTACAAACAGGATGATGCCGACAAAAACAACCACCCGGTAGATGCCGCTGAGTACGCCGAACACTGTCAGCCAGGCGGCCTCCTTTGTGCTTTGGGTTGGGCTGAAGGAATCTTTATACCCAAACAGATATCGCTCCGCCAGGTGCCGCAAATGCTTCAGCGCACGTGAATAGAGGTTCGGCACGTCCAGCAGGTCTGAAAGTATATAATAACCGTCAAATCGTAGCAGGGGGTTTCCGTTGAATAAAAGCGTCGATACCGAGGCGACAAACATGATGTTATAGGCCAGGCTGTGCAGGGTCCCTGGGCCTGACCAGGCCCAAACGAAAGTGGCCAGCCCTGCTAAAAACAATTCGATAATCATACCGGCCGACCCGACCAGGGCCCGCTGCCATCGACTCCGAAACGACCAGCTGGACGTGGCGTCCATGAATGGCAGGGGGGTGAACACCAAAAGCATAACGCCCATGGTGTGGACCTCCCCGCCGAAGCGCTTGCATGCCGCGGCGTGCCCAAATTCATGCAGGCTTTTAACAATAACGAGACCGGTGTAAAGCAAAAACAGGTTGTCGGGTGCCAGAACCCCCTGGGCCTGTTCGGTGGCCAGGGCAAATCGATCAAACACAAGCTTGAGGGCGAAACCGACCACGGCCAGCCAGATGGCGGCGCCGACATAACCAATTATGAATCTTATACCCGGCATCAGCCGCTTTAGAAAGTTTTCCGGATCGAACAGCGGAATGCGCATGAACATGATGCTGAGGAATTTTGATCGAATCTCACGCTGGCGTCGTTTATGGTAACGCTCAAAAAGCTTTTCACTGTCAGCCGGCATCTCGAAATAGAGAATATTCGAATAGTAGAGTTGCGTCAGCAGCTGCAGCACATCTTCCTGGCCCGGAGCAACATCGGGCTGCCGTTCCAGGCACTCCTCCCAGATTTCCTCTACAGTTCTGTCCGGGCGCAGGCGCGAAACGAAATCGTAGGCTTCGGGTCTCAGGCGAAAGAAGCTGTTATTGAAGGGATCATGCAGAACATACCACTTTTCCCCTCTGAAATACTGTTTGCGGGCACGCACAGTGGAACGCAGGCTAACTTTTAAATCTGCGATGCGATGCCACGATTCGCTGAATGTTCTACCGGGTTTGGCCATTTTACCACCACAGCAACAGTCGGAAAAAATCTACGGTTCGGTGTGTAAAAATCCAGAGCAGATTCCGCTTTCCGACATTGATTTTTGCAACACCACTCATCCCCGGTCGCCACCAGTCCGCCACATCTTCCGTGAACACCCCGCGCACGACAAAAACGTTCCCCTCTTCCTTGGAAAAGGCCACCGGATCGATCCGTTGCACCCGAATGGGATATTTCAATTTTGGCTGGCTCACAAAAGCGATTTCACCGGTGGCTCCATCTGCAACTTCGTGAATATCGCGTTCATCCAAGTCAAGTTCGGCGTACATCTCCTCAATCAAAGCCACTTTAAACAGGATATCGCCTTTGCGGATGGGCGCCCCCAGCATCTCTTTCAGCTCCCCTTCCACTACAATCCCGGAAAAAGGTGCTTTGACCACGGCATTGCTCAAATGGTAGCGCACCATCTCCAGTTGTGCTTTGGACTGGTCCGCTATGGCAAGGGCGATTTTCATTTCCGCGAGGGCATTTTGTGCGCGGGCTTTTTCCGCCTCCCTTGAGTAACGACTCAAGTTGGCTATGGCTGAAGATTCCTCCAGCAGAAGCTCATCCGTATCCAGGGCCATGAGCGGCTCGCCCTGATCTACCCGGTCGCCCACCTGAACTAAAACTTTATCGATATATCCTTCGAAAGGGGCCGGAAGATAACTCAAGTCGTCAGTTTTCAAAATAAAAGGTGCCTCGACCCGGTAGTTCCATTTGCCGAAGATTAAAAAAGCAAGGGCGAGACAAAGGAAAACGCCCATGCATTTGGCAAATGTATGTTCCAGGCCAAAAAACTTGGAGAGTTGTTCCCTGAGGGAGGTTGTCATTCTGGCACCAAACCAGCGATCATGTCGTTTCAAGTCATCCAGACGCCGGGCAGCCTGGTCACAGAATACGCGCAGTCCTTTAATTTCGTCTTCAGAAAATGGCTCTTTCCCGCGCTCACAGAGGATTCCCCCAACCGACTCACCATCCAACCTTACCGGAAGGGATGCAATATACTCGGCCCCCTGCCCCCTGGCAAAGGCCTCGTGGTCCCTGACAACACTCCGGCTGCCTTCCGGTTGGGGCCATAAGATTTCTTCATCCTGGTCAAAAGCCTCTTCCATGGCGGCTTCGAGATATTGGATGGCATCCATCTTTTTTTCAAATTTTTCCATGTGGCTGATGGCTTGAATCCGGATGTATCCGCCTTTTAACCAACCCAGACTGACCCGTTGGCATCGATAGCGAGAAGAGATTTCGTTGCAGAATGTCATGGCGGCAGCCACATACTTTTTTTCTGCGTTCAACAGAACCATCAAATCGAGTGCTTCGGCAAACTGGATGACGTCGCTGCGTGCCTGTTGCGTCATGCGCCCGAATTGGTAAACGGTGGGAATGTCCGCTAAAAGCTTCAATCTTACGGCGGTCTCCTCTGCACCGGGCCCTTTACCTTTCTCCACGATGAAAACCGCAACACCAACCCGTCCACCTTCTTCCAACTCCAGGAGGATTCCGGATAGGGATATCCCCCCGGGTCGATTGCCCTCAAAGGCATACCCTTCCATTGCCGCAGCCTCTGCGACTTCATCTATGGTAACGTTATAGCTTGCATCCCTGAAGGCTCTAAGGCCTCCGGAAGGCCAGACGGACAGGCGGCGCCATTCATCGCTTTGATCTTGCCGTACCAGTAAAATTCCGAGTCTGGCGCCGGTCATATTGGCACAGCCCCTGAGAAATTCAGGCCAAAACTCGCGTGGGGGACCTTGAAACCGTCGAATTCTTGCAAGTTCTTCGATGATTCTGTCCAGTTCTTCTTTATGGCTTTGGCTAATCTGCTCCATATTTATTTCACTGGTTCATTTAGGGTTATCTGTCATGGACTTATTATCCATCCCGCGCCGCCGCGCCGGAATACCAGCCGATGCGTCGTTTTCAATGACTGTCAAGCTGCATCGTACCAGGCACACCAGGCCGCACCTTTCCGTCACGATTATCAAATTCTGCGATCACATGTAAAAGTCCACTGGCAGAATCAACCACCGGGGAGGCAAACACAATGACCCCCTTTTTGTCTGTATAGGAATCACCGGTCTGGATACGCAGCATTACCGGCTGGTCTTTTTTAAGGTTTCTGCCAACCCCCTCCTCCATATTGCATAGAAACCGACACCGGGTGATGTCCACCACATGAATAAGCGGTTGCCGCGGTTCACAAGTTTCGCCTTCATCGAGTAAGAGTTCCGTGATGATCCCCTTGATGGGAGACCTGATCTCACGCCGCTTAAGGCTCTCGAGGGCCATCTCGTACTCAATACGCTCTTTCTCCTCGGTCATTTCAAGGCGTAACCTTTCCGCTACTGCGAGTTTGTATTCGAGTTCCATTTTTTCCACTTCTTCCCGGCTGACCGCCTTGGTGGTTTCAAACAGAGTTTTCGTCGAATCAAACAGGGACTTCAACGTTTTTTGCCGTTCCATTGCCGAAGTAAGTTCTGCCTTACTTTCCCAGATCAGTTTGCGGCGCTCCACCTCCAGTACTTCAAGTTTCTGGTTTAGCTTGAGCAGCAGCTGGCCCTTTTTTATCCGCGCACCCTCTTTATGGAAAATTTTCGAGATCGATCCGGCGATTTCAAGGCTCAACGTCACGTCTTTAATCGGTTCTGTTATCCCGGAAACGACGATCTTGCCCTCGGCAAAAACAGTAGGTACGACCCACAGAAAAAATAAGAACCCCCACGTAACCAGACTGATGCCCCTGCCGTACTGTTTTGCTGCATTACTTCTGGCTGTGTTACCTGCTTTATTTGTCGTCACTTTTCGCCTCCGGTTCTGCCACATCAATACCGAATTTATTCAGTAAAGAGCCCTCTGTCAGCGCCAACTCCAAGAACGCCTTTTCATGATTGATCAGGCTCTCCTGGGCAGCCTCCCTGGCCCTGATAAGGGCTTCGTCTTTATCAAATACAATTCTGCTGTTGCTTTTCCCAAACTCCAAACGTTTGAGCTCTATCTCAAATATCTGTCTATTCAGTTTTCTGACATTATCGAAGTGCCGGGCCTGTTCAATGGTGCTGCGGACATTATTAACCGCCGTATCAATGTCGTTGGCAAAGGCGGTCTCCAGGGCTTTAATTTCGAGCAGGGCCTGCTTTTTCCGATACTGCGCCGCGTTCAGTTCACTCTTACTTTTCTGCCCGCCGCCGAGATAAAATCTCATCTGGACTCCCATGCTCCAGCTAGGCGAGTTGTTATCAAAGGCATCTTCCCACGAATCGGAAGTTGAATAATCAAGTCCGTTCAACCCATAACTGCCCTGCAGATCAATCTGTGGTAAACGCTGGTTTTTGGCATACACAATCCTGACATTTTCTCTATCCAGTTTTTTCAATACACTGAGATACTCTGGCCTTAGATCAAAAGCGATCTTTAAACTGTCATTTTCATCAGGCACAGGTCTATCTATATTTGGAAGGTCCAGCAACTCAATATCAGGACAGTCCTCAAAAGTTGAGGTTGAGATCAGGGTCCAGATGTTATTCAGGGCGGCGGTAAGGTCCTGCTGAGCTGCAATCTCGTAAGATTGGCGTACATACAATGCGGCCTTGGCTTCCATGATTTCCGATTCGGGCATTTTACCCGCTTTAACCCGTTCTTTGTTGTCCATTAAAATCTGATTTGCAATCTTGATAGACGCCTGCCGAATTTTGGCTTTTTCCTGAGCGAGATAAAGATCCCAATATGTGACAGCACCCTGAGTAATTACCCGCAGCATCTGACTCCGGTAGGCCTGGAACTCCATCTCCGAGTCCGCCGCAGCAACCTGGATATTGGCTTTGGTAACATCAATACCGGCATTTTTCATCAAAGGGTGCTCAATACTGGCACCCACAAATGTCTTGAATTCGTCGCCGGCGTCCTTATTATACTCATTTTCCAAAACGTTCAGCGTATATCCCATGCGGAGAACACCACCGGTGGGAAGTCGCTGTTCGATTGCAGCATTATACGCTTCGTTCTCCTCGCGGATGTAGGTCTGCCCAGTTTGGAAAAAATACTTATTTAATTCCTGAATGGTGTAATCTTCCCGAATCGACTCATGTTGGGCCGACCCGACCAACTCGGTTTCGAAGATTGACTCGGCATTTTTCACGGCTTCATTGCTGACCTGCCATTCCAGCTGTTGAACCTCTATTCTTTCGTTCTTTGCTTTGACCAGTGTCAGAAAATCCTTTAACCCGAGTCTAAGCTTATCCATACCGGTAACGCTGGACACATTGCCCTTGAGTTTAGGGGTTTCATTATCCGTTATTTCTTCGGCCTTCACACTAACAGAAATGCATAGGAACAAGACTATGGGGCAGATGATAGCAATGGGAACTCTCATTATTTTCCTCTCTCACAAAACGTCTTTGAATCCAGGTCAGGAATATGGCATTGGTCCCAACACGCTTGCGTTGGGTCCCCGATAAGAGGCAACTTGTTTACAGCCTGTCCAAGCTTAATAATCTTATGGATAAGGGGCAGATGGCGATCAACTCACCGGTGCCCGGGTAAAAATATTACAAATCCAACCAGATCGGTACGGTAGTAAATCTGTTTCTGTACTTGTTTTATGCAAACCCCATAAAGATAGGGGTTTTCTCATTAAAAACGATACCTAAAGCCGGACACTATCGGTATCATAATTAAAGATTCTGATCCAGTTTAATCATACAAAGATAGATGGGGCGAGTGAACAACAAATACCTTTAAAATCATTGCAACATAATATATTAGCAGTTTAAAAATGCAAATATGATCTTTAATTTCAATTTATTAAAGATGTTCTCCGGGCGGTTGATAGTTCCCACAGTACCAGAATTTCCCCACTGTAGAACCACTGCCACAGGCCTTATTGGATTACAATAACGCCCTTCCCCCAGGAATGTTTGGTCTCCTGCTGGGGGTGGGCCTCACGAATCTTTTCTGACAGCTGCCGAACCATGCTTAGCATATATCTGTAAGATGTCGGTCGACCCGGAGTTGCTCGCCTGCAACCTGGCCTCTATTTCGGTTGACATGACAGGCGCTTTTCGTATGATGCCCAATGTTGAATCTTACCCGTTGCATAGAAGGAGGCGTGGATGATCTATATCGTTCTGGGGTTAATTGGAGCCGTTGCCGGCAGCCTCTATTTCCACGGCCGGGGCGACTTTCTCCTGGGCGGGGTTCTTGGCCTGCTTGCAGCGGCGGTGATTAACCAGAGAAACGGGCTGCTCGCCATGCAAAAACGCCTGGCGGCAATGGAATCTCAAATCACCAGTCTGCTGACCGGCAGGCAATCCACCCGTCCGGCAAGCACTCCCGCTGAAGAAGCGGCGCCCCAGCCGACCCAACCCTCCCCGGAAAAACCCGCAGCTGAGGCTGTTTCAACAAGCACGCCCGCAGCGGTCGCCGATACAGACATAACATCGACCAAACCGCCGACCCCGGCTGGCGCCGCTGAAATCCTCTCTCTGGAACTGGAACTTCCTGACGAGGCCCTCGCCAATCTCGAAACGCCGTTTGATCCGGCTGCCGCAAGCCCAGCGAGCCAGGCACCAGGCGGCCTCAGTGACCAGATCAAAACGTTTTTTCTGGGCGGCAACCTCATGGTTCGGGTGGGAGTGGTAGTGCTGCTGTTCGGTTTCGCCTTCCTGGTAAAATATGCAGCCGCCCGGGATCTGGTCCCGCTTGAAGTTCGCCTGGCAGCGGCCTTTCTTTCCGGTATCGGGCTCTTGATTTTAGGGTGGAAGCTGAGGCACACCCGTTTTGGCTATGCGGTCACCCTGCAGGGTGGCGGCATCGGCATCATGTACCTGACCCTGTTTGCGTCTGCGCGTCTCTTTCAGTTGGTGCCCATGTCCCTAACGTTCGGGATAATGGTCGGTCTGGTCGTATTTTCCGGCATCCTGGCCGTTCTGCAAAACGCCGCAGCAATGGCCGTTCTGGGCGCCGCCGGAGGTTTTATGGCGCCGGTGCTGCTTTCCTCGGGCAGTGGCAGCCACGTCACACTTTTCTCATATTACGCCCTGCTCAATGCCGGTATTTTTGGAATCTCCTGGTTCAAAGCCTGGCGCTGGCTGAACCTGCTGGGTTTTATTTTCACCTTCGGTATTGGCTCTTCCTGGGGCTTGCGCTACTACCGGCCTGACTATCTTGCTTCTACCGAACCGTTTCTGATCCTGTTTTTTGCGTTTTACCTGGCCATTGCCGTGTTGTTTGCCCTCCGGCAGCCGCCCCGCCTGAAAGGGTACGTGGACAGCACCCTGGTATTTGGCCTGCCCCTGGTCGTGTTCGGTCTGCAGGCAGGGCTTGTACGCAACATCGAATACGGCCTCGCTTTCAGCGCTATGGCTATGGGTCTGATTTATACCGGACTGGCCACGGCCTTGTGGCGACATCGGAATCGAGGCTTGGATGCCCTGGTGGAAGCCTTCCTGTCCCTGGGGGTTATCTTTGGCAGCCTGACCATTCCGTTCGCATTGTCCGGTCGCTGGACAACCGTGGCCTGGAGCCTGGAAGGTGCCGGACTGGTCTGGGTCGGTATCCGCCAGAATCGCTGGACCTCCCGCGCATTCGGGCTGCTGCTTCAAATCGGGTCCGGTCTCTTTTTTATAGTCAGCAGCCACGGCAGCAGCGGAGATATGGCTGTTTTTAACAACCGCTTTCTCGGCGGTATGCTGGTGGGCATCGCCGGCCTGCTCTCCGCCTTTTTCCTCGAGCGCCATCCGGCACGCCTGCATCGCCTGGAGCGCCACTTCGCCATGGGCACTCTGGCCTGGGGACTGCTCTGGTGGTTCGGTACCGGGCTGGATGAAATCGACAACACGTTAAGCAGGCGCAACGAGTTGGTGGCAATGCTAACCTATACGGGTTTCAGTGCCCTGGGAATGGTCCTTTTATATCGCCGGATAAACTGGCAGGGCATGCGCTGGCCGACCATGGCCCTTTTGCCTGTCATGTTCCTGGTGGCTGCTGCGGCTTTGGATCAATCTGGGCTCAAACATCCTCTTCAGGGCTGGTGGCTGGCAGGCTGGCCAGTGGCTTTTGTGATTCAGCTCTATCTTCTGCGCGTTATAGACACAGCCTGGCCGCCCAGAATAGCAAACACCTGGCACGTCGCTGGCATTTTGCTGGGCACCTGGCTGCTCAGTTGGGAAGCAGGCTGGCTCCTGGACAAACTGGCCGACGGCGGCCGGATCTGGGCGTATATAGCCTGGGGGGGCATTCCCGCCATAGCTCTGGGGATGCTCATACGTCTGCGAAGCCAGACCGGCTGGCCATTTGGCCCCTGGGGGCAGGCTTATCGCCGCTGGCTGCCGGCTCTGCTGGCACTGGGGTTGCTGGCCTGGACGCTGGTTGCCCTGACCAGACCCGGCGATACCCGGCCACTGCCCTATCTACCCCTGCTCAACCCCCTGGATCTGGTGCAGCTTTTTGTCTTCCTGATAATGGGCGGGTGGGTACTCTGGATGAGAAATGAACCGGTCCCTCCGACTGCGGATTTAACTCCAGAGATTCTCTGGGGTGGACCCATTGCGGGAATTTTCCTCTGGTTGACCGCAGTGGTGGCCCGGACCGTCCACCACATGGCGGATGTGCCTTATACGGCAACCGCCCTTTTTCGTTCAGACCTTCTCCATGCGGCTGTGGCCATCTTATGGGGCCTGCTGGCGCTGGGTTGCATGATTGCAGCCAATCGCCTGAATCGCCGAACCATCTGGTTTACCGGTGCCGGTCTGCTTGCCGTGGTGGTGATTAAACTTTTTGTGGTGGACCTGTCGGGTACCGGCACTGTCTCCCGAATCGTCTCATTTCTGGCCGTGGGCGGGCTGATGCTGGTTATTGGGTTTTTCACACCCCTCCCCCCGGTCGACTCGAAAGGAACAGATCCATGCTAAAATGGCTCTGGCTGATGCTGCTGGCCCTATTCTCACCAACTGTATGGGCCGCTGATCTGAGTAAGCATGATTTTGCCTACGGGCTTGTAGTAAAACTGCCCCCGAAAACGGCCGTCGCGGCCCTGAGTTTACCTGATCTGGTCTACCGCAGCGCATATCGGACAGATCTTGGTGACATTCGGGTTTTTAACGCAAGCGGGGAGTCGGTACCGCACATGATCCGCTACGCCCAAACCCGGCCGGAAGAAACCCGCTGGCAGCCGCTGACGTTCTATCCGCTCCCGGAACTAGTCCGCATCGATGGGGGCGGGTACCGGGTCTTTGTGCGAACCAGCCCGACTGGTGCTGTGGTAAAGGTCGATCCCTTCTCAGTTCAAGAGGCCCCCGGACCGATCCGGCATTATCTTGTTGATGTGAGTCAGGTCAGCAGCAACCTGCAGCAGCTGCGGCTGGAGTGGCAAACCGGGGCGCATAATCGCATGACACCCCTGGCGGTGGATACAAGTGACGATCTTGATACCTGGAAAACGCTGCAGGAACGATCAACGATTGCCGACATTCGCTATGGCGGCCGCCGATTGCGCCGTAATATCATTGCACTGGCCCCGGGCTCAAAGCGTTATCTCCGTCTGCGCCAGCTGGATTCTGGGCAAGCGGTTACCCTGCTGGGCATAGAGGGCCGGTTTAAACCCGCCGGTCGCTTTGCGATTCGTGCTAATCTGAAGCTCTCTGGAAATCCAGCGGCAAATTTTCCGGGAACGTTTGTATACCGTACCAACGGCACTTTCCCAGTGGACCGTGTAAATTTGCTCTTTGACCAGGCCAACAGTATGGCGGATGCCCTGATTGAATCCCGCCCGGATGAAGAGGCAACCTGGACCCGCCGCCTCAAAAACCTGTTTTACCGCATTGATGTGGATAGCCCCCCTCTGACCAACGCCCCCCGGGCGTTGGCTATCACCATGGACCGCCATTGGCGTGTTACAGTTGAAGCCAGTGACAGCACCATCGGCAATGCTGTCCCGGATCTGGAACTAGGGTTCCGGCCCCACGACTTCTTCTTTATTGCCCGGGGCCGCGGCCCTTTCACCCTGGCTTTCGGCAGCGCCACGGTTCAGCCACTGAAATCCAATGTAGCCAGTTTGTTCGCAGGTATCCAGCGTCAGCAAAAAGATAGCCTTGCCAGCTGGGTAAGCCCGCAAAGCCGGAAAATCGTTCTGGGAGGTCCCCAGCGCCTGCTGCCTGCGCCGCAACCGCTGCCGCTGCGCCGGATTTTGCTGTGGTCTATCCTGGTACTGGGAGTCCTGGTCGTGGCGGCCCTGGCGTGGCGTCTTTCCCGCCGGATGAAGGCGATGAATTCATAGGTAATGGGTAAGAGATTAAAGAATGATTACTTGTATCTTTACACCATTTAGGCACTCATCAGGTTTGGGAGGCACATGCACTATTCGCCCATCAATTTTCAGGATAAACTATCAAAATTTGACGAGCACTGGTCCCCCCGGATCATCGCCCGGATGAACGATTATCAGTTCAAGCTGGTGAAAGTAAAAGGAGCCTTTGTCTGGCACGAACACCCGGATACCGACGAGGTATTTGTCGTCCTGGAAGGCACCCTGAATATCGAATTCAGGGATGGTAAGGTGACCCTGGCCCCAGGCGAGATGTTTGTGGTGCCCAAAGGGGTTGAACACCGGCCGGTGGCCGAGCATGAATGTAAAGCAATGCTGGTTGAACCGCAAGGCGTTGTCAACACGGGAAATTCAGGCGGTAATCTAACAGCGGAAAATGATGTTTGGGTCTGACAGGTATCTTTTTAACGAAGCAATCCCGATTTTTTCAGGGAAGCGCGCAGACTTTCAACGCGCCGCCGGTTGACCCCGAAGTCCGAGTAGCCGGTCTGTGCGGCCGACCGGATCTCAATCTTTCCATTTACAGGGTCCAGCAATAATTCCAGGTCGTCAACAAATCCAAACAGGCGGCTCTTGCAGGCGGCGTGCAGGTAGCGATCGGAAGCTTTGATCAGCGTACAGCGTGGCAGCTTTTCGATCTCCCGTTGAATCGCGACCCATTTGGCCGGGATATTGTTTCTACTCAACTGCAACGCTTCTATGGTGTGTTTTGCATCTGTTGCCCGGGAAGATACACAATTGGGTTTGCCCGGACAGTCGGGCAGGTGTTCTGGATAAGGGATTCCCTTTTTCGATGCCGCTGCCGGTGGGCCATTGCTGAACACCGCCAGCATGATGACCATTAAAAGATTTCTCATGTCCCTCCCTGCGGTGCCCGTTACTTTTTCCCGGAAGCAATTTTCAACCGGTACAAATTGAGCCGGTCACTCATTTCCAGCACTGGTATCAGTCGCCCGCCCACATACCCGGTTGTAGCGGTAACCAGTACCGAATCAGAGGTCATTTCAACTCCCCACTTGTTATCTGCAAAAAAGGGGTACTATTTGGCAACCCGCTTGATCGTACCGTTGGCGAGCATTTCCTGGAGTTCGGCCAGCAGCCGCCGCTCCTGGTTGTCAAGAATACCGTCTTCATCAGCAATGGCCATTATTTGACTGTGTTCTTTGGTACTGAGTTCTCCGTCGTCCATGGCCTTTTTGATCATTTCCGAAAGCCTGGCAGCAGAGTCACTTGGCTTTTGCATGGTAATCTCCCTTTTAAAAATGAATATCAAGTGTAGTTTGTACGGATAAAATTACGATAGAATACCATAAAGGTCGCAGACGCACAAACGGCATGCGAAATTTATTTGATCTACACAAAGCAAGACCAGCTTGGCACAAGTCCAGGGTTTAGGAACAAAATTTCTACCGTAGACGAACAGAAGAATAGTAGCGCAGAAGAAACAATTCTCAGGGACTGTGCTTCTCCCGAATTTGATAGTCTTGTCCAGATTCCAGGCGAATGTCCAGTCGGCCCCGATATTCTGAAGGCAGCCGTAGATCCAAGGCATGGTCAAGCTCGGCAAAGTAACTGACCGGGTTTACCCTGTAGGTGAGGATAAGGGTTCGGCCTGCACGGGCTGTATCAAAAGAGACCCGATGGTCAAAATACATCCACCCAAAACCATGGGAATCGAGCCGCACCTGGGCCATTCCGGCATCACCATAGTGCACATTAAATCGTTCCGGTTCTGCATTGATCCGCATGATCAAAGTTTTAACCTCCCTAGATAACCCTGTTCGATAGAGGTAAGATTCGTAAAAGGGCCGCCGGGTGGCAAAGGCCGCCACTGCCAACAGGATGCAGAAGATCAAACCGGCCACCAGGCGCACGCGCCTGCTGCGATCCACCGGCCGGCGCTCCGCACGACCGGTCCGGGCCGGTATAGACAGCACCAGATAGTACAGGGCTGCAGCTACAAGCAGATTGATCCCCAGGGACCACAGCGTGTCAGTGAGAAAGTGAGCACCCTGGACGATCCGGGTGGCACTCAGGGCCGTTCCCAGGATGACACCGCTGCCACCGCCGGCAATGGCAACCAGTTTGGATTGTTTATAGACAAAAAATAACGAAATAAGTGTAAACCCCATGGCGCAGTGCCCGCAGGGAAACGAGCCCCCCTGGCCCGGTGTGCCCGGATTATAGACGTCACGGTACACCCACTGGCCACCGAATTGAGTGACCTGATCTGGCCGGGGACGCCCCCAGTATTGTTTTAAAACCGCATTGACCAGGATGCCCGAAGCGATCAGCGTGGTGAGCACCACCAGCAGGCAGTAAGGTCTCCAGGCTGCCAGTTCACGTCGAATCCCGGTGACAAACCAGCCCACCAGGGCGGCCAGGGTCACCACCAGGCCGGGGATGGTGCCATACCTGTAAAGCCATAACCAGGGCTGATCGCTGCCCAGGTACCAGCCCCTGGACGGCATGTAAAACCGCCCGGCCAGTTTCAGGTCCACACCGGCTGCGGTCAGGCTCGCCGTTAAGGCGACCAGCAGCAGGAACAACCCTCCCAGAAATATCAAGCCCCTGCGCCGGCAGACAGACTTGGTCATGTCCGGGATGGATTCTGTTTCAACTGGGTTTGCATTCATTCGGATACTGGCTCCACTTTAACTGACGCGATACATCGGTTCAGCCTGCGGCAGCAGGTGACACTCCTGCGGATACCCCAGATAATCAACGGCAGTCCCGGAATCAGCAAGCCGGCCAGGTTACGGGCCCCCTCCATACCCAAGGCCCTCAAACCGAAGCCGGTCAATACGATCCCCAGGGCGGCAGCCGCCAGGTAGAACCCCAGACAGAGTTCCCACCGATCCGGTAAATACCCGGGCCCATAGAGAATCTCCCGGTATCTTTCCTGCTGGGGAATTTTAAAAAGTGAAAAGTAGAGCACGTGCAGGGTAACCCAGGACAGGACCATGGCCCCGACCACATCTGTAACCCAATGAACCCCGGCCATACAGCGGGCCAGCCCCATGGCCAGGGTATAGCCTGCCGCGGCTGTCCCGACCAACCAGCCGATAGCCTTGCGACGCCGGTCCGCCAACGGGCTGCCGGCCAGGGCGTAGGCCAGAGTCATCACCGCAAAGGCCTGAGCTGTGTGGCCGCTGGGAAAACTCCCCCGGTACGCACCCTCGGAGATGAAGTGAGGGCCTATCTCAAACCAGTTTGAAAACATATATTGCCCGTCCAGAACCAGGTGCGGCCGGGCCCGGGCCATCAGCCACTTCAGCGTATGCACATTCACAAATGCTGCAAGAATACCACCCACCAGAATAAACCCCAGCGCCGGACGCAGTTCAACCAGCCATTGGGACGCGGCTGCTCGATGGCTATGCCCATATGCAAAGGCGACACCAATCAGAAGCAGGATAACCGGATCGCCGCCACCAGGTGCTTCGCCTTCGAACAGGGAACGATCCATAAAATCGGCAAACGCCGGCCAGCTGTTCTCGCCCAGCCATTTGGTCAGGGGGTAATCATTAGCCGTAGCGCCGGCCAGTGCCACCGCGGAGCCAAGCAGCAGCCAGACAAGGCCCCACTGCCATTTCATATTTAACACCATGCTCACGCCATTCCCGAGGCCAATGACCAGGTAAATTTATGGAAAAATCCTTAAAAGTTAAAACATTGCAAACTACTATAACCTATTTCAAAAAACTTTTTTTGGTTCAAAATCAAGTTGGCCGCGAATATCAAGTCCTCGAAATACTATAGTATTTCGAGGACTTGATATGAGCGCCCAACGCCAAGTTTGGACCAAAAGTCTTTCTTGTGATGGGTTCTACACAGGTGTCTGGTACCTATAATAAGAGCCCGGGGTGTGTCAAGGTGAACAGGTCAAGGGCACGGGTTGTCCTCTTGCCCGTGACCCTGATCACGATTAATTACTTGACATTTATTTTGAACCGCCCTACTTCATGGCTATGAAACCATCGGGTAGAATGATCACGGCTCAAACTTGCTTTAACTGGTGCTGGCGCAGTTTCAAGGGGGAGTGCGCCTGCCGGATCTGAACTGAACTAGACCTGATTCAATAAAAGCAAACCGTGGGCCACTGAAAAGAATCCCACGGTTTCTAATTTTTAAGGCCGTGGATTTTCAAGACCACGGCCTTTTTATATTTTGTAAACAAGGGCAAGGAGGCAGAAATGATCAAAGAGGCGATCATCCAGGCAATCAGGGGTGAGGACTTGACCGAAACGGCCATGGAAAAAACCATGAACATGGTGTTTGATGGAAAAGTCGCATCTTCCCAGATCGGGGCATTTGTAACCGCACTGCGGATGAAAGGCGAAACTATTGCGGAAATCACCGGAGCGGCCAGGGCACTGCGCCGGAGAGCAGTCAAACTTGATCTCAACAACGGCCTGCTGTCTCTGGGCCGCGATGACATCCACGTTGAAAAGGAAACCGTGCTGGCCACCACGGATTCCGGAGCCGGTGCAACCCGCACCTTCAACATCTCCACGGCCACCATGTTCATAGCTTCGGCCGGGGGGGTTAAAATAGCACGTCACGGGAATCGACCGGCCTCCAGTAATTTCGGCGCCGGTGACGTTCTGGAAAACCTGGGCGTCAATCTTGAAATTTCCAATTCGGACATGGAAAAATGTATCGCCGAACTGGGGCTCGGGATTATTTTCCAGCCGCTGCTAAGTGGGCCGATGAAGCATGTGGGCAAATTCAGGGAAGAGATGGGAATCCGCACCATCTTCAACCTGATCGCCCCCCTGGTTAATCCCGCAGGCGCCTCTGCTTTCGTTCTCGGTGTTTACCAGCCTGATATGACCGCAAAAATGGCTCAGGTGCTGTCAAAACTCGGGGCGCAGACCGCCCTTGTAGTTCACGGCGAAAAGACCTATGATGAGGTCAGTCTCTGCGGACCCACAACGGTATCCCGCCTTGAAAACGGCCAGGTGGAAACCACGGTGATCGAACCGGAAAGCTATGGATTCGAACGGGTCGGGCTTGAAGCGATCGGTGGCGGCAATGCCCGGGTCAATGCCCAGATCGTCACCGAAATTCTGGATGGTAAAACCGGTCCGAAACGTGATATAGCACTGCTGAATGCGGCCGCAGCATTTGTCACAGCGGGTCTTGAGAAAAATTTCGAGGCTGGCATTGACCGGGCAGCCGACACAATCGATTCGGGCAGAGCCCGTGCAAAGCTGCGGGACCTGGTTACGTTTACCGGCCAGTGCCGGCCCTTTGTCAGAAAAGAACTATGATCTATCTTGAAAATGTCACCTTCTCCCTTGAACGCAGTCCGACCCGCGCGGTCTATCCTTTTAATCTGCCGACATTTCGTGAAACCGGGGAGCTGACATTTTCATCACCCGTCACGTTCTTTTCAGGAGAAAACGGTACGGGCAAATCCACACTTCTTGCGGCCCTGGCTGAAAAGTGCCGCATTCACATATGGGAGGATGATGAAAGACCCCGCTACGAGCACAATCCCTATGAAAAAATGTTCTACAAGTTCATTGGGGTAAAATGGGCCAACGGATCGGTCGCAGGATCGTACTTTGACTCAGAAATTTCCAAGAATTTTGCCGCCTACCTGGACGAGTGGGCCGTCGCCGACCCCGGCATTTTGGACTATTTCGGCGGCCGCTCTCTCATGACCCAGTCCCATGGGCAGTCGCTCATGTCGTTTTTCAAGGCCCGCTACCGTTTCAAGGGTCTTTACCTCCTGGATGAACCGGAAACAGCCCTGTCACCCAGCAGCCAGCTTAAACTGGTACAGCTGCTGAAAGAGATGAGTGCGGCCGGGCATGCCCAGTTCATCATCGCCTCCCACTCGCCGATCCTGCTGGCCTGCCCGGGGGCCACCATCTATAGTTTTGACGACATCCCCATAAAAAAAATCCCTTACCGGGAAACCGAGCATTACCGGGTTTTCAGGGATTTTATGGCCGATCCGGATAAGTTTCTATGATTCGAGACTGATCAGGCGCCGGCGGCCGCCCCGGCATCAAGGACTTTGAAATTTGTGGCTTTAAGGCGATCCGGGCTGACAGCATCAATGGTTGCTTTCAATTCCGCGGTGCTGAAAGGACTCTCCAGGCTGGCTGACATGAAGCCGATCAGGGCCAGGTTGGCAGCCATGGGGGCATCCATATCCAGGGCAATCTTCCCGGCAGCCACTGACCGGCACTGAATCTGTTTGCCCTCCAGATACTGACTGACACGTTTTTCAGGAAAAGCATCTGAGGCGGTGTTCACATAGAGATGGGCACCCGGGGCCAGAAAAGAGAGGTTGCGGTACGCCTCGTTTTCCTCCAGTGCCAGCAGGTGGTGACACTCGCCGGCATTGACCAGGCTGCTGTTTACATCACCCAGTCGCAGGTGCGAGATCACCGACCCGCCCCGCTGGGCCATACCGTGGGTTTCCGCGCCAAGCACATTCATTCCCTTTCCAACGGCTGTTCGGGCCAGCACTTTGGTCATAAACAAAATACCCTGACCACCCAACCCGCATAGAACTATGTTTGTTTTCCCCATAATTTACCTTTCCTCTTAGCGAGGCATCCTAAAAAGGGCCAGAATAATCAATTTCCAGTTACCAACCGTCTTCACACTGCCACTATAGCCCCTTTGGGACAAACCTGGAGACAAACGCCACACTGGGAGCAAAGCATTGTATCCACTGCCGTATGCCCAAGGCTTTCATCCTTGTAGAGGGCCGGGCATTCAAAACGGTCGTGGCAGAAATTGCACTCATCACAATCATCGGTAACCGTCACTCTGGTTCGCGTTGGAACCGCACCTTCCCGATCGTTGATGAGACACGGGTGCCGCGAGATGATCACCGCGATTCCACCATCCGGGTCATTGACATACCCGACTGCCTTTTTAAGCAAAGCCCGCATGGCTTTCAGGTCGTAAGGATCGACCACTTCGACAAAATCGATGCCGCAACCCGTGACCACCCGCTCCAGCGCGATGGCGTTGCCCATGGTCCCGTCCGCCCGGATGCCGGTTGAGATCGCCGGCTGCATGCCTGTCATGGCCGTGGTCGCGTTGTCCAGAATGACCAGGATAAAGCGCGCGTCGTTGTAGACGGCGTTGATCAGACCAGCCGTGCCCGAGTGAAAAAAGGTCGAGTCGCCCATGGTGGCCACCACCGACTGTTCAACCGCATCCTGTTTGAACGCCTGGACAAAACCGGACCCCAGGGTTATACCCGCCCCCATATCGAGACAGGTATCCACCCCGCCCAGGTTCATACCCAGGGTGTAGCAGCCGATATCGGAAGTATAAATCGCTTTCGGCCGAGCCTTGCGAATCGCGAAAAAAGCCGCCCGGTGGGGACAGCCGGCGCAGAGGGTGGGTTTGCGGATGGGAAGTTCAAGCGACTGCACCAGTTCCGGGACAGCCGGATCTCCGCTGCTCTCCAGCGGCTCCAGGCCGCTTTCACCCAGGACTGTGTTGAGAATTTTTTCCACAGCCTGGGGCACCAGTTCACCTTCGGCCGGAACGTGGCCGGAAAGCCGCCCGAAAACTTTTGCTTTGTTTCTCAAAAACAGCTCTATGACCGTATCGGTCTCTTCCACCACCAGGACCCGGTCGCAGGCGGCCATAAACTCATCGGCGAGCTGTTCCGGGAACGGATAAGGAACCCCGATCTTGAGCAACGGGATATCCCGGCGGTCCCTTTCAGCAAACAGGTCTTTTACTACTGCCCATGAAACCCCTCCCGCGATAATTCCCAGTGGATACTGCCGGCCCGTTTCCAGATCGTGACAGTTAAATGGTTCGAGATCACTGAAGCGGCGGCCGATATCTTTTAACTTCCGGTTTAACTCACCATGAAGCATAAACCTGAAACGGGGCGTGGCCGCCCAGCGTGCCGGGTTTTTTTCAAACTTCGCTTTCACCGCATTTGATGTCAGCGGCCCCGGGATGATGTTCTGTCGCGCGTGGCAGACCCGGATGGCCGGTCGCAGGATCACCGGGATGCCGAATTCTTCGGACATCGCCAGGGCCTCTTTGGCCATCTCCCGGGCTTCCTGGGGTGTGGCCGGGTCGAACACCGGCACCTTGGCCAGGCGGGCCATAAGACGGGTGTCCTGCTCCGTCTGGGATGAGTGGGGTCCGGGATCGTCGCAGGAAATGATGACCAGCCCCCCGGTGTTCCCGATATAGGCGGCACTCATCAGGGAATCAGCCGCCACGTTCAACCCCACCTGCTTCATGCAGACGGCGGCCCGTTTGCCGGCAATCGCTGCGGCATAGGCATTGTCCAGGGCCACCTTCTCGTTGGTGGACCACTCCACGTAGGTATTCAGCCCGGCCGATTTGACCATGCGGACCACTTCCGGCAGGATCTCCGAGCTGGGGGTTCCCGGATAGGAGGTGACTACCTGGCACCCGGCTTCCAGAAGTCCGAGGGCGATGGCCCCGTTCCCGAGTAAGAATTCTGCTTGCATAGGATTCCTTGTTTCTCGATTGTTTTAGGTGTTAACTCTTAGGTGCCAAGATTCTCAAAACCTTTTCCTAACACTTAAAACATAAAACCTAAAATGCGGTTTTATTTATTCTGCTTCTTCGCCTGCTCAATCAACTCCAGCAAAGAGAGAACCTTCGGTTTCACATTCCGGCAAAAGGCTCTGGCCCACTGCTCCTCGGTCAATTCGGCCTGCAGGAGGGCCTGCACATCGAAATGGGTATGCCAGCAGTCCAGCGTTTTAAAGCAGGGCAGGCCCTGGTTCTCCTGGCGGCAGTATGAAAAGTAAATTTGGTGCCCCAGGCGGGGACATCTGATCTCGTAGTCATCGGCAGGCGGAGTCTTTTTTTCAGTCATAGTAAAAACGAGATTAGTGCCGGAATATCAGCGGTGGCAGAAAACCGGCATCATCCTTCTTGGTTTTTTATCAGGATTCAAGGTGCCAAGGGTTCGAGGATTCAAGTGAACTGTTGAAGTTCTAAATTAAGAATCCTTGAGCCCTTTTTTCCAATTGTTGACACGTGCCTAAAAAATTCCCGGAGACCACAGCCTCCGGGAATTCTGGTTGCATACTCGCAATGACTACCCTTTGTACTGCTGCGGTTTCGGAAGCGGTGCAATGTCCCCGAGGGCGCGCTCGATCTCTTCCTGGGCCAGTTCGTGGTCGGCCAGTTTGCCGGTCAGGTAGGCCTCATAAGCGGCCATATCCACCAGTCCGTGTCCACTCCAGTTGAAAAGAATGACCTTCTCCTTGCCTTCCTCTTTGGCTTTGAGGGCCTCGCGGATGGCCATGGCCACCGCGTGATCGGTCTCCGGAGCGCTGATAAAGCCTTCGGTGCGGGCAAACGTGATGCCGGACTGAAAGGTTTCCAGCTGGGGTACCGCTTCAGCCCGTACCAGGTTGTCCATCAGCAGCTGGCTCACAATGGGTGCCATGCCATGATAGCGGAGTCCGCCGGCATGTATCCCTTCGGGTACAAATGTGTGGCCGAGGGTGTGCATGGGCAGCAGCGGTGTCATCTGCACGGTGTCGCCAAAATCGTAGGCAAAAGGCCCTCTGGTCATGGTGGGGCAGGAGGTCGGTTCCACACCGATAATATCGATGTCTTTCCCGTTGATCTTGTCACGAACAAACGGCAGAACCAGCCCGGCAAAATTACTTCCGCCGCCGGCACAGCCGATGATGACATCCGGATAGTCCCCGGCAATCTCCATCTGTTTCTGGGCTTCCAGTCCGTTAACGGTCTGATGCAGCATGACATGGTTCAAAACGCTTCCCAGGGCATACTTAGTGTTATCGTCACCCACGGCCGCCTCCACCGCCTCGCTGATGGCCATGCCGAGGCTGCCCGGAGAATCCGGATTCTGCTCCAGGATCGTACGGCCGGCATTGGTTTCCGTGCTGGGGCTGGCAACACAGCTACTGCCCCAGGTTTCCATCATGATCCGGCGATACGGTTTTTGCTGGTAGCTGACCTTAACCATGTAAACTTTGCACTTCATGCCAAAAAGCGAACAGCAGAACGAGAGAGCGCTGCCCCACTGTCCGGCCCCGGTTTCCGTGGTAATGTGTTTGGTGCCGGAAATCTTGTTGTAGTAAACCTGGGCAATGGCCGTGTTGGGTTTGTGGCTGCCCGCCGGGCTTACGCCTTCATTCTTGAAATAAATTTTCGCGGGCGTATCGAGAAATTTCTCCAGGGCATAGGCGCGGTAAAGAGGTGTCGGGCGCCAGATCAGGTATTTTTCCAGAACTTCATCGGGGATATCGATCCAGCGTTCCTGGCTCACTTCCTGTTCAATGAGCGGCATTGGAAATATCGGGGCCAGATCTTCCGGACCGCAGGGTTGACCGGTGCCGGGGTGTAGCGGGGGTTCCATCGGGGTGGGCATGTCTGCAGCAATATTGTACCATTTCCGGGGCAGTTCCGACTCAGGTAAAAATATTTTCTTGACCTCCATAGCGCCTCCTCTTCTGTTTATGGTTCCCAGACTATTAGATAAGCCCAGTAAAAAAAATAAATAACATTCAGAGACTGAATATTAGATACACGCGTATAAGTCAAATTCTAATTTCCGGAATACCGTACAACTTTAGGGTTAATATTTGTCCTTCACATAAGCCAGGGCCTCATCAATGGCGTTCGCCGTTAAGTCCAGGTCCTGCTCCGTGTGCCGGTAGCAGATATAGGCATGATGAAAGGGCGTAAAAAAGAAGCCCTTGCGAATAAGATGGGTATAAAAATCACGGCGCTTGCCTTTGTAGCTGCCGGATTCTTCCTTTTCAAAGGTTATGTAAAACATGGGGGCCACGCCGCTCAACTCGGCACCGACTGCATGCCTGTCGATACTGGTCTGGATCTTTTGCATCAGGTAATCCCCTTTTGCCCAGATGCTTTCAAGCACATTGTCCCGCTCCAGGATTTCGATGGTTTTGAGAGCCGCCACAAAGCCCTCACTATTCGGAAAAAAAGTGGAAGAGATAAAAAGCTTGTGGGCCGCCGCCATCATCACGTCGGCTTTCCCGGTCACCGCACTGATGGGATACCCATTGGCCAGCGCTTTGCCGACCACGGTCAGGTCGGGGGTAACGCCATACAGCTCCTGCGCCCCGCCCAGTTTAAGTCTGAAACAGGTCCGAATTTCATCAAACACCAGAATCGCACCATAGCGGCTGGCAAGCTCCCTGACTCCTTCAAGGAAACCAGGTGCCGGCACCTGCATCTTCTGGTGGTTGGGGTGCCCGAAAGGCGTCATGATAATGGCCGCCGTCTGGTCGCCATGCTTTTTCATCAGTTCTTCGAGCCGGTCGAGATCATTGTACCGGAATTCGTAGACATCCTCGTAGAACTTTTCCGGAATCCCACCTTTCATCTCGACACACCAGTCATGCCAGCCGTGGTAGCCGCAGCGCATCACCTTGACTCGCTTCGTGTAGGCCCTGGCGATACGGATGCTGGCCGTGGTGGCATCCGAACCGGTCTTCAAAAAGATACTCATCTCCGCGGAAGGAACGACTTCGGCCAGTTTTCGGGCCAGTTGATTCTGATACTTCTGGGTGAGTGTGAAGCAAAAGCCCCGGTCCTTTATCTGCCGGTAAACGGCCTCATCAACCTCTTTCTCCCGATAGCCGAGAATGATGGGTCCATAACCGCATAGAAAGTCGATAAATTCATTGCCATCAATGTCGGTCAGCCGGCAGCCCTGGCCGGTTTCAAGAAAAATGGGATATTCCCCATCGATAAAATCGGCCGGCTTTCTGGCACCAAGAACTCCGCCCGGCACCAGATTCAGGGCCTCTTCGAATAATTCCCGGCTTTTGGAAATGGTGAGTTTTTGAACTTCTTCCATGGGGGACCTTCCTTTTAGGGTTTAAACATGGAGGCGATCTTTTCTGTCTGATGAATCCGGGCGCCTCTTTGCAGGAAAGCCGCCAGGAATTTTTCCGGGTCGATGCAGCCTTCCGGGGCAACCACCCCCTTTTCCGTGACATCGCCCGCTGCCATCATCAGGGCGGCGATGGAAGCCGGAAGTCCGGTTCCCGGTGCCATCCGGCCCACCATGTCGGCCGTGTAGGTCACCTGGTTTCCCTCTCGCTCACCTTTTACAATCACTTTCAAACCGGAAGATTGGGGCCCGTTGTCCCGGCCTTCGGGAATTGTATCCCAGAGTTTCAAGGCCAGATCGTAAGGCGTTATGCGGGCCCCTTTGACCTCCAGCGGCTCCGTGTTGAGGAAACCGGAATCTTTCTGTTCTTTTATCAGTTCATCCACCCACAACGGTATGAGGGCGCCTTTGATGATCACCTTCTTGACACCTTCTATGTAGCGGGGAATGGTAAGCGGCTGGGGATGCCCCACGTAGCGGACATGACAGGTGCCCAGCGGTTCGAGAAACTGCTCCGGTT
This sequence comes from uncultured Desulfobacterales bacterium, assembly GCA_964636125.1. Taxonomy (GTDB): domain Bacteria; phylum Desulfobacterota; class Desulfobacteria; order Desulfobacterales; family CAJINA01; genus CAJINA01. Next base: position 118,064 of record CAZWPX010000005.1, on the reverse strand, counting down.
CCACTTCGGTACCGCCTTCCACGTATTGCAGCTGCCCGTCGATATATTGCGGAATTTTTCCCAGGGTCATATGCAGGCTGTGATCCCAGGCTGCCCCGGCGAGTTCAGCGATGCTAACCACCCAGTACAGATAAACCTCGTCGACCCGATCCAGGCGGTCAGCATACCACTTGACGAGCACGTTGTTGGTTCCCGGATCCGAGCCCATGCCCGTCAAGACGGTTATCCCGGCATCCCGGGCGGCCTGACCAATATCCGACGAAAAAAGGATCTCGGTCGCTTCGTAGTCATCGCATATATCGATATAGTTGACCCCGGCCTCAACGGCTGCCCGGGCAACGGCCACGGCAGTCTTGTAAAACGGCCCTGCGCAGTTGATGACGACATCGACCGCCTTGATGGCGTCAACCATCTGGCCGTGGTCATTCACGTCGATTTTAACCAGGGATGTTTTTTCACTGTCGCGCAGTTTGGCGGTCAATCTGTCCGGATCGGTATTGATGTCACCGAGCGTAACCGTTTCTACCTGGGCCTGTTTTATCAAATCCCGGGCCACTCCCTGGCCCATACCCCCTGCTCCCCCTATTACCAAAGCACGCATACTAACTTCCTCCTTCGTTTTTTTCAGTGATGGCTTTCAAGATTCTGTCCGGCGTGAGTGGAAAATCATCCAGGTAGACGCCGATGGCGTTGCAGATAGCCGCGCTGTAAGCCTGGGCGGCCGACATGGCGATGGACATCCCCGCCTCCTTGGCACCGTACGGCCCGTCCGGGTCCACCGATTCCACGATAATGGAATTGATCTTCGGCATATCAACGGCCAGCGGCAGCTGGTATTCGAGCTGGGTGGGATTGAGGACCAGGCCGTCCTTCCAGTTGTGCTGCTCGGTCAGCATGCCGCCCTGCCCGCCCATGGCCACCGACCCTTCGAACTGCCCTTCAAGGACCAGGGGATTGAGGGCGTAGCCCACATCCTGGGCCGCGGTGACTTCCAGCACGGTTACCTGGCCCGTTTCGGGGTCGACCTCGACCTCGCAGATCGTCGTACCAAATGAAAAGGCCCCGCACATCTGGCCGAAGGGATTGGAGACCCACTCCCGTTTTGAATCCACGTTGGGCCAGTAGGCCCCTTCGCCGCTGGGCGCCCGGCCCTTTACCAGTCCCATGCGGATCGCCTTCTTGATGTGGATGCTTTTCTCCGGATTCCCCCGCACCGTGATCATCCGGTCCCGGGCAACCAGGTCGTCCACGCCGACTTCCAGCATTTCGGACGCGGTCAGCAGGATCTTTTTCATCACCTCCCGGGCAGCCAGTTTGACGGCGTGCCCCCCGATGAACGTGGATACCTGGGAATAGGCCCCCGGATCCGAGGAGGTAACCTCCGTGTCCGCGGTCACCAGCTGGACGTCTTCCGGGTGGATGCCCAGCTCCTCGGTCGCGATCTGCACCAGCATGTTGTCATTGCCCTGGCCATTGTCCACCACACCGGAAATCACGGTGGCGCCGCCGTCTTCGTTGAACTTGATCGCAGCCTGGCTGCCGCCCCGGATGCCCATGGGAAAGCCCGTCTGCACGGAATTGGTGCCGATGCCGATACCGTGAAACGGCGGCAGCTTGCCCCACTTTTTCGACCAGCGCGCCTTTTCGGCCGCCTTTTCGATGGTTTCGACCATGGCGCAGCTGGCCACCAGAGAGCCCGTGTTGGTATACTCCCCGGGCCGGCGCGCGTTCACCAGGCGGATCTGCACCGGGTCCATCCCCAGGTGTTCGGCGATCCGGTCCAGCTGGATGTCCACCCCGCAGGCAAACCCTCGGCCGTGCATGCGGATCATGCCCCGGATCGGTTTGTTGGTGTAAATCCGGTAACCGTTGTAGCGCACGTTGTCCATGCGGTAGGCCTGCTCCATGCAGAGAAACGGCACACTGGTGGCAATAGGCCCGGTACTGCTGTAAGCGCCGCCATCCATGTAGCAGGTGATGTCCCGGGCCAGGACCCGCCCCTCTTTGTCGACTCCCGTTTTGATGGTGGTAATCAAAGAGTGCCCCTGGCGGGTGGCGATGGTGTTCTCTTCCCGGGTAAAGACGATTTTCACAGGCCGCTGCGCCTTTTTGGCCAGCAGGGCGCAGATAAAATCGGCCGGGGATATTTCGCTGCGCCCGCCGAAGGCGCCCCCGATGGCAATCTTCCGGACCCGGACTTTGTTGAGCGGGATGCCGAGCATATTGGAAATGGGCTTGGATTTCATGTGGGGGCCCGCATTGGGCATCCACATCTCGAGGTTGCCGTCGAGGTCATAGCGGGCCACCACGGCGTAGGGCTCCGCCTGGAAATAGGAATCCTCCGGCGCCGTATAGGTATCCTCCCGAATGTAGTGGGACTGTTTAAAACCAGCTTCCACATCGCCCGCCTGGATGGGAACATGAATATTGATATTATTCTGGAAATCTTCGTGCAGTAAGGGAGCTCCCGGGGCCATTGCCGCCATGGGGTCGAACACCGGCTCCAGCACCGCGTAGTCCACCTTGATCAGATCCAGGGCGGCCAGGGCGGTCTTTTCGTCCACCGCAGCCACTGCCGCCACATCTTCACCGATATAGCGGACCTTGTCCGTGGTGAGCATCTGCTGATCGAGGGTGTATCGGAAAACACCCCATTTCCGGCCCAACGTCTCCTTGCCGGTCACAACAGCCTTTACACCCGGCAGGTTTTCAGCCGCCGAAACGTCTATGTCCAGGATCCGGGCATGGGGATGGGGACTTCTTAAAATCTTGCCCACCAGCATACGAGGCAGACTCAGGTCGGCGGTAAACCGGGCCTCACCGGTCACCTTGGCCCGGGTATCCACCCGGGGCATCTTCTTTCCGATATATGCGTAATCAGCCATCGGTCTCACCTTTTTTGGATGCATCAGTGACTGCCTCGACAATCTTGGCATATCCGGTGCAGCGGCAGATATTCCCGCTCAGGGCCCGGCGAATCTTTTTTTCATCCGGCTGCGGATCTTCAAGCAGAAGCCCTTTGGCCGACATCAGCATGCCCGGTGTACAGAAACCGCACTGCACGCCGCCGTGTTCGATGAAAGCCTCCTGGAGAGGATCGAGGGTTTCACCCTCGGCCAGGCCTTCAACGGTGGTAATCGCACAGCCCGCTGCCTCCACCGCCAGGGTCAGGCAGGCCCGTACCGGCTGACCGTCCAGCAGGACGGTGCAGGACCCGCAGGCCCCTTCGCCGCATCCCTCCTTGGCACCGGTCAGGCCGGCCTCCTCCCTGAGGAGTTCCAGCAGGGTACGATTCGGGAGGATGGCAAAAGCCAGCGCCTCTCCGTTTATTGTCAGTTCCAGGTTGACCTTTTCCATAGGAATACCTCCACCGATGCCATCACCCACCGGCATTTGCGATCGCCGCCCGCAGGGCTCTTGATACCATAACCGGAATCATGGCACTCCGGTAATCCATGCCAGCGTTGAGATTGTCTACGATAAACGCCGCAGCGCTGCCGCCGGCCGTCTTTGCAGCCGCGGCCAGGGCTGCGGCGTCATCAGCCGCTTTTGCATTAAGGCTTCTGGATGCCGTGACCATAAAAAGCGGCGCACTGCCTATGGCCCCCACAACAATCCTGGCATCGCGGATAACGCCGGCTTCAATGCTGAGAAAAGCAGCCGCGGAAACAATAGGGTAATCGATGGCGCTGCGGAAGGCCAGACGCCGATAGGCGCTGCCGGAACCGGGAGCAGGCAGGGGAATTGAAATTTCGGTAAGCAGCTCACTGCTGTGCAGCGACAGCGGGGCGTCCCCCACAGCGGTATAAAGGTCCTTGACCGCAATGGTGCGTTCGGAGCCGGCCCCGCACAGGGTCACATCGGCCGCCAGCGCCATCAGGGCGGGCGCACCGTCGGACTGGCAGGTGCTGCGGCAGCGGTCGGAACCATCCCGGGCGTAGCAGATCGTCCCGCCGGCCTTGTGGCAGGCCTGGCGGGTTGCGCGAAAAAACGCCGACTGGTTGTAAAACCGGCAGCGGTTGTCCTGGCAGAGATTCCCGCCGAGAGTACCCCTGAAGTGCTGGATGGATCGGGCGCCGACCGCTTTTGCGGCCTCATGAAATCCCGGCAGGCTTTGCCGGACTATGTCCGAGCGGATGATCCGGTCCAGGGAGGTGGCGGCCCCTATCTGCAGGCAGCCGTCCGCCTCGCGAATATAGTCCAGTTCCTTGAGGTGTTTGAGGCTCACCAGCCGGCCCGGTGTTTTCAGCCGCTGCTTCATCCGTACGATCAGATCGGTGCCGCCGGCAAGCACCGCGCAGTCGGCGCCAGATTCACCCAGCAGGTTGAGCGCCTCGGTAAGATCGCGGGGCTCAAGGTATTCAAAGCCTGGTAGTTGCACGATGTTTCCTCCTGGTCGCTGCCGATTGCCGGAATGGTTTAACAGCCTGCCATCGGTACCAGCCGATACGGCCGGTTGCAAGCATCTATTTGGGAGCGTTTGCAGGTTAAAATGAGGATACCCGTCAGGTCGCCTCTTGACAATGGTTGCACGTCCGTATATGAATCATAAGTCGTATACTGTATACTGTATACATAGCGACCCGTCAAGCATCTATTCACCATAAAAGATAACGCTGCCACCTGTTCTTTGCGGATAGCAGGCAGCACCCCGAAACAGCACAATTCTCTACGCCGCTGGAGGTAGATAATGGAATTTTTTCAAAATGTTAAGGTCCTCTCACTTGAACAGGCAACCGTCGTACCCTATCTGACCTATCGTCTGGCCATGGACGGTATGGAAGTCATCCGGCTGGAACACCCGGTCTACGGCGACCCCAACCGCATGATCGGCGCCAATGCCCTGGACGAGGAGAAGATGAATGCCTATTTTCTCTGTATCAATGCAGGCAAGCAGGCCCTGACCCTCAACCTGGCCGATCCGGAAGGCCGCAAACTCCTGCATCGCCTGGTCAAAGACCTTGACATCGACATTTTCACCACCAACCAGCTGCCGAAAAATTATGAAAAACTCGGCATCGCTTACGACATTTTGAGGGCAGCCAAGCCTGATATTATCTGGCTGGGGGTTACCGGCTTCGGGCCGGACAGCAATGAGGGTGCCTATGACCCGATTCTGCAGGCACGGTCCGGGTTGATGGAACTAACCGGCGAGGCCGATGGAGATCCCCAGGTATTGGGAATCCCCCTGCCGGACATGGGCACCAGCGAGCACGCTTACGGACTGCTCATGAAGGCGCTTTTCAAAAGAGAAATCTCCGGGGAAGGCTCCCGCATAGATCTGGCCATGTTTGAATCCACGGTTTCCTGGCTCACGGTGCCGGTGACCATGACGGCCAGTTTCGACACCCGGATAAGCCGCCGGGGAAACACCCATGAGTTTTTCTGCCCGGTCTCGGTCTACAAAACCGCCAACGGCTTTATCTACCTGGCGGTGGGCAACGACCGCCAGTGGGAGGCCATGGCCGGTCTGGAAGTCTTCAAATCGCTGGACATTCCTGAGTACCGGAAAAACAGCGGCCGGATTAAAGACGTCGGCAACCTCAACCGGCAGATCAACGCCATTACAGCCAACCTCTCTTCCGAAGAACTGATCGAACTTTTTAACACCATCACGGTCCCGGTCAGCAAGATAAAGACCATCAACGAGGTCATCGCGGATCCCCTGGTCAGCCAGAAGCTGCTCTCGGCCAAGGACCCGGTGACCGGTAAGCAGATCACCCTGGCGCCGCCTCCCAACATGACCCCGTTTCTGGAAAAGCAAAACCGGACGCTCTCTTTCCCGCCCCGCTTCGGAGAGCAAAACCAAGACATTTACGGGGAAAAGCTCGGGCTCGCAGCCGATAAGCTTGCCGATTTGAAAGACAAAGGGGTCATCTAACGGGAGGCGGGAAATGCGCATCATCGTATTTATCAAACAGGTGCCGGATACCACGGAAGTAAAACTGGACCCCAAAACAGGCAACCTGATTCGTGAAGGACTCGACAGCATCATCAACCCGGATGACCGGCACGCCCTGGAAGCCGCCCTGGATCTGAAAGCAGCACACGACGCCGACGTAACGGTGATATCCATGGGACCGCCCCAGGCAATCGATGCCCTCTCCGAGGCCATGGGCATGGGAGCGGACCGGGCGATCCTGCTCACCGACCGCGCTTTCGCCGGAGCCGACACCTGGGCCACCTCCTTTACCCTGGGCAAGGCCGTGGAAGCCGTGGGGGATTACGATCTTATCCTGTGCGGCCGGCAGGCCATCGACGGGGACACTGCCCAGGTGGGGCCCCAGGTGGCGGACTACCTGGATCTGCCCCAGGTGAGCTATGTGTTCGATATCGAAACCGTCGCCGCCGATCAACTGGTGGTCAAGCGGCGCCTGGAAGACGGCTATGAACGGGTGGCGTGCCGCCTGCCCGCCCTGTTAACCGTCATCGGCCAGTTGAACACCCCGCGCTACCCCCGCATGGCCGGCCTGCTGAAAGCCTGCCGTGAAAAAGCGCCTATCAAAGTCTGGAACGCGGCCGATATCGGGGTAACCACAGCCCAGGTGGGGCTGGATGGATCCCTAACCCATGTAATCAAAACCTTTGCACCCAAATTCGAACGGCGGGGCGAAATGCTGGAAGGCGATATGGCTGATGTGGTGCAAAGTCTGGTGGAGCGGCTAAAAGAGAATCGTTTGATAGCACCGTGATAAAGAGGAAACAGAAAGCTATGGCAGTCTGGGTTGAAATTGATCTGTGTGACGGGTGCCAGCGGTGCCTCCGAAAATGCCCCTATGAGGCGATGACACTGGCAGAAGGCAAAGTGGAAATCGGTGACCGCTGCACTGCCTGCGGCGCCTGCATGGAGGTTTGCCGGACCGGGGCCATCTGCACGGATGCAACGCCGCGCGCCGTTCCCGATTTCAATGAACACCGGGGGGTGTGGGTCTTTGCCGAACAGCGCGCCGGCACCCTGACCCGGGTATCCGTGGAACTGCTGGGCAAAGCCAGACAGCTGGCCCGGAGCCTGAAGCAGGAAGTTGCCGCAGTTTTGATCGGCCATCAGGTGGCCTCCCTGGCCGGCATCCTGATCGAATTCAGTGCCGACCGGGTCTACCTGGCCGAGGATGAATCGCTGGCGGACTACCGCACGGAGTCCTATGCCCGGGTGTTTGCAGAACTCGTGCAGGCCCACAAACCCAACATCCTGCTCATGGGCGCCACCCACATCGGGCGTGACCTGGCACCGCGGATTTCCCGTCGGGTAGGCTGCGGGCTGACAGCGGACTGCACCGAGCTGGACATCGACCACGATGAGGGCATTTTGTGGCAGACGCGCCCGGCTTTCGGCGGCAATATCATGGCCACCATCGCCAACCGTTACTCACGGCCGCAGATGGCCACCGTACGCCCGGGGGTCATGGAGGTAACCCCGGCACCGGGCCATAAAGGTACGGTGATCCCCCACCAGGCGACCGTAGTCGAAGCCGATATCGGCACCCGGATTCTGGAGACCGTAAAGGCCGCCCGATCCGGAGAGGACCTTTCCACGGCCCGGGTTATCGTCGCCGGCGGACGGGGCCTCAACGATGCGGACGGCTTCGAAGTATTGCGAAAACTGGCCGTTGTGCTGGATGCCCAGGTCGCCGGAACCCGGGTGGCAGTTGAGGAGGGCTGGATACCGGCAACCCGCCAGGTGGGCCAGACCGGCCAAACCGTACGACCTGATCTGTATATTGCCTGTGGGCTGTCCGGCGCCATTCAGCACCGCGCCGGGATGCTGGACTCAAAATTCATTGTGGCCATCAACAAAGATCCGCTGGCACCCATATTTAAAGTAGCCGACTGGGGCATCGTCGGCGACCTGTTCACGGTGGTGCCGGAGTTGACCCGCCAGCTGCATGCGGTTTGCGACGTCATGTGCGAGGAGTAAAACAAAGCGAGTGAACATTCAACATCGAACGTTGAACATCGAAAGATGTGAAGCTTCGCTTCGCTGGATGATTAACAGGGCAGCAAAGGTACCAGATCGTCATGCCGGACTTGATCCGGCATCCAGCCTTAACCTGGATCCCGGCTTTTGCCGGGATGACACCCAATTAGGAACTTAATAATGCTTAGATCAGATCCGGAAAAATTGATACGCCAGACCATTGCCCGTTTTGTCGACCAGGAAGTCATTCCCATTGCCGAAGAGCTGGACAAAAAGGGTGAATTCCCCCACGAACTCTTTCAGAAGCTGGCTGAAATGGGCCTCTTCGGCATTCGCTATCCACGGGGCAAAGGCGGTGCCGGCGGCAACACGACCCTGTATTGCATTATCTGCGAAGAGTTGGCCCGCGGCCTAATGAGCCTGGCTTCCATAACCGCCATGCAATGTCTGATGGGGACCAACTTCCTGTTTCACTACGGAACGCCTGAAATGCACGAGGCCTACTTTCTACCGGCCATGCGCGGGAAAAAAATCGGTTGTTTCTGCATGACCGAACCTGAAGCCGGCAGCGACCTGGGCGCCATTACCACCCGGGCGACCGCCGTCGACGACGGCTATCTGATCAACGGTATGAAAACATGGGTCACCGACGGACCGGAGGCGAGCTTTTACACGGTCCTTTGCCAGACGGACCCGGCCAAAAGATTACGGGGGATCGGCTACTTTTTCGTGCCGCGCGACCTGCCCGGCGTGTCCCTCAGCCCGCGCTTCGACTGCCTGGGAACGCGTACAACTCCCATTTGTGAAGTGGCTTTCAAAGATGTGTTGATCCCCAAAGAATACCGGGTAACGCCAGAGGGGCAGGGCCTCTCCTGCTTTTTAGCGATCCTGGCGGAAATTCGCACCATGACCGCCGCCCTGGGAATCGGCCTGCAGCGTGGAGCCATGGATGCCGCCCTCAAATATGCCAAAGAGCGTATAGCTTTCGGCAAACCTATCAGCAAGTACCAGCTGATCCAATCGAAAATCGCCAATATGGCCACCAATCTGGAAGCTTCGCGATTGATGGTCTATAAAGCTACGGCCATGATCGACCGCGGCAGTGAATGCATGAAACAGGCTTCCATGGCCAAGTACTTCGCTACAGAGGCAGCCTGCAGCGCAGCAGACGAATGCACCCGGATATTCGCCGGCTACGGGTACTCCATGGAGTACCCGGCCCAGCGCTTTTTTCGCGACACGCGGTTTCTGCTCAGCGGCGGGGGCACCCATGAAGTACTGCAAACCAACATTGCCCGGTGGGAAGGGCTGTAAAATGGAAAAAGGGGAAATCGCAACTGCGGGTTTCGAAAGTTTGAAGACACTGCCTGCCCGCAAATCGGCCGGGCAGCATGTCTTTGAATACCTCAAACAGGCCATTGCCCTGGGGGATATCGCACCAAATAGCCGCCTGGTGGAAAGCCGCATCGCTGACTCCATCGGTGTCAGCCGGACTCCGGTCCGGGAAGCCTTGCATAAACTGGAAAGCCAGGGGTTCTTGCAGAAACTGCCGCCGGGCGGTTTTGCGGTGCTCGGCCTGACGAGCCAGGACATCGATGAAACCTTCGGCATTCGGAGTATACTCGAATCTTACGCGGCCCGGTTGGCGGCTGAAAACCATACCCCGGAGGGCCTGAACCGCCTGGAAAAGAAAATCCTGGAATACCAGCACTGCCTGGAACAGGGCCGGGTCAGTGAACTGGAAGAGATCAACACCCGGTTCCATGAACTGCTCTACACCCTGAGCAACAGCCCGCGGCTTATCAAGATGATTAACGATCTGAAAGCACAGATTCACCGTTTTCGGCATATTATCCTGAGCCAGGAAAGCATGGCCAGGCAGAGCAACCGGGATCACAAACGCATGGTTGCCGCCATCCGCCAACACGACGCCGATGGCGTGGAAAAACTGGTCCGGGAACATATCCTCCGGGGCAAAGCCGCGGTCCTTGAACAGTTGGCCGCCGGAGACGACGGAAATAAGCAAGAATTCTGACCATTGGGAGGAACAACGGCATGAATGAGCGTAAGATTAGAATTCTCCTGGCCAAGCCCGGACTGGACGGCCACGACCGCGGTGCCAAGATCGTGGCCCTGGCTCTACGGGATGCCGGCATGGAGGTCATCTACACCGGCCTGCACCAGGACCTGGAGCAGATTGTCACCGCAGCGAGCCAGGAGACGGTGGATGTAATCGGTCTGAGCATCATGTCCGGGGCGCACATCCCCATCTGCACCCGCCTGCTGGAAATGATGAAAACCGAAGGGCTGGATGAAGTCAAACTGGTCGTCGGGGGCGTAATTCCCGACCGTGACACAGCGGTACTGGGAAAGATGGGCGTGGCCGGTGTCTACCCTGGCGGCACGCCCTTTGACGAAATTACCTCCGGCATTTACGGCCTCTGCGGCGTGGCTGCGCCTGACAGGGTATAACCAACTTTTTCACACAGGGAATCACTATGGGCGTTGCCAAATATACCAAGAACAAGAAGGATGCGGTCGAAGAAGTCCGCTACCAGTCCGGTATCACCGTAAAGCCGTCGTACGGCCCCGAAGATCTTGCTCAGGCGGGTTTTGCCTACGATAAAGATCTGGGCGATCCCGGCGAATTTCCCTTTACCCGGAGCCTGCATCCTTTAGGGTATCGCAGCCGGGCCTGGACGACCCGCCAGTATACCGGCTTTGGGACGCCCGAGGAGACCAACAACCGCTTCAAGCTGATGATCGACCACGGCCAGACCGGTTTGAATGTCGCCTTCGACCTGCCGACCCAGATGGGATATGACTCCGACCACCCTAAATCGCTTGGCGAAGTCGGCCGGGTGGGCATGGCGGTGGATTCGTTGAGAGATTTTGAAATCGCTTTCAAGGATATCCCTTTAGACCGCATCGGCAGCGGGTTGACCATTAACGCGGTGGCCACCATCATGCTGGCCATGTACCAGGCCGTGGCGGAAAAATTTGGATACCCGAAAGAGAAGATCTCCGCCACCCCGCAAAATGACATTCTCAAGGAGATGATCGGCCGGGGCGCCTGGATCTATCCGGTCGAACATGGTGTCCGCCTGGTCGGCGATACAATCGAATACGCGGTTAAGGAACTGCCGCGCTGTAACCCGGTGAGTTTGTGCGGGTACCACATCCGCGAATCGGGCGCGACACCTGCCCAGGAGATCGGCTGCGCCTTCGAGATTGCCCGGGCCTACATGGAAAATGTGATGGCGCGCGGGTTGGCGGCCGAGGACTTCGTGGGACGCTTCTCCTTCAATTTCAATGTATACGGCAATCTCTGGGAACAGGTGGCCAAGTTTCGGGCTGCCCGCAAACTCTGGGCCAAAATGCTGAAAACCGATTATGGCGTCACCGAAAAGAAAAAGCTTTTTTTGCGAGGGCTTTTCGGCGGCGGCGGCAGCGGACTGACCAAGGAGCAACCTGAAAACAATATCATGCGCGGAGCCTTTTACGCCCTGGGGGCGGCCCTGGCCGGAGCCCAGACCACGGCCCTGTGCTCCTTTGACGAAGCCTACACCATCCCCACCCCCCGGGCGGCCTTGTTGTCCCTGCGCACCCTTGAAATTCTCATGGAAGAGGTGGGGCTGCGCGACACTGTGGACCCGCTGGCCGGCTCTTATTTCATCGAAACCCTGACCTTGCAGATGGAAGAAAAGATCATAGAAGAGATGCAGCAGGTCAACGCACTGGGCGGTATGGTCAAAGCCGTCGAAACCGGATTTATCCAGCGCAAGGTTGCCACCCAGGCCTATGAATACGAAAAAGGCCTGCAAAGCGGTGAATACATTAAGGTCGGCAGCAACAAGTACACCGACGGTGATGACACCGGCGGCGGTGATGTGGACCTGCATGAGTATAATGAAAAATGGGTGGAAAAGCAGCAGGCCGGCCTGCGGGAGCTTAAACGAACCCGGAACAACCAGGCGGTGACCCGGACATTAAGGGCCCTGGAAAAGGCCGCACGGGGCAAAGACAACGTCATGCCTTATCTGGTGGACTGCTGCCGGGCCTACGCCACTGTGGGGGAGATGGCCAGCATTTTTCGTGATGTCTTCGGCGAATGGGAGGAACCATCTATCTTTTAGAACACTTGGTTTTTGTTTTCCGATAAAAGGGAAGCAGTATCTACTGCCTGTCATCCTGAGGAGTGTAACGACGAAGAATCCCTCATGTAAAAACATGGCCTTGGCTTGTGGAAGACTCTTCGCTGCGCTCAGAGTGACATGCTAATGCTGCAGTTTTATAATATTCGCTCAATCTGTCATGGAAGTGGATGCAACACAGGAGGAGACCTTTGAATAAATCCTTTCGTCTGGGATGTGACATCGGTGGTACTTTCACTGATTTTGTCCTTGTCGATGATGAGACCGGCGAGTTTCAGACCAACAAATGCCTGACGTCGCCGGCTGATCCCTCACAAGCCGTCGAACATGGCATCCAGGAACTGCTCGCACAAAACCCGGGGTTTTTAGATCTGGTCACCGAGTTTATTCACGGGACCACCCTGGTGATCAACGCCATCATCGAAAGAAAAGGCGCGCGCACCGGTTTGATCACTACCCGTGGCTTCAGGGACGTCCTGGAACTGGGCCGGGAGATCCGCTACGACGCTTATGATATTTTTTCAGAATACCCCCTGCCATTGATCCCGCGCTACCTGCGCACGGAAGTCGATGAGCGGATAACCAGCGATGGTCGGGTCATCCGGGAACTTGATCTGCAGCAGGTTCGCGGTCGGCTGGAGGAACTCAGGGAGGCACAGGTGGAATCTATTGCGGTCTGCCTGATCAACTCTTACGAAAATCCGGTGCACGAAAAGGCCATCCGGGATTTCATCCGGGCCCAGGCACCCGATCTTTTTCAATCCATCTCCTTCGAGGTCCTGCCCCAGATAAGAGAATATGAACGCACCTGCACCACGGTAACCAACGCATATGTAAAACCGATAACGGCCAGCTATTTAAAAAAGCTTTCCGATCGCCTGGAAGCATTGGGCTTTGACGGCAAGCTGTTTATCATGCTGTCATCCGGAGGAATCACTTCCCTGGAAACGGCTCGTGAATTTCCGGTGCGGATCATCGAATCCGGCCCCACGGCCGCAGTCATCGCTTCCCAGCACTACGGCCGGCTTTTCAAGATCAAAGACATGTTCTGCTTCGATATGGGCGGCACTACCGCCAAGTCCTGCCTGATTCAAAAAGGCCAGGCCGGACTCGTATCGACCTTCGAGGTGGGGCGTGTGCAGCGATTCAAAAAAGGCAGCGGCCTGCCCATCCAGGTCCCGGTGGTGGACCTGATGGAAATCGGGGCCGGCGGAGGCAGCATCGCCCAGATCAACCGGCTCGGCCTGCTCCAAGTGGGACCGGAAAGTGCCGGCGCAGACCCGGGACCGGCCTGCTACGGCCTGGGCGGCGAAAACCCCACGGTAACCGATGCGGACCTCACCCTGGGGTACCTGGACCCCGACTATTTTCTGGGCGGCAGCATGCCGCTGGACAAAGCGGCCGCGGAAAGCGCCATTGCCCGAAAAATAGCGGCACCCCTGGGCACAACCCCGGTGGAAGCGGCTTTCGGCATCCACGACCTGATCAACGAAACCATGGCTGCGGCCGCAAAAACCCATATTGCTGAAAAAGGCGGCAATCCCAACATTGTAACGGTTTCCGCTTTCGGGGGTGCCGGCCCAGTGCACGCTTACGGGTTGGCCCGAAAAATTGGGGCACCGCGTATCCTGGTGCCCCCCCTGGCGGGGGTCGGCTCCGCACTGGGTTTCTTCACCGCACCGGTCGCGTTCGATTTGTCGCGCAGCCATCGGGCGGCTCTGGATGAAGCTGATTTTTCTGAAATAGAAAAACTTTTTCGCGCCCTGGAAACTGAAGGAGCCGCCATTTTAGGCAGCACCGCCGGCAGCGAAAAGATCCTTTTTGAACGGACCCTGATGATGCGTTTTGTCGGCCAGGGCGCGGAAACCAATCTGGCAATCGCGGCCAGGCCCTTTGACCAGTGGCGCAAAAAAGAGATCCGTGACCTTTTCGATACCGAGTATAAACGGCTTTACGGGCGGACCTACGACGACAACACGGTGGAATTCGTCACTTTCAAGGTACGGGCCAGCCTGCCGGCCCGGCCCTTTAGGATCCCGCCGTTGAAACAAACCGGGACCAGCCTGTCTGACTGTGTAAAATCCAGCCGTCCGGCGTTCTCCCTAGCCCGTAAAGACTTTGCAGAGCATACTGTTTATGATCGCGCCAGGCTCTTTCCCGGCGCGAAATTTGAAGGCCCGGCCATTATCGAAGAACGGGAGTCCACTATTGTCATCGGTGAAGATGCCGGTGTACGGGTGGATGAATTTGGATTTGTGTGGATAGACCTTACTGCAGGTGGATAGACTGAAAGAAAGCCATTCTAAAAGTGATAAAATCGGTTCAGGTGACAGAAAGGTTTTTAAACCTAACAGTCTTCAGCCTAAACAACCTTAATTAGAGGTTTTACAAAAATGACCGCTAAGTTTGATCCCATTACCCTTGAGATTCTCTGGCGGCGACTGGTTTCCATAGTGGATGAAGCGGATGCCTCCGTTGCCAGGACCGCGTTTTCGAGTCTTTTGCGGGACGCCCATGACTACACCTGCATGTTCACAGACAGCCGGGGGCAGGAGCTGGTCCAGGGCACGTTCTGTACCCCCGGGCAGGCCGGCGCCATGGCCCTGGGAGTTAAAGGCATCATCACTTCGATCCCGATTGAAGACTACCGGCCGGGGGATGTTATTATTGTCAACGACCCCTGGCTGCTGGCCGGTCACCTCAATGATGTCTGCGTGCTCAGCCCCATCTTCTTCAAAGAAAAACCGGTGGCCTTTACCGCCTGTGTTTTTCACCATTCAGATATCGGCGGGCGGGTCGCTTCCGATAACCGCGAAGTTTTTGAAGAAGGCATCTTCATCCCACCGATTAAACTCTATGACGCAGGCAAACTGAACCAGTCAGTCCTCGACCTGATTCGCTGGAACGTGAGAACCCCCGAAGAGGTGACCGGAGACATCCGGTCCCAGGTGGCCGCCAACCATGTGTGTTCGGAAAAGATCATCGAGATGATGACCGATGAGGGTCTCGATACGCTTGACGATCTGGCAGACGAAATCATCAGTCGGACTGAAAAAAGCATGCGTAGCGCGATAGAAAAAATTCCGGACGGTGACTATCCCTACACCGGTCTTATAGAAGGAACCGGGAAACGCAAAGATATTACCATCCGCCTGACGGTTAAAGTAAACGGCAGCAATATCAATGTCGATTTCGACGGTACAACGTCCCAGGTGGACTGGGGAGTGAATGTTGTCTACAATTTTACCTACGCCTATGTCTTCATGGCGATAAAGAGCGCTTTCGATCCCGATATCCCGATCAATGAGGGCGCCATCCGGCCGATAAACATGACCGCGCCCGAAAGCTGCGTGGTGAACTGCAGTTTTCCGGCGGCGGTGGCTGCACGTATGCAGGTCGGGCATTTTATGACCGAAATGGTTTTTAAAGCGCTGGCAGCGGCCACCCCAGATAATATTATAGCTGAAAGCGGAGGGACCCCCGCCCAGACCAACATCCTCTACGGCCGGCGAAACAGCGGCAAACCCTGGCACACCATGATCATCCGTGGCGGCGGTCTGGGGGCCAGCAACCGCATGGACGGACACCACTGTGCCATTTTTCCGGCCAACGGGGCCAATACACCTGTGGAAATACTGGAGAGCGACACGCCGTTGCTGATCGAATCGCGCGCACTGGTCCGCGACTCCGGCGGCCCCGGCGCCCAGCGCGGCGGCATTGGGCGTAAAATGGTTATCCGGGTGCCGGATGATGACCAGGCCCCGTTGCCGCCCACAACCATTGCTGTACAGGCCGGACGATATATCTACCCTCCGGATGGAATTTTTGGAGGAAGGCCGGGTGCCAAGGCCCGCTTTCTAAAAAATGAAGCCACAGCTGATCCCAGTGGCCTGACATTTTGTGATACGGGAGACGTAATCTCTTTTTACAGTGCCGGCGGCGGCGGTTACGGTGACCCTTTTCAAAGGGATCCTGCCGCTGTTCAAAAAGATGTCCGTTATGGTTATGTAAGCATCGAAAAGGCCCGGGAAGACTACGGTGTCGCGATAGACCCTGAGACCCTGGACATTGATCCCGGAGCCACCGAATCACTGCGAGCCGAAAAACAGCAACCATAAGGAGACCTTTGAAAAATGCCTAAAACGTATATGCCCGGGTTCAGGAACGCTGCCGAACTGAAGGAGCACCAACTAAAAGGACTGAAGTGGACGGTAAATCACGCCTACAGTGCCTCACCCTTTTACCAGAACAAACTTGACCAGGCCGGTATTTACCTTGACAGCATCAATACCCTCGACGATATTCGCCGGCTGCCTTTTACTTCCGCCGATGACCTCCGGGCAGGCTACCCGCTGCCGCTCTTGTCCGTGCCGCCGGCGGAAATCGTCCGCATACACGCATCATCGGGCACCACCGGCAAGAAAAAAGTCCTGGCCTACACCCGGAAGGATATCGCCGACTGGACCCACTTTTTCGCACGGTGTTACGAAATGGCGGGGCTCTCGCCGGATGATCGAGTCCAGATAGCCGTAGGCTATGGGGTTTGGACAGCCGGGGTCGGCTTCCAGCTGGGTTGTGAGGAATTCGGGGCCATGGCCATTCCAGTCGGACCCGGAAATGTCGATATGCAGTGCCAGTTTCTAATTGACATGCAATCAACAGTCATGTGCTGCACGGCTTCCATGGGCCTGTTGATGGCTGAAGAAATTTCCCGGCGGGGCCTGAAGGACAAGATCGCCCTGAGAAATATGATTTTCGGCTCCGAGAGAAGTTCGGATGCCATGCGCGCCAGGATAAAAGAGCTTCTCGGGCTGGAGGACATGTTCGACATTACGGGCATGACTGAGCTGTACGGTCCCGGAACCGGGCTGGATTGCGCCCGCCACGAAGGTATCCACTACTGGGCTGATTATTACATCCTGGAAATTCTGGACCCCGAGTCCCTGCTGCCGGTCGCGCCCGGTGATCCCGGGGAAATGGTCGTCACCACGATCGCCAAGGAAGCCGCGCCCCTGATCCGCTACCGCACCCGGGACCTGACCCGCGCTATCGACACACCCTGCTCCTGCGGCAGCGTGTTGCCCATGCATGATCGTATCCTGGGCCGCTCCGATGACATGTTTATCTTCAGGGCGGTCAATGTCTACCCCGGACAGATTGATGAAGCCCTGTCGACCATACCCGACATCAGCTGTGAATATCAGGTCACCCTGGAGCGTCGCGATGACGGCAAAGAATATATGACTCTCAAAGTTGAGTGCGGCAACAATGCCGGGGATATTGATTCCGCTGGAATTGCTAAAAAGGTTGCCGCAAAGATCAAAAGCAGTATCATGGTATCCAGCGAGGTGGAGGTCGTTGACTACGGCGCCCTGCCCCGCTCGGAAAGAAAATCAAAACGTTTTTTTGACAATCGCCCGTAGACTGGATTGCATGACGCAAAACCCGGCGGGTAATTGAATAACCAGATGAAAACAAAAATGAGGTTCCCATGAACAAGTTCGAATACCTTGTTCCCCGGTCACTGGATGAGGCTGTTTCAATGTATGATGCTCACGACGACCAAGCGACGTACATCGCTGGCGGCACGGACATCGTGGTCAAAATGAAAGAGTACAAAATTAATCCCGGATACCTGATTTCGCTGAAACAGGTCCTGAGCCAGGACGAACCCGGGCTGAACCGTGATACCGGCGAACTGACGCTGGCCGCGTCGGTGACCCATCGTATGCTAGAGAACTCGGCGTTGATTAAACGTGCCTATCCGATCCTCCACGACGCTGTCCGCAACATCGGTTCCGTGCAGGTTCGTAATGTTGCCACCATCGGCGGGAACCTGGTTAACGCGGTTCCCTCCGCGGACGGCGCCATCCCGCTGATTGCACTGGATGCCCGGGTCAACATTTACGGCGCCAAAGGGAATCGGTCTCTGGAGCTGGTCCATTTTTTCACCGGGCCGGGTCAGACCGTCCTCGAAAAAGGCGAGATCCTCACCGAAATCGTGATCCCCCGCCCACTGCCGCGAACCGGCAGCGCCTATATAAAATTCGGCCGGCGCAAAGCCATGGAGCTGCCCCTGCTGGGCGTGGGCGTTCTGCTGAGTCTGGAGGAAGAAACCGACCTTTGCGCCCGGGCCAGAGTCTGCCTGGGTGTGGCCGCCCCCACGCCGTTTCGGGCCCTGGGAGCCGAGCGATTCCTGGTCGGCAAAAAGATCGATTCTGCGGTCCTGGGGGAAGCTGGCAAAATCGCGGCGGAAGAATCCCAGGTCCGTGACAGTATCCGCGGGGTCGCCTGGTACCGGCGCGAAATGGTCGCGGTTCAGGTAAGACGCATGGGGCAAACGTGTATCGACAGAATTGACAACCAAGGATAACCAGCTACAGGAGGCACCTTTCATGTCAACGGAAATTCAGTTCACGTGTAATGGCAATCCAACACGTGTGAAGATTGAACCCAACTGGACGCTGCTTTACCTGCTCCGCGAAGAACTGGGGTTCACCGGCACTAAAGAGGGCTGTGGCAGCGGGGAATGCGGGGCCTGTACCGTCATCGTGGACAAGATGGCCGTCAACGCCTGTATTTTCCTTGCGGTCGAAGCCGACGGGAAAGAAGTTTTAACGGTCGAAGGTCTAGAAGACACAGATGGAACCTTGCATCCCCTGCAGGAATCTTTTGTGGAAAACGGCGGCATCCAGTGCGGGTTCTGTACTCCCGGCATGCTCATGTCGTCCAAGGCACTTTTAGATGAAAACCCGGACGCGGACCCGGAAAATATAAAAGATGCCCTGGCCGGGAATATTTGCCGGTGCACCGGCTATATCCAGATTTTCGATTCCGTTCAGGCCGTCAGCGGTTACAGCCCGGAAGATATCGAGGTTGTGGCCTGGAAGGATAATGATACAAAAAAGGAGTTTTAGATGGGTGATCTGAATATCGTCGGAAAGAGCATCCCCAAGCTGGATGCCGTTGATAAAGCCACGGGACGGGTTCAGTACATACAGGACCTCAAAAGGCCGGGCATGCTTTACGGTAAAATCCTGTACAGCAAGTATCCCCACGCAAAAATTGCACACATCGACACCTCCCGGGCTAAAAAACTGCCCGGCGTCAGGGCGGTTCTCACCGGCGAGGACATCCCGGCCATAAGAATGGGTGTATACAAGGACAACCCCCCGCTGAAAACAGGTAAAGTCCGTTCCTACCGGGATGAAGTTGCTGCGGTGGCTGCCACCGACCCGGATACCGCCCGTGAGGCGATAGGCCTCATTCAAGTGACCTATGAATCGCTGCCCTGTGTCTTTGATCCGGAAGAGGCCCTTAAGCCGGATGCCCCGCTGGTCCATGAAAACCATAAAACCAATATCCTCAAGATGCCCTGGAAGCTGCACTACGGAGATGTGGAGGCCGCCCGCCAGGAGGCGGCCTGGATGGTTGAAGACCGGTTCACCACTACCTGGGTCACCCATTGCTGCATGGGCACCAGCGGCGCCATTGCCGAATTCGACCACGCCAACAACCTGACGGTCCACACCAACACCCAGATACCTTCACTGGCCCAGAAAGACTTTTTGGGTGTTCTGAAAGCCATGGGACTAAAAGAAAAACGAGTCCGGGTAGTCAAACCCTGTATCGGCGGCGGTTTCGGCAGCAAACTGGACACTTACGCCTATGAACATATCGCCATCCTGCTGGCATTTTACACCCGCAAGCCGGTCAAGATACTCTTTGATCGCCAGGAGGAGTTTATCGCCACATCCACCCGCCAGCCAGCAATCATCCACATTGCCCAGGGATGTGACAACAATCACCGGCTGCTTTTCAGAGACATCTCCATGATTCTGGACAACGGTGCTTACACTTCCTGGGGTGCCACGACACCCTCGGTCATGATGATGCCGATCACCACCCTGTACAAAGTTCCCAATGTACGCTATGAAGCCAAATGCGTATATACAAACAACACCTACTCTCAGGCCATGCGCGGTTACGGAAACCCCCAGGCCACCTTTGCCATTGAAAGCGCCATGGACATGCTGGCTGAAACGGCCGGCATCGATCCGGTTGAGTTCCGCAGGATCAACGCCAACGAATCCGGAGATGTCTCCACCCAGGGTTTTCGCATCACTTCGTGCGGCCTGACGGAATGCATTTCAACGGTCACTGAAAAGCTGGCCGGCGGCGGCAAGCGTGGTTCGGGAGAAGGTATCGGCATAGCATCCCTGATCCATGTCGGGGGCGGTGCGCGCGTTTATAAATCAGATGGCTGCGGTACCATTATAAAAATGGATGACTATGGCAAGGCCAACGTGTTTACCGGGGCCTCGGACATGGGCCAGGGCGCCGACAACGTTATCGCCCAAATAGTGGCCGAGGAGCTGGGACTGCTAATTGAAGATATCCATGTTATCCATACGGACACCGATGTCTGCCCCTGGGATGTCGGCGCCCACGCCAGCCGCACCACTTTCGTGGCCGGCAATTCAGCCCTGGGGGCCGCCCGGCAAATCAGGGAACGGCTCTTTGAGATGGCAGCCGGCCAGCTCGAAGTCACGCCTGGCGACCTGACCGCCGGAGCCCGTGAAATTTACGTATGCGATGCCCCTGAAAAACGTATTGAGATTGGGAAACTGCTGCGCAAAGCGCATTTCAGCCACGGGGGGCAAATGCTCACAGGCGAATGCTTTTACGATCCAGACAATGAAAACCTGGGCCGTGATTTCCGGGGCAACCTTTCCATGACCTATACGTTCGGAACCCACGGTGTACGCGTAAAAGTGGATGAGGAAACCGGCAAGGTCGATATTCTCCAGTATATCGCTGCCCATGATGTCGGTAAGGCTATCAATCCGATGCTGCTCAAAGGCCAGGTATACGGCGGGGTGCTCATGGGAATCGGATACGCACTCACCGAACAGGTCATCCTTGAAAAAGGCGAAATGATGAATCCGAATTTCCGGGACTATAAGATCCTGACTGCCAAAGATACAGTAAACATCGAAGCCCCGGTCCTGGAAACGGCGGACAAAGACGGACCCTTCGGCGCCAAAGGAATCGGCGAGCCGGGATGTGTCCCCACGGCCCCGGCTGTGGCCAACGCCATTTATGACGCCATCGGGGTTCGGATCAAAGATCTGCCCATCACGCCCGAAAAGGTCCTGGCGGCTATAAAAAAGAAAGCGGGTATTACCACCTGCGGCATTGACCCGCTAACCGAAAAAAAGCAGATATGCTGAGCACACGCTACAGGGGCATCCTGCCAGTTGCCGCCCTGCGCGGCGCAATGATGCCCCGTAACCTTTAACAAGGAGGTTCCAGATGAACAAGAAAGTGGCTCTACCGTTAGCCGTATTCTTCATGGTGTCAGTTTGCATAACTATTTTCATTGCACCCACCGCTATTGCCGGGACCATTAAACTGAGCTACGCCAATTTCCCGCCAGCCCCCACCTTTCCGTGCGTTCAGATGGAAAGATGGAAAAAGGAAGTCGAGAAACGCACAAACGGGAAAGTGGCCGTCAGCACCTACCCCGGCGGCACCCTGCTGGGGGCCAAGAACATGATGGACGGCGTTATCGCCGGCCAGGCCGATATCGGTAACCTCTGCATGGCCTACCAGCCGGGACGTTTTGTGGTAACCAACGCCACCAGCCTGCCCCTGGGAATTCCCAATTCAAGAGTGGGTAGCCTGGCCCTGCTGAATCTTTACAAAAAGTATAAACCGGCACCGTTTGCCAAAGTCAAGGTCCTGGCCATGTTCACCACGGCCCCGACCAATATCATGTCAAAAGTCCCGGTTCGGAATCTGGGTGACCTTAAGGGACTGGACTTGAGAGCTTCCGGCGGTGCGGCCCAGATCCTGGGAGCCTGGGGCGCCAACCCCGTGGGCATGCCCATGCCGGCAACTGTTGAGGCCCTGCAAAAAGGGGTTGTCAAAGGGCTTTTCTCATCCCTTGAAACCATGAAAGATTTCAAATTCGCTGAAGACTGTAAGTATGTAACCATGACCAATACGGTTATCTATCCCTTCGCAGTCGTCATGAACATGGACTCCTGGAATGCCTTGCCAGCAGACGTTCAGAAGGTAATGAACGACCTGATCCTGGAGCAGTCCGAGTGGACCGGCAACTACATGGATAATCATGTAGACAAAGCCGTTGAATGGTCAAAAGCGCAGCAGGGGGTCGAGTTTATAAAACTCTCCAAAGCGGAAAAAGCCAAGTGGGACGCGAAACTTGCCTTCCTGTCTGACAAATGGGTAAAAGGCGCCGAAGCTAAAGGCCTTCCGGCTCAAAATATCGTAGACTACATCGGCATGCTGGTTAACAAGTATTCCAAGTAAATTATCCCGCACTGCATACTCACGTTTTTTAGGATGGGCACCCATCGGTGCCCATACGTGACTTAGACAACACCCCATAACCTGGCGAAGAGGCATGGCATGGATTTTTTGGACAAGCTCAACCTGTTTCTGAACAAACTGCTGACTTTCATTGGCGGCACGTTCCTGGTCGCCATGGTCCTATTGACCTGCGCCAATATCTTCTCTAGAAACATCTGGGGCCCTATCCGGGGGACTTTTGAACTCATGGGCTATTTTGGAGCCATCGTCACGGCCATGGCCCTGGGCTACACCCAGTTAAACAAAGGGCATATCGCTGTTGATGTCCTCATCAACAAATTTTCTGACAACACCAAGAAAGTACTGCAAGCTGTCAATAACGGTGTCTGCACGGTTTTTTTCAGCATTGTTGCCTGGCAGGTGGCGGTTAAGGCAACAACTCTGTTGGAAACTGGTGAAGTTACGGAAACGCTCAGAATCGTCTACTACCCCTTTACCTATACGGTTGCCTTCGGGTGCCTGGTCCTGGCGCTCGCTATGCTGACGGATTTGATAAAGGCCTTGATTCCGCAAAAAGGGGGTGAATCTTGAGTTTAGCCGCCGTTGGAATTTCCGGAATTATCATCCTGCTACTGATCCTCTTCTTTTTTGGAATGCCGGTAGGCTTTGCCATGGGCCTGGTGGGATTTTGCGGTTTTTGCTATGTGATCTCTTTTAAAGCCGGACTGAATATGGTCAGTTCGGTCCTGTGGGATACTTTTTCGAAATACGGCCTGACCGTTATACCGCTATTTATCTTTATGGGCCAGATTGCATTTTATTCGGGCGTAAACGAAAAGCTGTACAAGGCCGCCTATAAATGGATTGGACAAATCCGGGGGGGTATTGCCATGGCTACCGTCATGGCCTGCAGCGCATTTGCGGCCATCTGCGGTTCCAATGCGGCCACCGCGGCCACCATGACAACGGTGGCTCTGCCCCAGATGGAAAAATTCGGCTATAATTCAAAGCTGAGCACCGGGGCCATTGCCTGCGGTTCCACCCTGGGCGTAGTGATACCCCCCAGTGTTGTTCTGATCATCATCGGCCTGTCCACAGAGCAATCCATTGCCAAGCTCTTCTATGGCGGCATCGGTGCGGGACTGATCCTGGCCCTGCTGCTGATGACCACCATCTATGCCGTGTGCCGCCTGCACCCGGACTGGGGACCCGTCGGCCCCAAAACAACAATCGCCGAAAAGTTCAAGGCGCTAACCGGCGCCTTTGAAATGCTGCTGCTGTTTTCTATCGTGATGCTGGGTCTTTACTTCGGCTACTTCACACCTGCCGAAGCAGGCGCGGTGGGGGCGCTGTTCGCGGTCATTATCAGCACCCTCCAGCGGCGCCTGACCTGGAAGGGATTTATCCTTTCTGTCACCGATACCCTGCGTATCTCCTGCATGGTAATCATGATTGTCGCCGGCGCCATGATCTTCGGCCGCTTTCTGGCGGTTACCCGGATACCATTTGATATTGCGGCCTGGGTGGTGGATCTGCCGGTGGGCGGTACTGTGATAATGGGGATCATATTCTTTATCTACATCATCGGCGGCGCGGTTATGGATGCCCTGGCACTCCTGTTGATCACCATCCCGATATTTTTCCCGGTGGCCCGTCAGTTGGGCTATGACCCCATCTGGTTCGGGGTGACGATTACCGTGGTGACCACCCTGGGGGCGGTGACGCCACCGGTGGGCGCCACCACCTATGTGGTCGGCGGCATGGCCAAAAACGTGCCCTTGGAAGATGTCTTCAAGGGAGTCACCTATTTCCTGCCGGCGTATATTTTATGCGTGATCATCCTGATGATCTTCCCGGGCCTGGTGACTTACCTGCCGGGACTTTTGAAATAGGGTTTCCATCCGGGCCAGATCCGCCGGGGTGTCAATATCCCTGAAGACATCCTGCCGGTCGATCTCCACCAGCAGGACACTTTCCGGTTCTGCCGCTATGATGCCCCTGGCGCCGATATCGCCGGTGATGGCCAGCAGACGATCGTAATAACGACTGCTGAACAGGGTGGGACTTTGCCGTTTCCCCCGGCAAAGCGGCACGCAGATCTCACTGGCAGACAACCGGAAGCGTTCGATCAGCAGGTCGATGGTTCCGGCGTCCAGAAGGGGCTGGTCCGCCACCATAAACATGCAGGCCGCACAGTCTGACCGGATTGCCTGCACACCGCAACGTAAAGAGTGGCTTTGCCCCCGGCGGTAGTCCCGATTGATCACCACCTTTAATCGGGGTACCGTCAACCGAGCACCCATTGCCACCTGGATTTCCCGGTGGCGATGACCCAGGACCACGATGATTTTTTCAAGGCCTGAATTCAAAGCGGCATCAACCACACGGTTGATGATGAACTCACCGCCGACTTTCAAAAGCTGTTTGGGCCGGCCGAGCCTGGTGGACATGCCGGCCGCCAGGATAATCCCCGTGATGGAGCCTGATGTGGTCATATTGATTTAATCCCTGCTGGCATTTGGGCGGCCGCAGCGCCTGACGACCTCTGACCCGCAAGGCAGTTTAGCACAGGGAACCGGATAGAGGCCATCTAAAATTTGAAACGGGTGAAACGCACATAAAGTTTATGAAAAAAATAAAGGTAGAAAATGCAGTGGGAACAGTGCTGGCCCATGACGTTACCCGCATCGTTCCCGGAGAATTTAAAGGCGTCGCCTATAAAAAAGGGCATATCGTCCAGGCCGATGATGTTGCCGAACTTAAAAAAATCGGCAAAAACCACCTGTATGTCCTGAAGTTATCCCCTGACACGCTGCATGAAGATGATGCCGCTGTCAAAATTTGTGCCGCCATCTGCGGGGAACATATCGAGTGGACTGAACCGGTTGAAGGCAAATCCAATATGTGCTGCCTGACGGACGGCCTGCTGAAAGTTGATGCGGCAGCCCTGCTACATATAAACAGTATAGAAGACATCATCGTCTCAACGCTGAAAAACAACACGCCCTGTACAAAGAGCCAGACCGTGGCGGCCACCCGCATCATCCCGCTGACCACCCGGTCTGAAAATATCGAACGCCTTGAGGCCGTCGCGGGTGCCGGGCAGCCGGTTTTAAAAGTGCTGCCTTTCCAGACCTGGAAAGTGGGCGCGGTGGTAACCGGGACAGAAGTGTACAAGGGCGTCATCCATGATGCTTTCGATGAATTCGTCGAACCGACGATTGTCCGCTACGGTTCCACAGTCACCCACAAGCTCGTTGTTCCCGACGACACCCAGGCGGTTGCCGGGGCCATCCGGCAGCTGGCAGCGGCCGGATGTGATCTGATCATTACCACGGGGGGGTTGTCCGTCGACCCGGATGATGTTACCAGAGAAGGTGTCCTGGCAACCGGGGCTCGACTGGTGGCTTATGGCGCTCCAGTCCTGCCGGGGGCCATGTTCCTGTATGCCCTGTATGATGATGTCCCTATAGTCGGTCTGCCGGCCTGCGTGTACTATCACCGGGTAACGGTCTTCAACCTGCTCCTGCCCCGGGTCCTGGCCGGTGAGGCGATTACCCGGGCAGACATTGTTGCCATGGGACACGGCGGCCTCTGCCTTAATTGTGAGCGATGCCGGTACCCGGTGTGCCCTTTTGGAAAGTAAGGGAATGCCGGCATCTGTTTTTACCAATTGTTTGTTTCACCTTCACCGGGAGTGAAGTAACATTGAATTCACCCTGATAGCATTGCCATGAATAAATCCATTTCCCAACTAACCATCTGTATAAAAGGCGCCGGTGAAATGGCCAGCGCCGTTGCCTGGCGGCTCTACCGGGCCAACATCCGGCGAATCTTTATGCTCGAGGTCCCGCGCCCGCTGGCCGTTCGCCGCCTGGTCGCCTTCTCCGAAACGGTTTACACTGACTGTCAAATCATCGAAGCGGTTACCGCTGTGAAAACCGCCGACGCGACCGACGTGACCAAAGCCTGGGAAAAAGGTCACATCGCGGTGCTGGTGGACCCGGACGGAGAAACCCTCGCCGCCATGCAGCCCGACGTGGTCATAGACGCTGTTTTAGCCAAACAGAACCTCGGTACCCGCCTGGCCCAGGCCCCGCTGGTCATCGGCCTGGGCCCGGGATTTGAAGCGGGGCATGATGTGCACACCGTCATCGAAACCAATCGGGGACATCACCTGGGACGCATCATTACCCACGGCCGGGCCCAGCCCAATACCGGTATACCTGGAAATATCGCCGGTTTTACCAGCGAGCGCGTTTTGCGGGCGCCCTGCACCGGAAAGTTCCAGACTCGAATGGATATCGGCCAACCGGTCAAGAGCGGCGAACTCATCGGGACCGTCGACAACGGGGATGTTCGGGCCGAGATCGGCGGCGTTATCCGGGGGCTGGTAAGATCCGGAATTGACGTACCGCACAAGATGAAGCTCGGTGACATCGATCCCCGGGGAGACGCCGCTTACTGCGACACCATCTCGGACAAGGCCCGCGCGGTTTCCGGATCGGCTCTGGAGGCGGTGCTGAGAAAGTTTCTGGCACCTTATGATCCGGAAGCGGATGGCACCTCCACCCTTAGCCAATCATTCAGCCGGGAACAGTCGTCCGCCGCGATAACCCTGGCGGACAGGGTCGTAAACAATCGGCCGGGAGCTGTTTCCAGTGCGATCCGTAACGTCGAAAACCGGACCGACCTGGCCATTCCCCTGGTTGAAACCTTGCGCGTGCACACTGGCAAGGCCCACAGGATAGGCATCACCGGCCCGCCCGGTGTGGGCAAGAGTACATTTACCAGCCGACTGATCGGTCTGTTTCGGTCGGCCGGGAAATCAATCGGGGTCATCGCGGTAGACCCCAGCAGTCCGGTCAGCGGAGGGGCGCTTCTGGGCGATCGTCTGCGCATGCATGCAGTGGTCAGGGACCCTGCTGTTTTCATCCGCAGTATGGCCTCCCGGGGAAGTTCCGGCGGCCTGGCCCGTCAGGCCGCCGCAGTGGCCGACATCCTGGATGCGGCGGGCAAAGAGATCATCCTTTTTGAAACCGTCGGTGTCGGACAGACCGGGTTTGACATTGTGCCTGCAGCCGATACCGTCATCACCCTGACCATGCCCGGCGCCGGGGATGTTATCCAGTGCATGAAGGCGGGCTTAATGGAGATCGGTGATATCTTTGTCGTTAATAAAGCAGATCTTCCGGGTGCGAAACAAATGCAGGCAGACCTGCAGCTGGTCCTGGGTATGCGTACCCGGCAGGATAACTGGAAACGACGGGTTTGGCTGACAGATTCGTGTGCCGGAATCGGCTTTGACGAGATTTACGCAGATATCAACAGGCACCTGAAGTATTTACGGTCGAAAGGATAAAAAAGGAATTTTTAACACTTATGCAAAACATCTTTCTTGAAATCGGGCGTCTCCTTGAGGAAAATCGCAGTTTTGTCCTGGCCACGATCATTCGCCGGAAAGGGTCTACGCCGCGGCAGGCCGGCACCCACTGCCTGGTGCTGGAAGACGGCACCCTGATCGGGACAGTTGGCGGAGGTAAGCTGGAGTTCGACGTCATGGCCAAAGCCGGCGAGGTTATCCGTACCGGGAAAAGCGCCCTTTTAAAATTCAGGCTTACCGGCAAGGATAGTGCCCGAACGGATATGCTTTGCGGCGGCAGCGCGGATGTCTACCTGGAACCGATATTCTCCGGGCAGGAAAAAGCCGTCGGCCTTTTTCGGGAAATAACGGCAACCCTCAATAACCACGCAACCGGTGTCCTGCTAACCCGCATTTCCGAAGGCACGCCGGCCGATGACCCGACCGGACGGCTTTTTATCAAGACCGATGGCACCGTACCAGGCAGCATCGCCGAATGGGCGGCCCTACCCGGTATGCCCCGGCGCTTTCTGGAACTGAAAAGCCCGCAAATCTTTGAGGACGATTTTACCCGGCCGATGATATACGCGGAACCCATCGTGCCGGATAGCCGGCTTTACATTTTCGGTGCCGGGCACATCTCCACTTTTCTGGCACCCCTGGCGCAATCGGCCGGCTTTGGGGTCTGGGTTCTAGACGACCGGGAAGAATTTGCCAACCCGCAACGTTTTCCGTCCATCGAAAAAGTCCTGGAGACCCCCTTTTCGGAGGCATTCACACATATCAAGATTACACCTGCAGCCTACATAGTCATTGTCACGCGTGGACACGCCTTCGATCTTCAAGTCCTCCGGGAAGCCCTGCAATCAGACGCCGGCTACATCGGCATGATCGGCAGCCGTAAAAAGCGGAAGGTCATCTACGATACCCTGCTGAGGGAAGGTGTTTCCCAGGCACGCTTAGACCAGGTGTATTCCCCCATCGGGCTGCCCATTGGTGCCCAGACCCCGGAACAGATTGCCGTAAGTATCGTGGCGGAACTGATCCAGGTTAGAAGCCAACTCAAAAATGCCTTCTGATCCAATCTCTTTGTTGGGCGTTCGTTTCAAATCCTCGAAATACCGGTACGTATTCCTCCGGTTTGAAACTCGCGCCCGCCGTGATCTTGAACCAAAATCCGATTTTTTAGATGGCTTCTAAAAGTCAAAAATTTCAATAACCGGGGGATCAAAAAGAAGCTGGCCCAGGATCACACTCTGAATCAGAGCCTGCAGGGGCTGCTCTGCAAGGTCGGCAATAACGCTGCGGCCGGCAGCCGCACGCTCAGGGGTGTCGGCCTGGTTTAAAAACACCACCCGACGGGCCCCAGGCGGTGCTCCCTTGAAAATACCGTCCGGGTGACAGAGACACGTCGCGATGGACCGGGCGTCGATCCGGTCACCCGAACGCAGACCAGTCATCTTTTTGAAGGCATCCGCCCTGAATACCCACTGATCCGAAAAGGGCTGCGCAAAAGCGGTCAAACCGACCAGCCCGACTACACAATGGCTGCAGGCAGGGATCACGGGTTCGTGTGCGGCAGGCACCTTTAAAGGCAGGCGGGCGGCGCCATCGGCCTCGACAATGATCCAGGTAAAAATGCCTGACTGCCACAAGCGTTCGATTTCCGCGGGTGTATATCCAGCCAGTTTGCCGTCCCGATTTTCACGGACGGCCGTAATGTGCGTGTGCCTGTGTATAAGGCCTTTGGCCTTCCCAAGAACCTTTCTGACAGGACCGTTCACAAGCGCCGGTGAATATTGCGCCGCTTCGCGTTCACTGATCCGGGTGGTTGTGGTCGTCAAAACGGGGGCCCCTGACAAGGCAAGCTCCCGGGCCAGCCGGAACATCAAACTGGTTTTGCCTCCGGCGCCGACCAGGGACACCACCGCCCCCTGCTCGAGCCCGAGTGCCCGGCCCAGGGCCGCCCCCCCGGGGCTGTGATCTGGTGATTTTACAAATGACATCTTTAAAACATAGGCGACCGCCTGCCGCCAGGCAACCTTTAATAATTTGCAATTTGGGCCCTCACCTGATATTTGTACGTCTGCCCAGGCGGCCCCTGAACCGTTCGCAAAAAATCATTTCAAAGCGTTCAAGCAGGCCAATTTGATAAAGCGGGCTGTAGCCATTTGATACCCGCCTGGGGCCGGTGTCTGCATCTGGCAACCGTTACGAAGGAAAAATACAATGAAAAACCTGCGTGTTCTACTGGTAGATGATGACCGGGTCACCGGACTCACTGTGAAGCACTATTTCAGCGAAAACGTAGCCCATTTCCAATCTGTGGGCAACGCCGAATCAGCCTTTGCAATTGTTGAGAAAGATCCAAACTGGCACGTGGTAATTTCCGACTATGTACTTCCCGGTATGGACGGTGGGACGTTCCTTAAGAAAGCAAAAAAGATTCAGCCCGAACTGAAAACCATCCTGATCACTTCCTACGACCCGGAGGATATTGACGCGGTTTTAAAGAAAAACAACATTGACCACTTCATCACCAAGCCGCTTTCAATTGACTCAATCCATTACGCGATTGCATCACTGGATCCCGAATAGAGGCTATGACGACCCCAGGCGCCGATCTATTTCTTTGGCAATCATAAGAATACCAGCTACCGTCTGACGGTCTGAATCATATCCTGAGATGGTTACCTGGTAAGAGCCTTTTACAAAGTTCAAGTAGTAATCCTCAAGCAGGCCGCCCTCCCCGATTTTCACTGCTTTCCCCTGGCCGCCGATTTTCCGGCCATAGACATCCAGGGCTGCCTGGGGGGTATTCATCTCGTAGATTTCAATATTTAGGTCTATGCCCGCGCTGCTCAGGTAGGAGACAAATACCGCCTGCTTAAAGCCAAGCTGGACATAAAGTTCGGCACCCCCGTTAATTACAGTGAACAACTGCCGGCCATCGGCCGTCCGGGCAGGTTCTGAGATTTTCCAACCTTCCGGCGGGGAGGACAGGTTGGCCATGTTATCGGCCGGTATGGTTTCCCCGGCTGAAACGGAAAGCGCTAACGCCAGGCCAAAGACGAACGTCAGCCACCTTGTATTTGTTTTGGCAAGCAACCCCCGGCTACAAATCATTTTCAGCTACCTCGACTTTTTCAAGATCCATTTCTCCCAGGTTATGACCGGCCGCCCTGGAAACCATGAGTATATCCGCCGGTTTGTGCCCGAGCAGGGTGCAGCCATACGCATCCAGGCTCACCGGATTGGTCGCGGCGATGACCTTTTCAAGTTTAAGCATCTTCCCGGGTCCGTAAGGTCCGTTTTCGGTGAGAATCGCGGTAGCATCCAGGAGGCACAGATCAGGTTTGCGCACCAGGTTGAGATCCGCAATACACTGGGCCATGTGATTCAAATCACCGTACCAGCCAAATTCCAGGGCGCCGCCAAAATGAAAATAACTGTTGGTGGTAAAAGGGCATAGACCCATCATATTTTTAAGAACCCCGGAATAGTGAACCCCTGTGTGGTGCTTGGCAATGGAGAGATTGATAAACACGTCACAATCCAAAAGGTCACTGTTGACCTTCGCCTCTTTCAGGGAGTTACCGGCCGGAATCGCTACCACCTGCTGCTCTCCGCTTTCATATTTCACAAGCTTCAACGCACCCGGGTATTTGGCGGCCAGGCCGGACCGCTTCCAATATCCCCGATACGGATTTTTCAGGTACCTGATTTCCCGGGCCCCCGCATCCGCACATAGTTTAATAACAGCCAGCGTAATATCCGGGTTGACCGATGCCCCAAAGTTCTTGAATGGCGAATTGACCAGCAGCCCCACCGTGTCGCCCGGGCTGACAAATGCACCGATGCCGCCTATTTTCTCAACTGCGGCCAGGGTATTCTTGAAATAGTCTTTGGACTTGACAGCTACAATCTTGTCTGGCGTACCCGCATAGAGACGTCCGGAACCGTCCGCAAAATGCTCCCAGGTGCTTCCTCCCAGCAGCGAAAGTGTGCCGACGGCGGCCGTCTTCTTGAGAAATGTCCTGCGTGTCAGTTTTTTCATACAGCCCTCCATCTGCGGCTCCGGATTTGCTGCGGACCGTTTTTAATCCGCGTAACGTCACTGTACCACATATGCAGATCCGGTAAAAAGTTTAAAATAGCGTTTTCCACCGGCAGAGAAATTCCAGCGTCCCGCAATGTATTCGAGGCTTGCACCCACGCCTCTATTGCTATATAAACCGGCTTTTAACCCGGAATGGAAACACAAACTTGAAATACAATAAAAAACGCCTGCTCAACTCGGAGCTTTTGATTGGATTTGCCTATCGGTTTATCCGGGCCTATACGTGGACCTTTCGCCTGCAGATAGAAAACGAACAGGCGTGGCTGGCCCATATCCAGAAAGGCGGTTCAATCCTGCTGTGTGCCTGGCACCAGCAGTTTTTTGCGGCGATCCGCCATTTCCAGAGCTACCGGGACCTCAAACCCAGTATCATGATCAGTCGCAGCAACGACGGCGCCCTGATCGCCGGGGTGGCTGAACGCACGGGGTGGCATACGGTCAGGGGGTCATCTTCAAAAGGGGGCAAGAGCGCCCTGCGCAATGTCATTGCCAACCTCCAGAAATCAAAGCTGGCGGCCCACGTTGTGGATGGCCCGCGCGGTCCCGCAGGAGAAGTCAAGCCGGGTGTGATCCGCATGGCGCACCTGACCGGCGCGATCATTGTGCCGGTTTACACCTCTGCAGAAAAAGGGTGGTTCTTTAACAGCTGGGATAAATTCCTGCTGCCCAAACCATTTTCAAAGGTGCACCTGCGTTTTGGAGATATGCTGAAATTCGAACGAACCCGGGATCCTGCAGAATTTGAGGACCAGCGTGCCCGCCTGGAAGCAGTTATGCAACCGGGGCTCATCGTTCCCCCTCCAGTTTGACAACTGGAAAACTGGACCAGCACGGATTAGATCTTGGCCCGCTGATAAGCCTCCGGCCAATCGATATCCGCCCCCAGGGTTTTAGCCGCCTGCAGCGGCCAGAAAGGATTCCTGAGCAGTTCCCGCCCCAGGGCAATGAAATCGGCGCGACCGTTTTGCAACGTCTCTTCCGCCAGTTCGGGCGACTCTAGCATCCCGACCGCCATGACGGGCAGGTTTAATTTCTTGCGGATCGTCTCTGCAAAAGCGACCTGGTATCCCGGAGCCACCTTGATCACGGCGTTTTCTGCCACCCCCCCTGAGCTGACATGCACCAGGTCGATCAGGTGCCTGAGCGGCTCCAGCAACCGGCAGATATCCTCGGGGTGGTTCCCGCCGCCCACGTAATCTTCTGCCGATACCCGCACAAATACAGGCATCTGTTCCGGAATATGCGCATGGACAGCCGCCAGGACTTCTCTGAGGAAAAGGGACCGGTCCTCTCCATAGCGATCCCCTCTTTTATTGGTCAGGGGAGATAAAAACTGGTTAATCAAATAACCGTGGGCCGCATGAATTTCAACAAAATCAACACCAGCCGCGACCGCCCGGCGCACCGCACTGCCAAAGGCCTGCACGACCCCATTGATTTCCGCAGCAGTCAGTTCCCGGGGCACTTGAAGTTGATCATCAAAGGCCAGTGCACTCGGCGCCACAATGGCCTCATCCATAATGTTGGCTTTGCGCCCCGCATGGGCAATCTGGATACCAATTTTACTGCCCTGGGCCTGGACCTGCCGGATCAATCCGGCAAACGGCTCTATCGCGGCATCATCCCAGAGGCCCAGATCTTTAGTCGAAATTCGACCACGCGGCTCCACAGCGGTGGCTTCCGTGATGATCATGCCCACCTGGCCCACCGCCCGGGCCACATAATGAACCCGGTGCCAGTCCTGTAGGAAGCTGTCATTTTCGGCGGAATACTGGCACATGGGGGCCATTGCAACCCGGTTTTTGAACGTCACGCCCTTGAGTGTATAGGGCTCAAATAGAAGTGTCTTTTTCATTATAATCCTGGCCGTTTACCTGTTAAAGTCTGCATGCTTCGCGACTAGTGAGCTGATTGGCTGTATAGCAATTAGCTTTCTGTAAATTTGTGGGAGCGGCATCTTGCCGCGAATCGCGGTGCCTCTTGGGAAACTTTTCGCGGCAAGATGCCGCTCCCGTTTAAGATCTGCCATTAAACTTTTAAATGAAACTTGAAAGCATAATATTATCTTCAAGGATCTCAGGCGTCCAGATTGAATCCACCCATTTTTCCAGGCACCAGATTAAACACAGCTTTCGGCGGATGCGGTTGCGGCGCATCCACAAGGCTGGGTCTGCAGTTCAACACCGTCTTCCATATCAGAGCCCAACAACTCATCTATAGAGGATTTCAGAGCTAAATGCGCCCCTTATTTTTACCATGGCGGCAAGTTTGGCGGCACACCGGATCTCTTCTTCAGTTAAACCGGCAATGTGAGCCTTTTCGTAAAGCTGTTCGAAACAGGGAATGCAGTTGGCAGCCGTGGCGGCTCCGAGGCAGATCAGGGTAACAATTTTTTCATCGTTGCAGATATTTCTGGTTTCAGTTGCTTGCATGGGGCTTCCTCCTTCCATTCATTGTGGGTTATATTACCTGCATGACGGAGGAGGAAGCCAAAAGGTTACACGTCGGTCTCACTTTCTCTGGAAACGTCCGCATCATCAAAAGAGGCCATCTCCCGCATGATCCGGCAGGCCGCAGCCACCACATCAATGGTCATGGCCGCGCCGGTGCCCTCTCCCAGCCGCATGCCAAAGTCGATGACCGGTTTAAGCTGCATGTGCTCAAGGGCCGCCTTTTGGGAGATTTCCACCGAACGGTGCCCGGCAATGAGATATCCGCGAATGTCCGGATTGATCAAGTAGGCCAGCAGGCCGGCAGCCGTTGAGATGACGCCGTCCAGGACGACGGCTGTGCCCTGTGACGCTGCGGCGAGGGTCGCGCCGGCAATGCCGGCGATCTCTAATCCGCCCACGCGCTGCAGGATATCAAACCCGTCCGTCGGGTCCGGTTTGTGGAAATCCAGCACCTTTTGAATAACTTTTGCCTTGTGCTCCAGACCCTTGTCATCCACGCCGGTACCTCGGCCGGTGGCCTTGAATGGGGAAATACCGGTAACCGCGCAGATGATGGCTGTGGCGGACGTGGTGTTGGCAATCCCCATCTCGCCCAGGCCGACGATGTCGATCGGCTGGCGTTTGTGAGCGTCGAGAAAGACGGCCATGCCATTTTCCAGGGCCTGCGTAGCTTCGGCCGGCGACATGGCGTTTTCAACCGCAAAATTACGGGTTCCTTTTCTGACCTTTTTTTGCACAAGGATGGGATGCGCTTCGAAATCCGCGTTGACGCCCATATCCACAACATTGATACCAATAGCATGATGACGGCAGATCACGTTGATCGCCGCGCCCCCGGCTAAGAAGTTCTGGACCATCTGCCCGGTAACTTCGGAAGGAAAGGCGGAGACGCCCTCTTCCGCAATCCCGTGGTCACCGGCAAATACAAAAAGCGCCTTGCGTCCCAGCACCGGGTCCAGATCACCTTGGATCAGGCTCATCTGGACAGCCAGATCCTCCAGTTTGCCCAATGCGCCCAGAGGTTTGGTTTTGTTGTCTATTTTTGCTTGTGCTGCGGGCCGCAGGCTGTCATCGGGCGGTGTAATTTCTTTTAGCAAAGCGTCTATCGAATTGGAATAACTGGGCATAAGTCCTTCTCCTTTTGAATTAACAGCGATTGCTTGAACCGCTGTCCGTGTAGGGGTTAGCGCCCGGGCAGTATCATTGTCTACCCGGGGGCGCCTGGTTTTAAATCAAGAATATATTTAGCCGCTTTGGCCTCAGGTGTTGTAAACCAACAAGATCAACACCAGAAACGTTCTGAAAAAAGGATGCGGTGCTGAAGATGGGGAATTGCAGCCAGCCAAATTCTGCACGCGTCCTTAAGGGCAGCCTGAACTGCCGATAAAGACACGGACGGTATCCAGCAGGACGTCCGGTGGGGTCCCGCAAGGTTCATTGCGGGGTTCTACGGTTCCGCTCGATGGGCAGGCAGGCTTTCTGGCTTACGGATCAACCGATTAACCGCCCCTTCCCGGGTCTTTGAAACCCAGTGGGTGAATGCGGCTTTCGTCCCCGCTTACAGCAATGGCTGGCTTGCGATGGATTTGCACCATCTTTCCTATTATCGTCACACCAGTGACGCACCTGCTGAACGGTGAGACCCAGGATGATTTTTAGGGTCTCAGGCGCCTTAGATAGATTGTTTCGAAGGAACCTGTCAACAAAAAACAAGGCAAACACCATGGACGACTCAGATCCACCTATGTGCTCCTGCTGAATTAAAAATGATTGCAGCAGGATTTACGCCCCGGAAGAAATTCTCCGGAATTGGGGGTTAAATGTTCTGCAGGCAGCCTGGCAATCCCAAACGCGGCACTACCGCCTGCTCTAAAAAATTACTTGTAATCCCCTGAGACTTCACTTAAAATTATTATGTTTGTCCAAAAAATAGATTGATCCAAAAGGGGAAAACCTGATGACACATTCACAATGCAGATTGGCCGGTGCGATAACACTTATCCTATTTATAGTCGGCAGCATGTTTTTTGTTACTGGAAATGCATGGGCGAAAATGCCCACCTATGCGGAATGGGAGGCGCAGAGAAAAGAGCATGACATCCCCAAAAACAAAAAGATGGCAAGCGCATTTAAAAAATATGAAAAATCCAAGGAAGCGGCCTTCAGCAGCAAGGAACCACGGGGATCTAAAAAATGGGCCGGCAAGTACAAGACACTCGGCAAAGCTGGTGTTTCCCTCGACAAGGTATTGGCTAAACATCGAAAGAATACCAAGAAGAAATACGGGGGCAAGAAAGAATACCTGGATTTCCTGAAAATGATGAACGCAGCACTTGACAAAGAAATCATCACTTTTACGGGCGTGGCCAGTAAGTATGGAAAAGGAGAAAAGAGTACAACGGCCATCGCATTAAAAAAGTATATCAAGATATATAAAAAGGACGCTAAATCGCTGAAAAATAATTCCGACAAAGGGGACATCTGCGCAGTATACAGAGGCCCGTACCGGGGCATCGGCACCCAGCTGCCGGAGTTTAAAAAGCATCACAAAAAATATGCAAAAGTCGCAGACAAATTCACCAAAGAGGCCTCTAAGGTCAACGGGATGTGCAACGCCAAAGGGGATTTTGATGCCGAAAAAACCATCTACACCATGAATGTCACGGTGGAATACCTGGAGAAATCATTGAAGAAAGTTCTGAAATAGAAGCACTGAGGGAACGGGGCTCTGAATAGTGAGCCCTGATCCCTCATGGTTTATGGCCATGCACCTTTAGCCCATTACCTTTTACCTGTCACCTTTCGCCCATTCCTTCGCCTAAACCACCCGGACTAAACGAAAGCCCAGCCTGTTGCTGCGGCGGTCGGGTGAACTGAGGCTGCGTGAAGCGCACCGACAGTACCACTTCGCGCTGCCCCAGTCCCCTCCCCGCAGCGCTTTGGCCAGCCCTGCCGCAGGGCCGGAAGGGTCGTTTCCAGGACTTTGCGTGTAATAATTTCTGTCAAACCAGTCCTGACACCATTCATGGACATTTCCAAGCATGTCATACAAGCCCCAGGCATTCGGTTTTAACTGGCCCACGGGCTGGGTTTCACCGCCTGAATTCTTCCGATGCCAGGCGCATTGGCTCAATCCGCCGTCCTCACTGCTGAAATAATAGGGCCCCTGGGAATTGGCACGGGCCGCATATTCCCATTGGGCCTCCGTGGGCAGGCAATAATTTGAGATTTCCTCCAAGGCGTTCAATTTGTGTATAAACGCCCGGGCGTCATGCCACGAAACCCCCTCCACAGGCCGCTGGTCGCCTTTGAATTCACCGGGTGCCGTATGCATAACCTCTGACCACTGCACCTGGGTGACCGCGTATTGCCCAATCCAGAAAGCCTGTTTAATCGTAACCCGGTGGCAGGGGTTTTCATGGTCCTCAGCCTGTTCAAGCGCTTTGTCCCCACCCATCCGGAATGAACCCGCAGGGATCAAAACAAACGTCATGCCAATACTGTTGGTTGTCGTCTCCAGCATTGCACTGCGCTCCTCGTTTGGTGTTCCGTGTGATGCGTTCCGGGTTCTGCGTTCCCCGTTCAACGTTGAGATCAGGGTTCGCGCAAAAATAAGTTCGCAAATTTTCAGGGTTCAAGCGCTCAATCAGCAAGGCGCAAAAATTAAGAAATATCGGGCATATTTCGCATTTTTGCAACGCCGCCGATTGAGATGATTGGGCTTTGAAAATGTTAAGTTATTTTTGCGCGAGCCCTTAGCCCTGTAACGTTTTGCCTCTTATAGTCTTATACTCTTTCACCTTTCAACTTTGTCCGCCTCCCAGGCTGCGGCCCACGATTTCAATGGGATGATAAACCGGCCGTTCGCCGAACTGTTCCATCTGTATCCGGCAAGTGGGACAGTCGGTGATCCCCCAGGCAGCCTTGGAGCGAGCCAGCATCTCAATCAGGTGGTGCCCGAGTGTCCGACTGTCATCAAAATTGTCGGCCGTCATACCCCAGGTGCCGGCCATCCCGCAGCAATGGCTCTTCAGGTCCGTGACTTTCAGCCTTGGGATACGGGCCAGCATCTGCAGTGAACCGCGTGCGTCGTCCTGCACCCTGAGATGGCAGGGGTTGTGATAGGCCGCTGTTCCGGATAATACGTCCAGGTCGAGCCGTCCCGGGTAGCGGTTCACCAGGGTGCTGATCAACATCGTTTTAGCGGCCACACTATCCATGCGGACCGATTCGGCCACATCCCGCCACTCGCGGGTCAGGGCCAGCGAGCAGGACGAGCAGGTCGTGACGATGTGATCGACCCGGTCAGCCAGGGCCCACCATTTTTTCAGGTTCCGGTCTATCTTCGCACGGGCCTCGGGGACCATGCCTTTTGAAATCATTGGCAGGCCGCAGCAATGCTGCGCCGGCAGATGGACACGCATGCCCATTTTCTGCATCACGGTAACAGCCGCCACACCGATTTCCGGCCGGATGTAGGTGGCGTAGCACCCGGCAAAATAGAGCACTTCCGGGGATCCCTGGCCTGACACTGACCGCACGCGTGCATGCAGGGGGCGGGAAGTGAAAGGAACAAAATCCCGCCGGGCAGAAATACCGGTCAATTTTTCAGCCGCTTTGCGCAGCAGTTTAGCATCTGCTAGCGGCTGCAGGGCAGCGGAAAACTTCCCCCCCAGGCGGGCGGCAGTCTCGACACCTGTCAACAGCCGGGCTGTACTTCCAGGGCCGAATTTACGAACATACCGGGCCCGGGCTTCAAGTGCCATTTTGGGGATATTCACACCGGACGGACACTCTTGGCGGCAGCTGCCGCAATTTGCGCAAAGCTTGATCACTTCCTGGAAATGGTTTGTGAATAGCGCGCGTTCCTGGATTGCGCCGCTTATCAGAGCCCTGAGAATATTGGCCTTGGCTTTGGGGGTGGCGCCTTCCAACCGGGTAAATTTGTAGATCGGACACATGCGGGTGGCCGTGGTCACAGTGGTGCACTTGGAGCAGCCGTGACACTTTTCAATTTCATCGATAAAGCCCTTATCCCACCGCAGTGCGGTACGGACCCCATCGGCACTTCGATAAGCATCTCCAAACCGCAGATTGCGGGCCATCTGCAGGGGATCGTCGCTGTTTTTTATCTCGGGGTTAAAAACACTCCGGGGATCAAAAATTGCCTTCACCTGGACGAACAGGTCGTAGATGCCCGGATACTGCTCTCTAATATAGGCGCTGCGCAGCCGGCCATCGCCATGCTCACCGGAAACAACCCCGCCCAGGCCATGGACCAGGCGGAACATCCCGTCTGCCAGCACCTTAAGCAGGGCCACATCGTTGCTATCTTTCAAATTCAAGAGAGGCCGGGTGTGCATCAGGCCCTTGGCGATATGCCCATAGGTGACATAACGTACCCCGTGTCCCTCGAAAAGCTCCCGGATACCCCTAAAGTAAGCCACCAGGTTATCGATGGGAACCACGGCGTCTTCGGTGAGAGCCAGGATTTTACGAGCGCCCTTGAGCTTGTACAGGATCGGCACCGCCGCCGTGCGCACTGCCCAGAAACGCTTTTTTTCATCAGCGGACAGGGCCATATACGACCGTGCGGTGGCGGGATTTTCGGCAAGCAGTCGCCGGGCGTCTGTAGCTTTGCCGGCACAGG
This sequence comes from uncultured Desulfobacterales bacterium, assembly GCA_964636125.1. Taxonomy (GTDB): domain Bacteria; phylum Desulfobacterota; class Desulfobacteria; order Desulfobacterales; family CAJINA01; genus CAJINA01. Next base: position 78,072 of record CAZWPX010000005.1, on the reverse strand, counting down.
CCGCTTTCTCGGCAGCGTCAAATTCAATCAGCAGGACATTGTCGACGTTGGCAGGAATCCTGGCTTTCAGCTGCGGATCGGTTTCCCGGGCCAGCTTCAGCAAGGAACTGTCCATGATTTCGATACCCGATGGCCCCATGGGCAGGATATTCTGAACCGCCCGGGCGGAATCTTCGATGCAATCGGAAAAACAGACCACCAGGCTGTCATATTCCGGCTTGGGGAGCAATCTGAACTTCAGCCGGGTGGCAACCCCCAGGGTCCCTTCGGCACCGGCAAACAGCTTGCCAAGCCGCAGTTTCCCCGCCCGTACCAGTGCCCGCAGGTTGTAGCCGGTCACATTGTAGTTGACGGCGGGGTAGGCGTTTTCGATCTGGTCCTGGTTTTTCGTGTACAGATCGTAAAGCGAGCCGAAAAGATCCGGCAGGTTTTCCCTTGCGCGGCCCTCGACCTCGCCACTCTGGATCACCTCACCATCCGCCAGAACAAGGCGGGCATCGACGATATAATCCGACACATTGCCGTATTTTACCGAGTGGGCACCGCTGGCATTGGTGCCGAACATGCCCCCGAAACTGGCATACTCACCACTGGAAGGATCGGGTGGAAAAAACAGGCCTTTTCCAGCCAGCGCCACCTTGAGTTCCCCGAACCTGTAGCCCGGCTGGCATTCGAAGGTCTGTTTGCTTTCATCGATGGCAATCAGCCGGTTCATGTACCGGGTAAAATCAATAACCAATCCGCCCCCCAGAGCGGAGCCGCACAATCCACTGCCGGCACCCCGGGGATGAACCGCCAATCTATTCTCGCGTGCAAAATTAACCGCGGTAGCCACATCCCGGGTGTTTTTGGGGTACACTACGGCCCGGGGCTGCCGCATGAAGATACTGCCATCGGTGGCCAGCAGGTAGCGGTCCAGTTGGCCGTCAGCCACGTCACCGGTTAATTCCAGTTTTAAATTTAAAATGTTACCGTCTGCCATCTTTTTTTCCGCAGTTCAATGTTCGATGATGGATGCTGGATGTTCAGTGTTCAGCTTTTTAATGTTTGCCTTCACAAGCAAACTCGCATTGGGAATCACACCCACTTTGCCAGTAGTATCGCGCAGTAGTTGATTGGCCCTGGCAACGGACAATCGTGTGGCGCCCATCAACCGCACAGACGCTTCCGGCAGATCGGTAATCAGGCCGACGCGGATTCGGGTGGTTTTTTCCAGCATGGAAAGCGCCGTACCGCCGTTGCCGGCATAGTCTGCTGCCAGCCGTTCGAATGCGGCCTGGTAGCCACCCAATTCAAACCAGGGCAGGAAGGTTTCAGATCCGATACCATCCGGGCACTGGGCCATGACGATCAGGCGGCCGCCATCCTTGACAAATTTCGCGGCATTATGAACCGCCTTATGACTCTGGATAAAATTGATATCCTTGGGATAACCACCGCAGGAAGCGACCACCAGATCATAAAGCCGGTCGTGCTTAATTTCGCAATTTTGGGCCTGTTGCCGACAGGCTTGCCTGAAACTCTCCGGGCCGGTACCGGTAATCAACCGGCAGACCTGCCCCTGGCTGTCAAGGATGCCATGGATAGCGAGATCCGCCGGCCGGAAGGCCACCACATCCTCTATATCTTCCGCCAGGGGATTGCCCGTGAGCATCCCGGGTTCACAGGCAGCCGCCAGCCGGCCGGTGGACCGGTCAAGAAAGAGACCGTGATTGCGGTAGATGGCCTCCCGGGCACCCAGCCCGGGAAAAAGTAGCTTGCGCCCGCCCCCGTAACCGGCAAAATAGTGATGGGTCACCGCACCAAAGGTGATAACAAAACCGGCCTTGAGGATATCCCGGCGTACCAGGACCGGCGTGCTCCGCGCGGTTTCCCCCAGCTGCTTGAACAGGATCTCATTGTCACAGTCGTGGTGAATAAAACGACACTCGCCGTATACCCGGCCATAGGCGGCCCGACTCTCCCCTACACTCTGGCGGGGATGGGTGCCGTAGGCCACGTAAAAGGTAATGTCCTTTTTCGCAACCCCGCAGGCTTCCAGAACCCGGATCAGCACCGGCAGGTATTGACGATACGCACACAGCCGGGTTTTGTCGGCGACAACCACAGCGACATCTTCCAGAACGGGTTTCAGGCGGCCCAGTTGAAATGTAAGCTCCGCACCGAAAGTGCTCGGGTCGGCCGCTTCTCCCGGCTCATTGATGTTCAGGACCCGGGTTCCGGCCGCCAGTTTAATTTTGAGCCTGGCGTTGCCATATTTCATTTGAACAGCATGCATGGCCATTGTTATATTGCATTTTGTTCTAATTGGAAACCTTTGTTGCATCAGAACTACTTTTCGAATAATTAACTTACAGGGTTCCCGGTTCCCCGTAGTTAGCTTAACCCGAATCGCTGAACCCGGTATCTCTTATACCCTTTTACTTTTTCACTCTTATTCTCGAGCTTTTATGAAAATACTTGTAATCAACACCGGCAGTTCGTCTCTCAAATACCAGTTACTTGACATGGCTCAGGAGACTGTCCTGAGCGCAGGTGTAATCGAACGCATCGGGGAGGCGCAGGCCCGCGTCACCCATCGGATAACCCCCGGGCAGGCAGGTGAGGATACCATCATTTTGAAGCAGGTCATCGCCGACCACAGCCAGGGCCTGCACCTGTGTATTGATCTGATCGCCGGCAAGGAGAGCGGTATTATCGGCAATGTCAGCGAAATTGACGCTGTCGGCCACCGCGTTGTACAGGGCGGTGAGGCCTTCAGTCAGGCAACCGTCATTGACGCGACAGTCCTGACCGCCATCGAAAAATGTACCCCCCTGGCCCCTTTACACAACCCGGCCAACCTGACCGGCATTGCGGTCGCCGCAAAGATCCTGCCCGACATCGCCCAGGTGGCTGTCTTTGACACCGAATTTCACCAGACAATGCCACGTAAAGCGTTTCTCTATCCCCTGCCTTATGAATATTATAAAGAGATGGGCATTCGCCGCTACGGGTTCCACGGCACTTCCCACAAATATGTCTTCCTGCAGGCTGCGGCCGAAATGGGCCGTAGCCCTGCTGATACCAACGCGATTACCCTGCACCTGGGCAACGGCTGCTCCATGGCCGCAATTAAAGCCGGCCAATGCGTGGACACATCCATGGGCCTGACGCCACTGGCCGGGCTCATGATGGGAACCAGGTGCGGCGATATCGATCCGGCCATCATTTTTCACCTGGCCGGGCAGGCAGGCATGACAATCGCGGAGATCTCCAGGATGCTGAATAGCCAGAGCGGCATGAAAGGAATTTGCGGGAGCAACGATATGCGCGATATCCGCAGTCAGGCCGCAAAAGGAGTTCGGCAGGCAACCCTCGCCCTGGAGATGTTCATCTACCGGTTAAAGAAATATGTGGGTGCCTATTGTGCCGCCCTGGGCCGGGTGGATGCCCTTGTCTTTACGGCCGGGATAGGTGAAAACGACCCCCAGACAAGAGCAGCTGTCTGCCAGGATCTGGAAGGGATCGGAATTGTGCTGGATTCGGCTGCAAATCAACACCTGCCAGATTGCCACGGGCCTATTCACCAGAAAGAGAGTCCGGTCCAGATCCGGGTCATCCCCACCAACGAGGAATTGCAGATCGCACGCGAAACAGTTGCGGTTCTGAGCGGGCGAATATAATATACCTGAAATGAGCGTTTCGGAAACATCGATGGCGACATTGTTCTTGAGGAAGCCCTGCATGCCCTGCGACATACAGCCGGCCTGCCCCTGGTGGTCAACAGCCTGTCAGACCCGGCGACCCCAGCCCCCGGCAGTCCAATCAAAATAGCTGGAAAATTCTGTAATAGATTTTCCATGTTTTTAGAACTCATACTGAAGCGTCCCGGTCAATTCCTTGGGGTTACCGGCCTGCCCTTCCAGGTTGAGTTTTACCTGTTCAGTGAAATGATAGTCCAGGCCGCCAAAGGCCCCCAGGTTTGAGTCCGCGCTATAATCATCCTCATATTTGTAGTAAATAATGGTGGCGGGCAGATTGTTCATAAGATAGAGATTTGCGTCTTCTGAATAATAAGTGTAGGCACCCCCCGCATAAATCGTAAACTTTTTCCAGGCGGAACCTATCTCAAACCTGGCTGAAAATTCCTGCCAATCTGCTTCTTTATTCCACCTGTTGGCATTATCGTCGTCAAACTCGTATTCAATACTGCCAAAGGCCGCCTCACCGGTAAGCGTGCCGTAATATCTATTTTTGTGCTTGCCATCAATCTGAAAGATATTCCAATTAGCCCCACCGCCATAGGTAAGATTGAGTGTTGAAGTTTGATTGTAGGCAGCCCCGAGATCGGCAAAAATTTCCAGGGTATCAGTCATCCCATAAAGCAACCTCAAAGTGGTACGATGCATCTGGGTGTAGAATTCTGTATTGATTAAAGTATTCGTATCAATTTCGCCGGTTGCGATTGAGGTTCCGTCGGATATGGTCAAAAATCGTTGCTCCAGGTTGGTTTTATACTCGCCAGAGGTATGGTGTAATGCGATCGCCAAATGACTGCTTTTAACATTTCTACCTGCGGCTTTTTCCAATTTCACAGCAGGTCCAGCAAATGTCTGCTCGACGGGTAGTTCTTCGGGGGCAGATTGGGGTTTGACATTGGTCTGAGTGACTTCTGCCTGCTGAGATTCCTTAACTTCAGCCGGCTGCGCTTCCCGGACTTCCTTTTGGACGCTTGCGCTCTTTGCTTGTTTTTGATCTTGCGAATTGTTTTGGTGATATGGAAGTGGCGCACTTTTATGTTCAAAAGAGCCGCACAAGACCGGATCGCTAAATTTTAGAATAAAGGCGTCCTCCAGAAAGATACCTTTCTTACGCAGTACAAGCTTGTGTGAATCCGCTTCTTTCCAGGAATCAAAAGGGCCGACAAATACCTGGTAGAGGTACCCGTACCTGGAATGATGAACTTCACGTACGACAGCATTTTCATCGAAGTCAGCATATTTATCTACCAACTTGGCAGCGTTTTGATCTTTGCTGAACGAACCGATTTGAATAAAGTGACAACTCTCAGTGGCTGCAGACACATCAAGGGGCAAAGCCAAAATCAGGAAAATCAGAATCACGGTACCATAAAGGTTTATCAAGCTATTCGTCTCTTTCGATTTTGCCTGCATATAGAGATCCTTACCCGAGATGAGATTCAATCCGACCACACTGTATATACCTGATATTTCACATTAATAAATCAAATTGTCAAGTCATTAATTGCTTTGGCCCTTTCTAACCCCCTTGGTGTTCCGGTCCTGTTTAGTTTTGGGCATATTGAGCTGTATACTATATGTAGTTGTTTTGTATTATCACTTCAGTCCTGAAATCTCCTGTAGAATATAGATCATTTCTTCCAATCCGATTTTGCCGTCGCCGTTCACATCCGCTTTAGCAGATACCAGGGTTGCCGTTGTTCTTTGGGTAACCAACTGCAAGGCCAAAACAGCATCGGTAAGATCGACATCGCCGCTGTCATTGATGTCACCGGCAAGGACGACATTTGAAATGTTAATGGTAACAGTATCGCTGGATGTCGCACTGTTATTGTCCGTTACTGTAAGTTCAAAGGTCAGGCTCTCCCCGCCGATTCCCACTTCCGGCACCGTAAACGTCGGCTTGTCTGCGGCCGCATCCGACAGGACAACGGAAGTCCCGGCGGTTTGCACCCACCCGTAAGATACAATTGTGCCGGTAGAATTGGAACCGTTCAGGGTGACGGCAACTCCTTCAGGAACTGTCTGGTTGGATCCGGCATCAGCGGTAACCGGGTCAACCCCGCCGGTCACCGTGACCAGAGTAGGGGGCGATACGGTTACCAGACCGTCGGCATTACGGGCGTAAAACACGATCCGGTACTGGCCGTTGTAAACAAAATCACCGTATGAACCAGTGAACACACGATCCAGCACACTGCTTTCCTCGTCAATCAGATCAAAACCAGGCAGGGATACATCGGGCGACTCCAGGTCTCCGACCACAACTGGAACCTGATAATTGGGCGGCTTGACCACCGCCCAGACAGTGGTCTGGCCGGAAAGGTCGGAAACGGTTACACTGAACGCCTGCAGGGTCTGAGCCGGTATAGCAAGGTCTCCGGTTTGGTCCGTAATCTCCGGGAACAATCCCGCAATGGCAAAATTACCGCCCAACCGTTCCATGGAAAGGGTTAGTGCAACCCCTTCCACAAGTTGAGGCGCCATCAGACTATAGGGCCGTCCGACGTTAGAAAGCCTGTCCAGCGTCTTCAGGTAACTCTGGCGGAAGGTGTCCCCGCTGTAAAGTCTGTCCATAAAGAACTGGGTAAAGGATATGCGCCCTTTGAGTTCCAGGTAGGCATTGCCTTCATCGGTGCTGGTGATAATCATACGATTGGATTCGGCCAGCGCCAGATCATCCGTAAAACTGCCTGATTTACACGCCTCGATTAGAACCACAACCTGCCTGCCGGTAGTGGTTTCGAAAACAGAAATCGCATCGTTTAACTGGCTCGCTGTAATGACTTGCCCGGGAAAAACCTCAAAGGTGTCGATCCCGCCGTGATCAATGAACACTAAATAAAGGGGGCCGGTGCTGTCCTGCTCGGCGGCCCAGGTTTCGATGGCCCAGCGCAGTTCCGCCACGGTGGGGCTGTCATCGCTAACCACCGGGTCGCCGTAGCCGTCACCGTTGATATCGTGCCAGGGCAGGGGGTTAAAATAATAGATGTCTTGAGTTTCAAACCCGCGGGCCTGGAAGCGGCCATAGGTCAGGTCGGACAGGTACTGGGTCGATTCTTTCAAGGTATTGGTTGCGGCCACACCGCCGCCGGCCACCAGAATAAGGTTGCCACGGGTTTGTTGATGTTCGAGCCCGCCGGCACCAACGCTCAAGTCTACCTTGGCCATTTGTCCGCCATAGCTGGCAAACAGGGTAACGGTTCCGGAAGAAAGCGCTATCACCACACTGTTGTTCACTATAGCAACGGATTCATCCGAAGACGTCCATTCCGCTTGTGATGAACTCAGATCAACTGCACCTCCATCTGTATAGCTGCCAACAAGGCTCAGGCTGATTTCATCGCTAACATCAAGACTTTCAGGAGCATCGATAATGGCAAGTTTTACGAGATTCTTAAGAGGTCCGGCGTATCCAAAATCTTCCACCCGAAGCGTATACTCCCCGGCATATGTCCCGGTTACTTCAATGAAGTAGTTTCCCGGCCAGAGATACATTTCACGATAAACCGTCTCCGTGCCTGTGACTGGGAAATTCAGAACAAGACCGTTTTCTGCATTGAACACCTTTACATTAAAGTCGACACCCATCGTTGCTGGAGTGATAAAAACACCGAAATAATCGAAATCACTATAGGTTATGCCGAAGTAGTCCCGATCCTCCGAACCATGCAAACGGCACTGTTTTTCCACCCCCGGCAGCACACCGTTGGCAAAAGATTTACTGTTGTTGGGTTCAAATTCCCGATCAACCCCGGTCACTTCCGTAAGTTCGATGACATAATCATCAGCTGAAGAAACGCCTTCTCCAGTGACTTTCAAAAAGTATGTCCCCGGAAAGAGAGCCAGGGGCAAGGAATCGGAATTTCCGCTACCGGCGATGCTGATGGTGTTAATGATATTTTCTCCGATCAAAACCTGCAGTTCATATGATCCCGGGGCACTGACTGCGGTATTGAAAGTAACATCCAGCACTTTAGGAGTGGAAAGGGTGAGCTCGTAAAAATCCACATCAACATCGGATGCTATCCGACCGGTAATGGGTTTTGCGATTTCAATTGTATCCGCAAGCGAAGCCACGTTATTTGATTCCGATTCGACCGACTCATCCGGAGATAACATAGAAAAGCTCAGGGAAAATTCTTGCGAAGCATCCACATATCCGGCCGTTTCAAGAATGAGGTTATAGTCTCCGGCCGCAAGATTCAATTTGCAGTTGCGATCAAGGCCTGACAGCAGATGAAAGCACTCGACGATCTCCTGGTCGGCATTTAGAAGCGTGAAAAGATAGTCGGACAAAACAGGGTTGTCATAAAAGACCGAAACAGATCCGTCCTGATCAAGTGTGAACTGGTAACTGCGCTGGTCCTGGGAATTAAGCAGCACATCCTTATATTCGCTCCCGAAAACGACCTGCACGGTTTCTTCCACATCCTGCCAGGCGTCTATGTCTGTGTATTGAACACCATAAGTTTGAGCAGGATCATAGACACCGTCGGCAGATGAAACCTTAAAAAAATAATTGCCGGCGGAAAGACCCACGTTTACGAATTTCTCCAAAGGCCAGTCACTGCTGCCGGAAAGTTCCAGTGTGCCAAGGTGCATTTCCTGGCTGTCCAGAATTTCCAGAAGATAAGTGTTGGCCCCCAGGGTAATTATCGATACTTTGATCTGCCGGTTTTCCGTTAGGGTAATCTTGTAGAAATCGACATCGCCGCTGCCGCCTTCCGGCAGGGTCAGATCTGCTTTCAACATTTTACTCGCAAACGGTATGGGTGTAGACTGAACGGTGGAGTCATTATCCGGGCTTTCAAACAAAGGAATGGTAACGTTTACGATAAACGTCTGTTTCCCTTGAGCACCGGCTTTATCGGTAACAATGACAGTAATCGCATACTCACCCGTCTGTTCCATGCCGGGTATCCAATAAAGAAGGCCTTCATTGGTGATTATTACACCGCTGGCTGCACTCTCGGCATCTACAGAAAATTGGATTTCCTCCCCAAAAATTGGATCCAGGAGATCAGGATCGAATGCCTCCAACTGGTACATGTTGGGAAGATCCCGATACCAGGTTGTTGTTTCCAGCAGAGAAGTGATGCTGGGAGACTGATCAAGTCCTGAAAAATTTGTGGTGGTGAGAATTAAGCCATCCAAGGCAAAGATCTGTCTTGCCGGCTCAAAGACAACCCCTTCATCAGAAGTGTTGTTGATCTCCAGGTAAGCAAAATGCGAATCCCCGGGGCTGTCAAATGATACCGTCTGCTGGGAGTCGCCATCGAGAACCACCCTGTGTGTCCCGGAAGCCAGAAAATTTTTGTAGACTGCATTATAATTTTGCTGAGTAAAATTACCCCCCACCTTCAGGGTCCCGGCCGTTAAATAGAGGGTGGTGTCACCACCATAGAACAAAGCACTGCCGGCCACCGCTACCACATCCTCAGTATTCACCATCTGTAAATTCGCAACGCCACCGGATATTGTCAGATCACCGCCAATCGATACGTTACCGCCATTGACATCAAAAAGTCCGTTGATTATCAGATTGCCAGGTATCGTCAGACTCGTTCCGCTCAGGTCGAACGTACCGTTGACGGTTACATTGCCGCCCACATTCAAACTGCCGCCGTTAACGTCAAGGGAATCACCCGAATTGACGGTCAGATCACCGGTAACCGTTAAAGTCTTTCCGGCCAGAGCCAGCGGCCCGTCCACCGTAAGAGCACCGGTGACCGACACGTCATGCAGCAGCGTCATCCCAAAACTGCTGACACCCGGAAAATCCAGATTGGTTGCCGGATCGTAAATAAACGTACCGGCTACATTCAGAGGTGATGTAAATGTAACCCCTTCGGTTGATTTATTTGTGATCTCCAGGTCTTGAAAATAAGAATCCCCGGGGCGGCTAAATGATACCACCTGCTGGGAGTCGCCATCGAGAACCACCCTGTGTGTCCCGGAAGCCAGAAAATTT
>CAZWPX010000005.1:13812-68255 GCA_964636125.1 uncultured Desulfobacterales bacterium | reverse complement strand
ATACGTTACCGCCATTGACATCAAAAAGTCCGTTGATTATCAGATTGCCAGGTATTGTCAGACTCGTTCCGCTCAGGTCGAACGTACCGTTGACGGTTACATTGCCCCCCACAGTCAGACTGCCGCCGTTAACATCAAGGGAACTATCTGAAAATATGCTCAGGTTAAAAACAGTTAAAGATCCCATATTCAGATTTAGGGCCGTTTCATTCACATTCCAATCACCGTCCGCTGTAAGCGCGTAGCCGTTCATATCGGTGGAGCCACCGAAAATCGTAATATCACCCTTGATTGTCTGGTCGTTTTGCAACGTCCATTGGCCGGCAACGTATGCGTTGCCTGTGAAACGGATTGTGGGGCCGGCCAGGACTCTAATCTTGTCTATATACCACCCCTCGGCATTGGTAATCTGGTCGGAAATAAGGCGAAAACGAATCTTTACCGTGGCCTGACCGTCGTAGTTGGAAAGGTCTATGAGCCTTGCCTGCCACGTGCTCTGTTGTCCGGTAAAACTGTCGACTTCGACCCAGTTGCTGCCGTTGTCATCGGACACCTCAACCCTGCAATAATCCTCATTTTGCTCCATGTCATAGCGATGCCGGAAGGTCAAATAGGCTCCCTGGGCGCCTGTAAGGTCAAGTGTTTTGCTGGTTAAAGACGAATCAACATTGTCCGCATAGTTTCCGGCCGGACTGTCGGCCCAGGATCCGCTCCCTTCATACGCCAAGGGGCTGATCCCCCAAGAACCCTCAAGGGAAAAATTTTCAGTTATGGTTTCACCATCATCTGAAAGGAGGGTCACCATTAGGCCTTGCTTATTGATCTCAAGGTTCTGAAAACGTGAATTTACTGATGCAGTCGAAGCAAAGCTGACCGTCTGGGGACCGCTGCCGTTTAAGATAACTTTGTGGGTGCCGGTGGCAGTAAAGGAATTTTTGTTATTTGAATTTCTGGGCTGATTGCTTTCCGAATAATAAGATCCCTGCTGTGAAAAATCTCCTCCCACCCACAAAACACCGGCGCTCAAGTATTCTGTAGTTTCGTCTATTGTGGAAGCCCCATTGAAAGTCGCATTACCCAATACCTCCACCACATCCGCCGAATTCACCATCTTCAGGCGACTATCGTAACCGGTAATGTTCAGGTTGCCGTTTACGGTCAAGGTGTAGCCGTTGATATCAAGGATGCCGCCATTTGCGGTCACATCGCCGGTCACGGTCGTATTTTCCAGGAGGGTGTATCCAGAACTGTCTACAAGGAGGCTGTCCAGGGTGACTACTGCTCCTATTTCTTGTGATCTCCACAGGAGTAATGAACACACAAGCGTCGCAAACCACAAAGGTTTGCTTAAAGCACTTAATCTATTCGTATCACTCATTCTATCACCCTAATTTATCAAAGTGATGTACCTATCTGTTAAAGACACCTGAACCGATATTTTCTTACACTTATAAATCATATGTTTCGGTTCGAAATAAAAAAGCCGAACCTCCCTTGCTGCGACGTTAACGATGTCACACTCGGTAGCTCGGCTTTCTTGTTAAATGGAGAATAGGTTTTTAAGTCAAGGTCAGAAACAGCTATTGAGACCCGTGGCTTTCCGTCCCCATCTCACGATGGGTTTGGCTATGAGATAAAATTTGGCGCTCTCAACAGGGCAAAAAAACCTATTGAGAGTAAGGCTGGATCATTTTGAGATGTTTTCTCATGCGCATATCTCCTTCTGTCGAAGGTTAAACACATCAGATCATAGATAGTACGTTCCAGTTTAAAATTGTTTCCCGCTTCTACTATTTGTGCGTAAATATCGTGCAAATTCAATTAGTTAAGTGTACATACCAGTAATATCATACAATTATGTTAATTATTAGTCAAGAATAGACGTGCTAAATAAAAAAGCAGAAAACACAAAATCCGAGTGATATAAAATGGTAATCTCAAATTTGAGAGGGACTCGGATTTAAGTATATTATAAGATTACATCGTGTTGTGTCTCATAACCGTTATCGCCGTCTTCTAATCGTCAGAGGAAGCTTCACTTTCTTTCCTCGAGGTCAACGCAGCTACTTGAAAATGCTCCATTTCCTTCGCATAATCTGCAGCAGTTTTTCCTCTAATACTTCTGATGTTTATGCTGGCACCATTCATAAGCAGCAGTTTCACGGCATCTATCTTGCCATTATATGCGGCCATCATCAACGGTGTGTGGCCGTCATTGCTGCTATCATTGATGTTTGCCCTTGAGGATAATAGCCCCCGGAGTATGTCACAGTGACCTCGAAAGGCGGCAAAACCTAATGCTGAAATACCATCTTTATCAAAAGCATTGATCTTCGCACCTTTGTTTGCCAGTATCTCCACTATGTCTAAATGACCTTGGAACGCAGCAACCATTAGCGCAGTTGAATTGTCGCTACCACCGTGTTTATTCACAATAGCGCCTTCCAATATGATTTTTTTAGGCAAGCTTTCAGTTGCGGTGGGTCTGGCATTAATCTTCGATGATTTAAGGTTCATTCCCATGAAGTTGAGTGAAAGTACTGATCTGTTATCAGGAATCGCAAAACAAATTTAATGCTAAGTACTTCGCGATAGGGTGGGATTATAGTCGGTGTGAATTAAAAGCACAAGCTATTGAAATAGAAAAGTGTCCGAGTGAGTTTCGTAGAACTTGCCACTAAACCAATTAGCTTACAGGGCACAATTTATTTTTTTCCTCTCTTCTGATACCAGTCCTGTCCCCCATATAATTCATCTAAGCAATCTTTGCAAAGTCCATGACTGAACTCAGCATTTGATCGATCTTGAATATATTTCTCAACTTGTTGCCAATATCCCTTGTCGTCCCTGATTTTTTTACATTGAGCACAAATCGGTAAAATGCCTTGCAATGTTTTTACTTCACCGAGCGCCTGTTGTAACTCTCTGATGGTGTTTTTCCGCCTAATAGCTTCTTGATGAAGCTTTTCATTACTCTCACTGAGTTCAGTCGTTCTTTGTTCCACCAAGTTTTCCAAGTGAAGGCGATATTCATCAAGCTTATCTTCAGCAACTTTTTGTTTGGTAATATCGCTGCCAATGCTTAGTATTTCGAACTCTTTCCCGATATCGCTATCTATTACCTTATTGGTCCAGGCCATCCAGATAACCTTACCATTGGGCGTTATACTTTTTTTACCATGAATATATACTTATTGGGTTTGGTATAGATATCCATAATATCGACTTTAGTAGCATTTTCTTCATGGACGATTGTACCAATCATCGGTTTGCCGATGATATCCACCTTTTTATAACCAAACGTTTCTTCGGCAAACTCATTGAAAAATGTGATACAGCCCTGTCTATCCCATCTGATAATGGCACTGTTGGCATTTACCACCAGTTCTTTGTATTTTGCCTCGCTTTCCCTCAGCGCTTTCTCTACAGCGTCTCGCTGTGCGAATGTTTTTTTAAGTTGTGATCTGATCAGTGTAATTGCATCGAATACAGGCAGGAAGGGGTGTGAACTGGCAAATCTATTTTCTGTATTTGTTGCGTTGTGTCCATAATATAGTAAAAAGATGCGGACCTTCAATATATGCGAGCACCATCCAAGCTTCCGCGGCAGGATGCCGCTCCCCCAAGAGAGATCTTTAGAAGGTACCGTTTGAGACAAGTAAACCCCAACGTTGCAGGAAATCTAATAAGTTCAGGTGGTTTCTTTGTAAAAAGATGCAATCCGTCTATTGACAAAATCTTTTCGATCATCCAGACTGTCTTCGAGTATATGGTAAGATTTTGAAAATCTGGATCGGACTGGCAGAAAAGAGAACAGGGCCTATATTGAGTGAGTCGCACAAACAAACCAGCCATGGCAACATTGAGAAACTGGCCAGCGAACTGCGCCGCATAAATACCGAAATCGGCAATGTCCTTGAAAGGCTGCCCCTTTCCAATCACCAGCAGGTCGCCCGGCTGGCTACGCTTGCCGAAAAGCAGAAAAGGCTGATACGAACCCCGTCGGGAACGGCTCCCGAACGCGTAAGAGTCTTTCTGGACAACGCCAAACATTCCGCCCGGTACCTGCAAATGCGCTACGCCGACGCCATGAAGAATGGACGTCTGCGCAAACCGAGGTAGTCGCCACTCCCAAGCTGTCAATCGTGAGCATAGATCAGGGTTTTACCTTTGAGAACCCAGGGATCAGCGTCTTGGTGCTGTTAATACCGGACATCTGCCTGATCTTCTCGTGCACAAACTGGCCGATTGTTTCCGCATCCGATATCAAAAGATCACGGGTCAACTCGATCTTCACAAGGATATCAATCTCACCGTGCACGGAGTGGATCTCCCTGACTTCATCCAGTTCGAACAATTTCTCTATGATCCGGTCCTCTTTGCGGGCCTGAACCAGTAGTTGGATAAAGGCCGTAATGCCCCGCTTCATTTCCGGGTAATCCACTTCTTTGAATTTGGCCATTTTTTCCCTGAAAGCCTCCATGTCGCCGGGAATCAGTTTATCCAGACCGATCCCGTACCTGCGCCGGCCCCTGTCTTCCCACTGATGAACGGAAATATAGACGTAAAGATCCGCAAGGGTTCTGTCCGGAAAGACTTCGAGCAGCCGGCCGCGCTGGATAATAGCACTGAGCGGCTTGTAGATGGTTGCATACCAGTCTTTCGCAGCCACTGTGGTAGAAACAGGTCTTGATCCTTCAGATGTCATGTACTCCCGGTGGGTTTCTATCTGTTTTTCAAGTTGTGCATACTGTCCCAATTCGGTTAGCTTTAGGTCATCCGCAAGCCCGAATGCTTCCCGAAAAGCAGACCGTTCACGGTACAAGACATTTTCAAGTGTATTCTTTGATGGGATAAACTCCACGATCCTGGCGCAGATCTCATCGTGGCCAAGTTCCTTGGCTGCGGCAATGCGATGATTGCCATCGAGGGCATAATACCCTTCCTTGATCTGGTAAAGTTTGACGGGCGGCAGTGGTTTACCCTCCCGCATGGCCTGCTTGATACGCTGCAGCTTTTCCAAAGGCAGGTGGTGTTTCAGCCGAAATCGGCCGTCAAAATCCTGGTAACGGCCTACACTGCCGACAATCTGGTCAAGCGGTATCGTCTTAATGCCCCTTTGCACCGTGTCAAAAGCAGCTTCACGGGCCTGGTCCGCGCTGAAGCATTTGGCATCCCGGCATTCCGCGTCAGACTCACCCGCGGTGGCCGGCCGGCCGAAGAGATTCAGTATTTTAGATGTCAATGACATGATAACCGTATGTGTTCATCACCCTAGTATTGGCAATCGTTGTGAATCTTTCGGAACTTTCAGAAAAATCCCGGTGGATGTGCCCGTGAATGAAATAACGCGGCTGGTACTTTTTAATCAGCTTCAGGTACACCCGGAATCCCCGGTGGCACAGGTCCTCCTCATCATGGATCGAACGCGGGGGGGCATGGGTGATGATAATGTCCGCGCCACCTTTCCTCCAGAGCGTAAACCACTGTCGGCGGATAATGCCGGCCATCTGGCTTTCCGTGTATTGCAGCGGCCCGCCATTGTACCAGCGTGAGCCCTCAAGGCCCAGAATGTTCAGGCCGTTGATACGCAGCAGCCTGTTATGCAGATCAGTACAACCAGCCGGCGAACCTTGCTCATAGCGTAGGTCGTGATTCCCGCGAACATAGTAGAGAGGCACTTCAAGCGCGTTTGCCAGAAATGCGAGGTATTCCGGTGGAAGATCGCCGCACCCCAGGACAAGGTTGATGTCTCTGAAACGATCCGCTTCAAATTCCCCGTATAAAGCGGGTACCACAACATCGGATATGGTGAGGATTCTCATAGGAAGGATTACTGCTGGTCAACCTCAGTATCCATTTTCTGGGCGCACGCCGGGCAATAGGTCGACGAGGGCGCCAGGCCGGCCTTCTGCCACACATACTCCTCCAGCACCATCCACTTTCCAGTCCCGGGCTCCCTGCCCGCGTCATCCCGGATGCTTTTGCAGACACAGCAAAGGGGCAGAATTTTCTCGTAAGACTTTATTTTTCTATTCAACTCCAATCTTTCAAAACACCGTCCCACCCGCAATTCGAGTTCTTCAGGGCTACAGGGTTTCAGAAGGTAGTCATCAACCCCCAGGCGCAACGCTTCAATGGCCGTGGTCATGTCGCCAAACCCGGTAAGGACAATCCCCATGGTCTCGGGCCACAGCTCTTTGGCTACTTTAAGCACTTCCATGCCATTAACTTTTGCCATCACCAGATCGGTAATTGTCAGGTTGTAGGGCTCGGTTTGCAGAAATTCAAGCGCCACTTCGCCGGATTTCGCCAGCTTGACGTCATACCCTATCTCCCTGAGATATTGTCCAGTACCCTCAAGTATGGCCTGATCATCATCCACAAGCAGAATAGAATTTTTCTTCATACTATCACCAGTTCACAGGGCTGGCTATCCTCGAAGATAGAGCAGCTTAACCTTTGTATAGGATATACACAGGGTTGACCAATGGCGAATAAGGTTTCCACGCAAATTGGTTGCCTCGGATAGAAGCGCATAATCGGTAAACCCCGCTCTCCAGTCTGACAGGATATCATACAGGCAGGTGTATGAACTTACTTTCAAACGGAATTTGGATATTCCCCCGGCACCAATGTGAAAATACCAGTTCACCTTGCGCATAAGATCGGCAAGTGGGTCTTTGGCGTTTGCTTTGCCCGGTGTATACGACTGTTTGAGAGCCTCGGTCAACACGTTCACTTTTATTCGAACCGGTTCCAGGGAGGTCTTGATGGCCTGGATTTCATCGTAGGTGTTTTCAATGGCCTCTTCAGGCAGCTGCATCAGGACAATCACATCGTCAAAGGTGTGCAGATAGGCTCTGTGGGTTCCGGTAAGCTGAAAAAACAGGGGTTCAACCTGATCAAACAGGGGTTTTATACCCGGTGTCGGGTTTTTTCTGACGATATCAACGGCCTGGTCTATGGCCGAGATCAGGTTATGGGTCATGATGCCGCTCCCGCGAGAAACCCGATAGTTTGATTAAGCAGTCTGAGCCCCGGATCAAGGCTGGCGTTTCCCACATTCGTAACTTAACAGGTTTAAAGTATTATGCAAGTCTGAAACCACCGGTCTAACTGGTGTCCGCCCACAGGTGGCAGCTTTTGGTTCGGAGCAAGGCCTGAACGATCTTAAAACCGGAGGCGTAGTGTGGTCGCTACGTCGAGGATTTTAAGAGAGTGAAAACGCAGCTCCGGGCCAAAAGATGCCGCCTGTGGGCGGACACTATCGGATAACCCGGTAGTGTACCACCACATAGTTCAAATCAAGTATCTCAAATTCCATCAGCTCAAGCTGCAGATCCATCTCATCCGCGAAAAGTGAAATCCCTTTACCAAACACTTGCGGCGCAATGGTAATGATGATTTCATCAATCAGGCCTGCCCTGGCAAAAAGTGAATTGACGATGGCGCCGCCGGCCAGAACGGCCTCAGTATAGCCCTCTTTTTCCAGGTCACTGAGAATGGATGCGGGCGGGCTGCCGGTAAAAACAAGGTCGGCCTGCCCGGTCAACTGGCGTGCCCGGCTGCGTGTGCAGACAATGTTTTTGCGTTCCGGCAAAGGTTTGCCGATGGTATCGAAGGTCTTCGACCCCATGATGATGACCCCGGCTTTTTTGGTAACTTTAACGAAAAGCTTTTTGTCAGCTTTTCCGGTCCAGTCCGGAAAGTGAGTGTCGGTCCTGGCAATCTTACCGTCAAGTGTCATGGCCATCAGCAGGATAACTTTCATAGGTCAGTGCTTCCAGTCTCAAATTGATCGCAAAAGGTTTATCCAAATAATATTGACAGATGTCTTGACTATTTTTTATAAAGTGCCATTTTAACAGTGTTCAATTTGCCGAGGTAGCCGCCTATCAACAGGGGCTGGCAGAGGTCCCTGGCAGGGGTCGAACCAATGCGGCCGGAATTCACTGCCCGCAAAGGTAAATCATCGAACCAATCCCGTCTGGGATTTCAAAAGAGGATACTTGGTATGCCTAAAAAAATCAATGCCGACACCTGGGTTTATTCGATCGTCAAAGACCCCGGTGAGGGAGAACAACTTCTGGGACAACATGCAGCCGAAGCGGACATAGCCTACATCCCCATTTTTCTCGAAAAGGAACAGGCCGTACAGGGACTGTTTCAATTGCAGGTGGAAAAAGGGACCCGCTGCGAAGTCCAGGCTTTCATTTTCAGCGAGGTGTCCCAGATAGCCGGCGACAATGGTTTTTTATTGTATCTCCTGGATGCATCCGGCAACGTACTGGACAAAATTGCCCCCGCTATTGATGAGCCTTAACACGGGTTTCGTCCGCTAAACACCCACTATATATCCAATATTTAAAAAAAAATGCTGCGCATATGGGATAATTGGCGTTTTTTTCTTGACCTTTGCACAATTTTTAATATGTATTGATTTACTGAATGACGTTAAGCCTAAAGGAACACTCACATTCTGTGTTTAAGGTGCAGTGGGAGCACTGCAATTCAGGCTGGCTCGGGCCGCCATATTTCAGCAAAGGAGAAGGTGTTTTGGCGAACGGTATCGTAAAATGGTTTAGTGACAAGAAGGGGTATGGGTTTATTGAAAACGAGGAAGGTGGAGACGTTTTTGTACACTTTTCCGCAATTAGCATGTCAGGTTTCAAAACATTGGCGGAAGGAGACCGGGTTACCTTTGAAATTGAAGAGGGTGACCGCGGCCCGGCGGCTGCAAACGTCCTCAAAACGTGATCTGACAATTCAGGGTTCACTACAATTTTAGAGGCATGGCGGCAGCACGACCAGCATGAATGACAGCCTGCCGCCCCTAGAGCTAAAATGGAGCCGGTTTCCTGTTGGGTCCGATACGCATTTTTTCGACCACAGGAAGCCGTGGCGGATACGGACGTCCCTGCGCTCAAGTGAACCCGTAAACTATAAAAGGCATTTCTGCTAGCTTATGGCAGGGTGCCTTTTTTCTTAGGTATTGACCAGCCATTATTTACAATCATGGCTGGACAATAGGCAATCGGACTCAATGAAATTTCTTTTCCTGGAACCTTTTTTTGGCGGTTCACATCGCGATTTTGCACGTGGACTCTGTGAACATTCACGCCACGACATCACGCTGTGTACATTGCCGGCCCGATTTTGGAAATGGAGAATGCGCGGAGCGGCTCTCTATTTTGCCAGGACTGTTGAGTCACCCCGGGCCTACGACGGAATTGTGACCACGGACCTGATGAGTCTTTCCGACCTGAAAATGCTCTGGGGACCGGACCTCCCGCCGGCATTGGTCTATTTTCACGAAAACCAGATCACCTACCCACTGGCCCAGGGTGAAACCCGGGATGTCCAGTTCGGCTTTACCGATATTACCACGGCCCTGGCCGCGGATCGGGTGCTGTTTAACTCCGTTACCCACTTTGACGATTTTCTTACAGCCCTGCCGGCCTTCCTCAAGATGATGCCCGAGTTTCATCCTCTATGGGTTGTCGATGCCATTCGCAAAAAGGCAACTGTCCTCCATCCCGGGTGCCGTTTTCAGGCGGGTGACCTGCCGTTAAACGAGCCAGAGACTGACCCGCCCTTGATAATCTGGAACCACCGGTGGGAATTCGACAAGAACCCGGTTGATTTTTTTGCGGCCCTTGACGCAATGCTTCACAGGGGACTGGACTTCCGACTTGCGCTACTGGGGGAAAATTTTCAAAAAGTGCCAAAACCGTTCATTTCCGCAAAACAGCGTTTAGGAGAAAAGATCGTGTGTTACGGTTATGAAAGCTCCCGTAAGTCCTACCAGAAATGGTTGCAAAAAGGCGCCCTGGTCATCAGCACGGCCCACCAGGAAAATTTCGGTATTTCCATGGTCGAAGCGATCCGGCAGGGCTGCCTGCCCCTGCTCCCGGACCGACTGTCCTATCCGGAGATCCTGCCGGAGACATTTCACGACCGATTCCTGTACACTGACCAGCAAGACCTTGAAGACAAACTGGCCGCCATCCTTTCAAATTATGCTGATTTTAAAGACAACCGGCAGCCTCTTGCCCGTTCCATGGAACCATACGCCTGGGACCTGGCGGCGCCCCGGTATGATCGTGAACTTGAAAATCTGGCAGGTAGCGGGAGAGACCAGGACCCTGCTATTATTAACCCGGTGATTAAATAACCGCAGCCCGTCATGCCGGACTTGATCCGGCATCCAGATATACCGCTGGATAGCGCTTTAGCTTCACTGCGTGCCCGGCTTTTGCAGGAATGACAAACGTGAGGTATTTTAACGATCAGTTGCAATTCGAATAGGAATCGAAACTATTCAGCGTAAAACCGATAGAGTTTACCTGGCAACTGCTTTCCCAGAAATTTTTCCATCTTTAAGGAACATGCCGCGATTTTCTGAATATCAATACCGGTTTGGATGCCAAGCGCTGACAGGAGGTACAGTGTATCTTCAGTGGCGATATTGCCGGCGGCCCCCCGCACAAAGGGGCATCCCCCCATGCCACCGAAAGAGGTGTCAAACCGCGAAATACCGACATCCATGGCGGTCACCAGGTTCACCAGCCCCAGGCCGCGGGTATCGTGCAGGTGCAGGGCCAACGGCAGGTCACCTGTAACTGGGGCCACGGTTTTCAGTGTCTTTGCAACCAAGACCGGCGTTCCCATACCGGTTGTATCGGCCAGAGAAAGCAGGTCCGCCCCGGCGCCCCTGAAAGCTTCCGCCATTTTGGTGACCCTTTCAGCAGGCACAGTGCCTTCATACACACACCCGAAAGCGCACTGAATACTCGCCTTTACCCCCAGGCCAGCCTCTTTGGCGCAAGCCACCATTTCAACGCCCATAAGCTCAGCCCGTTCCAGGGGCAGGCCGGCGTTCTTGCGGCTGTGGGTGTCACTGGCCGAAACTGACACTTCGACATTTTTCAAGCCAGCAGCCTGTGCCCGCATCACCCCGGCGGTATTCAGGACCAGGCCGGAGCACACCACATCGGGCGTGTTCGTCAAATGACGGACCAGTCGTTCGGCATCGGCCATCTGGGGTACTTTTTCCGGGTGCACGAAAGCGGTAACCTGAATGTTTTTGAGTCCGGCTGCAACCAGCGCGTCAAAAAGTTCAAGTTTCGTTTCCGTAGGTATAATCCGCGGCTCAATCTGAATACCGTCCCTGAGACCGACTTCCGTGAGGGTCACCGCGGCTGACTGTCTATCGCGCGTTTGCAAATGTGCCTCCCAAGCGTCACTGCACACTGCCACCATGGGGTTTCGGTTCCTGCCCAGATCACACAGCTGTTGCCTGAGACCGTTGTGAACCATTTGGAATAACAAAAAATATGGTTCGCAAAAAGAACCAAAATTATATTGACGCCACTATACTACAAAAGGTAAGGATGGCCCACCTGTTTATGGGAAGCTCATTTAAAAAAGGTCCTTTGGCCCAAACTCTGCGTTGGGCGCTCATATCAAATCCTCGAAATACCCTATGTATTCTTCCGGTTTGATAATCGCGGCCACCTTGATTTTGTACCAAAATCCATTTTTGAATGAACCTCCCGAAGTTAGTATAAAATGTCCATCGGCAAGTAGCGGTTTTGAAGTGCGAAGTTAAAAACTATAATACTATTCGATTATGCCTACTGTGAACCAATCAGCGTCACGCCCCCTGCGGATCTGCCTGTTAAGCTACCGAAGCAATCCCCATTGCGGCGGCCAGGGGGTTTACCTGAAGAACCTCAGCCGAGCCCTCAAGGATCTGGGACATCATGTGGAAGTCGTCTCCGGCCCCCCCGATCCCCTGCTGGACAGCGACATTCCCGTGCACCGCCTGCCCTGCCTCGACCTTTACAATCCCGAGGACATGTTTCGCATACCCTCTCTACGGGAGTTGGCCGAACCGGTCAACCTGCTGGAATGGCTGGGCGTGACGACCATGGGCTTTCCGGAACCTTTTACCTTTGGTCTCCGGGCCCTGGAGTTTGTAAAAAGCCGGCTGCAGCAGTATGACGTGGTGCATGACAACCAGAGCCTTTCCTACGGCCTCTGGCTTATTGGTAAACGGATTCCCACCCTGGCCACCATCCATCACCCGATTACCGTCGACCGCAAGATCGCGGTCGATTCAGTCCGGGCCACGTGGAAGAAGGTCAAGCACTGGCGCTGGTACTCTTTTATCGGCATGCAGAAAAGAGTGGCCCGGCGGATGCCGAAAATCATCACCGTTTCAGACTGCGCTAAAAAAGACATCTGCAATGATTTCAATATTCCGGAAAGCCGGTTTGCAACCATACCGAACGGCATCAATACGGACCTGTTCTACCCTGTCCCCGCAATCCGCCGCGAGAAAAACCGAATCATCGTTACCAACAGCGCCGATACCCCTTTAAAAGGTTTGTACTACCTCCTGCAGGCTGTCGCGGTGATATCCACGATGCGCAACCTGCAGCTCGTCGTCATTGGAGCACCCAAGAAAAACGGCGGCGTCGTTAAACTGATTGAAAAACTGGGCATCAAACGCCAGGTAACTTTCACCGGTCGTATCAGCGACAACGAATTTGTACAGCAATACGCGCGGGCATCCATTGCGGTGGTCCCATCCGTATATGAAGGGTTTGGATTGCCCGTGGGAGAGGCGATGGCCTGCGGGGTACCGGTCATCAGCACCACAGGCGGTGCCCTGCCGGAGGTGGTCGGCAAGGCCGGTATCCTCGTGCCGCCGGCCGATCACCAAGCCCTGGCGGATGCCATTGTAGATCTTCTCGACAACCCTGCAAAAGCACAGGCCCTGGGTCAGGCCGGGTACCGGCGGATGCAGTCCCATTTTACCTGGAAAAGGGCTGCTGAAAAGACAGTTGCGGCCTACCGGGAGGTCATCCGTGATCACGGTTGACTTCAGGCGCCTTGACATCCGGACCGGCTTTAAGATCCTAGACATTGGTTGTGGTTCCGGCCGGCACACCGCGGCCGCTTATGAACTGGACCGGACCTTAGCCGTGGGCGCGGACTTAAACTATGCGGATGTGGCTCAGGCCGCTGAACGGCTCCGTTTTCACGACCGCCTGGGCGCCCATGGAGGTGGACAGTGGGCCCTTTCCACGGCCGACATCTGCCGGCTGCCTTTCAAAAAGAGCTGCTTTGACCTGGTTGTCTGCTCCGAAGTTCTGGAACATATCCCCGCTCATGAAACCGCCATGGGGGAACTCATCCGTGTTTTGAAACCAGGCTGCCACCTGGTCGTCAGTGTACCCCGGTTTTACCCTGAAAAGATCTGCTGGGAGCTGTCAGATGAGTACTTCAATGCCAACCAGGGACATGTGCGGATATACAGGCGCAAAGAGCTGGTGGCCCGCCTGGAGAGGCTGGGTGTCTCTCACTGGTCAACCCATTTCGCCCACAGCCTGCACGCCCCTTACTGGTGGCTGAAATGCCTGGTCGGTCCGACCCGCACGGACAACCGTGCGGTGAATCTCTATAACCGGTTTCTAACCTGGGACATCCTGGAGAAGCCGCCCCTGACGCAGTGGCTCGATCGACTGTTGAATCCAGTACTCGGAAAAAGCCTTGTGCTCTACTTTGTAAAAAATAATTCGCGCAAGTAGCTGATGGAGAAGGAGAAATTGCAGCTAGCGGATGGTTGCTTTCATATGGCAGTAGACAATCCCATGGCTCTTGTACATCTTGGTGCTCTCACCTGTGAAGGAGACCATGGCACCTTGTTTGGCCCTGGCCTTTTTAACCCCGAATTCATCGGTCTGGATGATGACCAGTACTTTTTCAGAACACGAGATGATAGCGACAAAGCTGCCACTACCGCCATCGCCCCCGGTTTGCTTTATTTTCAATAGCTTACCCTGGCCGGTAAGCAGTCTCCCGACAACCTTTTGCCTAAAAAAATCTTGGAGTTGTGCCGGTTCCAGGCCTACCGCTTGGGAAGATAAGATGCATGCGTTATTTCTTGCAAAAGCTGGCTGAATTGCAAGTAGAAAGAAAACAGCACAAACCATTACAAGCTTGCGTTTCATAAACGACCCCTTTCAACATTAGTGGGCTCAATATAGCCGTTGTTGAGACAGAAAGATTTAAACAATGGCATTTGCATGCAGACCCGACAGATACGTGAAGATTATGCAAACACGCCATGTTGGTAGAGCACGTTGACCCCGATGCCAAGCAGCACTATCCCGCCCAGCATTTCTGCATAAAACCCGATCGGTGTCAGCGCTCCGATGCGTTTTCCGATCTGCAGGCCCGCGATTGTAAAAAGACCCGCTACCACCCCTATGATAAAGGCCGGCAGCCAGATTGAAACATCCAGCATGGAAACGCTGAATCCCACGGCCAGTGCGTCCATACTGGTGGCCAGGGACAGTACCACCAGGCTCAAACCCCGGGTAGGGTCTTTCTGGGGCACATCACATTCTTCCGGCTTGAAGGCTTCCCGGATCATATTGATGCCGATGAGGGACAGGAGGCCAAAGGCGACCCAGTGGCCAAACGCGTTCATGTAGGCGTGAACTTTGACACCCGCATACCAGCCAAGGATGGGCATCAGGGCCTGGAACAATCCAAAATGCCATGAGAGCCGGAACACCTGGCGGGGGCTGACTTGTTTAAGGCAAACACCCGTAGCAATGGAAACCGCAAAGGCATCCATTGCCAGGGCAACCGCAATGGCAACGACATTAAACAGCTGCACCGGTTTCCCTATCCGCCCGCCGGCACAACACCCCCAGCGTATCGGTCATATCCAGGTCGTCAAAAAGGTCCGAGGCCAGGGCTCGTTTGTAGACATCATACGGGGCCTGCCCGCCTTTGGCAGGATCTTTGAATATGTCATGGATCAGAAGGTACCCGCCAGCCATGATGTGGCCGGACCAGCAGGTATAATCGTTCCAGGCGGTCTCGAAGGCATGCCCGCCGTCAATGAAGACCAGGGCCAGCGGGGTTGCCCAGGACCTGGCTGCAACGGTGGAGTGACAGACCAGTGGAATAACGGTCTCTTCGAGTCCGGCCAGCGCGAGCGTCCGGCGCAAAAAAGGCAGGGTGTCAATGGCTCCCTGGCGTTCGTCAAACAGCGCCGGATCGAAATACTCTTCGCCCGGCTGCTGCTCCTCGGAGCCGCGGTGATGGTCGATGGAGAACAGCACTTCGCCATTTTCCCGGCAGGCACTGCCCAGATAAAGGGAGGACTTCCCGCAGTAGCTGCCGATTTCCAGGCACGGCCCCATCCGGGAGGCCGCCAGGGCCACCGCGTACAGCCGCCGGCCTTCCGCCGGGTCCATAAACCCCTTTGTCTCCTCAATCAGTTCTTGAATTTCCTGCATCTGTAAACTCATTTCCATAGAAGCGGTTTCAGGGCCTTCAATCGGGTTCAATGTCAAGGCGGCCACGAGGTTTAAACCGGAGGAATACTCTCGTATTTCGAGGATTTGAACCTCGTGCCCAACGCAGAGATTGGGCCCGAGGGGAGGTTCTGAAACCGCTTCTACTCGGGGATATCGTCGTATCCGCGCACAAGCACCTCCCGGGGCTTGGCCCCGTCCGCCGGGCCCACGATACCTTCAGCCTCCATCTTCTCGATAATCCTTGCGGCCCGGTTATACCCCACCCGCAGGTGCCGTTGAACCTTGGATATGGAAGCCTGCCTGGTTTTGGTTACCAGGGCCACCGCTTCATCGTAGCGATCGTCATACGCTTCATCTTCCGCTGCCACGGGTTCTTTGGCCTGTGGCTTTAAAATCTCAGCATTGTATTCCGGCCCTTTCTGCTGACGCAGATAACCCAGAATGCGCCCGAGTTCTTCTTCAGAGATATACGCACCGTGAACCCGCTTGAGGCTTGCCGTGCCGGGTGGCAGCAGCAGCATGTCACCATTGCCAAGTAAATTTTCGGCCCCATTGGCATCAATGACGGTCCTTGAGTCTGTCCGGGAGGATACCTGGTAGGTCAGCCGGGCCGGGAAATTAGCCTTGATAATGCCTGTCAACACATCAACCGAAGGCCTCTGGGTGGCAAGAATCAGGTGCATCCCGGCCGCTCTGGCCATCTGGGCCAACCGGGTCAGGGCCACTTCCACATCCCGCGAGGCCACCATCATCAAATCCGCCAACTCGTCAATGATGATGACGATATAGGGCAGCTTTTCTGGTTCCTCCGCATCTTCGGACTGCTTGGCGGCCAACTGGGCCGCCTTTTTATTATATTGCGCGATGTTCCGGGCTTTAAATTCCGAAAGAAGTTCATATCGTCGTTCCATCTCTCGCACGGCCCAGAAAAGTGCGTTGGTGGCTTTTTTTGCATCCGTAACGACCGGTGTAATGAGATGGGGAATCCCGTCATACATCGACAACTCAATCCGTTTGGGATCGACCATGATAAGCTTGACGTCCTCGGGTGTGGACCGGTAGAGCAGGCTGCAGATCATGGTGTTGAGCCCCACACTCTTGCCGGTACCGGTGGCGCCGGCGATGAGCAGGTGCGGCATCTTCTCGAGCTGCTCCACCACCGGGTTGCCCACAATGTCCTTCCCCAGGCACAGTGGCAGACTGGATTTGGTTTTTGCGAAAACAGCAGAGGCCACCACTTCTTTGAATTGCACCATTTCGCGGGTCGCATTGGGAATTTCGA
The DNA here is from genome assembly GCA_964636125.1 of uncultured Desulfobacterales bacterium. Lineage (GTDB taxonomy): Bacteria > Desulfobacterota > Desulfobacteria > Desulfobacterales > CAJINA01 > CAJINA01. Next base: position 51,626 of record CAZWPX010000005.1, on the reverse strand, counting down.
TCCCGATGACCGCTTTGCCGGGAATCGGGGCCACGATGCGAATACTGGTCGCGCGCAGCGCCAGGGCCAGGTCATCCGAAAGGTTCACGACCTTGTTAATTTTGATGCCCGGGGCGGGCTCATATTCAAAGGTGGTGATGACCGGTCCCGGGGAAACAGTCACCACCTGTCCTTTCACACCAAAATCATTGAGTTTTTTTTCGAGCAGGCGGGATTGCATTTTCAGGTTTTCGTCATCCACCGTCTCCGGACGCTCTACCGGGTCGTCCAGGAATTTAACGGAAGGCAGCTTGAACCCTTTGGCACCTTGCATAAAGTCGAACATCTCCTGGCGGGGTGCCGGCGCCGGCTTGACGACCGACTTGGGTTTGGGCGCTTTGATTTTCACTTCCCGGGGCTTTTTCACCGCCTGTATTTTCTGGGCGGCAACCCTTTTTTTTGCTTTTTTCCTGCGCTCCTTGCTCTTGATCCAGAAAGTCTGCACACGATCCAGCAGCAATTTCAGTGCAACCCAGCAGCGCCCACCGAATCTCACCAGTGAAAACCCGGTGGCCAGGATAAACCCCACCGTCCACAGGACCAGGAGGATAATAGTTGCCCCCGTTACATTGGAATAGCGCACCAGAATTGATTTCAGTGGAATCCCGACGAGGCCGCCGGAAGAATAGGCATTCCCGAAAAGGAGATAGTCGTTGCCCGGTGAAGCCGCCAGGCTGAGCAGGGCCCCGGTGGTAACAATCAGAATGATACCACCTGACACGGTGAGGGCTATGATCTTGCCCGGGTGACTTCCAAAGAAATGGATGCTCACCAGCAGAAGTAAAACCGGAACCCAGAAAGCCCCCAGGCCGAAAAGTCCGATGAGCAGCCCGGCGAGATGGGCGCCTAAAGGTCCAAACTGGTTGTGGGTGTCACCGGCAACCGCGGCATTATGAATGGAGGGGTCGTTGGGGCTGTAGGTTAAAAGGCTGATCAGGGTAAAAATAACGAGAAAAAATAAAAGGAGTCCTACGATTTCTTTTCGCATAGTTACACTTCAAGAATGAATGGCAATATAACCGGCCGCCGCTTAATGGTGAAGGAAAAGTATTTTCGCAACGCAGTCTGGACCCTTGACCGGATTTTTTCAACCCGGTGACTGGCCTCCGGCCCGATCTCATCTACTATTTCAAGGATCACACATTTGGCGTCCTCAAGCAAGTGCCCGGTTTCAGTTTCGAATACGAATCCGCGCGACGCCAGTTTGGGGCCGTAAATGATAATCCCGGTCTCCTCATCGAACGCCATGCTCACAACCACAAGCCCCTCTTCCGACAGCACCCGCCGCTCCTTTAAAACACTCCGCCCGACATCTCCGATGCCCTTGCCGTCCACCAGGACCCTGCCGATCGCCACATCACCGTAGGCCCGAACGCCTTTTTCATCCACACAGATGATCTGTCCGTTTTCTACAACCAGGATGTTCTCATCGGCAAGACCTGCCTGGCGCGCCAGGCGAGAGTGTAAAATCAGGTGCCGATACTCCCCGTGTACCGGAATGAAGTATTCCGGCCGGGTGAGATTTATCATCAGCTTGAGTTCTTCCTTAAAAGCGTGTCCGGACACATGAATGTCCGATATTTTCTCATAAACGACATCGGCTCCCCGGCGATAAAGGCTGTTGATGATCCCGGTGATCGCTTTTTCATTTCCCGGGATGAACTTTGAAGAAAGGATGACCGTATCTTCACGCTTGATCTTGATGTGCCGATGATTTCCCGAGGCCATCCTGGAAAGTGCTGCCATTGGTTCGCCCTGACTGCCGGTGGTAATGATAAGCACTTCATCATCCGGGCAGTCATTGACCTGGCTGATATCCAGCTCAAGTTCCACGGGGATCTTAAGATATCCCAGCCGCCGGGCTATTTCCACACTGGTTTCGACACTCTTGCCGTTAAAAACGATCTTACGGCCGGTGGCTACCGCGGTTTTAACGGCCTGCTGGATACGCGGAATGCTCGAAGCAAAAAGGGCTACAATAATTCGGCCGGTGGCTGTGGTCACAATTTTCGTGATGGTATCGCCCACATCCTGGTCTGAGATCGTATAGCCGTCTTTTTCAACATTGGTGGAGTCAGACAGCAGCAGCAGGACACCCTCTTCACCACACCGGGCAAAGGTGTTCACATCTGTGCCCATCCCCCCGATAGGATTGCTGCTGATCTTGAAATCACCGGTATGTACAATCCGGCCGTAGGGCGTACTGATAGCTATCCCCACCCCATCCACAGTACTGTGATTTACGCGGATAAACCCAAGCTCAAAAGCCCCCAGTTTGAGGGTCTCCCCGGCATGAATCGCATGTAGCGATGCATCCCGGCTCATGTCGAAATGATCCAGTTTGTGTTTAACCATGCCCATGGTGAAAGGGGTCGCAAACACAGGCGCCCGCACCTCTTTGAGCAGGTAAGGCAAGGCCCCGATGTGGTCCTCGTGGGCATGGGTAAGCACAATCCCCATAACTTTGGATCGGTTCGCCCGCAGGTAACGCATGTCCGGGATCACATAATCTATCCCGAGCATGTAATCCTCTGGAAACATGAGGCCGGCATCAATAATAAAAATGGTGTCCTCATATTCGAACACCATCATATTCAGACCGATTTCGCCCAGTCCACCAAGGGGAATAATTTTAAGCATTTATGAAGTTCCTGTTACCGGGCTGCGGCTGATCAGGATATCCGGCAGGCCCTATATGCTGATTTCAAGCCTCTCCAGAATGGCATCAAAGAAATCGATGAGCCAATCCCGCTGCTCTTTGGAGGCATAACGGATACAATTGCACCGGATGGTATTCTCAGCCCGTACCAGCAATTCGCACACGAGCCGGTCTTCATGGAGTTCCACGGCAAAATAATGCGGCCCGCAGTCCTGGTGGGTGGTGTAAATCCCGGTCAGCAGGTCCGCTGGCACCGGTATCCAGTACAGGTCTGGCATGGAAGCGTTTTTGAGGTTCTCATCCAGATAGGCCTTTATCTTTTCGTGATCTTCGAGCCTGAGTTCATCAATCAGGTATTGTTTCATGGGTAGGTGCTATACCAGAGTTATTCTGGCTCCGCAAGGCACTTGATAGGGGCTCCTGGAGCCAGGTCAGGTAAGAATTCTGGTCCAAAGAGGCTGTTGTAACTGAGTCCAGGCTGACGGGATAAAGCCTTTGCCACCATAAAAAACCCCGGCGGCCAACAGCAGGCGAACCGGGGTAATTTAAAATCTTTTTAGATCTTAGGTTTCTTCAATTGTGATGGCATCCGGCTCACAAACTTCAATGCAGCTCTCACAACCCAGGCATTCGTCTGCGTTCACAGGTACCGATTTTTCATCTTCCATCTCGAATACCTCTACGGGGCATACATCTACACACTCTTCGCAGCCTTCGCATTTTTCTGCGTCTACGGTTGGGATAAAAGCCATTGTTACCTCTCCTTTGAAAAATATGTTGAAATGATGGTGATCTTTTCACCATTCTGTAAGTGCATCGGAAAAATTCATTATACCAATTGTAACAGTGAGTCAACCCCTGTTACTTTTTTTTATCCCGGATGCCTGTCCCGATACCCCCTGGAGATGATAACCTTTTGAATTCGTTATATTAGGAACATTATACCCCGGCATCTTCAATCAGACAGATCACCAGGTTCATTTTAGACGGGCAGTCACTGCGGCTGGTGGCGGGTTTCTCCAGGCTTTGAAAAAACGCACTGGCACTCCCGTTATTGTAGCGGTACAGGCTGATGTTCACATGGGATTCTCCAGATTTAACCATGGGCTGGGGCGGTGGGGTGGCTTGTGTGTCCGCCCCTGAAGCCAGCAGATGCAAATAGTCACTGAAACTTTTTTGCCAGGCAGTCCGATCCCAACCACCGTTATCTTCAAGCGGTACCGGCATCAACGACCCCACTGTTTCCAATTCCGGTCCGCTCTCAAGCAGATACGCCAAGACCGCCCGGCTGTCCGTTGCCAGAAAATTGCAGTTTCCGGACTCCGCCCGGGTCATTTTCCACCAGGCCTGAATCCGGTAGGCCGTCATATGGGCCCCGGGATCTGTAATCGCTGCGGGCGGCTTCGCTGATGAAAAAGCCTGGCAGCCTTTTTCATCCCCGAGTAAATCAGCCAGCATGCTGTTTTCCTTGGCCTTCACGTCCGCAAGTGATCTGTCCAGCTCGCTGTTCTGGCAGTCCCGCGCCTGGGCCATTTCCAGGAACAACCGGGCCGCGAAAACCGGGTCCGCCGGCTCAGGCTGGACGCCCTCGCCTCCCATCTCCTTGATATTCTGGCGAATGCGGGAGACAGACGTGTCGCCGAAAAACGGCACCCCGGATCGATTCCCCTTGAAAAAAGAGAAGTCGGCCCCCTTGTTTACTTCGGCCCAGGCATAGTAAGCCTCCATTTGCCCCAGGATTTTTGCACTGTCCGCAACCATGGGCGTGCGGACGACCAGGCGATCCTGTGCCACGGCCGCCCGCATCGACTCGGGCAATGGGCTATTGGATGGCCGGTACACCGCGGTCTGGGCGAAACAGGCGGCCAGCCTGGTTTCCACAACAGGGTCAAGGTAGGTCATCGGAAAATATACAGGTATGTTATTCATCTGTTCAGCTCTCTATTATTAGCTCAATTTGTAATCCATTACCACAACACCCAGCTCCTCCAGCTGGTCGCGCAACCGGTCAGCGGCAGGCCAGTCTTGCTCTTTGCGGACCTGCTCCCTTCGCCGGATCAGCTGCCTGACCCGCTCGCTCGAGGCCGAATCCTTGAAATCAAACAAACCCAGCACCCCATCTATCGACCGCATAACATCCAGGATCTGCGCGGCGCAGGCAGCGCTCAAACGCCCTTGCTGGAGCAGTCGATTGATTTCCTTAACCCGTTTAAAAATGGAAGCCATGGCCCGGGAGATGTTTAAATCATCATCCATGGCACTGCCGAATCCGTTTTTGATATCATAAAGAAGTTGGTCAAGTTCGGGATAGGCCTCGACATCTTCAGGCACCTGCAGCAGACCCTGAATCATCTTATTGATCCGATTCAGGGCTTTTTGAGCCTGAACCAGATTGACTTCAGAAAATGTGACCGGCTTGCGGTAGTGTGTGGCCAGGAGCCAGCAGCGAATCTGCCGACCGGAATAGCCCTTTTGTATCAGGTCCGGAAGGGTCAGCCCGGCACCTTTTGTGTCGACCGCCTTCCCGTCCACCACAACGGTGTCGCAGTGCATCCAGTAGCGGGCCAGCGGTTTGCCGGTAATGGCGGTGGCAATGGCGATTTCGTTCTCATGGTGGGGAAAGATCAGCTCGCGCCCGCTGGTGTGCAGATCAAAGGTTTCCCCCAGATACTTCATGCTCATAGCCGTGCACTGGATATGCCAGGCAGGCCGGATGTTGCCCCAGCGAGTTTTTGCAAAGATGCCCTTTTTCAGTTCCGACAGCGTTGAACGGCGCAGCAGGGTAAAATCCCGGGGGTTGTCTTTTTCATAATCGTCCAAATCTACCGTGGCGCCCAGCCTGATTTTATTCAGATCGATACCGGAAAGCCTGCCATACTGTGAAAACCGCGAAATATCAAAATAGAGCGACCTTAATTTTTCGTAGGCAAATCCCTTTTCCACCAGTTTCTCGGCCAGGGCAACCATTTCATCGATGTTCTCAGTAGTGCGGGGATAATGGGCCGCCGGTTGAATGCCCAGCAGTTCAAGGTCGGACATGAAACGCTCGATATTCTTGGCGGTAAATTCGGCGTGCGGAACCCCCGCGTCTTCAGCACCCGCCAGGGTCTTGTCGTCGAGGTCGGTAATATTGACCACGTGGTTTACGGCATAGCCGCGATACGCAAGGTAGCGGCACAGCAGGTCGGAAAAAATATGGCGGCGGCACTCGCCCAGATGCATGCGGGCGTGTGCGGTGGGCCCGCAGGAATAAATAGAAACTTTACTCGGTTCCAGGGTATCAAACGACTCCTTCTGGCGGCTCACCGTGTTGAAGATATTCAAACCCAGCTTATCGCGAACGGCAAACAAGGGGGTGCTCAAGTACCTCTCGCCACTGTCGGGGAAAATGACAACAATGGTTCCTGAACTCATTTCACGGGCCTTTTGACAGGCAATTGCCATGGCTGCCCCACTGCTCATCCCCACAAACAGCCCCTCGTGCCGGGCCAGCCGCCGGGTCATGTCAAAAGCGTCTTCATCATCGATATTGACTTTTTCGTCCAGGCGCACCTTTTCGAAGATCTCTGGGCGATAGGCCTCTTTCATATTCTTAAGGCCCTGAATGCGATGCCCCAGATAAGGTTCGACCCCCACAATGGAAATATCCGGGTTGTACTCCTTCAGGCGCCTCGAAAGCCCCATGAGGGTCCCGGCCGTCCCCAGGGTCGCCACCAGCATGTCCACCCCGCCGCCGGTCTGCTCCCATATCTCCACCGCGGTGCCGTGGTAGTGCGCCTGCCAGTTGGCGGGATTGTTAAACTGGTCGGCCATGAAATACTTGTCCGGATCCGCCAGGGCCCGGCTGTACACCTCCTCGATGGCGCCATCCGTCCCCAGGTGCCCCGGCGTCAATAAAATTTCAGCACCCCGGGCCTTGAGAATTTTCTGGCGCTCGACACTGGCCAGTTCGGACATTGCCAGCAGCAGCCGGTAGCCTTTAACCGAGCAAACCAGTGCCAGCCCGATACCGGTATTGCCACTGGTGGCCTCAATGACCGTCTTGTCAGGCGTCAACTCCCCGCTCTCTTCTCCAGCGGCAATCATCGCCAGGGCCGGCCGGTCCTTCACGCTGCCGCCCGGGTTGAAATATTCCAGCTTGGCCAGAATTTTTACATTTGGGTTTGGGTTCAGCCGTCTGATCTCTACAAGCGGTGTATGGCCGATCGAATCCAGAATTGAGCTGCCTGTGGGATGGGTATCTGGCATATAACTATTCACCTTACCTGATGGAAATCATATTTGCGGTAGCGTTTTAAACAAAACCCGAGACCTGGACTATTGTAAACGGATTGCAATCTCTTCCAGCACGCTCACAATCTGTTGCCAGACCTGCTCAATGGGGTCGCGGGCATCCACAATCACAAAACGGTCCGGTTCATTGGCGGCCAGGGTTAAATAAGCAGACCGGACCCGGGCATGGAAGGCCATTTGCTCCTGTTCGAAGCGGGTCTCTTTACCACTGCGATTGCCGGCATCAATTTGTGTCCACGCCCGCCGGAGCCCTTCTTCCGGCGGCAGGTCCAGCAGGAACGTCACATCCGGCTTCAGGTTAGCAACCAGCGTCTGGTGCAGTTTATCAATTAACTGGGTGCCCAGTCCCCGGGCTACGCCCTGGTAAGCCAGGGTCGCATCCACATACCGATCACAGACGACCACCTGGCCGGCCGCAATCGCCGGCAGGATTACTTGCCTGACGTGCTGAACCCTGTCCGCCGTGTAAAGCAGCAGTTCTGCGGTCGGGTCCAGGTCGCTGCTCTCAGGATCAAGCAAGACCGTCCTGATTCTGCGGCCAATGACGGTACCCCCGGGCTCCCGGGTCAAAAGGCACGTGTGCCCCCTGCTTTCCAGAAAAGCTGCGATATTTTTCAATTGGCTCGTTTTTCCGGAGCCTTCGATACCTTCCAGAGTAATAAACATCAGGGTACCAGGTCTTCGATCGTATCCATGAGATCGTAGTCGGTAGCATCGCATTTCAGGGGTGTTATCGCGATATAATTACCGGCCACGGCCGAACCATCCGAGTTTGGGTTGGCTTTGAAAGTCTGGACATCATATCCCTGCCAGTAATAGGGCCGCTTGCGGGGATCAATCCTCTTCTCCAGTTTTTCCGGAAACATTTCAATCCCCTGGTGGCAGACCCGCGCACCGGCCAGTTCCGCAACCGGCCGGTCTGGGAAATTTACATTCAGAAACGTTCCGAAAGGCAGGCCGTTGGCAGCCACCCGGCAGGCGAAGCTTTCAACATAATCCGCCACCTCGTCATAGTGCTTGCTGCCGGGATTCTGAACGGATACGGCCAGGGCTTTTATGCCGTACAAAGCCGCCTCTTTGGCAGCCGCCACAGTACCGGAATAATTTATATTGATACCCAGATTGGCCCCGGGATTAATACCGGCAATCACCATATCCGGCCTGGGATTCATGAGCTCTAAAATGGCCAGTTTGACACAATCTGCCGGGGTTCCACTGACGGCAATTCCCCGGTAATCGCTGCCGAACGTCACCCGTTCGGCCCGCAGGGGCTGGTGCAGAGTGATCCCGTGGCCTATGGCACTGCGCTCACGATCCGGGGCCACAACCGTCACGGTATGTTTTCTGGAGAAAGCCCGGTAAAGCGCCCAGAGCCCACTGGCAAAGATACCATCATCATTTGTAATCAAAATTCGCATAGCGCCTATACCGGTTGTCAGTAATCTGTTTCGTTGGCCGCAAGTTATACCAAAATTCGACAGGCCGCATCAGCGTACCTGGTGTTTCACTCCGACAAACGTTATTAATACATCAACTGGCCTGTTTTTTAAAGAGACACTTTTCAAGTTGAACGCCAGGCAATCCCGAATTATGGGATTTTACCAAACTATAACTTGATTTTTAAGACAAGTTACCTGTAAATTGCGTCATCACGGTTGGCACAGCAGTAGACATAACAGATTGATTTTGCAAAAGTTCCATAGGAAGAATCGATATTGATGACCTACACAGGCCTCCCCGACCGGCCCCGACAACGAGTCAGCGGTCACGCATGTATTGACTGCCGATACCGTTTATATTTGCCGTTCCGGCTGGTATTCCTTGTCCTGGCACTCCTTAACCCGATGATCGGGGAACCGGACCTGGCCAGCGGAGCTGAAATGCTGGCAGACGACCCCTCCCAGCCCTGGAACATCGCCGCCGATAAAATCACCCGAGACCAGAAAACAGGCGATCTGATCGCCTCCGGCAATGTCATCATCACCAAGCAGGGTAAACGCCTGGCGGCCGACGCGATAGTTTTCAATCAGCATACCGGCGATGTACGTGCACAAGGGCACGTTATGCTCACAACCGGCCGGGATGTTTTGACCGGTTCACGGATTACGCTGAACCTGAACACCCGTACAGGCATCCTGGACCAGGGAACCCTTTTTATAGATGCCAACCACTTTTATATCAAGGGAGACCGCATCCTTAAGACCGGGGAGGACAGCTACACGGTTGAAGGCCCTGCCATTACTTCCTGTGACAGTGATAAACCGGACTGGAAAATCACCGGAAAGAAACTCGATGTAACGGTTGAAGGCTACGGATATGTCACCGGGGCAGCCTTGTGGGCAAAATCGGTGCCTGTGCTCTACTCACCTTTTCTGGCCTTTCCAGCAAAAATTAAACGCCAGACCGGCCTCCTGGTTCCCCAGATCGGCATTTCTGAGCGCAAGGGTTTCGAATTCATCCAGCCCCTGTACTGGGCAATTAACGCCCAGTCAGATGCAACCTTTTACCTTCATCACATGCAGGAACGGGGTGAAAAAATAGGGGCTGAATACCGATATATTATAGATGATGTTTCCAAAGGAACCATCATGGCCGATGGTTTTTCAGACGAAAAAATTGACACCGGCAGTCCCGGAACCGAACAGTGGGGCTACCCGGATGACGGGCTGGTCCGCACCAACACTGACCGGTACTGGTTTCGCATGAAACATGATCAATTCGTCAAATATGGTATCACCACGAAGGTCGACCTTGATGTTGTCAGCGACCAGGACTACCTGAAAGAATTCAGGGGAGGGTATACCGGTTTCAACGACACCAACAATGTCTTCACCAGGGATTTCGGCCGGGGTCTGGACGCCATTGATGACACGGTGCGAACCAACCAGATCAGTTTCAATAAAACCGGGAACCGCTACAGCCTCAGCGGGGATGTCCGCTGGAATGACGATGTGGTCGCCCGCCGGCAGGGCACCACCGACAGCACCCTGCAGACCCTGCCGCGAATTGCCTATACGGCCAGCAAACAATCCCTGCTGGCCACCCCGTCATTTTTCGATGCGACCGGCGGCTTTGTCCATTTTTTCAGGCAAACCGGAGCCAGAGGAAACCGGGCGGACATCCACCCCAGGCTCTACTACCCGCTCACATGGGAAAATCACCTCTCCTTTGAGCCTTCCGTGGGTACCCACGCCACCGCCTGGTATATGGACACAACCGATGGAACCACCTTGACCGACGACAGCTATTTCAGGAATATTTACGACCTTAAACTGGATGCTGCTTCGGAATTTTTTCGTGTTTTTCAAGGTGGCAAGGACGGCCAGGCCAAAACGCGACACACGGCCACCCCTAGAGTTATTTACGAATACACCCCCAAACAGGACCAGAGCGATCTGCCCTACTTTGAGGAGTCTGACCGGATCGCTGCCCAGAATCTGGTCACCTACTCCATCACCAACCATTTCACTGCGCGCACACCGTCGCTGGCCGCTTCCCGATCGAAAGATAAGACCGGCGCGGCGGTTTATAATTACGATCAGTTCTGCCGTTTTGAGCTTGGCCAGAGTTATGACCTCAACCTGGCCGGCTACGGGGACCCGGAACCCTTTTCACCCATTTTCGCTGACCTGACACTCAACGTCGGAGAAGGGTTTGCACTGAAAGCCGACGCAAATTGGTCGGTATACGAAGATTACTTTGTGGGTCACAACATAGGGCTTGACCTGAACCGTGACTGGCTCCAGCGCCTGTATACCGAATACCGTTATGAACGCGACCAGAACGAATCAATTTTTGTGGATTTGCGCGTCAACCTCACTTCAAAAGTGGATGTCTATTCGCTCTATGAGCGCAACATCCTGGAAGAAAACGATATTGGTACCGGCCTGGGTATGGTATACAAATCACAATGCTGGTCAGTGGATCTAAGTTACATCACCACTGCCAATGACCGGCGCTATACCTTTGCCGTCAACCTCATGGGTCTGGGAGGGATGGGAACAGATGTATCAGGCCAGGCACTAGAGAGCCCGTTTACCGCTACACGGTAGGCTGAATTATAAGAAATGAGCATCGTGATACGCAGTTTAAGACTTTAGACTGAAGGCTGTTAGGGATAAGGCCAAGGCAAAAAGATGAACAGCGAACATTGATGGACCCGTAAAAAGTCAAAATTCTCTTAGATTTGTCATCCCGGCGAATGCCGGGATCCAGTGATTTCAAGTACTTATGGATGCCGGATCAAGTCCGGCATGACGGGCGAGGGATTTTTTACGGGACTATCAACATTCACCGCTCAACATCAAAATTTGAATGAAGGGCAAGGACGGAAGGTCAAGAGATGAACGTCGAACATCGAACGTCCAACTTCGAACTTTGAATGAAGGGCAAGGACGGAAGGTCAAGAGATGAACGTCGAACATCGAACGTCCAACTTCGAACTTTGAATGCAAACCAATAAAACCAATGGAACAAATTCAACCAATTGAACTGAATCAGCCATACCGGACCAGTTATTCGTTAATTGTTAAGTGTAGACGGCGGAGCGCAGCGACTACATTATTCGATGTTGGACGTTCAATGTTCGACGTTCAGGTATTTGCTTGTTCGATGTTGTGTGTTCAGTCTTTTTGTTTATAGTTACGTGTAGTTACGTGTTAAGCGCTTTTGCCCTTCACAATCATTACTGGATCACTTGATATGGAAAATAAGATTCTAATCCCGGCCTGGTACGTACTGCACACTCGCAGCCGGTTTGAAAATAAAGTCCACGAAGGCCTCGAACGTAAGTCCAAAGAAGTATTCCTGCCAAAAGTATCGGTGCCCAGTAAGCGGCGGGACCGCAAGGTCATGCTCAGGGTGCCGCTATTTCCGGGCTATATTTTTGTCAAGACGGATCTCGATCCCGCCGACCAGCTTGACATCCTGAAAACCATCGGCATTGTCCGGTTCATCGGAAACCGGTCAGGCCCCCTCCCGGTTCCGGATGAAGCCATTGAATCCCTCCAGGTAATGATCTCCACCGACCTGGATATTATCACCGGGACACGCTTAAAAAAAGGAGACCGGGTCATCGTCGTCCGGGGGCCATTCACCGGGATTGCCGGCACTTTTTCTCGATATCGCGGCCAGAACCGGGTAGTCGTCAACATCGACGCCCTGGGCCAATTCGCTGCAGTTGAAGTTGATGAGGAGGATATTGAACTGATACCGGCAATCGGTGGTTGAATACCTGGCGCTAAAGGTGCATAACCGCTTGACTTTCTATCAGGATCCGGATAATTAGGACCCTTTTAGATGCAACCTTCGACTAACAGTTGTACCAGTTGTCGCTGTCGCGCATTAAAGTCCGGCAGGAAACACAGACGCAAAGCAAGATTTTTCAATTGGGGCATGACACACAGGCCGGGTATATGGTATGTTTTGGGACGAGAATACAAGGCATACTGACAGATCGACCTGGTAAGGAGGATACATGAATAAACTGGAGCTAATCTCCGCCTTGAAAGCCGAAGCGAACATTTCGAAATCTGAAGCGGCCACGGTCGTGCAACTGTTCTTTGACAGTATGGCAGAAGCCATGGCAAAAGGCGAAAGGGTTGAAATTCGCGGATTATGCAGTTTCTTTGTCAAGAATTATAAAAGCTACACCGGCCGAAACCCGAAAACAGGCCAGAAGGTAACCATCAGCCCCAAAAAGCTGCCCTTTTTTAAAGCCGGCAAGGAGCTAAAGGAACGGGTAAATTATTAAAACCGGTGTCTGCAAATACCGGTTGCCACCCATCTGTTCCGTCTGGCCTGAGCAACTGGAAATCGGCTGGATATCTGTACGCAGAACCTGTTCAATCGGAACGGTATTTTGGCAAACGCTATAGATTCAATTATCGGCCAGGAAAAGGCATTGCACATGCTGGCTGCCTTTTTCGGAAACAAAACGATTCCGCACGCGCTGGTATTCTCGGGACTTGACGGTACCGGAAAAACAGCCGCCGCAATCGCTTTTGCCATGGCCTGCAACTGTACCGGCAGCCCATCCGACTTTGATGGCGACCGACACCAGCAGACCGCGCCAACCGGTCCCCTGCCAGTGTGCGGCAGTTGCCGTTCCTGTAGAAAAATCAAATCTGCAAACCACCCTGACATCCTGCACCTTACGCCATCCGGTAACTATATCAAGGTAGAGCAGATCAGGGAACTGCTTAGCACTGTGGCCCTGAAACCATTTGAAGCCAGGACACGGGTGGTTATCCTGCAAAACGCGCACGCCCTGAACCCTTCCGCCGGCAACGCCCTGCTGAAGGTTTTGGAAGAACCACCGCCAAATACAATCTTTATCCTGACCACCGGTGAACTTTCCAGCCTGATGCAAACCATAGTTTCCCGTTGTCAGCATGTCAGGTTCAGGCCCATCGCCAGGCACTTGATCGAATCGACGCTCATCGATACCCAGGACATCTTGCCTGTGGACGCAGCCACGGCAGCCCAATTATCCGGCGGCAGCCTGGCGACTGCGCTGCGGATTGTCCGTTCAGACTGGCTGTCCTATCGCCGATGGCTGCTGGAGCGGGCAGCCGGGTTGGCAGACAAACCGCCGGGGCACCTTCTGGCACTCGCGGCGATATTGACAGACCGGAAAGAACGGGTGGCCGACGCTATCCCTATTCTTAAATCCTGGTTCCGGGACCTTATCGTGTATAAACACGCACCGTCCAGGATCGAAAACCGGGACCTGGAGGACCTGATCCGGGTAGCCGCGCCAAAAGAGTCCCCCGGAGCCTTGTTGAAAAAACTTAAAACCCTCAACACAGTTTCACGGCGCCTTGAGGGCAATGCCAATGTGAAACTTTGTCTGGAAACATTGATGCTGGAATTGGCCCGAACCTGAGACTGTAATTTATGTCTGTGCAGGGCGGGAACAACCTGAGGTAATATATGAAAAAAGTAGTCGGAATACGGTTTAAACCGGCAGGCAAAGTCTATGATTTTGACTGCGGGGCCTTTGTTTTGAACAAAGATGATGATGTGATCGTCGAAACAGATCGTGGGCTGGGATTTGGGTCAGTGGTGGCCCCCCCTGTGCCGCTGCACAAAGCATCGCCGCCCAAAAAACCTTTGAAAAAAGTATACCGTCTGGCAAGTGATAAAGACTACCGGCAGTTGAAAAAGAACACCGCCAATGAAAAAAAGGCCCACGCCTATTGTCTGCAGTGTATCAAGCAACTCAATCTAAAAATGAACCTGTTTGCGGTTGAAAGCACATTTGATGCGAACAAACTGACCTTTTTCTTCACTTCAGACGGCCGTATCGATTTCAGGCAGCTGGTTAAAATGCTCGTGAAACACCTGGGCTCCAGGATCGAAATGCGACAGGTCGGCATCCGCAACCAGGCCAAAATGTGCGGTGGAATCGGGAGATGCGGCCGTGAAATCTGCTGCTCCGCACACATGGAAAGGTTCGGCCCCGTTTCGATCCGGATGGCCAAGGAGCAGGGATTGTCTCTCAATCCGACAAAAATCTCCGGCCAGTGCGGCCGCCTCATGTGCTGCCTGACCTTCGAATTTGCCACCTACAAAGAATTGAAGAAGAAATTTCCAAAAATCGGAAAACAAACCACAACGCCGGAAGGCAGTGGAAAAGTCATCCGCCACAACGTGATTCGCGATTGTGTCGCCGTGCGCTTGCGAGATGGCCGCGAGATGGAATTTACCGCAGACAAACTTACCCAACCCAAAAAAGAAAAGCGCCCCCCCAAACGGCGCCCAAAGGGGAAATAGATGCCAGATCCTTTTTACATAACCACACCCATTTACTACGTAAACGCGCGCCCGCACCTGGGACATGCCTACACGACCATCGTGGCTGATGTGGCCCGCCGGTACCATGACATGTGCGGATGTGACACATTCTTTCTGACCGGTACAGACGAACACGGGGATAAAATCGTCGAGGCCGCCAGAAAAGAGAACATTACCCCCCGTAATTATGTAGACCAGATCAGCGCTCTTTTCCGGAATCTCTGGCCCGAGATAAATATCGACTACAGTGCTTTTATCCGGACCACCGACAAGGCCCACATAGCTGTTGTGGAACAGGTCCTCCAGAAAATCTATGCTGCCGGGGATATCTATTTCAGCGAGTATGAAGGCCTCTATTGCTTTGGATGCGAAAGATTCTACACGGACAGGGAACTGGTGGCTGGAAAGTGCCCGGACCACGAAACCGAGCCGGAAACTATCCGGGAATCCAATTATTTCTTCAAGATGGGCAAGTATCAGGACTGGCTCATTGGTCATATCAAAAAAAATCCCGATTTTATCCGACCGGAGCGCTATCGCAATGAGGTCCTCTCCTTTTTAAAAGAACCGTTGGAGGACCTGTGCATTTCCCGGCCGAAATCGAGGCTGAAATGGGGCATCACGCTGCCTTTCGACAACGACTTTGTCACCTACGTATGGTTTGATGCGCTCTTGAACTATGCCTCGGCGCAGGGGTATCCGGATGGGGCCGGTTTCAAGAAGTTCTGGCCCCATGTCCAGCACGTGGTGGCTAAGGACATCCTCAAGCCCCACGGCATTTACTGGCCGATCATGCTCAAAGCGGCCGGCATACCACCCTATCAGCACCTCAATGTCCACGGTTACTGGAATGTGGAACAGAGCAAGATGTCCAAAAGCCTGGGCAACGTCATTGACCCTCTCGAATTGAAAAACATCTATGGGATTGACGCCTTCCGGTTTTTCCTGATGCGGGACATGGCTTTCGGACTGGATTCTAATTTTTCAGAAGATGCCCTGGTACAAAGGATAAATGCGGACCTGGCCAACGACCTGGGTAATCTCTTTTCACGGGTGGTGGCCATGACCCGTAAATATTTCCAGGGCGAAATACCATCCGTAGACCCGGCCGCTGAAGCAGAACTGGGCCTTGGCCTGCCGGAAGATGCGGCCGAAGCAATAGCCGCGTATGAACAGGCCATGGAGGAGTTTGCTTTCCACAAAGCCCTGATGGCTGTCTGGAACCTGATCAGCCAGATGAACCGCTATATTGACGTGACCGCCCCCTGGGTCCTGGCCAAGAAGAAATCAACCCGCAGGCAGCTGGAAGCGGTGATTTATTATTTTCTTGAAGGCTTACGCGTGATATCCGGCCTGGTCTATCCGGTGATGCCCGACACGGCCAAAACCATGCAAAAACACCTCGGACTAGACCCGGAAGTACCCTTTTATGAGCTGGAACGGTTAAAAATCTGGGGCAAACTTGAGCCGGGAACCGTTTTGCCAAAAGCAATCACCCTTTTTCCACGGGTAGACCCGGCTAAGCAAAAAGCTGCGGCCGAGAAAGCTGAAGCAAGTGAAATGCCGGAAATAAAACCCGAGATCACCTTTGAAACCCTTGGAAAAATCGATTTGCGGGTGGCCACGGTACTGGGTGCTGAAGCCATTCCCAAAGCCAGGAAACTGCTGAAACTTGACCTCGATATGGGCGAGAAACGCACCATTGTAGCCGGCATTGCTGCCAGCTATAAACCGGAAGAGCTGATCGGAAAACAGATTGTCATCGTTGCCAACCTGAAGCCGGCCAAACTGATGGGAGTCGTCTCCAACGGAATGCTGCTGGCCGCTTCCGGCAAGGGTGGCCTGGCCCTGATTGGACCGAACGGGGCTGTAAAACCGGGAACGCCACT
This sequence comes from uncultured Desulfobacterales bacterium, assembly GCA_964636125.1. Taxonomy (GTDB): domain Bacteria; phylum Desulfobacterota; class Desulfobacteria; order Desulfobacterales; family CAJINA01; genus CAJINA01. Next base: position 34,949 of record CAZWPX010000005.1, on the reverse strand, counting down.
AAGTTAGGCATGCATTTAAAAAAGAACCGCGATCAAATATCCGTCCGCGTTCCCTCCAACTGGCGGGAATACCAGCACAGGCTGAAACGAACCTCCGCTACCCGGAAACGACTGGGTCGCCTGGGGCGCATCGGCGCGCTGCTGATCAGCGTAACGGTGGCCGGCTGGGCTGTGGTGGGCAGCGTTGACACGTTTAAAGCTCTATGGGGAACCGCCGAAGACCTCCCGTCTGCTGCCGCCGCCCCAACACCTGACAAGCGTTCACCTGCGCAGCTTGACAAGCAGGCCTTGCATTCTCTGCTGGCCGCCAGGCAATTTTTGAATACACCCGAGGACCAGTTTTATGTGTCTGATGCCAACCAGCGCCTGTGTGTGGACACCAGCCTGGATACCGGCCTGCAAAATTATCTGCAGGCAAAAATGAACACAGCGCATGCCCGGCAGATCGCCATGGTGGTGTTGGCACCGGAATCCGGCCGGGTTATCTCCATGGTGGGCTTTGACAGGGAGAACCCGGGCACAAACACGTGCCTGATAAGCCCCTACCCGGCCGCGAGTGTTTTCAAAATTGTTACGGCCGCGGCAGCTATGGACAGCCTTGAATTGGAGCCGGACACGATCCTGTCCTATAATGGCGGCAAGCACACCCTGTATAAAAGACAGCTGAAAGAGAAAACCAACCGGTATACGAACAAGATTACCTTCAGTGATTCATTTGCCCAGTCTGTAAACCCGGTGTTTGGAAAACTGGGAACCCTGCATCTGGGCAAAGACAATCTTGAAAAATTTTCCAGGGCTTTTGGATTCAACCAGCAGTTTGGATTTGAACTCCCCCTTGAACCCAGTAGAATCGAAGTAACCGATGCCCCCTATAGCTGGGCTGAACTGGCCTCCGGATTCAACCGCCAGACCACCATCTCCCCCCTGCATGGGGCCCTGATGGCCGCTGCGGTTGTCAACAACGGTCAATTGGTTGAACCCACAGTGGTGGATCGGATTACAGACGAACAGGGCCAGGTGGTTTACACCGGCCGGCTGAAAAATCTGGAACAGGTGATCTCGGCCGAGACATCGGCCGATCTCAGGCAGATGATGGCAGCCACCATCCGTTCGGGTACCTGCAAGAAGATGTTTCGGGGATACCGCCAGGACAAAATCCTTTCCAAATTGACCATCGGCGGCAAATCAGGATCGATCGACACCCGGGCGCACGACGCCCGGTATGACTGGTTTGTCGGTTTTGCTGCAGAAAAGGAAGGAGATGGCAAAATTGCCCTGGCCGTGCTGGTTGCCCATGAAAAATATATCGGCCTGCGGGCGGCCTATTACGCCCGCCTGGCCATTAAACGCTATTTTAGTGACCACAGCCAGCAGACCAATTCATAGACCATGGGTAGCACCCTGAAAGACCGGCTTCTAAACAGGCGGATACTGTGGTAAAAACTGATAAGTTTGAAGTGAATCAATAAGAGCAGGTAACCTGAACAAGGAGAACCAACAATGCCTGGATTTGAAATATTCGGCGATGAGGAACGTAAAGAAGTACTGGATGTTCTGGAGACCGGTGTATTGATGCGCTATGGCTTTGACGGCGCCCGCAACGGGCACTGGAAAGCCAGAACCTTTGAGAAAGACCTGGCTGAAAAACTGGGCACCCGCTACTGTCACCTGTGCGCCAGCGGCACCAGCGCCCTCAGTGCCGCCCTGGCGGCCTGCGGTATCGGAGCCGGAGACGAAGTTATCGTCCCGCCCTTCACCTTCGTGGCCACCATTGAAGCCGTACTGACGGCCGGGGCGATACCCGTTTTCGCAGACATCGATGAAACCCTGTGCCTGGACCCGGCGGCCGTGTCCCGGGCCATCACCGCCCGGACCCGGGCCGTCCTGCCGGTCCACATGTGCGGCGCCATGGCCAGAATTGATCAAATTGCCGATATCTGCAGCCGGCAGGGGCTGGTGCTCATAGAGGACGCCTGTCAGGCGGTCGGGGGCAGCTATCAGGGACGCTCACTGGGTACTTTCGGCAAAGCCGGCTGCTTCTCGTTCGACCCGGTAAAAACCATTACCTGCGGCGAAGGCGGTGCCGTCATCACCGCTGATAAAAAAGTATATCGGGCCGTGGATGCCTTTGCCGACCATGGACACGATCACGTGGGCAATGACCGCGGGCTCGAAGACCATGTGATTGTGGGACTGAATTTTCGCATCAGCGAACTGAACGCAGCCGTGGGCGTGGCCCAGCTCAGAAAACTGGATGATATTATAGCCAAGCAAAGAGCTTACAAAGCAAAACTGGTGAACCTGCTGTCCGAATTCCCCGATGTCACCCTGCGCGAAATTCCTGATCCTGAAGGAGACACGGCCACGTTTATAAGCTTTTTCATGCCGGATGAGGAAAGCGCCCGCCAGACCGCTAAAGACCTGGCTGCGGCCGGTGTGGACGGCTGTTTTTACTGGTACGACAACAACTGGCACTATATCCGCCAGTGGGAACACATTCGGCAACTGCGTTCGGCGGCTCGTCTGCCCCTCGCCCTGGCTGAAAACGTGCCTGATTACGAAAATCTTGACCTGCAGAGGTCCGATGCCATTATGGGACGCACCATCTCCATGCAGATTAAACTCTCCTGGAGCCCGGAAGACCTGGAAACACGCCTGGCCAAAATGGCCGCTGTCCTGAAAGGATAAAATATGTTTCGCAATTTTAAACTCGTGGCACGCATGGTGTTTGGCAGAGGCTGCTTCAATCAGCTCGACGACATCCTTGCAGACCAGCGTTTGCAGCCCAACGACTGCATGGTTTTCCTCCTGGATGATGTTTTTGGCGAGCATGCATTGAGAGCAGCCGTTCCGGTAAAAAGCTCGGACCTGCTGATACCGGTGAACGTGGATGATGAACCCAAAACAACCTATGTCGATAAGCTGACGGCAGACATCAAACAAGCGGCGTTTGAATCCAAAACCAGGCCCGCGGGTGTAATCGGGGTTGGCGGCGGCAGTACCATGGACCTGGCCAAGGCCGTTTCTCTGATGCTGAACAACCCGGGGTCTGCAGCCGACTACCAGGGCTGGGACCTGATTGAAAATCCCGCAGTTTACCATGTCGGTATCCCGACCCTCTCGGGAACCGGTGCTGAGGTATCCCGCACCACCGTCCTGACCGGTCCGGAAAAAAAACTGGGCATCAATTCTGACCACACCGTGTTTGACCAGATCGTGTTGGATCCGGACCTCATTACGGCGGCACCGGCCGATCAGCGATTTTACACCGGCATGGACTGCTATATTCACTGCATCGAGTCGCTCAATGGAACTTTCCTGAATCAATTCAGCCGTTCCTATGGAGACAAAGCCCTGGACCTGTGTCGGGAAGTCTTTCTCAATCCTGGGCCGGAAAGTGACGACCAGCTGATGATGGCCTCCTACTGCGGGGGGATGAGCATTGCCTATTCCCAGGTGGGCGTGTGCCACGCACTGTCATATGGCCTGGGATTTGTCCTGGGACTGCACCACGGAATCGGCAACTGCGTAGCATTTGACTACCTCGAAGAATTTTACCCCGAGGGTGTGCGCGAATTTCGCCGGATGATGGACATCCACAATATCGAATTGCCCCGGGGCCTGGTCGCCGATCTCACTGAAAACGAAATTGAGAAAATGATCGACGTGGCGCTGGTGCTGGAACCCTTGTGGGAAAACGCCCTGGGCCCGGACTGGCGTAAAGAAATCTCTCGGGAACGAATCCGGGAGCTGTACCTGCAGATGTAGTTGCAAACCTGGCTGATGAGGCCTGGTTTTCCTCTTATTAGGTTTTAAAAGGTAGTAACTATGAATTTCATAAATGTGCTTCGAACCCTCGCGGGAACAATGCGGCGCAGTTTCCAGAATCTGGCGTACCGAAAAATCTTCTTCGGCCGTTACCCCACACATGTACCCCGAGGATCCATTGTGTTTTTCCCTGTCCTGCCCGGTACACTTTGCTGCGGCCTGGCCGGTATTGTGGCGCGGGTTCCTGATACGTCCGAAACCGTTCGATCGGAAGATCTCGAACCTCTGGAAAATGGTGTAGAGAGTGCTTATGCCGGTACACTCGATGCGTGCCTCGCTACCGAAGCGCTCTCCCTGGGTAAGGATTACCTGGGCGGCAGTGGGAATCTTGACAGCCTTCTGGAAAATGCCTGGGCATTGAAAACCCATGCCCGCCTGGACGGCCTATACCGGTCTTCCAGCCTCCGACAGAAACTGGCCGCAATTGCCGACCGGGTCAATGACCTGCAGGAAGCGGAGTCCGCAGTGCTGCAAAAAGCCATGGGACGCCTGGCGGAGTCGGATGTCAGCCTGATGGCAGAACAGATTGAAAAGCTTAAGGACTTCGCCTGGTGCCTGCAAATAGAGATTCTGGACAACCTTGAAAAAACAGAGGACCTGTACGGCCGGGCCACCACGATCCAGGACCAGGCCGTATTTACGGTTTACAGCCAGATGAATGCTGTCCTCAACAGTATCGGCTGCCTTGAAGTCCGGGGCCGAGACAGTGCCGGTATATCGGTCCTGCTACTTTTTGATACACCTGACTTTGAGAAAGCCCTTGCTGGTATGGCGTCAGTGGGTCTGGTGGATTCCTTCACAACCCGCTGTGCCCAGGAGCCCCTGGGTAATCTGGGTATCCGGCAGGCGACCCTGGCGACAGCAGCCGGTCAGCGGGTCTCGGTGGCCTGCACATATAAAATAGCCGCGGAAATCGGGAGCCTGGGGGATAATCTTCGCTTCCTGAGGAAACAGATCAGAAATGATGTCATCTTAAAACACCTGATGCAGTTTCCACTCCAGGACACGTCGGTCCTGTCGCACACCCGCTGGGCCTCCGTGGGGGCCATCACGGAAGCCAACTGCCACCCGGTGGACAACCGCAGCCCGGGGCAGGATCCTGGGAGTAAAGGTATTATACATGTTTGCCTGAACGGAGACATCGACAACTACCAGGTCTTGAGAGAGCAGTTGGCCGCCGAGTCGGTCCATATCCAGAAAGAGATCACCTCGGATACCAAGGTCATTCCCCTGCAAATCCAGCACTACCTGGGGCAGGGGCACGACATCGAAGAGGCTTTCCGGAAAGCTGTGAACGACTTTGAGGGGTCGCATGCCATCAGCATGCACTCCGACCTGGCACCGGGAAAGCTATTCTGCGCCCAGCGCGGCAGCGGGCAGGCCATCTTTATCGGGCTCGCTCCCGATCACTATGTGGCCTCCTCGGAGGTTTACGGTTTCATTGAAGCGACCCAGCGGTTTTTAAAAGTGGATGGTGAAAAGATGGTTCCCGGCCTCCAGGGCATGACCCAGGGGCAGGTTTTCATCCTGGATCGTCAAGCCGCCGGAAGCCTCGCCGGTATCAAGGCCCAATACTACGACGGCACCCCTCTGGCGCTGTCCGAAGATGATATCCAGACCACGGATATCACCTCCCGGGACATCAACCGGCAAGGTTTCACCCACTATTTTCTCAAGGAAATTTCCGAATCCCCGGAAAGCGTTCGCAAGACACTTGATAACCGCTGGAAAATCCGGGACAACGGCAGCGCGACCTTGAAGGTGGCCCTGGATGAAAACACCTTCCCCGCCTCCCTGAGCCAGGCACTGGGCAATGGGGAGATCCGTAAGATCTGCCTGGTCGGCCAGGGGACCGCCGGTGTGGCAGCCAAGGTCTGCGCGGATATCATCAGTACTTATTTGAATGACCCACTGCTGCAGGTTAGCGCCCTGAAAGCCTCGGAGTTGAGCGGGTTTAAGCTGAACGGCAGCCAGGCGGGTAACAGCATGCAGGACACGCTGGTCATCGCCATCAGCCAGTCCGGCACCACCACGGATACCAACAAAGCGGTGGATATGGTTCGCGAGCGGGGAGCCCGCCTGCTGGCCATTGTCAACCGCAGGGACTCGGATCTGACCTTCAAGGTCGAAGGGGTCATGTACACCAGCAGCGGCCGGGACATTGAAATGTCAGTGGCCTCTACCAAGGCATTTTACTCACAAATCATTGCAGGGGCCCTGCTGGGCCTGCATATGGCGGCGGTCACCGGCAAGAGAAGTCCGGCCTTTATATCCGCTGAAATCGATGACCTGCTGAAAATACCGACCCATATGCAATCCGTGCTGGCCCTGGCGGAGCGAATTAAGACCTCCGCCGCCCGCCTGGCGACCCAAAATATCTACTGGGCCGTGGTGGGCAGCGGCCCAAACAAATCGTCAGCCGATGAAATCAGGATTAAACTCAGTGAACTGTGCTATAAAACAATCTCGACTGATTATGTGGAGGACAAAAAGCATATTGACCTCTCTTCCGAGCCGCTGATCATCGTCTGTGCTGCCGGCACCCGTGAATCCGTCCTGGGTGACATCATCAAGGACACCGCCATCTTCCAGGCCCACAAGGCCACACCGGTCGTCATCGCCAACGCGGGTGAAACTCGCTTTGACGCCTATGCCGCGGATGTCTTTCACGTACCGGTGGTCAGCGAGCACCTGGCCCCCATCGTCAACACGCTGGTGGGTCACATCTGGGGATACTTTGCCGCGCTGGCCATAAATGCGGGTTCCAAATTCCTGTACGGCTACCAGACGGAACTGCAGGAGATCGTCGATGCCGAAGCAGCCAATGGCCTGGATGTCTATGAACTTGTTTTAGAGAAAAGTTTCCGGGAAAAGATCGGTGCCTTCTACAAAGTCTTCCGCCAGAGACAAATCGAAAATGGCTTTCCCGTAGCCATGGGGCTCTCAGCGGCTGCAGATCTGACCCTTTTGCTTAAGTATCTTTCCGGACGGCTGCCGGTTTCAGACTTTGAACTGGATTTTGGCATTAAAGGCACCGCCCGCAACATGCTCAATATGCTTTTTGAACGCCTGGGCAAAGCCATCAATGATATGTCCCGGCCGGTGGACGCCATCAAACACCAGGCCAAAACGGTTACGGTGGGCACCAGCCGCATTGCTGAACGCCTGGAAGGCCTTCTCTTCGATGCCCTGACCGGGTATGGGATCATCCCGGCGCAGTTAATCAACCGCAATGTTCTGGTGCTTAAGAATGTCCAGCCCATTTTGTCCCAGATCAAAGGGGCGATTCACTACCGCATCGACAAACTGAATCTTCTCGGCGAACCGGTGGCGGAGACAACCATTGAATTGCTGTCTAAGAGCGGCGACCTGGCACCGCTGCACTCCCGCGTGGAATCAGACCCCCTCCTGAAAGGCACTAAACGGATCATTGTACGGGAAGGCAATGTCTTCCTGGGAAAAGGCAAAAAAGATAACCGCAACATTATTGTGATACCGGTCATCTCCCTGGATCCGGCCGCCTCCAATCGAATTGAACACCTGCTCCTGGTGCATGTCGCTTTCCGCGACAACATTACGCCGGGCGAAATCATCAAGGCCCTGGGCGGTAAATATGAACGTATTGTGGACATGATGCAGGAGATCAATGTGCCCTGGCAGGATGACCTCTTGAGCAGGGTTGCAGTCGAAGATCTTTTTGGCCTTTCCGCTGAAAAGATCGTTGAGTTGCTGGTGTCCGACCAATAGCAATTGCATATGGGTCAAAAAACCGTTCGTCACCTGGAAACTCGAGGTATTCTCCGTAGGTCAGGGTGCGAGTGCAGCGAGTTCCCTGACAATCAGTAGAATACCTTAAGACAGCATGAAAACTGGAAGTACAGGCATCTTCATTGCAAACAACAACCCGCACTGCGAAGGCCGCGGGGTGGATGCGGCGCGCCTTCTAAACTACTTCGCTGTCAACCACTGCAAGATCCTTGACAGACCGGATGGCGCCGACTTCATCATTATTTTCACCTGCGGTTTCAGCAACGCCTTTGAAGATTACTACCTCGATTTAATCAACCGATTCACCCAGCGCGGTTTCAAAGGAGAAATCATTGTCACCGGCTGCCTGCCGGCCATTGCCCCGGCCCAGTTGTCCCGGGTATTCAGCGGAAAGTTCTTCACTACCTGCGATCTGCAGGACATTGATACTATTTTCCCCCGGTTTGAAACCCGCTACGCCGACACCCCGGATGCCAACAGCTGCCACTTCTCTGACTATACGCTCCCGGAATCCATACCTCAAAAAGCGCAGAAGTTGTTGGATTTCACCCGTAAGACCGCCCGACGGTTCGAGTGGTCCGGAAGATTCTTTCGCAAGGGACTCAATTTCCTTAAAACCGAAACAACCAATCACTACCAGCGGCACAGGTCTCAACGGGCAGGTTCTCAACCAGCGGAACCGCCCCTGCCCGGCATCCGTATCAGCAACGGGTGTCGGGGAAACTGTTCTTACTGTGGGATCCGCAAGGCTGTTGGGAGACTGATCAGCAAGTCTCCCGAAACCTGTCTGAGCGAATACCGCCGGCTGCTGGAAAAAGGCCACCGCCATTTCGTGATCGGGTCTGAGGATACCGGGGCTTACGGTCTGGATATCGGGACCACCCTGCCGAAGCTATTGACCGGTTTCTGCGATTCTGAGCATGACGACGAGGCCCGCTGGTACCTGACCTCGCTCAAGCCGGCCTGGCTGCTCAAGTATAAAGAACCCCTGATAGAACTGGCGCGCGCCGGGCGGATCAGCCATCTGGAGTGCCCGGTCCAGTCCGCCAGCGAAAGGATTCTGGACCAGATGCACCGGCCGGTTGATATGCGGGCCTTTACCGAGGCCCTCACAAGCATCCGGCAGGCCTGCCCGGATATTGAACTGATTACCCATGTCATCGTGGGATTCCCCTCGGAAACCGGGGCGGACTTCAGGGAAACCATGGCCCTGCTGGAGACCAACCTGTTCCAGGCTGTCCTGTTGAACCCGTACGATGAAAAACCGCGGACGGCCGCAGTCAGGATAGAGCCGAAGGTAAGCGCCGATACCATTGCAAGACGCTGTGAGATTGTGCGGGACTACATGCAGAAGGCGGGTATCTCTCCGTTCAGGCCCAGGTTATACGTGGATTAGAGTGTTCTTGAGATGGGCTAAAGCTGTGGGAACGGCATCTTGCCGCGAATGCCGTCCATACAACTCAGGCCCTTTCGCGTGAAAGAAAAAATAGTCCCGTAAAAAGTCGGATTTTGCTTTGATCTGTCATCCCGGCGAAGGCCGGGATCCAGTGATTTCAAGTACTTCTGGATGCCGGATTGAGTCCGGCATGACGGGCAAAGGATTTTTAAAAGACCATCAGTTTTCCTCGGTCAACTGCTGCTGCCCAGGCGCACCCGCCGGATCATACCTGCCGAACCGACCAGAATTACCAGAATCAGCCCGGCAAATACCACCGGGCCCAGCTGCATGAACACCCAGCTTAAACCCACCACCGGAAGCAGCAACAGCCGGACCATCAACCGCAGCAGATCATGCCGGGCAATGAAATCGGCCAGCGGCGGTGAATAGGTGTAATATAATTCAACCAGTTTCCGGCCGGGGTGGTTGGGCAGCAGGCAGCGGTCCCGGAATTCACGCAGCACCCGGACATGGGGCTGCATCCTGGAGCCAAAGGCGGCCGTGGCAATGAAACAACCGCCCCCGCCGCTGGAACCGCCAGGGAGATAACTGTTGCCGCCCAGTGCCCCCAGCGGGGCAGGCGGGGATGAACTACTGGCCGCCACGGCCACGGCCGGTGAGAGGATCCACTTATCGATCCAGCGGCTGCCCCGTTCGGCGATAGAAGCATACAGTGACCGTTCCGGCCGGGATGCAGCTACCTGCATTTTATTGTGGGGGAAGACCAGTGCCACCCCGGCCTGTTTGGCCTGGACCCAGAATCCTTCATTCTTCTCCATCAGGTAGTTGTCCGTGGGCAGATAGGAGACATAGGCCCCGTTTTCCCATTTCCAGATCTTCAAATCGATGTAGGAATTATTGGGATCCGTCAAAGCCGAAATAGCAACCGGGCCGTATGCTTTGGAACCGTCAGGGTTGTAGGCAATAACCTGCAGATTTTCCCAATAGTAGTTGGCATCGTTCGGGCAGGCAATCATGTTCCACCCGTTAGAGCTGTCGGTGTTGAACTTCAGCTCAACCTCTATATCGTGGGTTGGGCTGACGGCCACGCCGTCCACAGTAACGGTCAGGCCATCTCTGGCCAGGGCCCAGTAGGCCCGCCCGGGTTCGACCTTGAGGTTCGGGCCAAGTTCCACATACCCGCCGTTCAACGGGTCATAGGTGCCGATGCGATAGTATTTCGTATCCGGCTGGACCCCGAACACGCTGGTACTGGTCGGATCGGTGGGCCAGTGGACAATGGAGGTCATCTTGAAGCTGGCTTCATCAGTACCCGCCAATACCGGGGGCAACGCCTCCTGCACTGCAATGCCAACCGTTAACGCGTGTTCCTGGGACCAGGTCGTCAAACCACTGCCGGCATCTGCATAGCCTACCTTCCACACGTACTGGAGACCGGATTCGAGTCCGGTCACCGTGTAGCTGGTAAGGTCCCCGGTACTGGCATCCTGGTTGAAGGATACCGGATAGTCACTGCGGTTGTAAACACTATCGGCTCTGCGCACCCGCCAGTAGGTATGGAGGTGGGCCTCATCTTCAGGATCCGCAAACGCACTCGCCTGGAGCAGTGCCGACCCGGGTGAAACGATATCGCCATCCTTAGGTGCAACGGCCGTCGGCACGGCCGGGGCCCCGTTGAAAATCGCTTCGATGTGCATATCACCGGTAACATTGGTAACCGTCAGAGGATTGGCTGTTCCGGTCTGGTCTCCTGACCAGCCGGTGAAGCTATATCCGCTGTCAGGCACTGCAGTTACCGCCGTGCAGTCATCCCCGTGATCCACACCCTGCTGGGTGTTCCCAGAGAGCGTACCTCCATTGCCGGCGCTAAAAGTCACTGTATATTCGTTTATAGTAAACGTGGCGACAATGTTCATGTCGTCGGTCACTGTAACCGTCAGCGGGTTGTCGGTGCCGGTGTAATCCCCGGTCCAGCCCGCGAAATTATAGCCGGTATCCGGAACCGCGGTCACGACCGTGGTGCTATTGCCGTGCTCAACGACCTGCAGGGGGTCTCCGGTGAGTGCGCCGCCAAAGTCCGCGCTGAACTGGACATGGTAACTGAGCAGTTCGAAATTGGCTGCGATGTTCATTTCGGCAATGACATTGGCCAGAATCAGCGGATTGTCAAAACCGGAATAATCACCGGTCCAGCCGGTAAATGTGTATCCGGTATCACCCGCGGCGGAAACCGCTGTTGTGCTGCCGCCATGGTTGACCGTCTGGGCAAGGTCGCCGGAAAGCGTCCCTCCGGTTACGGCGGTAAAATTCACATTGTAGGCGCTGGCCGCAAAGATCGCAGTAATGTTCATGTTCCCGGTGACATTGGGAACCGTCAGGGGGTTCTCCGTACCGGCATAGTCGCCGGTCCAGCCCGCGAATTCGTAGCCTGTGTTGGGCACCGCCGATACCATGGATGTAGAAGCACCGTGGCTGACGGTTTGCGGAGACGTCCCTGAAAGCGTGCCCCCGGATCCGACCGTAAAGGTAACCGTGTACGTATTCTGCTCAAACAGAGCGAAGATGTACTTGTTTCCAGTAACATTTGTAACCGTCAACGGATTGTCACTGCCGATGTAATCTCCCGACCACCCGATAAACGTGTAGCCCGTATCGGGCACAGCTGTAATAGAGGTGCAGTTGCTACCGTAATTAACCGTCTGTGGGGAGATACCCGTCAGAGTGCCCCCGCCCTCGTTGATAAATTCGACGGTATAGGTGTTGATGGTGAAGTTGGCCGTTATGGTCTTGCTGGCCGTCACATTCGTGAGGGTCAACGGGTTGTCGGTGCCGGTGGCATCGCCCGTCCAGCCGGTGAACGTATAGCCGGTGTCGGGCACAGCCGTGATGGCTGTTGTGCTGTCACCATGATTCACGGCCTGGGGGGTGGTTCCGCTGAGCGTACCACCGGTTCCGGCGCTAAAGGCCACCGCATATGTGTTGAGGGCAAAATTCGCCGTGATACTCATGTTGGCGGTGACACTGTTGATGGTCAGCGGATTGTCTGTTCCGGTAACATCACCGGTCCAGCCGGTGAAGGAATAACCGGTATCCGGCTGGGCTGTCACGGCTGTTGTGGCGATACCGTGATTGACGGTCTGCGGGGTCGTCCCGGCAAGAGTGCCGCCGCCCCCGGCCGTAAAGGCAACCGTGTAGATATTGAGGGTAAAGTTAGCCGTAACCGTCTGGTTGGCCGTTATATTGGTGAGGGTTAACGGGTTGTCGGTGCCGGTGTAATCACCTGTCCAGCCAGTGAATGTATAGCCGGTATCCGCCACTGTCGTGATGGCTGTTGTGCTGTCACCATGATTCACGGTCTGGGGGGTGCTTCCGCTGAGCGTACCACCCGCCCCGGGCATAAAGGTCACCGTATACGTGTTAATGGCAAAGTTCGCCGTGATACTCATGTTAGCGGTAACACTATCAATGGTCAGCGGATTGTCTGTCCCGGTGACATCACCGGTCCAGCCGGTGAAGGAATAACCGGTATCCGGCTGGGCCGTCACGGCTGTTGTGGCGGTACCGTGATTGATGGTCTGCGGCGTCGTCCCGGCAAGCGTGCCGCCGGCCCCGGAAGTGAAGGCAACCGTGTAGGTGTTGAGGGTAAAATTGGCTGTAACCGTCTGGCTGGCTGTCACATTGGTGAGGGTCAACGGGTTGTCGGTGCCGGTGACATCCCCCGACCAGCCGGTGAACGTATAACCCGTGTCAGGCACAGCCGTTATCGCGGTGCTGTCGCTGCCGTGGTTCACGGTCTGGGGTGTTATTCCGCTGAGCGTACCACCAGTCCCGGCGGTTATATCTACCGTATAGGTCTTGATGGCAAAGTTTGCCGTGACCGCTTTACCGACCGTCACGTTCGTGAAGACCAGCGGGTTGTCGGTGCCGGTATAATCACCGGTCCAGCCGATAAAGGTGTAGCCGGCATCAGGCGTTGCCGTGACAGCGGTTGTACTGGCACCGTGGGTGACGGTCTGCGGAGTAGTCCCCGAAAGAGTCCCGCCGGTACCCGCCGAAAAGGTAACCGTGTAAGTGGCCAGTTCGAATTCAGCAAAAATGTACATATCGGCGGTGACCTCGCCAATGGTCAGCGGATTGTCACTACCTGTATAATCGCCGGACCAGCCTGTGAAAATGTAGCCGGTGTCCGGCACAGCGGTCACTGCCGTACCGGGGCTGCCATGTTCGACCGTCTGCATGGTCGTACCGGTGAGGGTTCCGCCGGTATTGGCGATGAATTCAAGTGTGTAAGTATTAATAACAAAGTTGGCCGTGATGCTCATGTTGCCGATGACACTGTTGATGGTCAATGGATTCTCGGTACCGGTGTGATCACCTGACCAGCCCGTAAAGGAGTAGCCCGTATCAGGTACAGCGGTGACCATCGTCGTGGCCGTCCCGTGATTGACGGTCTGCGGGCTTGTCCCGGTCAGGCTTCCGCCGGTCCCGGCCGTAAAATCAACCGTGTATGTGTTAAGGGTAAAATTGGCGGTGACACTCATGTTGGCCACCACGTTGGTAAGGGTCAGTGGATTGTCGGTTCCGGTGAAATCACCGGTCCAACCGGTGAAGGTGTAGCCGGAATCGGCAACCGCGGTTACCGCCGCGGCATCGCTGCCCAGGTTGACGGTCTGCGGGGTTGTGCCCGAAAGGGTTCCCCCGGTGCCGGCTGTATAGGAAACCGTAACGGTCTGTGAATTGTACAAGGTCCCTGGCATACCCGCGGTGCCACCGTTCTGACCGGCACCTCCGGTCACACCGGCAGTACCAGCATAAGAGTAAGAGGTGGAGTGGATGGCAATCCTTCCGCCACCGCCGCCACCGCCGCCATTACAATTGAAATTATTGCCGCCACTACCGCCCTCGGCAGTCAAGGCGCCAGTGCCTGTAAAGGTTCCCGCATTGATATAGATTGCACCGCCGGCTCCGCCGCCGGCGGCATAACTTCCACCAGAGTAGCCGGAAGCGGAAATCGTGCCGTCATTGGTTAACGTGCCCGTCACGCTTAAGCGTATCAGCCCGCCGCCATCTCCGCCCAGTTGGTTTTCACCAATAGACCCGCCACCGCCGCCGGGCTCGATAGGATTCATGAGATCGCCATAGGTAGCCGCACCAGCAGCGCTCCAGCAACCGGTACCACCCGTCCCGCCGTTGGAACCACCGGCTGCATTGGTGCTGCCCCCGGTTGTGCTGTTGCCGGTGGTCCTGCCAAGATTGCTCACATTGCTGCCTTGGCGGGCACCAAGGTAACCACGCCCATCAACGTTTACACTGCTGGTTGCATCAATACCCATATCGCCGGTCACCTGGATATCAATCTTGAAAATAGAAGCCGTGTCGGTTTGAAAATGCGTCAGCCGTGATCCATTGAGAAGTGACAGGCTGGGTACGATTAACTGGGTATTCCCTTCCTGGGTAAACCAGCCATTGTCGAGATTCATATCTGTTTCAACCGTGGACAAGGTGCTGCTTGATACCCTGGCCCCGTTCTTAACAGTCAACCTGGAAAAGGTTGTCGGGGTTGCCGGCAAAGGCGTACTCTCTTCCGCCGGTGTTAGGCCGTTATTATCGACTACCAGTTCACCATTGGCCTGGCCTTTATCCTGCAAAAAGAGGGTCCCGCCGCCACCGTTGCCGCCGCCGTTCTGCCCTGAACCGCCGAAGGTGCTCTTCGACCCTGAAAAGGTACTTGTCGTGTACAGGATGGCAATACGGCCACCGCCGCCACCGCCGCCGCCGTTGCAGTTAAAATTATTCCCGCCGGTTCCGCCGTCGGCGGACAGGGTTCCGCTGCCGGCAAAGGCTTCGGTATTGATGTAAATACCGCCACCGGCGCCGCCGCCGGCAGCGTAACCACCAGCTGAAAGACCATCGGCTGATATGATGCCATTGTGGGTAAAGGTGCCGCTGACTGTCAGGCGCACGAGCCCGCCGCCGTCGCCACCCAATTGGTTCACGCCAATTGACCCACCACCACCACCGGGTTCCGTTGGATTGGTCAAGTCGCCAAACACAGGCGCACCTATGCTGCTCCAGCACCCAGTACCGCCAACACCGCCGGAAGACCCCCCAGAAGCCTGGTAACTGCCACCGGTAGCATTACCGGCGGTACGGCCGTAATCACTCACATTATCACCCTGCCTAGCGCCCAGAAAACCCCGACCGTCCACGTTAAGAATACCACCTGTTTCTATGGTCAGGTCGCCGGCGATATTAAGGTCAGTCAAATAAACTGTGGCCCCAGTGGTTTCGCTATGGGTCACGGTGGCATTGTTTTTCACGGTCAGACTGGCAAAGGGGTGTGTCCCGTTAATTGTCAGTTCTACCGGGTTGGTACCATCGCCCACAACGATGTCCAGGCCGTCGTAGGACGTATCGCCCGAGTTGATGGTCGTATTGGTCGTGATCAAACCAATTTGCGCCACTGCCAGGGTCACGTCTGTAGTGCCATACACGACTTCCCAGGTAAGGCCGGTTCCCAGGGCCGGGAGATTGGTGGTTTCAAACATCCCGCTGCGGGAGGCAAAGGTTGCGACCTGGAAAGCCTGTCCCAGGATTGGGTTGAAGCTGTTGATCAGGTTCACATTGAGGGCACCCGCCAGGCTGGCCGTGCCGCTGATGTCGAAACGATCGAAATCCGTACCGGGAGTCGTGGCGCCGCCTATTTCGATATCCAGGCTGCCGCCGCTGGTCTGGCTGTAGTTGCCCGTGGCCGCCAGGATACCGGCCGAAGCCCCGGGACTAACGCTGCCGGCGTTCGTGAAACCAACACCAGTGGTATTCAGGGTACCTGTCCCTTTGATAATCCCTCCGGCACCATTGGAAAAAGTGCCCCGGGCCAGGGCCAATGTCCCGGTGGCAACGTCGATGGTGCCAGTGTTGCTGATATTAAGATCCAGGGTGGTCGTGCCCGTACCGGCCGCTTTGGTCAGGACGCCGGCATTGTTGAAACTACCCTCGGTCCCTATATTCTGGATAAATGCGGAGATATCGCTCTGCAGGCTGGCGGTCGCCCCGGCCTGGTTGTTAATGGCGGCCCCATTCTGGATATACACGGGTACCGTGGAACTGAAGGTAAAGCTGCCGGCGTTATAGACCATCCGGGTATCCAGGGTTTTGCCGGCCCCGCCGGAGATGTTCATGGCGGCAGCCGCATCTACAGTCACAGCCCCGCCGCCGCGTAACGTGCCACCACTCCAGTTGAAAACACCACCGACATTGATGTCGCCGGTACCGTTCACGCTCCCCCCGGCAAGTGATAGGGTGGTCCCCGGGGAAATAGAGATATTTGCATTGACGTTTACGGTGCCCGAAGCAAAATTGATCGTCCCGGGGCCGGTAAAGGCCGTCCCGGCATTGAGATCATGGGTGGCGCTGGAGAATTTGACACTGCTGCCGGTATCGGTCATATACATTCCCGATGTGACAGTTGCACCAGGCAGGGTCAGGATACCCATGTGGACCAATACCTGACTGGCATTCGAAAAACTGGCCGGCTGGACAGAAATATCCGCCGGGCCGTTCTTGTTGAGGGTTCCACCGGCATTGTTATTAAAACTGCCGGGACCCAGAATCACATAAGCTGGATTGGGATTGTCAATATTAAACACACCGCCGTTATTATTGAAGGCAGCCGTGGCACCGTTAATGTAAAAATGGCCATTGTTCCAGTTCGCCGTCCCCGTATTGTTCCAGGTAAACCCCTCACTGATAAATTTACTTTGCGTTGTATCCAGTGCGGTTGTGCCCGCGGTTGTCAAACCGCCGGCAATGGCCAGACTACCGCCATTCCAGGCATAGAGGCCACTCATATTTACATCACCGCTGCCGCCCAGCGTCCCGCCAGCCTGATTCACAGTGACGTTGGCCGGCAAGGTTGTGGATGCAGCGTTGAAGTTGACGGTTGCGCCGGTGATAAGGAGGGTACCAACCGACCCGGGCACTACCGGACTGGCTGTATTTACATCGTGGGTGTAGTTGTTCAACTCAATGGTCGCCCCGGCCGCAATATCGAGGCTGCCCGTGGCCGTGGTGGTGGTGGTGCTGTTGATAAACCGCAGCACATCCTGGTCCACATCAATGAGCCCTGCATTAGTGAATACCGCAGCCTGGATATTGATATTACCCGTACCGGGCTTATTGAGAGTGCCGCCATTAATAAAAGTGCCGGCACCCGTGATGACATAACTGCTGTTGCTGTTGAGGATGCTAAATACCCCGCCATTGTTGTTAAAGACCGCCGCGGCGCCATTGACGTAGAAATGACCGTTGTTCCAGTTGGCCGTACCGGTGTTGGTCCAGGTAAAACCGTTGTCTAAGTATTTGTTGCCGGTCGTGTCCAGGATTGTCGTGCCGGCGGTGGTCAATCCGCCGGTAACGGCCTGGCTGCCGCCGTCCCAGGCATAGGTACCGTTGAAGGTCACACTGCCCGTGCCACCCAGCTTCCCACCGGTCTGTTTCAGGGTAACGGTCGCCGGCAGACTCGTGCTGGCGGTGTTGAAGTTGACGGTTGCACTGGTTACCAGGAGTATGCCGGCCGCCCCGTCCTTTACCGGGCTGGCAGTGTTGACATTGTGGGTGTTATTGCCGAGTTCGACAGTCGCCCCGGCGGCAATATCAAAGCTGTCCACAGACGTAGTGGTGGTAGCGCTATTGATAAAACGCAGAACCCCCTGATCTACATTGACAAGACCTGCGTTGGTGAAGACCGTCGCCGAAATATCGATGTTTCCGGCGCCGGGTTTACTGAGGATACCACCATTGGTGAAAGTTCCGGCGCCGGTAATCAAATAGGCATTGTTGGTATTGAGTATATTGAATCCGCCGGTATTATTAAAGACCGCCGCAGCACCATAGATATAGAAATGACCGTTGTTCCAGTTGGCCGTACCGGTGTTGGTCCAGGTGAAAGTGTCGTCAACCATCTTGTTGCCGGTCGTATCCAGCGTGGTTGTGCCAGCAGTGGTAAAACCACCGGTAACCGCCAGGCTGCCGCTGTCCCAATTATAAACGCCGGCCAGGGTCACATCACCGGCACCGCCTATTTTTCCGCCTTTTTGAGCCACGGTGAGGGTGCCCGGCAGGGTCGTGCCGACGGTATTGAAATTGACCGTGGCCGTTGTGACCAACAGCGTACCGGCCGCCCCGGCCTTGACCGGACTGGATGTGTTGAGGTCATGGGTGTAGTTGCTAAACTCGACGGTCGCTCCTGCGGCGATGTCGAGACTGTCT
This sequence comes from uncultured Desulfobacterales bacterium, assembly GCA_964636125.1. Classification (GTDB taxonomy): domain Bacteria; phylum Desulfobacterota; class Desulfobacteria; order Desulfobacterales; family CAJINA01; genus CAJINA01. Next base: position 16,684 of record CAZWPX010000005.1, on the reverse strand, counting down.
GTGGACGTGGTGGTGGTGTTGCAGTTGACAAACCTCAGCACGCCCTGGTCCACATCGATCAGCCCCGCATTGGTTAGTGCCGCTGTCTTAATGTCGATGGTCGCGACACCGGTTTTAATGAGAATACCGCCGCCGGTATTGGTCAAAATTCCGGCGCCGGTGATACTATAGCTGCTATTGGTATTGGCGATTTTGAACCCACCGCCGTTATTGTCAAAAACCGCGGTACTGTTAATCACGAATAAGCCATTGTTCCAGTCGGCCGTACCGGTATTGGTCCAGGTAAAGCCTCCATCAATCGTCTTGTTGGCCGTGGTATCCAGGGTGGCAGTGCCCGCGGTGGTAATACCACCGCCAACGGCCAGATTGCCGCCTTCCCAGGCATAAGCACCGTTGAGGGTCACGGAACCGGCGCCGCCCAATTTCCCGCCCGTTTGTCTCAGGGTGACGGTGGCGGGCAGGCTTGTGCTGGCTGTGTTAAAATTCAGCGTGGCCGTTGATACCAGAAGGGTTCCGGCTGCGCCGTCCTTTACCGGGCTGACCGTGTTGAGATTGTGGGTGGCATTGCTGAACTCAACCGTCGCCCCGGCCGCAATATCGAAACTGTCCGTTGAGGTCGTGGTACTGTTGCAATTGACAAATCGCAGCACATCCAGATCCACATCGACCACACCGGCATTGGTAAAATTGGCCACCTGGATGTCGATGGTCCCGCTGCCGGTTTTACTGAGGGTGCCCCCATTGGTAATTGTCCCGGTACCAGTTATAACATAGCTGTTATTGGTGTTGGCAATATTGAACACCCCTCCGCTATTGTTGTTGAAAACTGCCGCACTATTGATGACAAAGTGACCATTGTTCCAGGTCGCCGTCCCGGTGTTGTTCCAGGTAAAACCGCTGTCAATCGTTTTGTTGGCAGTGGTATTCAAAGTGGTGGTACCGGCTGTGGTAAGGCCGCCTGCAACTGCTTGGTTACCGCCGTCCCAGGCATAGGCCCCGTTGAACGTCACACTGCCGGTGCCGCCCAATTTACCACTGGTCTGCTGCACGGTTACGGTAGCCGGCAGGCTGGTGGCCGCCGTGTTGAAATTCAGTGTGGCCCCGGATATCAGGAGAGTTCCGGCCGATCCAGTTGCGACCGGGTTGTCCGTATTAACGGCATGGGCATAGTTGGTGAACTCAACAGTTGCCCCTGCGGCAATATCATAACTGTTCGGGAAAGTGGTGTCGGTGGTTGTGTTGATGAACCGCAGGACGCCCTGGTCCACATCCACGGGACCCGCAATGTTACACAGCGTCGTCATGATATCAATAGTCCCGGTACCGGGCTTGTTGACTGTCCCGCTGTTGGTAAACGTCCCGGCCCCGGTAACCACGTAGCTATTGTTTGTGTTGATAATGTTGAACACACCGCCGCTATTGTTGAAGACCGCGCCGCTGTTGATCACAAAATGGCCGTTGTTCCAGTTTATCATGCCGGTGTTGACCCAGGTGGTGTCGTTGCTGATGGCTTTGTTGTTAGTGCCAGACAAGTTGGTGGTACCGCTGGTAGTAAGTGTCCCGTTGCCGGAAATAGTCCCACCGGTCCAGTTCAAAAGCCCGGCAATGGTCAAAGGGCTGGTCGTATCAATGGTGCCACTGGTAAAATTCAGGGTACCGTCCACCGTAAAAGTATCGGCGCCGGCCAGGGTCCCGCCGATCAGGTCAATGGTGGTGCCCGCCGCAGCGGACATGGCGGTGTTGATGAAAACCGTACCGCCGGGGATGGACACGATACCGCTGCCACTGATGGTGGCTCCGGTGTTCATATTGTGGGTGCCGGGGCCGAAGCTCAGGATTCCGTCCGCGGCCTCGTAAACACAGGTACCCGTGCTGGTACCGCCGTTGTTCAGGCGCAGTTCGCCCCCGGCAATCTGGTTGCGTATCGTCCCCATATTGGTCACCGGAACGCTGATGTAGGTAATGGGTGTCCCGGCACTTTTCAAAAGGGTACCGTCGTTCGTGATGACGGAGGGTGTGCCGCTGCTGGAAATACTGGCACTGGCCTGGATATCAAAAACAGCAGCGTTGCCATTGATGAACTCGGCCCCGTCCTGCAGGTTAAAGGTCCCGCTGGTCCAGGTAAGCGTGCCGCTGTTGGTCAGCTTGCCACCGGTAAGATATTTTGCTCCGGTGGTGGACATGGTACTGCCGACACCGTTGATGAGAACCCCTGCAGTGTTGCTGATGGTCCCGCTGGTCCAGTCCAGGTCACCTGTCACCGCCAGGGTCCCACTGCCGCCCACGGTACCACCATTGACATTCAAGGTGGCCGTACTGGCGGGGCTGTTAAATTCAGCCTGGCCATTTGTAGTGATTAAAGTGGTACCGGTCACGGTGTACAGGCCGGCCATGGTGGTGGTCCCGTTGCTGAACGCCACCACCCCGGTTCCGGTGATCATCGAACCGGCATCCAGGACATGGGTGCCGCCACCAAACTCCAGCATACCCCCATCGGCCATAAACTCATTGGTGCTGGTGCCGCCACCGGCCAGTTTCAGAATGCCTGCATTGGCGTTCACCATCCCGGTACTCTGGTTGTTCACGGGGATGTAGATGGTAGCCTCGGCTGCACCGGCGCTTTTGGTAAGCGTCCCGTAATTGTTGAATACCCCGGCGCTGCTACCAAAAATTGTCCGATTCGTATCGCCCACGTTGATATCAAAGGTGGCGCCGGCGATGTTATTGAAGACAGGGCCATTGGCCGTCGTTATCTCCACTGTGGCTGTATAATTGACCGCACCGCTGTTGTTGATGGTCCGCGTGTCCAGGTTTTTTGATGTGCCCCCGGAGATATTCAAAACACTGCCCACGTTAAACGTGGTAATGCCGG
>CAZWPX010000005.1:7214-13712 GCA_964636125.1 uncultured Desulfobacterales bacterium | reverse complement strand
CCAGTTTCAGAATGCCTGCATTGGCGTTCACCATCCCGGTACTCTGGTTGTTCACCGGAATGTAGATGGTGGCCTCGGCTGCACCGGCGCTTTTGGTAAGCGTCCCGTAGTTGTTGAATACCCCGGCGCTGCCACCAAACACGGTTCGGTTCGTATCACCCACGTTGATATCAAAAGTAGCGCCGGCGATGTTATTGAAGACAGCGCCATTGGCAGCCGTGATCTCCACTGTGGCTGTATAATTGACCGCACCGCTGTTGTTGATGATCCGCGTGTCCAGGTTTTTCGATGTGCCCCCGGAGATATTCAAAACACTGCCCACGTTAAACGTGGTAATGCCGGCATCCACCATATCCCCATTGGTCCAGGTGGAAGGGCCGGCACCGGTAATCGTCAGGGCACTGGTACCGCCCAGATAGCCGTCATTCAAATCCAGAGTGCCCGTACTCGCAGGGCTGTTAAATTCGGCCCGGCCGTTGGTGGTTATGACAGTGGTACCGGTCACGGTGTACAGGCCAGCCATGGTAGTGGTCCCGTTGCTGAACTTCACCACCCCGGTTCCGGTGATCATCGAGCCGGCATCCAGGAGATGGGTGCCGCCACCAAACTCCAGCGTACCCCCATCGGCCATAAACTCATTGGTGCTGGTGCCGCCACCGGCCAGTTTCAGAATGCCTGCATTGGCGTTCACCATCCCGGTACTCTGGTTGTTCACGGGGATGTAGATGGTAGCCTCGGCTGCACCGGCGCTTTTGGTAAGCGTCCCGTAATTGTTGAATACCCCGGCGCTGCTACCAAAAATTGTCCGATTCGTATCGCCCACGTTGATATCAAAGGTGGCGCCGGCGATGTTATTGAAGACAGCGCCATTGGCCGTCGTGATCTCCACTGTGGCTGTATAGTTGACCGCACCGCTGTTGTTGATGGTCCGCGTGTCCAGATTTTTTGAACTGCCCCCGGAGATATTTAGATTCCCTCCGACACCAATAGAGGTAGTGCCGTTACCAACCATATCACCATCGCTCCACTCAAAAATACCATCCACATTCAGTGTTTCAGAACCGCCCAGGAGACCGCCTGTCATAGTGAGGATTGCAATGGCGGAAACACTCGAAGGACCGGGTCCATCAAGGTTAAGGGTACCACCGCTGATAATCAATTGTTCGCCACAGGTGAGTGTTTTAAGATTAGTTGTCCCTGTAGAATAGGTGACTACCGGTGTGCCATCAGGAATTATAACATCATCTCCATCGACAGGTAGACCAGGATTCCAGTTGGTAGCTGTATGCCATGACCCATCGGTCGCACCCGTCCAGGTTACTGTGGCACAATAAGCTGAAGGGATCATGAACATAAAGGAGGCAATAATTAGAATAATGCTTTTCGTAATTCTATGATTTATCATCTGTATATCCTCCAATTTTGAACATGATGCAGTCTTCATCTTTTGAATTTGCTAGTCGAATAGCTCGCTGTACAGCCATCTGATTTTTTATTACGAACACGATTACGGTGTGCCCGGAAATTCCGGCAACTCTTTGATCTCCTCCACGACCAGTTCCTGCTGGCCGGTCTCCGTGATCTGTTCGGTCTGGTCAACCGCTGCAGTTTCCCCGGTGGCGGTTTCTATTTCCACCAGGATCTCGGGCTGGACAACCGGCTTCAGTTCCTCGGGCGTACTGATCTCTTCCGGTTGCACCAGTTCATCTTCCGGTACAATAACCTCGGGCGCCACGGTAAGATCATCGGAAGCTGGGGTATCCAGCGGCAATTCGGTTTCCGGTGTCGTTTCCGCCGGTCCGGCATCCGGTCCCGGGGCTTGATCATCCGGGGTGGCATCCGGCTGGATACCATCCTCTCCGGTGGCTTGCTCTACGGGGGTATCGGATTGGGGCGTACCCGCGGCATCGTCACCTTGCTGACCGTCACCTTGCTGATCGTCACCCTGCTGATCGTCACCCTGCTGGCCATTACCTTGCTGGCCGTCACCTTGCTGGTCGTCACCCTGCTGATCGTCACCCTGCTGATCGTCACCCTGCTGGTCGTCACCCTGCTGCCCGCTCTGGCCGGTCGGCTGGCCGGATCCGCCGGAATCCGACTGAGATCCACTCCCGGAGGCGTTGCCACTTCCGGTCGCCTGCCCGACGTTCACATCTGGATCGGTACCAGCCTGTGTGCCGGTAACCGGCATCTCATTTTTCAACTGATCAACCTCATCGGGCGCAACACTCTCGACATCCGAAGGGGGCTCACCTTCTTCAACCACGGTACGTTCCAAATCATTAAGCAGGGTCGGGTCGGCATCCGGAGTGGCCAGCGATAAAACTTCCAGCTGGGTATCCTCCAGGGTGGTCACCTGGGTGGTTGTAGGGGTCACGTCCATGACCCAATCCGAGCCGCGCACGCCGCAAACGGCGGTGGGGGTTCTGACCCTGAAGTTGGCCTGGCGCATTTTGGCCATTTTGGTTACCCAGAAGCGAGCTTTACCGATATTCATGGAGAGAAACGAAGAACGGGTCTTTTTGGATTTGTTATAGATACTCTGGTTGATCTTTAGCTGGGTCCGCGACGCACAGGTCATGATACTGCCGTCATTGAGTTTAAACCGGACCCGGCTACGGGGCCGGGTAATAAGCGTGTCACCCTTATAAAGCGGCAGCTCTTTGGTTACCCGATAGCCGTCCGGTATCCCGGTATGGGTCACAATGACGGTGCCCTGGACCAGCATGACCCGGCCGACGGCCGCCCCGAATCCCGGTTTGTAGGTTGCGTGAACCTTGATGCCGTCAATCATGACAGGATCGGCCGCTGTGACACTCGCGGCAGACAGAATAAGCACCAAACCAAATAAGGCCGCGAAAGCTGATTTTACGGTTAGACGCATGTGCAATTCCCCCGTTAGTACCTTGCCGCCAGGGACAAGCCCACGACGTTTTTATCGTATTTATAGCTGCTGATGTTGGAATCGTTCTTCGTATAGTTGTAATCTGCGGAAAGCACCAGCCAGTCATAGACTATTTTGCGGGCCAGGGTCACGGATCCATAATATTTGCGATCATTGCGGATAACCCCAAAGGTGGAATCCACATTGTCGTAGCCCTTGCGGCCGTATTTCCCGACCAGGGTCACGTTGAATTCCCAGGGCAGCTTGAAGGAAGCACCCAGCTTCCCTTTGAGCCACTGGTAATCGTGATCCAAGTCGTTGGATGCATTGGTTTCGTAACCGGCGCCGCCGAACAAACGCCCGGTTTTGTCCAGAATAATGTAATAAAGGTCCAGGTAGATATCGTTGGCAATGGCACTGCGGCCACTCTGGTTAAAATCGGTTTTGTCGTTATAGCCGTAGGTCAACCGGCTCATTAACGTTGGGTTGAACTTGTACAGGACATCCCCTTTGACCTTCTGCCAGCGCGAATGGTCGACCCCGTCGACATAGTAATAAGCAGGGACATAGCTCAGCCCGAAGATCGCCTTGTCGTAGTGGTAGCGGGCATACAGGTTGGGCATACCCGCAGTGAGGTCGAACTGATCCAGGTCCTGATACCAGGTCTGGTAGTGACTGTACCCGGCACCAAATTTGAACTTTTCAAAGTTGATTAAATGCAGCCGCCCCGAAAAATAGACCACGGTCAGGTAGTCCCCCTCATCGGCATAAAGATCTTCATCGATGGGATCCAGGCGGACGTTGTCATCGTACTGATGGGCTACCTTGAGATACAGTAGATAAGGTTTTAACGCTTTCTGGCGGGCCTGGGCCGTATCCAGCCACTTGGCCGCGGACTCCCGCAGGGAAGCCTTGGTGGCATTGGTCTTGACAAATTCAAGCTTTTCAACGGCCGCCTCGTACTCACCGGTTTTCAGGTGGCACAGGCCGGCATAGTAGAACCCGTTGGCCTTGATACTGATGCTTTTCTGGGCGGCTATCACAAAATAGTCGATGGCCTCCTGGTAGCGTTCAAGTTTATAAAGGCTGATACCCTCATAGTAGTTGGCCAGCATGTTGTCGGGCTCCACCCTGGCAACCTCTTTGAACAGCTCGACCGCAATAGCATAGTTGCCCATTTTGAAATTCAACATGGCAATATCGTAAAGCAGCCCCAACCGCTCCGGGTCACGCTCCTGGGCCAGCTGCAGGTAGTGCTGGGCATCTTCGTAGCGTTTCATGGCCAGGTAGGTTTTGCCCAGATAGTGGTTGTAGGCCGGATTGTCCGGTTCATATTCCAGCGCTTTCTTCAGATTACCCTCAGCAGCCTCGTAGTCGCGGTCTTCAAAAGCAAACACGCCAAAGTCAAAATACCCGCTGCCTTTTTCCGCCTGGGCCCAAGCCGGTGCAATGCTGCCCGTCACAAACAGGATAGTAAAAGATATCCGTAGTATTTTAAGCATGTTAAACTCCTGGTAAGCGTGGCTCGCGTATGGGTATCTGTTGTTATACCAGCAGATTCAGGTGTTCAGTCGCCGGTAGTTGCTGCATCCGATGGAGCAAGGTTAAAATCTACCATATAAGCACAGGCAGTTCAATCAGAAGCTGGCCCAAATGGCAAATTTCGGTGATGATGATGTCCTTTCGTGAAGCGGATCAAACCCACTTAAGAAACGACCTGGTCGAACCGATCACCGGCCCCATTTTATTCTGCGCCGGCCTTTACTCGCCCTGGCATTCATGCTAAAAAATATGGTTTAATATTGGCACCGCACACAGCAGGTAAACTATGCCGGTTTATGAATTCAAAGCCTTGGATGACAGGGGAAAAAGCGTTTCAGGCATCATAGACGCCGAAAGCGCTCTTTCTGCGCGTCAGAAGCTTCGGGCTTCTAAAAAGTATCCGGTATCTGTCAGTGAAACCACCAATTCAACTGATTCGGCTAACCCCGCAAAACCGTCTTTAACCGGATTACTTTCGCGGGTAAAACCCCTGGAAATAGCCATCATGACCCGCCAGTTGGCGACCCTGCTGGGGGCCGGTTTCCCGCTGGTGACAGCCCTGGACACGATCCTGCCGCAAACCCGTTCACAAACGTTCAAGCGCGCCCTGGCCCAGGTAAAGGATGCCGTGGTGGAGGGGCAAAGCTTTGCCCGGGCCCTGGAACAGTATCCCGGGATATTCTCTCCACTCTACATTAACATGGTTCGGGCAGGTGAATCTTCCGGGACGCTCGAAGTTATCCTGGAGCGGCTCGCTGAAATCGCTGAGAAACAGGTAGCCCTGAGCAATCGCATCAAGACGACCCTGGCTTACCCGGTCTTTATGTCTTTTTTCGGTGCCCTGGTGCTCTTCCTGCTGCTCGCGTTTATCGTTCCCAGCATCACTTCGATCTTCGAAGATATGAATCAGGTCCTGCCGTTGCCGACCCGTTTGCTTATTACAACCAGCGAGCTGCTGAAAGCCTACTGGTGGTTGGCGTTGATCGGCGGCACCGTTCTCTTTCTGGTGCTGCGGATGCTGAAGAAGACAACCCGGGGACAAATATTCACGGACAAAGTGGCCCTGGTGTTACCGGTCGCGGGCACGATGTTTAAAAAATTAGCGGTCGCCAGATTTGCACGCACACTCGGGTCTCTGCTTGAAAACGGTGTTTCTATGATGCCGGCGCTTGAGACGGTCAAAAACATCACCGGGAATGTACACATTGCCAGCGCGGTGGACACAGCCACCCTGGAGGTGGAAAAGGGGCAGAGCCTGGGAGATTCCCTGGCCGCCTCCAGCGCTTTTCCGGGCCTTTCGATCCAGATGATCCAGGTGGGTGAACAGAGCGGCAACCTTGAGCCGATGCTGGCCAAAATCGCAGACATATTCGAAAATGAAGTCGAAGCGCAGCTCTTGCGAATGACGTCCCTGCTCGAACCGGCCATGATTGTGTTGATGGGCGGGATTGTCGGTTTTATTGTCATTTCCGTTTGCCTGCCTATATTTGAGATGAACCAGTTGATCAGGTAGGGCTAAGACCGAACATCGAACTTTGAATGAAGGGCAGGGGCGAAGGTCAAAAGACGAACGTCGAACATCGAACGTCCAACTTCGAACTTTGAATGAAGGGCAAGGACGGAAGGTCAAGAGATGAACGTCGAACGTCCAACGTCGAACTTTGAATGCAAACCAATAAAACCAATGGAATAAATTCAAACAATTGAACTGAATCAGCCATACCGGACCAGTTATTCGTTATTCGGCTAAGGCGGAGCAAAGCGACTCATTATTCGATGTTGGAAGTTCAACGTTCGATGTTTAACGTTCAGGTTTTATAAGGGTTTAAGGTGTTGCTAACAGCTTTCAGCCTAAACACCTAAATCCCTAACAACGGAGCATAGCGACCGCCTTATTCGATGTTCGAAGTTCAGCGTTCGATGTTCGACGTTCGGATTTTACTTGGGTTTTTAGGTTTTGCTAACAGCCTTCAGCCTACATTCTAACCTGCTAAAATAACTCAATTTGCAAGGAGTTGGCATGGAAAAAAGAAACACTTTCTATAAACCCGACACCCGGGGTTTTACCTTGA
>CAZWPX010000005.1:0-7204 GCA_964636125.1 uncultured Desulfobacterales bacterium | reverse complement strand
ATCATGGTGGTCATTGTCATCCTCGGTATCCTGGCCGGGCTTATCATCCCCCGGATTATGGGGCGGCCGGAAGAGGCCAAACAACTGAAAGCACGCATTCAGATAGAAAGCCTGGAAACAGCGCTCAAGCTGTATAAACTTGATAACGGCGCCTATCCGGATACAGAACAGGGTCTGCAGGCCCTGGTGCAGGCACCCGATACCGGGACACAGGTTAAAAATTGGCGCCAGGGCGGTTATCTTGACAAGGGCAAGCTTCCGAGTGATCCCTGGGGCAATGAGTTTGTCTACCTGAGCCCCGGGGCAAATGGAGAATACGATCTCATGTCCTATGGTTCGGATGGCGTTCAGGGAGGCGAAGGTAAAAATCAGGATATCAACAACTGGGAGATAGATTAGTGCCCGGCCATGATTGGAAATCATGGCTGGAAGGTGTTAGCCTTTAGCAATTAGCTTTTTGATAAAACTGATGAATACTCAGACCAAACGTAACATATTTCCGGCAACCGGTATAACCTCTTCCCGGGGCTTTACCCTCATTGAACTGCTGGTGGTCCTGTCGCTGGCCAGCCTGATGCTGTTTATCACGGTACCCCGCTTGCAGGACAACCCGTTCCTGGATGAAGACCGGAAAACGTCTGCGTGGATCGTCGGTACCATTCGAGCGTTGAAACAAAAATCAGTCCAGGCAGGGCAAGACCACGCCCTGCACATTAATACCGATGCCGGCACGATATGGGTGTCAAATGAATCAATGACAACGGAAGAGCTTCTGGATGCGGAAAAAAGCGGGTTTTTAATGCCGGATGATTTCAGGCTTCTGGACATTGAATTTCCGCACCAGGGTCAATACCCCCTGGGCCAGTCTATCGTTCATTTTTCCAAAAAGGGGTATTCAGACATGGCCATTATCCATGCGCAATTAAGCGATGAGTCGCATCGTTCGTTTCTCATCGAGCCGTTTCTCACTAGGGTAAAACTCTATGATGAAAACATCAGTTTCAACCAGTGATGGTTTCACACTCCTTGAAGTTCTGGTGTCTCTTTCCATAATGGCCCTCGTCCTGGTGGCTGTTTTCAGATTGCAGGCCCAATCTATCTCAATGAACAATGCGGCGCGGTTTCAGACCACTGCCCCCCTGCTTCTACAATCCAAGCTGGCTGTGTTTAAAGCCACCCCTTTAGATGACCTCGCATCGGATTCCGGAGACTTCGGTGACGCATTCCCGGACTACACATGGCAATTCTTCGTGGAAGATATCGAGTCCGAAACCCTGGGGACAACCGCTGAAGGTTTGAAGAAGCTGGACGTGACCATTGCGTTCGGGCAAGATCAATATCGCTACAATATGTCAGTTTATCATTTTTATCAAGAATGAGAAGGATTCCAGGATTCGAGGATTCCAGGATTCGAGTGAAGAACACACAGAACAATCCGTAAAAAAGCCCTTGACCGTCATGCCGGGCTTGATCCGGCATCCAGAAGTCCTTGAAATCACTGGCTCCCGGCCTTCGCCGGGATGACAAAAAAAGCAAACTTCGACTTTTTACGGGACCATCAACACTTGACCCCTTGAATCCTCGAATCCTTGAGCCCTCTTTTCTAACACAATTGTGCGTGCGCCATCGGAGTCACATTATTTATGAAGCATCGGTACGAACATAGCGGCGGGTTCACACTTTTGGAATTGCTGGTTGCAATTTTGCTCTTCAGCATCCTGGCCTCGACCTTGTTTGTCTCCTACCGGACCCTGTTTATGGGCACCCGCGATTTTGAAAACGGCCGGATACACTACGAAATGGCCCAGACCTGCCTGTCCCGGATTGCCAAAGACCTGCGGGCACTCCACATAAATCTGCCGCCGCAGTATACCAAACCAGGTATGGCTTCCCCACCGGGGGACTACCGGGTTGTGGGCGAACAGGCCAGCACGGGCAGCGCGGATTTCAGCCGGCTCCGGTTTACAGCGCTGGCCCACCTGCCGCCGGGAGGCAGCCCCCGCCGCAGCGGCATCGCTGAAATCAGGTACTATGTCCATACCGACCGGGATGGCACCACCGTTCTCAGAAGATCCGACAACCTTTTCCCCTATCCGTCTTTTGAGGAAAAAATGGCGGACCCGGTCCTGTGCGAAGATATCAGGTCTTTTACACTTAGATATTATGACGAATCCAACGAGGAGCACGAAACCTGGGATTCTGAATCAGCGGATTACAAATACGCAGCCCCGTCGGGAATTGAAATTGAGCTTGAAGTCGGGAATGAAAATACCAGCCGGATGTTTAGAACCCGCATCGCGCTGCCGGTGGTCCGGAAAGGTATCAAGTGACCGTTTCCAGGCTGATAGAATGGAAGGTGTTAGCTTTTAGCCATTAGCTTTTAGATAAAACTGTTAAAATACAGGGCATTACCTAATTGCTAACCGCTAATAGCGCCATCCTGAAATCTTTGATTTATGGATAGGCACTAACTAAACTTAATTATAGACCCGGAATTGGAAAGGGTGATGCCAAAAGGATCGCAACCAGCAGCCGCAAAAATTTCTGGAAACATTTCAGCGGCACCCGTTCCGCCTGGGGCCATCCTGGCGGATAACCACGGCATCGCCCTGCTGATAACCCTGGCGATCATCACCCTGTTGATTGCCGTGGGCATCGAAGTCAATCGGAAAACGAGGCTCTATGTGGAGAGCACCTATACAAACCGGAATCACCTGGTCCTGGCCCACCTGGCCGACTCCGGCACCCAGGCCGCCATGGCCATGCTGGTCAAAGACCGCCGGGAGTCGGAAACAGACTCCCTGCTTGAAGAGTGGTCCGATCCTGAAAAAATAGCCCTTGTGATGGCCGATATCCCCCTGGACAACGGCACGGTCACTTTAAAAATTACGGATGAATTGAGCCGGATTCAGATCAATGCCCTCGTTCAGCACCCAGAAAGACGCGCTTTCAATGAACTGCAGAGAATCATCTGGGACCAACTCCTGCAGACGCATATTGCGCAAAACGACGAGTTTGAAAAAATTGACCCCAATACCATTATCAACTCCGCCAAGGATTGGCTGGACACCGGAGATGATGATGCCATCACCGGCCTGTCTGGGGCCGAGTCAGACTATTATGAGGGTCTTGATAACCCTTACACAGCCAGAAACGGGCCTTTTTTACACATCGATGAACTCACCCTGGTCAAAGGCTTTTCAAGAGAATTACTGTATGGCACTTTAAACGCGCCCGGGATTGTCGACCAGGTCTCCGTTTTCGGAGTGACCACTGAAAACAATGGCAAGGCCGTCTACAAAGGCAGTATCAACCTGAACACCGCCGATATTATGGTCATTGCAGCGGTACTGCCCCTGGAATACAAGGACCGGGCTGCAGCCATAGACGAATACCGCGCCCTGCTGATCGAGGACCAAAACGGTGCGGCCTTTGAAAATCCAAAGTGGTACAAAGATGCTCCCGGCTGCGCCGATCTCGAAATCAACAGCAACCTGCTGACAACCACAAGTGACCTTTTCCGAATTGAGGCTACCGCCACGCTGGATGCGGCGCCCCTGGTTACCGAAACGATCATTCAAAGAGAAAAGCAAAAGAAAACAGGTAAATGGACCTGCAAAGTCTTGCGCCGCGAGGTAAAATGAAATATGGATGGGGAACGGGAAAACACAACATCCCGTTCAGGTGGATAGACTGAAGGCTGTTAGGCCGATAGCAAGGACGGAATCCGAACGTCGAACATCGAACGTTCAACGTCGAACTTTGAATTAAAACCAATTGAACCAATTAAACCGGTTACTTGTTATTCATTATTAGTTATTTGAAAAGGCGGAGCGCAGCGACTACCATATTCGATGTTCAAAGTTCGATGTTCGATGTTGGAAGTTCAGGTGTTTGGGTTTTAGATGTTGCTAACAGCCTTCAGCCTAAACAGCTAAATCGCTAACGAGTGTCCGTCCATAAATGGAAGAATTTCTTCAAGTTCAAGGACGGCGAAAATTTCAACCAAAGGAATACATGGAGTATTTCGAGGACTGAAATTTGAGTCGGACGCAGAAATTGGTGAAATTGGCCATTTAAGGATGGGCACTACAACGGAGTTAATAGACCGGCATGAGCAGGAAAATCCTCGGCCTCGACATTGGAGACGATTTTGTCTCAGGCGTCCTGATTGGCAGCAGCCTCAAGGGCCATGTGGTTGAATCCACGGCCAGGGTGCCCTTTGGCCAGCAGCCTGATCCGGATAAAGCGCTTCTCGACGCCCTGGGCCTTTTAACAAAAGAACTCGATATCTCCGGTGCAGTTTGCAATGTCTCGCTGCCGGTCAGCAGTTTTTTTTTCCGTACCCTGCAGGTACCCTTTCGCGAAGACAAGCAAATCAAACAGGTGCTGCCATTTGAGCTGGAATCCACCCTGCCCCATCCCGTTGAGAACCTGATCATAGATTTTCAGAAAACCGGGGCCAGCAAGAATCAGGACAGCCGCCTGATCACCGCGGCGGTAGAAAATACCAGGATAGAAACACTTCTGGAGACTCTCTCAGTTTTCAAACTGGACCCGGAAATTATCTCTATCCGGGGGTACCCCACGGCGCTCTGCCTGGCGGACACGGCCGGATTACCTGACAATTGGATCTTCTGTGATCTGGGCCAACACACCCTGACACTGTTTTTTGCCGTCAGGGGGCGGATCGTACTGGCGCGCACAGCGCTGCTCCCCCCTGCTGCAGCCACCGAGACCGTCTTTGAAATCACACGCCAGATAAAACGCACCTTGTTGGCCTTTGAAGACACCTGTGGGATTGCTGCTGATCCTGAAATCCTGTTTGTCTCCGGGGCCGATCGAACAAATTCAGAATTGACTGAACAGATTGAAAATGATCTGGAAATACCTGTCCGCACGGCAGACCTGGGACAAAATAAAAGTATTCTGGCGCTTCAGGAAGCAGAGCAGATACCGGCACCGGAGACGATGCAAAACGCACTTGCCCTGGCCGGTCTCGAACTGGCCGGCCTTAAAGGCTTCAATTTTCGCAAAGGGCCTTTCGAGCGTAAAAAGCAATGGGTGATTCACCGCAAGAGCATTGTGACCTCCAGCCTGGTTGCCCTGCTGGTTGCCGCACTCGCCTTTACCAATATTCTGATAGACTCTTATCTTCTCGAAAAAAAGGTCGCCCGCCTGGATCGGGAAATCGTGTCTATTTTCAAAGCTGCCTTGCCGGATGTCAAACGCATTGTGGATCCCCTTCAGCAGATGCAGGTTAAGCTCCAGGACATCAAGAAAAACCTCCTGTTGCCCTCCCAGTCAGGCAAACAGATCCGGGCAATTGATATCCTCAATGAATTGAGTGCGGGGATTCCCGCCAAGGCTGATGTTGAACTGACCCGGGTGGTAATAAGCCAGGAAAGTGTTCTGATCAGCGGCCAGACAGATACGTTTAATTCTGTGGACGATATTCAAACACGGCTTGAAAAGACACCGCTTTTCAGCCAGGTCACCATCAGTTCGGCCAACCTGGAAAAATCCGGAAACCGAATTAATTTTAAGCTCAAGGTGCTCCTGTGACGCGACTTAATAAACGTGAAAAACTCATGATCTACATGGCCACCGGGTTCATAGGCCTCTTTTTGATTGTTCAGTTCGTGGTTTTTCCCCTGTTCGACAAAAACAAGCGCCTCCAGAGAGTATTGCAAGTCAACACGCATACCATTTCTGAAATTCAATCCCTGGCTGCAGAATTAAGTTTGCTGCAGCAACAATCTGAGTCCGCCCGCAAGCAGATCGCTGGGAAAAAAGCAACTTTCACGCTATTCTCATTTCTGGATCAGATTGCCGGTAAAACCAGGCTGAAGGACCGGATTGCATATATGAAGCCGTCCACAACAGCTCCTAAAAACAGCCCGTTTAAGATCTCCACGGTTGAAATGAAACTCCAGGCAATCACAATCGAACAGCTGGTTGCCTACCTCCACAAAGTGGAAACCTCAGAGAACGAAGTCCACCTAAAAAGAATTTCCATTGTCAAGACAGGCAAAGACAAGGAGCTTGTCACGGCCATAATGGAAATTGAATCGTTCAGGATTTGATGGACTCAGCACATGCATAAATCCAAAAAATGGCTTCTATATTGCCTGTATATGCTTCTGGCCACCGGTTTTTTTCTATATTACCGGTTCCCATCCGACACCCTTTCCAGCTACCTGCTGTCCCGGCTTCATAATGAGTTCCCCGCCTGCACTGGAACCATCGGCGGTATTAAGCCTTTCCTGCCGCCGGGACTGAATTTCAGCCGGCTTGAATTCAATTGGAACAACAGCACACCGCTTGAAATCGCGCAGGTAGAAATTTCACCCGAATATCTCGCGCTTTTAAAACGCCGCCCGGCTGTGTTCATTTCTGCAGATGCATACGCCGGCACCCTCTCTGGTCGGGTGGATATGGACCGCTTTGACACACCGCGTATGATCAAAGCCAATGCATCCTTTGAAGGGCTGATGCTGGAAAAGATAGAGGGGTTAAGATCACTCAGCAAACGTGAAGTATCAGGAATACTGGAAGGTAAACTGGTTTATAAGCAAGCATCGACCAGTGAACCGCTGCGGGCCAGCCTTAAATTTACAGATTTAACCATTGAGTTGCTGATTCCGGTTTTCGACATGGCGGCGGTTAGCTTTAATACCGTTGAAACTGATTTGGTGGTAAACAGGCAGCAGGTAACCATTACCCGGTGTGTGTTGCGGGGCCAGAAAGTCGACGGGAGTCTTTCCGGCAGCGTAACTTTAATGACGCCTTTAGAGAAAAGCACGTTCAACCTGACCGGAACCGTTAAGATTCAACCGGCTTTCATGACGTATCTCAAAAAGAATTTTCCAGACGGCTTGCTGCCGAAGAAAAAAACCGGTGGCAACAGTTTCCCGATTCGCTTTTTCGGTACACTTGACAAACCGGGGTTCTCTCTGAAATAGTTCAAGATCTGCGGTTAGCTATTAGCGTTTAGCTATTAGCGTTTAGCTATTAGCTGTTAGCCATTAGCTGTTAGCATTAAGACGGGTAAAATGCGAGATTTCAGTAAACTTAAAGTGTGGGAGAAAGCCCATCGTCTTACATTACAGGTTTATAGAATCACAAATAATTTCCCGCCCAATGAACGATTTGGACTTACGGTTCAGCTACGCAGGGCTGCGGCATCCGTTCCGACGAACAT
>CAZWPX010000004.1:0-155096 GCA_964636125.1 uncultured Desulfobacterales bacterium | reverse complement strand
TGAGAATCGCTAAACTCAAAGACAGTGCCTGTATCGAAAATGTCGACTTCAGAACACCCCGTAGTTTGGATAAATCTTTGGTTATACGGTTGTCCGCCAGCGACTGGATCAAGAAAGCACAAAACGCAATTATCCTCGGCCCCACCGGTGTCGGTAAAACCTATCTGGCCTGTGCTATTGCTAACAGTGCCTGCCGAAACGGATACTCCGCCATGTATAAAAGGGCGCCGCGATTGTATCAGGAAATCGCCATATCCAGGGCCGATGGGTCCTACCCCAAGCTGATGAATAAGTTGTCAAAGATCAAGGTCCTGATCATCGATGACTTCTGTATCGCACCTATGACAGACCCGGAACGGCGGGACCTTTTAGAAGTGCTCGAAGATCGTCAGTCGATATCTTCAACCATCATCGCCACACAGGTCCCGGTGGCAACCTGGATGGAACACATCGGCGATCCTACCCTGGCCGATGCCATTTTGGACCGACTGGTTCACAACGCTCACAAACTCAATTTGAAAGGAGAATCCATGCGAAAAATCCATTCGTCCTTGACGAAATCAAACAACTCTGAAAGGTAAGAAAAACCGGCGTCGCTTCGCTCCGATAAAGTGGATAGTTTGCAGCGGAACAGCTGGTCACAATAAAACGGAACAGGTGGTCACTATCCTCTGGAATGACTGGTCAGTTTGAGCGGAATACGCAGTAAATGTTATTTCTATGAACTTTCTTACTGCTGCTTTTCGTACCAAATACGTATACATCACCGCATGCGGTATAATTACCAAACAAGGGAGGATGAAGATGGAAAAATTTAAGGAATTTGCCTTGTCCAAAAAATTAGTCTCAAAAAAAAGCTCCATTACTATGTAATTTGGATAAAAAGGTTATACGAATTCTCACAAAAAGAACCTAATACAGAACTTTCCTCTCACGAAATTCAAGAATTCCTTCGCGGTATTTCCAAAAATCATGAAGATTGGCAAGTACAACAGGCTAACGACTCGACAATTCTATTTTTTTTCTACTTACGCCGAGTCAAGGCAGATAGACCAGATTGCCATGATAAAGATTCCCAAGGCCAATGGTCTGATGCAGCTGATGATATGGTAAGAATGCTAAGACTTAAACACAGGGCACATAACACCGAAAAAACATACTTGTACTGGCTTAGATATTTTTATCGACATACTAACGGTAAACCACCCAATGATTTATGTAGTTCGGATGTAAAAGATTTTCTCACTAAACTTGCAGTTGAAAATAAGGTTGCCGCCTCAACCCAGAACCAAGCATTTAATGCGTTATTATTCTTTTTTCGGCACGTTCTTGATATCAATATAGAGGATTTGAACGAAGTTGCCAGGGCCCCGAGAAAACGCAGGCTTCCAGTTGTACTGACAAAAGGTGAGATATCTGCCTTATTCAATCATCTAAGCGGCAAAAAACTGCTTATGGCTCAACTTATTTATGGATGTGGCTTAAGACTAACGGAATGCCTGAACTTAAGGATAAAGGATCTTGATTTTAAGAGACAACGAATAGTCGTCAGAAGCGGAAAGGGTGATAAGGACAGAGAGACGCTATTTCCGAAGCTGCTTGAAAAAGATCTATATCAGCAAGTTAATCGTGTTTGGAATATCTATCTTAAAGATGTCGATGCGAATGTCCCTGGTGTCTATTTGCCTAACGCGCTTGAGCGTAAATTCCCAAATGCTGGCAAGGAATGGCACTGGCAGTGGATTTTCCCATCAGGTGTACTTTCAAGTGATCCAGTTTCAGGAATCGTTCGACGCCATCACTTGCACCAAAGTGTCTTGCAAAAACATATTAAGAAGGCAGCCTGCACTGCAAAAATCCCTAAACGGGTTACAGTGCATACATTAAGGCACAGTTTTGCAACGCATTTACTCGAAAACGGCTATGACATACGTACCATTCAAGAGCTACTTGGTCATGCTAGCCTTCGTACCACAATGATTTACACGCATGTAGCTGGGAAAAATTTTCTGGGTGTTAAAAGCCCGCTTGACCAACTGGCATAATTCAGGCTGGTTTCTTGATCATTAGCCCATGCCGGAAGTAAATCCGGAAGTAAAATGCCTTGAAAATGGTGCGTTTCTTGAATTTGTTGCAAATTTTTTCTGTGTAATATCAATATGTTCAGTATTTTCAGGTGGGAGGAGCGGAACTCTCACGCCGGTAACCGGGGTTCGATTCCCCGTGGGATCACCAGAATAAATACAGGGACTTAGAATTTATTTCGAGTCCCTGTTTCTTTTATAGGCAATCAATTCCCCACACTATACCCCACAATAACAATAGAAATCAGGGTAAATGAGAGTAAATTGTATTATTGAAATACGCAGGGAACTGCATTTTCTTGTCAATGTTTGGTTAAGATATCTTTCTTAGGGGATGTTAGCTATTTGTCAAATGTTCAACCAGATATAATATTATATCGTACATTCCGCACCTTTTTAAATGGTATTTTAAGCTGATCTTTGACAGTAGTTTTTTGAATATCCTTTATAAACAACATCATACGAGACAGCATTTTGTTCTTGGCACTACCGGAGACTATTGGGCCGCTTGTGGTTTCATGCAATTTCACGGATCGTCGGAGGCAGTGCAACCTTTATGGCCTGAAAGATCTTTCCGGAATTTCCCTGGCACTGTGTACGGACAGCAAAGCGTTTATTTCCTTCTTCAACAGTAACCAATTGAAGGACTTTGGGGTCCTGTTTGATGTCGGACTATTCAAACACATGACCGGCATTGTTGAGGCGCCGTTCCAGTTCTTTTCGCAAGACCAGCGGCTGAAAGCTGCAAAACACGTGGCCCCGGGCAGGACAGGGAATATGACACTTGAGGGCGAATATGACCACTATTTCAATCATTCTGAGAACGGCCAAGACCAGGGCTGAATAATCAGCAAAAAGGCTAACCGGAAAATGAAGGACAGCCGGCAGCGGTACCGTCCCGAGTTCGAAATCTTCCAGAGGGAACTGAGGGCATACCTGGGGACAGCTGCGGTTCAAGTTATCCGGAGGGCCGCCCTCTCACCCCTAATCCCAAAAGATCAGATGAGCCTGTTCTAATACCTGGCCTTGCTTTTGACCTAATTGGATTTTCCTTGCAATAACCCACCCGGTAATTATACCCTGTTTGCACACTCAACGTCATCGGGCGATGAATCGTTTGGGTGCAGCCCACCCCAAAGCCCTCTCGACCCAGAGGGGGCTTTCCTATTATTGAGGGAATAAATGAACAAACTTGAGCTAATTGAGACAGTACAAAAAGCGAACAACTTAACCCGACCCCAAGCCAGGACAGCTGTAGACTTGCTATTGCAAGAAATGACAGATGCACTTATTGAAGGGGATAGGGTTGAAATCAGAGGATTCTGCATCTTTCAGGTCAAGGAGTACAAGGGGTATACTGGCCGCAACCCAAAAACAGGTGAAAAGGTTCCAATCGCACCCAAGAAGCTGCCTTTTTTCAAATGTGGTAAAGACCTGAAAGAGGTGGTGGACAATTAGAAATCCTGCTACGGGGAAGCCGGCAATGAAAGTCCTACTG
Organism: uncultured Desulfobacterales bacterium; assembly: GCA_964636125.1. Lineage (GTDB taxonomy): Bacteria > Desulfobacterota > Desulfobacteria > Desulfobacterales > CAJINA01 > CAJINA01. The sequence continues at coordinate 151,514 of CAZWPX010000004.1, read as the reverse complement.
ATTGAAGATATCAGGACCGAACGCAAAATAATCAAACGCTGGTTGGAGAAAATTGATTGCGTGGTTATCGAAGCCGCGGACGGAAATGAAGGCCTGTCCCTCTACCGTGACAATATTCCCGATCTGGTTATTACTGATATTGTCATGCCTGAAAAAGAGGGACTTGAGCTTATGATGGAACTAAGGCGCGAGTTTCCCGATGTAAAAATTTTCGCCATATCAGGTGCAGGGCAGAATGTACCTGGTGAATACTTAAGCCTTGCAGAAGCTCTCGGATCGGAGCGGACATTCATCAAGCCAATTGACAAGGGCAAGCTATTGGATGCTGTCCTGGAGTTTTCCCCTAAAGCTGACCTGAATGGAAATTGAAACGAATCTACTATAATGTCAAGCCCTGACTAAACAGAAACCATTGTCAAGGGAATCGCATCAATGACGGAAAGAATGTTGTCAGAAAAATATGGGCCAGATTGTATGAAAGCCACAGGCTGAAGGTAGTTAAATGAACAATTCAGAGAATGTTGAAACATCCACCACACCATTTAAAAAATGTAACAAATGCGGAACACAATGGGGTTCCCGCGATAACTTCCTGAGCGACTCCGATATTGAATTGATTGGATATCAGGTGAATTTCAAGGCACTTACGGTTGGTCTTTTCTGTTTTAATCATTCGTGTAAAACAACTCTGGCCATTTATGCTGATGCCTTCATGGACCTCTATGACGGCCCCATTTTTAGTGAACGGGCTACAGGTGGAGACAATTGCCCCGGGCATTGCTTTCACGAACACGATCTGCAACCCTGCCCGGCTGAATGTGAATGCGCATCAGTTAGGGAGGTTCTTCAGATAGTTAATGATTGGCAGAAAATTAAACTGTCTAAACAGAAAAAGTTATAGCCCGGGTTTGGGATATACAAAACCAATTAGATGATATTTGCTGGTCATTGATATATTTGGAAAGTTTTCCCAACTTTTACCACGATTCAGCATACCCCAATATCTTGTGTTTTTTCATGATCCTGCTATCTTAATAGAGGGGGCGGGGAGTTTATCACAAAACCTCGGATATAATTATAATCACTTAATTTGCGAAATTAAGGAGGGAGTATGCTGAGACAGATTATTTTTGCAACGGTTATGGCGATGGTGTTATTTGGGATGGCCACAATATCTATGGCGGACTATGATGATTTTATTTCCGAAAGTGAATTTAAAAAATCTAAAGGTTATTGCGATGAGCAGTTCGATAATTGTGAAGCGAGTTGCGCAAAAACTTCAAAAAAACCCGTTAAATGCGGCCAAAAATGCATAAAAAATATGGGCAAATGCTATAAGAACGCAACAAAAAACTCTATTGAAGTTTCTAAACTGCCCAAAGACGCGAAAAAGCTATGGGATAAAATCGCGAAAAAACAGGACAAGGGTGTAAGAAAATGCCAGTCAAAGTTTGTGAAAGGCATTATGAAATGTGACAAGAAACACCTCTCTAAAAGTCAAACCCCGAAAGATCAAAAAAACTACTCTAATTGCATTAATAAAAATCAGCTAAACACCAAACAAGATGTATGCCTTGATAACGTGATGTCCAAGAATACCTTTAAAACAAAAAAGATGATTAAACTGCTAAAGGGTAAAAAACCATAATAAAGTTAAAAAGTGCCCATTCACGATTTTATTCATCTATATAATTGCGGAGCACGGTGTTGTATTACCTGAAATCCAGGCCATATGTCTTCCGTGAATCAAGGCGTTTCGGAATGGAAGGTAGAACCTCCCACCTGATTGTGTTGTCGCCTATACGCCGGCCGGGTCGATCACCGTACAATGACAGGGCTTCTTTAAGTTCATGATTCGTGCCGCCTGCATTTACAACCTGCCGGCCACGTGCAATGCTGCCAAGCTTCTGTTTGACATGCTCGACAAAACCCTGACTGCCGGTCGCGATACTCTGTGTCCACCGGTTGACCCTGGCCGACTGTTCTTTTTTCAAAAAAACTTCTATCCATCTTCTATACGCTTTTGAAAATTCATCATAACCAGTAAAATTGAGCAGACGCACCAGGCGTTCATAATCGATAAGACGGGGCATTTCATGGTGGTTACTTAAACTTGCTTCAAAATTTTCCTACATTTGCTTTCCCTGCTAATTCTTCAATGACACCGAACCAGAGAAAAGGGATGCTGATGATTGCTAATATCGCAAGGACTATCAAAATAATTTCGATAATCTTTTCTGATGCCTTTAAGATATTCGGAGATAGCTTCGAACTAGCTCTAAAGTAGGAAGAGCCGGTAGCTTTTTTAGCCATAAATAGAATCAACAGCGGTCCAATAACCCATACAGGACTGAGGTCCTTGCTGACTAATTGCCATTTTTTCAGCACTTCGGTAACAATAACACCCAAACTCGAAAATCCAAGTAAATATGAGCTTAACTTTAGTAGTATGAGTAGTGCCTGTTTCATAACAAATGATTGAATTTATTTGTATTTCCACTTGAACTGGAATTCGACCTCCTCCGTTTTTTTGCCTCTTTCGTGCTCAATATTGAATGTTGCTCCTGCAGGTACGGAAATCCTTTCACCGGCTATCTGGATTTTGAATTGTTTACCGGTCTCCAAACAATCTGCAAGCCTTCTCAATTTTGCTACCATTTGCTTGGTTGTGTAGGCTTTTTCAATATCTCGATTCGCTTTCTTCTTTTTTGCCATGACGGTTCCCCATGTACGGGTTTAATTTGAAAAGAGGAGTTTCAAATCATTTATGAGGTCATCATCCATGATGCCCATTTTCAATAGAACCTCCGGAGTAAAAAGGGCAAAAGTTCCCGTGGCCTTTGCAAAGAGGACCTTTTTATCATTATAGATGAATCCTTCGATTGTAGCTTCCCTGTCATTTTTATAATCAATCACCTTGCCCTGGGCTTTCATTTCTTGCCCAATTAATATCGGTTTCAGAAACTCAATGTTCATGGTTTTTGTCATTATCAATTTATTGAGGATGTACACTGCGGTCCGTCCCATGATTTCGTCCAGTATCGCGGAAATTGCTCCTCCATGAGCAAGATTGTGCCACCCGCACAGATGATCCGGGACGGTAACCCATGAGAATACAGATTTCTCTTTGTTATAAAATTTCATTTGTAAACCTGATGGATTTGATGGGCTGCAGCCAAAACATTTGTGATTTTCAAGATTAGGTAGGAGCTTATAGCCTTTTCTATTGTCCATTAATGTTACCTTTATTTTTGATTAGATCGTGGGGATGTCTTACGGGTTGTAAAGCGGACATAGCCTAACACCTTGGAATAAAATGTCAAATTACAGGGACGAAAACGCACACGCTCTAAATTTTTATGTATTTCATGCATCTGATGCATCATTTGTATCCCTTGCACCATGAAAATCATAAATAATTAATAATATCAGTGGGGTGTGGTCGATCTATCACGCCGGTAACCGGGGTTCGATTCCCCGTGTGATCACCAAAATAATACAAGGAGTTAGATATTATATAGCTGACCCCTATCCTATTCGGGGTATGTTGGCGGGGTATTTCACAAATCCTCTCTTTTTTCTTTTGACCGCCAATTATTTCATTTAGGCCATCTATAACCAGCGCTATTTCTTCCTCAGATGCTACCGCAATCCTCTTTCGCACCCTTTTTACAGAAAGTGTACGAATCTGGCTGATTTTAACCCAAGATTTTTTAGGTGGTTTTGGGGTTCCCCGGGCTACCGCACTGTCGCTACATCCTGGAGGATGTATACCACCTCCTGTATCCCGATGCTGCCGTCGAGGTTCACGTCGGCCACCGGGTCGCCCTCGTCACTGCCGAATCCGGTGATGATCTGCAGCCCGAGGATGGCATCGGCGATGGTGACCGCACCGTCACGCAGGATATCACCGTAGTGGGGGTGATCCCCGGCCCAGGCGGGGTCCGTTCCGGCACGCATTTCAATACCGTTGTTGTAGCCGTCGATGTCGAAATCGTCTCCCGGCACCACCTGGGCAACGGTGGTGATGGCGTCCGCCGGGTCGGCATCCACCACGGCCAGCTCAGCTGCATCGTCGATGCCGTCCTGATCACCGTCCACGAACTCCCGGCCTGCGGGGTAGGCCAGGATGAACGATCGCAGTTCTTCGACGGTGCCGTTCTGATAGCGGGCCAACACCGTGGCTTTACGGCCATCCGCCGGTAGCAGCGTGGCCTGAAAATAACGTCCCACCGTATTGCCGGTGAAATCGGTGCCAGACCGCAGCAGGGTGCCATCCGTGGCCGTAACCCCGTAATGAAGGGTGCTCACGCCGCCGCCCTGGCGCCAAACGTAAAGCAGCACCGGCGCCGTGTCATGGGATAGAAACGTCACGTCCAGTTCCCCTGGATCCACCCCATTAAGAAGGATGCCACGCCCCACCCAGTCGGCACCCGAAGCCCGCGACATCAGTGCGATGCCACCGTCGCTGTCGGCATAGGCCAAATAGTGGATGCCGTCATCACCCAGGATCAGGCAAATCTCTTCGGCGTTTACGGAGGCCGGGTTCAGCGGTCCGTATGGCGCGGCGACCATGGCGGTACCGTCCCAATCGACCGCCTGGAGGGTGCCATCCTGGGCCACGTAAGCGATCCGCGCCGGCAGATTTGATAGATCCGGTGAGCCTGCGGCTTCATAACCGATCATATCGGTGCGTGGCGCCAACGTCACCGGGGCACCCCAGGTGTTGCCGTCCCAGACAAGACCGGTGATGGCGAAGGTGTCGCCCACCGGCCCTTCATCGGTTTCAAGAAATACCAGCCCGGTCTGGCTACCCATCGGGATCAACCGCAAGTCAAGACCGAGATGCGACAAGGCGCTCACGGTGGCCGGCGCCGACCATGTACCGCCGGCGTCTCGCACGGCATACCGCAGGCTGGACGGCGCGTAGATGTTACCTGTATTCGCCTCGGCAATCTCCGACCAAACGGTCAACCAGCCATCGCCCACCGGGGCCACCACCGTGTCGACAATGGCCCCCGCCGTCTGCATCAGCGTGGCTCCCACGGTCCAGGTCCCGCCGGGACTTCGAACGGCCGACTTGAGAAGCATGTCACCATCTACGGTCATGTCGGTGAAGACCATCACCTCGATATTGCCAAACGTCGCGGCGGCATCACCGATGGGGACGAATTTCCGGATCAACTGGGGTGGTTGGCCGACGAAATCCACCGGCGGATACTGGTCCCGGGGCGTTTCCGTCACCGTCACTTCCATTTCGACGAGGGTGAAGGTGGTCTTGGGATACTCGAGGGTCACAGCCATGGTCTCACGCACCGACTGGCCCGCGGGCGGCTGTTCCTTCTCCCCCAGGACCGCATTGATCTTGATGGCTTTCCAGACGTATTTCTTGTCGATTTTAGTAAGCCAGGCGTCCAGATACGCCTTCAGGGTGGCCCGCACATCCCCGGAGATGCGCCGGATGGGCGGCCAGTCGCCCAAAGGATTGGTTTCTACAGTGAGGGCCGGTTCTTCAGTGCGGCCGCAGCTGTCCCCGGCCAGGGCGACGTCGCCGAAAGCCCCCACTCGGTTACCGATGGCGGTCACCTCGAGGCCCACGCCGAAGCCGAAGCAGATGTCGAACTTGGTCTGCCCGCCGCTGGATTCGTTGCCGCCCAAAAAATGGCGCCGCAGTTGACGGGATTCCGGCCCGACAACGCTGTAGTGTTCAGTCTGATGGGGAAACACCGTGCGCCACGTGGTGGTGGAGGTCAGACCGGTAAGCCCCCGCATGTAGGCATCGGCCCGGTTAATGGCCCCGGCCTTTTCTGCCAGCAGAATCACCGGCCCCACGTAGGGCACCTTGTTGAGGATCTTGATGATGCTCACCGTGGCCTTGGCCCCCACGGTGCCGTCCACCGAGTGGGTGATCTCGAATTCGGCGGGCATGTTCTGGGCGGTAAGGCTCTGGGCGGCCTGGGTGCGCACAGACCCGTAAGGCGAGGGATGAAACCCGACCCCCACCGGCAGATGCCGGAAAAAGGCCGGTTTGAACCCGTCGTTGTTGATGTCGTTGCGGGAGATGCCCCCTTCCACAGCGATTTTGAACTTGCGCTCCTTCCCATTCATGCCGGCGTCAAGTTTGGCCTTGAGGTCCAGGCCGATAATGCCGGGCGCCAGGCCCACCAGGCCCCGGGCCGGGCCGTCCATGCCTTCCTTGAGGTTGACGTCCACGGCGTACTGATAATCCACAAAATGCTCGTCCACCAGCTCAATCTTGGCAGTGAATGTCGGCAGGGCCTTAAAGCGGCCTTTGGGGAGAAAATCTTTGACCTGCTCGTGGGTCGCCTGGGTTCCGGCCACGCTGCCCAGCACATCTGCCATGAAGGCCATCCACGGCGGCAGGCGCATACCGGTGAGGGCGTTGTCCGTGTAGGCGGTTTTTTGGTTGAAGGGATAGATGGTCACCGCCCCCATGCGGGAGACCACCACAAAGGCCGGAGCGAACTGACCGGGCGGCAGCTCCCATAAAGGCACCTGCCCCTGGCCCTTGACCTTGTCGGCGCTGTCGGTGGCTAAGAACCGGGCCACCCGCTGATGGAACAGGTTGGGTGTGGTCCCCTTGCTGATACCGGCCAGCCAGGCGTGGACGAGGTGGGGCTCGTTGACCGCCGGGGCGGTAATCGTCTGGGCCTCGTCGTCGTAGGTATTCTTGGCGAAGCTGCGCAGGTCCACCAGCCACACTTCGGCCACGTCGTCCACCGGCGTCAGCGTAACGTCGCTGCGGGTATTGCCGTTGGCATCGTCGAACTGGGGAATGGAGAAACTGTGCTGGCGCCGCGTTGCCGCCAGCACCCAGGTCAGGGTGAGGGTATCCTGGGCACTGAAGCCGTCGAAAACGCTCTGGTCGCCAGAACGCTGGACCGATGGTAGAAACGAGCCGTATCGGTCGAAGGCGACATCCGCGTCGGAAACCGTGGGGCCTTCAAGCGGCACCAGGTTCACGGTCAGATCGTGGACTTTTGTCCGGAGGTCGTTGGGATCGTCCTGGGCGTCGGCAGGATCGAGCCGTTTACGGTATGTCTGGTACCCCTTGGCGTTGACTTCGATGTAGTAGACTTCCAGTGCATACGCCCAATCAAAGGAAATCGCCCCGCTGCTGCCGGAAGGCGGCCCGATTATGGCACCGCCCCCGTGATTTTTAGTGACGGTGATGCTGGTTTCGGGGATGGGATTCTGGGTGACGGCGTTTTTGATAGTGCCCCGGATGGCCACTCCGCGCCGCATGAAAACAGTCAGGGTGACGGCCGGCGTGCTGGACGAGGTATCCACCGTCAACCGTTCATTATAGGCATAGGACCAGCTGGGGTGGGATACGGCGTTTCCGTCGATGACAAGGCCATGGGTTTGGTCGGAGTAGGTGCCGCCGGACTGCAGGGTGGGCCCCCCGTTGGTGAAGGGGACACTCACCCCTGTGATGGCCGCTCCGTCCGGATCGATGATATCCCGCGCCTCGACGGTCAGGTTGTAGGCGATATCCAGGCCGGTGGACGGGAGTGTGTTGCCGGGCCCGGGAATGCCGGTGGTACTGGGAAGGTAGATGGTGGCCGCCTCTCCGCCGATGTCCCCGCCGGTGCTTTCCAGGTGGTACCAGTGCGCGGCCCCGTCGGTGAAAAAACTGCTCAGATCCAACCACATCTCATAAGGCGTCGCCGGTGTTTTGCCGCTGTAGGAAAAGACCCGTTCCCCAGTGAACCCGGCCTTCAGGTAACGGATCATGCCGCTGGTACTCTCGTTCTGGTAGTAGCCCGGATCGGTATCGGTGGCCGGAACCCAGCGCTTTATGGTGATGTCGGCCGTGCCGCCATTGTTGTAGGCCACGGGGACGTCCACGCCGAACGGCAACATGGGGCTGGGACTGCCAAAGCCTTTCGGTGCAGTGGACGGTAGGACACCCGGCGGATTGTGATCTTCGTAAGTATAACTCACCGCCTGTGTCACGGAAAACCGGGGATGGCTGAAGGTGACCGTATAGTTGCCGGGCAGCACCTGGGTGAAACGGGCCTGGGGCCCGGAATGGCCGATGGTGTTCAACAGCACGGTCTGACTGCTGGGCCCGTTGAGAGTGAGGGTGGGGCTGTCCCGGAGGATATCGTAAAACGGCGCAAAATGGCGCGCATAATCACCGGGACCACCGCTCTTGTCGATGGCCACCACCTGGCTGCCGGTGGGGTTGTTGCCGATCTGCATCGTGCAGTCGACGTTGATCCAGTCCTTGCGGACGAACAGCATGGCCCGCAGCTCCTGATCGGAGCTCACCGGCATGCCGCCGACGCCGTAGTTGAAGTTATCGTTGGCTACCTGGACACTGAACGGCCACACCTGGTGGTAGGGCCACCCCATGTAGTCCCGCTGCCCGCCGTCGGCGGGGATGGTCTCCACGGCGTCACCCCAGTAGTCCGCCATGGCGGCAATCTCGATGCCGTAGAGCCCCGGCAGCAGAGTCACTGTGAACTCCCCCTTGTCGTCGGCATTGGCCAGCACGGTGCGATGCGCCTCGGGGATCATGTCCTTCATGTAGTCGGACACCCGGAAGGTGATACCTTCCGCCGCCGTGGGGGTATGGATGTAGTCGGAGGTGAAGTCGGAGCGGGCCTCGTGATCCACCTTTACCAGGATGCCGCGAAAAGTCATGGGCTGAGGTGCCAGATGCAGTGCCACGTCCCGGTTGACGCCCACATGAGCGTCCATGAAGGCCTCGGCGGCAAACCGAATATTGAATGCCGTATTCTTGATCAGATCGCCGCTGCTGGCGTCGCCGGCCCGGATGGCCACGCTTTTTGGTGCGGTGCCCCCGGCTGTGACACGGTATTTGCCCGGTAGAATCCGGTCGAACTCGACGGCCGACCTATTTTCGGAGGCATCGTAGACCACCTTGCCCTGGCGATCGATCCCGGCCGTATTGGTGTCCTTCAGCCCCTGGATGCGAACGGTGATCTTGTCGTTGAGCATCTGTCGGTCATCGTAATCGGAATCCACTACCACGGTCAGCTTCGTGGGCAGCAGGGTCATATCCACCCGGATGCTCTTTTCCGTGGCATTATCGTAGACCAGCTGGGCAGCTGCGTCTGTGGTGATAAGACGTCGCTGAAGGGCATACCCCAGCCGCTTACTGTCGATCGTCCAGTCAATGGGCGGCAGCCCGATAAATCTCACTTTCCCCTTGCGCGAATTGTCCCAGATTTGTTCGGTAGGGGCGTCCGGTGCGTTTACCTTGGTAATGGCGGACACCCCGGTCTGCGTGGGCACCAGCACCAGATCGCTGTCGCCGGGTTCCACGCCGGTAGCCTCAACGTAGATCCCCTCCAGGAGGACGTTGTCCTCTTCGGTGACCGGGTCGAACCCGTAGACCTGGACATCCAAGGTGCGCAATTCCGGCATGAGCTGGACGTTGGCCGTGTAGGGACCGGCCAGCTGAAAGGGGGTGTCGTTCTGATAGCTGTCCCAACCGGGCACGGTGTTGTTCGGGTTGATGTTGAAGGTGAACGCGCCAGCGGGGAATCCGGTGAGGTGAAGAAATCCGGCATCGTCGGTCTGGCCGTTGCCTACGACCGTGCTGCCGAACACCGCCGTGTTGGTGGGCGTCACCGCTACGGTCACGGGCAAGCCTTCGAGGGCCAACCCAGTCATCACGCCGCTCACCTGCACATAGATATCGAAGACGTTTTCGCCGGGGTGCTTGGGATCCAGGGCCAGGGACTGCTCGGGACGGGTGTCATCGGCCACCGCCACGTCGACAACACTGCCGTTTTGGTATCCCGGGTGGCTGGCGGTAATAGTATAGGTACCGACCACCACGCCCGGAAGGTCATAAAAACCGAACACGTCGGTATGCACCGCATGCTCGTAAGTGCCGTCGACGGGATCCAGGTCCAGGCCCACCCCGGCCCCCTCGATGCCGAAACCCGTCGCCGAATCGGTGATGCGACCGTGCAAATCGGCGGCAGCGTGGCTGTTGAAGATGAAAACAACGGATAGCAGCAGTACCAACAGTGCCGCCCGGCATCCTGAAGCGATGCGCGTACCCATGGCATCTCCCTTCAATGCTGTGACAAGGGCGCACTCCCCAGGCCCCTTGCCTGAGTAATTCACCATGAAGTCGATGCTGAAATCGAACTTCTTACCGATGCGTGACACATCATCCCAGGTACTGAAAGCCGTGACGGAATAATAAGAAAACTCTTTTAAAGACTGACAAAAAGGGAATTTATAATTGTATGCCGGTACATGGTGTATCCCTGGATGTAGTGGGTCAGCATACCAAACGGTGCCCCGCCATCGGGCTCTTTCAACCGAAACGAGTATGACCGATAACAGGTATCATGTCAATAGAGGGTCTACTTCCGTGTAAGGAACAAATCAGGCAGCATGATCATTCCCATAATAATCGTCAAAAGGTGCTTTCATTTCTAAAAATTCATTAAATTTTTTCTTTTTTATCACCTCCGGTTTGCTGGAATCCTTCTGGTATTTTGTCAAAATGCAAATAACTGTTGTAAAACAGAAATACCCTCCATATTATTGATACTCATGGCGCAAATTGATTTTGTGAGCGTTGTGAACCAGAATGATCATTGTCAGGACATCTTCCAAGGTGTCCCCTCTCAGAGCTACTTTCTTGAGGATTTTGTTAACCTGGGACTCACGTTTGCCGAGTACTGATAATTCAGCAAGGCTTTCTTTTAGCTTGCGTTCCGATTCTACACGTTCACTGACGACTTCTGTAAACATGATGAGTCCACCGATTTGGCCAGACTTCTGACGCCACGGTTGAAGATTCCTTCGAACCCAATCTATGGATCCATCAGCTCTTAGAAATGGCTCTTTCTCATTTATTATCACATCACCTAAAAAGCATCTCTTATGCTCTTTTCTCCAATGGCTTGGCAAATCCGGAAACGCATCGTAGTGACATGTACCGATCAAGTCATCATTGCTCAGGCCATAATCATGTACCCATCGATCACTGTAGGCTACATATCTCATTTGCAGGTCGCACATGGCAACGGCTGCCGGTGTATTTTTTACAAACACCCGTAAAATTTCCTCGTTTTCCCTAAAAGACTCCTCCACCAGATTGTGTTCAGATTCTTTTTGCTCTAATTCCTGAATCCTATTTTCCAATTCTTCATAGGTTGGTTTTTTGCTCATTATCATAATCTCCAATTTGAACAATTGAAGTTATTCAGATTGTCGTACAGTGTAGCTGGTTTCACTATATTCGATAACCTGTTAATGCAAAGATGAGAAAAGAGTACGACTTTTCTAAAATGAAGGAACGCAGGAATCCATACGCCAAATATTTTAAAAATGGCGGGATAGCTTTTAGGCTAATCCGCCTTTTTTGCCCAACGGGGCATACGCCTTCAGTGTGTTCACCTGGTTGTTAACGCTCTTTTGGTTTTCTGCTCCTCATCGATACTGGGAGAGTGTTTGCAGGATGTAGATCGCCTCGACCAGGCCGATCATGCCGTCTCCGTTCACATCGCCGACCGTGTCCACACAGGGGGCACTGGGGCACCCCGTCGGGTGAATCATCAACTGAAGTGCGGTGATCGCATCGGTTATATCCACCAGTTCATTTCCATCGACATCCCCTGGCACAACCACCCTGGCCACGTCGACAGCCAGCGGCACCGATACCGATGGCGTGCTCGAATCATCCGAGAAAATGGTTGCCGCCGCTGTCCGGCTGCCGAGGGTACCTGCGGCGACCATGATGTCCAGCGTGCACAGATCAAAGGCATTCATTACCTGATTCGAGCAGCCGTCGGATTGGATCGTGAAGTCAGCTGCATGGGGTCCGCTGATCGTGATGTTCCCCACGGTCAGCGACGCTTCCCCGAAATTGGACACTGTGAGCCGCTTAGTGACAGCGGCATTCCGTTGGACGGTGCCGTAGTCGAGGGCCCCCGGGTTGATGTCGATATCGGCCTCGCCGGTCGCAGTGCCGAATCCGGTCAACGATACGGTGGCGTCCGGGCTGGTCGCCGTCTGGACGGTAAGCACCGCTTCGGCCGGCGCGGGGAGAGCTGGGCTAAAGGTGATGGCCACGGTTTTCATCTCTCCAGGAGAGATGGTACCTGACGTTCCGCCAAGCGGCGCATTGCCGCCGTTGACATCTATCGTGAAATCGCCGCTGCCGGTTAACGTCAGGCCGGTGATGGCGGCATCGGCACTACCGGCATTGCTGATGGCTACAACCAGCGGTGCCGAGGTGCCGGTCGTTGCTGTTGCGCCGAAGTGGAGGCCGCGGGGCGATGCCGTCAGATGGGCGGCCGGGGCGGGCTGCCCGATTCCCGAAAGGGTGATGCCGGCAGCAGGGATGCCCGCATCCACCGGGTTGAGCACCAGGGCGGTAACGTATTGGACCGCCGCCGCTGGTGCAAATGAGACCGCCAGGGTGCTGAAGCCTGCAGCGGGGATGACACCGCCCGTACCTTGCAGCGGGGCGATACCTGCGCCGGTGTCCACCGCAAAGTGGGTGCCGTCCGACAGCACCACCCCGGCGATGGCTACATCCGAGGCGCCGGTGTTGGCAATGGTAATGATGGTGGTCGCCGGGGCGCCGCCCGCAGTGACGCCGCCAAATGCCAGGCTGGCCGGGGCGGCGACAAGACCTGTCTCGAGGGGGGCGACGCCGTTGCCGCTCACATGGATGATTGCATCGGGAGCCGCCGGATCTGTGAGGCTGACACCCACCGTGGCACTGAACGCCCCTTCCATTGTCGGCGTGAAAATCAGATTTATGGTTTTCTGCTCACCGGGGTTGATCGTCACCGGCAGGCTGCCCACCGGCGAAGTGCCACCGTTGAGATCAAGGATAAAGTTGTCCGTATCTGAAAGGGCGATGTCGATGATCGTATAGGGTGAATCGTCCGGGTTCGACAAGGAGAGTGTCAGGGGGGGTGATGTGCTGTCGACTGGCACTTGGGAGAATGCCAGAGTGTCGGGCGCTGCGAAGTTGTTGATGATCAAAATCGTTTCCGCAGCGTTGTTTTCCGTGCTGGTCTCCGCAACACGCTGTGTGGGATCGATGTGAAAGGCAGCCGTGTTCTCGCGCCCGGCAAAGGCACCGCCGCCGGAAACGGTATGCGCCACCTGGGCCCTTTTACCGGGAAGCAGTTGGGGCAGCGTGATCCTTTCCAGTTCTTTGCCGTTGGCGAAAAAGGCAACTTCGATATCTTCAGCGATGATGGGGCCGTCGTTGATGAAATCGGCGGTGATGATCACATCGCCGGTAGGAAGGGTGTCGGTGGTGCAGCGAACCGCCTTCAGGTCCGTCTGGACCGCGATGAATGCCGCCCGGTTGTTGTCCTCGTCCCGCTCGACGGTTTCGGCGTTGGGGTCCACCACGGCAACCACCGTGAAAGAACCGTCCGCAGGCACGGTCCAGGGCACACTGACCGCGACCGCATGTCCGGCGGCCAGCGGCGCCGCGCCGGTGCTGGTCGCGTTGATCAGCGGGCCGCCCGTATCGGGGTCTCCAAGATAGAACGACACCGGAATGTCTGTCACCGCCAGGTCCCCGGTGTTGGCGACGTCGACGGTCAACTGAACCGTCTCGCCCGGTGCGGGATTGGCCGGTACCGCGGCGAGCGTTCCCGCAACCAGCGCCAGGTCCCTGGCCAGCGTGTGTTCCAGCCGGTAGAGATCGTTTTGAAAGGTTTCACGGTTCTCTTTGGCATAGACCAGGTTGAGGGTACTGCCGGTGGTGAACACGCCGGCAGGTGTTTTTTCCATGGCCGGGTCTTGGGTGAGTCTCAGATCCTCGCTCCAGATATCGTGATCCGGGTCGAAAACGGCGTAAAAGAGGTCGATGTCTTCTCCTGACAGCGCTTGCCACAGCAGTATGATCCGATTTTGATCGTCACCGAGTGCCCGCGCATCGGCAAAGGTGATGGCACGGCTTTGGGCCCTCACGGGGGATGCTGTTTTTGACGTCCAGTCGTCGAGCCGAACCAGGGTGGTGCCCATCAGCCAGAGCAGTTCCGCGGTCCCATCGGTGCGGTACAATACCTGGGGGTTGATATCTGCGACGGCATTGTCGGTGAGCCGGGCGGGAGCGCCCCAGGAACTGCCGTCGAACGCTATGGTGAAAAGCTCTTCGTCATCGGTTGTGGCGAGGTCGCCGTCCAAATCGACGCTGTAGGCGACGATGGCGTTGGTGCCGTCATAGGCCATTGCAAACGTGATGGCGTTGGCAATACCCGGAGACGATGCGGCGCTGTCAAAGGCCAGGGTCTGGCTGTTCCAGAGCCGGTAGTGAAACGTGTCCTGCTCGGCGACCGTACCCACCAGATGCCCGGCGGCATTGCTCTTCCACATCAGCAGGAGTTCGCCACCGGATCCGGCCGCGATTTTCGGGCTGTGGTCCAGGATAGCGTTATCCGTGAGCGGGACAGGGGGGCTCCATGTCAGGGCGGAGGTGTCGAAGACCGCGTAGACGATCTCCATCTGCGCCGCCATGTCGGTGACATCCGTCGAGGAGAAGTCCGTTGCCTTGACGCGTTCCCAGGCGCAAACGAGGTTCCCTTGCGCATCAAACGCCAGCGCGGGGGCGAATTCGGCCCGCGTGTCGTTGGTGATGACCGCCGGCGCGGTAAAACCGGTGCCGTCATCGTAACTCACCGAGATCTCTGTTGCCTGGAGCGTTGGGTCAGCGGGATCGAAATAGACAAATGCGATGGCCCTTTTGGTGCCGGTAGCAGCAACGGCCGGTGCGCTCTGGGGGAAGACGTTCTGAATCATTTCGGTCTCGCCGCTGCCGAATGGCGATGTAGAGAGGACCCCCCGGACGGGAACATCCACAAACTGGCTATAAACGGTGTTTTGGGTAAAATCTCTGGAGATGGGTTTGAATCCGATATCGACCGCCATCACGCTGCGCCCCGTGGTGCTCTGGCCCGTGGCCTCGGGGTAGGTAAACGTGTGTGCACCGGTAAACTCATCGGCGTAGAGCCACAGGTCAATGCCCAGGGTGCCGTGTACCTCCGCATCGATCTGCTTGACATAGCCGGGGTTGGCCGGAACCTGCCAGGCAACTTTGCTGGAGCCGCCACCGGACAGGGAAAGACTGGCTTTGGAAACATCGGCGGAAAGACCGATGCCGACACCGGCGGCGACCTCCCCTTCTGCCTGGTGAAATCCCACATCACCGGTTTCGCTCACCAGTTGGGCGTCCACGTTGGCGGCCGCGTTGATGCTGCCGTCGATAACGGCCAGTTCGTTAAACCACTTGACGACCCGACCCACCAGGGGCAGGCTTATGGCGCCTTCAAGAGCGGGGATCAGGGTGACAGGCCCCACCTCTTTCTTCATGGTGCCTTCCAGGCCAAGTAGAAAATCGGCTCCCATCCACATCAGGCCGTTGCCTGATTCGTATTTCAGGTTCCCCCGGCCGCCCACCGTGCTCGTAATATCCTGGCCGGCAGCCTGGAATCCGGTGGCGCCTGTGAGAGTGACGCTGCCGCTGCCGTCGCTTTTGGCCTCGACGGCCAAATTGGCCTGGGTGGGCGGCACACCGAAAGGCCTGCCGCCGACAAGGGGCATGAGGTTCCACGCAGCCCACCATGTCGATCCCAGTGTCTTTTCATTGATCTGGATTTCCAGGGGTTCCGCAGGCCAGGCTTTTTCAAGGTTATAGGCGACCGCGCCGTCCTCGTATTCTATGTTTCCGAACGTCCCCAGGCTCTGAGACCAGGCAGGCACCGGAATGACGATGGGATAACGGAACACCGGTTCGGACGTGGCGCCGGCGGCGTTCACGGCCTTGACCTTGATCACGTTGCCCTTGGCGCTGAGGCTGCCGTTGAGACTCCCCATGTTCACCGTCGTCGATATCGTGGTGCCGGTCGCGTCGATCTGGTTGCTGCTCCCGTTGAGTTCCAACAGGAGGTGGCCCGGGTCGCCGTTCCAGTCCACCGAGATGGTGTAAGTGTTTTCGACGGCGATGCCGTGGATGAAAAACCCGCCATACTGTGATTGGACAGCGGTGATGGCCGGGGCCGGGCCGGCCTTTGCCTTCATCGCGATGTCATGCACGGTGGTCTGATAGGCGCCGGTTGATATGGTGCCCGAATAGGTGTAGTAGCCCGTTTTCTCTACAACCAACGGCGTGTTGACTGCCGCGTCCATGGTTACAGCGTAAAAGCCCCTGGTGTCGGTCGTGGTTTGAACGCTGCCGCCCGTCCCCGTGGTAATCTCTGCCCCTGGAACCGGCAGCCCTGTACGGGCATGGGTGACATGCCCCCTGATCTCGAGCTTCTCGGGTTGCGGGGCGGTGTGTGGCGGTTCCTCCGCCACGATCTCGGGGCAGGGTTCATTGGTTGTCGTCCAGTAGTACTTTTCCCATACACCGGCACTCAACTCAGCGTAGTATTGATGGTTCCATGTGCCGCACATGTACCCGGCGTCAAAATTGGCACCTGTATTGGTCAGGGGATGGTAGGCGTCCTCGTGAAAATGGAAACTGTAGCGTTTCCATTTAAAGAAGCCGCTGTGGAAGATGCGCTCCTCGTAGAGAAACCCATCGACATCCCAATAGAGGTGCAGTCCGGTTTTCGCCCCGCTGTGATAGTCGCCACGGGTGGCCAAACGGCCGTTGTCGTACCATTCCTTCCAGGGTCCCTCTTTGGCATCATCAAGGTACTTACCGTATTGTTTCATCTGGCCGTTACTGTGCCAGGCTGTGTATTCTCCCTGTCGTAAATCATCTATTGATGTTTCCCTGGCGAGGATCTGACCGTCGGTCGCATACCAGCTGACCAACGTATACCATTGCCCGTCACGAAGTTCGCTCTGGGAGTGATAAGTGACGGCCGGGGAACCGGAATCGGGGGCCTGCCATCCCCAGGACGACTCGGACACCTTAAAACCGTTGTCGTAGTGCTCCTCCATCGTTTGGTTGCCCCACTGGTCCCACCAGGTCCAGCGGCCGGTTTTCAAATAGTTCTCGTAGGCGCCTTTCCACATCAACTGGCCGTTATCATACCACTGCATCCATTCGCCGGTTTCGAGATCATTGTCATATTCCTCCTCTTTGGAGATTTGGCCGTTTTCATACCAGTACTTCCAGATGCCGTGACCGGCATAGTCAAGGTATGTCTCCTGAGCGGACATGCCGCCGCTGGCAAACCAGGACGTTTCCATCCGCATGGCAACACCGTTTTCATTAGTTTCAATCGAGTGAAAAGTCGGTATGCCCGCGCTGCTCCAATACCACTGCTGCGATGTGACCCGTTCGCCGAGTTCGTAGTCTTCCTGCCGGATAAGGTTGCCGTTTGCATCCCAACTGAGCCAGACGCCCGCCTCCATGCCATTCTGGTAAAAAGACCAGTTTTCCAACTGACCGTTGTCATGCCACGAGGTATAAGTTTCGTGATTGATGCCGTCGACGGCTTCATAGATGGTCTCCCCAGAGACCTGTCCGTTGGGGTGGTATGACCAGCTCGTTTCGTAGGCGACCATGCCGTTTTCGTATACGGTTTCCCAGCTTTTGCTCCCGTCTGGCTGAAATTCGGGCCAGGCACCCGTGCGGACGCCATTTGCAAAATATTCTTGGGAAGAAATATGCGGCGGCTCCGTGTAGAGGCTCCAGTAAGTTTGCACACCGTGGAACTGGCCGCCGCTGTGGGTCTGCTCCCATTGCAATTTGCCGTTGTCCGTCCAGAATCTCGATTTGCCGTGCCGCAGATCCGCCTTGTAGTTGTCCTCCTGAACCTGGACGCCGGCGCCGTTGAATGCCAGAAAACGGCCGGCCTTTAATCCGTCCTGGTAATGATGGTCCCAGCGCATCACACCGTTTTCATCCCAGGTGTTGTAATCGCCGTGAAGGACTTCGACGCCATCGGAAAGGTAGTAGGTGTACCGGATATAGGGTTGGCCGTTGTCATGAAACAATTCTTTGGTGAGCAGCGTCGGCTCAGCAACGGCCGTTGCAGCGACAACGGCAAGCAGTATGGTCATCCAGACCATCAGGCGGATTGACTTTGAAGGCATGGCGAACTCCCCTGTAAAGAGTGAGTGGACGCATTCTTTTTCCTGTCATTGGTTATCTGTGTCGGTGGTTCCCCTGCCAAGCCCGTTAAGCACAATGTCGGCGACGCAGCGGCCGAGTGACTCGGCATCGAGTGATTCCAGGTGGGGATCTGTCTTACCACTGAGAATGACGTCAAAACCGATCATCATGGCGTTGATTACCTGGGCGGCGACGCGAGTGTCCACCCGGCGGCCGTGCCCCGAAACGATCCATCGGGAGACCCGCTCCTCGCTCGCCGCCACCGTGGGATCCATGAACTGGGCCTGAAACGTTTCCCCAAAGGCCGTATCCATGCGAATGGCCTCATGGATCAGCATGGAGAGAAACGGCTGGTCTCGAACCACCGTAAAATGGAACGTAAAGGCCTGGGCCAAATCCTGTTGTGCGCTCTCCGGGTCTCCCGGTGGCATATGGTCTAATATGGACCGGCTCAGTTCGACGACGCCCATGACGTAGGCCATGAGCAGTTCGCGCTTGCTGGCAAAATACTTGTACAGGGTCCCCTCTGCCACGTCTGCCCGGTCGGCGATCTCCTTGGTGGTGGCGCCGGCATATCCTTTTTCGCGAAACACCGCGCCGGCGGCGGCGATGATCTCCGCCCGACGGGCCGAAGCCCGTCGCAGCCGCCGCTGTTCGCCTTTGGATATGGGGGAGGAATGTTCCATGGGATCACCAACCGGATAAGGTGGTTGCTCATAAAGAAATTATAGGCTCATATAATGAGTTTGCGCTCATTTTAACGATATGCGCACAGTTGTCAAGAGAAATTGTGCCTATTCCCCGAATCGATAAGCAGTGTACAACCCTACATTCTTCTGATGTGTTTTCACATAATTTTCATACACATAAAATTATTGCAATATATGGGTGGACACAGGTTAGCATCTAATTGTCAGAACTCTCACTGGGAAAATCCGGAAATGATGTGGCCTGAAGGCGGGCCCGGGATCGGTCCGCCGGGTCCTTGGCTGCCCGGATTTCGTTGACCAGTTCCAAACCAGACCGGTTGCAGGAGGCAAGGTCCACGTCCGTAGTGCCCAGCGGCGTGACGCGTTCCCCCCAGCGCACCAGGTGAGAACACAGGGTCAGTCCCCCTCCAAAGGCCGGCATGAGGATCAGGGCGCCGGGCTTGACCCGGCCCTCCTCCAGGGCCTCCACCAGTGCTACCGGAACGGTAGCGGCCGACATATTGCCGTAATTCTGGACAGTGAGCATCACTTTTTCATCCGGTACGCCGATGCGTTGGGTGAGGTATTTTATGATCCGCAGGTTGGCCTGGTGGGGCACAACCAGATCAATATCGCCCACGGTTGTCCCGCTCTTGGCCAGGACTGCTTCGGAAGCGGCGGTCATGCCCTTGACGGCGCGCTTGAAAATTTCCTGGCCGTCAAAATCCCAAATGGTATCGCCCAGCATCACGCCGGAATTGGCATAGGCCCCGCCGATGCCACGCACACGCAAGGTATGGCGGGCGTCGGCAATGCACCCCAGGGTTTCGCCAATCACACCTTCTGCGGTTTCACTCTCCTGCAGGACAACCGCGGCGGCCCCATCGCCGAACAGCACGGCCACGTTGCGATTGCTCCAGTCCATATAGGGGGAGATGGCCTCAACGCCAATAACCAGTGCATTGGCCACCACACCGGTACGAATCATAGCCGTGGCGGTCGTCAGGGCATATAAAAAGCTCGTACAGGCCGTGTCCACATCCATTGCGGCGGCTTTAACCGCCCCCAGCCGAAACTGGATCCCGGAGGCTGAATTGGGTACCTGCTCGTCGTTGGTGCAGCTGCCGTAAATGATCAAATCCAGTTTGTCCGCAGGCAAGTCGGCACAGGCCAGGGCCCGGGCCCCGGCCACATAGGCCATTTCACCGGGCAGCACATGGGTCACGCGGCGCTCGGCGATACCGGTACGGCTGACAATCCATTCGTCGTTGGTGTCCAGAAAGGTGGACAGATCCTGATTGGTTAAAACAGCCGGGGGCATACATTTGCCCCAACCGGTAATGGCAGCATGGGTCATGGGTCAAAGCTCCTGTTAAAATATTAGTTGTTAGGCCATTAGCCTATAATGAAATGAGTCTCAGATGTCGACACTATTTTCGGTAATTCTTTTATCAAGGGTCTTTGGGGTCCCACCGACCCCAAAGGCATTTTCTTATTTTTCTTCAAACTAACCGGCCAATTCGATTGGGCCTTCTCCGCGGCAGGTTTTCGCTCCTGGATGCATTTGAAGGTTGTTCGTCCTTATAATTGATTTTTAATTCACCATCTTCATCCAGGCTGTATCTGCCCATCATCAAGCCTTCTTTAATTTTGCGTACGACCTTTTCACCGAATCTATAAGCAGTGAACAGGCCTGCTTTTTCCAGGATCACAGCATCATCATATCCATTTTTCATCAAATTGCGCATGACCTGGCTGCGGGGCATACCCAGGCTTTCTGCCAACTGGTCAATTTTCTCTACAAATTCAGGCTCTAGCTGGATCGTCACTTGCATTTTTGCTTTTCCTGTTGATTTTTTCGCCATGACTTTTTCCTTTTTCTAATTTTGGTGGAGCCTTCGCCTGGTTGATTGATACATTTTATTAATGTGCTTTCACATTAGTTCGGTTTGCAACATCCGTCAACCGGTTTGTTGGTGGTTTGTTGGTGGTTTGTTGCGGTGGGGGCATCCGCCAGGAATAATCAATGTAGTTTCACATCAGTATCATTTTTTCAGTAGTAGCAACATTGGAGATTTAAATCGAATTCGACATAAGGACAGGATCCTATGGGGGTATGGATGTCCTGGTGATGACATCGCCAATGGGATTGCGGTATCAAGCAAGATGTGTAATTATTTTTTCCGCGGCCCTTAACCCGGATATTTCACGCGTTCGCGTAATAGTAGATCCGATAACCTGCTTTCTGCTCAAATCCATCAGGGATCCAACCTTTTTCAAGAATACTGTCGGTAATAATCGCCATATTAATTCCAGCCTGGTCTTGAAGCAGGTCTGAAATAGGCAACTTGAAGTCTTCCGGAATCAATACCGGTATTCTCTTTCAGATACCATCGAAAGTCCTCCGCTTTCTCGAAATCCTCAAAAATCAACGCATACATTTGATTCGGCCGCTCTCTTTTTAGCTGAAAGAATGGTAGCGTTGTAAATAAATGTATCGAGTGCCCTGGTGGCACGCTTTTCCATAATCATGGGCGTCACGAAATATATTTCTATCAAAGGCACCCGCTGGTTCATGGACGGGTAGCGAATAAGCAGGTCTGTCGGGGTAAGCACATATTGAACTCTGAAAAGCACATGGAACAAAAAACCGAAAACAGCCAAACATAAGAGTGCAATACCAAACTTGAGCAATGGATTAATAGGCGCGTTAATGAGAAAGCACGGAACCAATAAGCAAATTAGAGCGGATATGGCAATAGTGCCCCAAAGCCACCCATCTTTTTTGGTCAGGCACCCAACTCGTCATTCTTCGGTCTTTTCTTGCTGCGCACTTTATCGACAAGTTTCTTGATTTGGGTTCTGGCAATCAAGATAACCGTAACCAACAGGATGAAAAACACAATATTGAACAAAGGAAAATGGGAGTGCTCACGATCGACAACTTTTAAGTCCACCACATTCGGAAACATCGAGAAAACTTTAATCCTCCAGCCATAGTATTTGACCAGAACCCATGGCTTTGCCTGGTCGGCAGCAAAGGACTGGGCTTCGGCGGTTAGGTCGGCACTGTCGAATTTGAGATACGGCGGCCACCCCCAGCCGGTGTCTTCGTTGCGGAACACCATGGTTTTGCCGCTCCGAGACATCGAATTGATAAACCTGACATCTGATGTCTGCTGGGCCAGTTCCCCAGCGGATTTGTTATTTTTTTGATTCTCAACGGCATTCTTGTTCTTGTCAATCCGCTTCACATCGGTGCCGGAAATCTGGACCACGGCAGTACGGGGCAAATTGTAATAGAAAAACAGCGCCAAAATGACAACCAGAACGATCACTATTCCAAACTTTACTTTTTTGATCAATTTCATGCCACGCCTTTCATTCGATGTCTTGAAATTCACTGAACTTTAAAATCACAGGTTTAAGGGCCGCGGAAATAAGTAATTACAC
The DNA here is from genome assembly GCA_964636125.1 of uncultured Desulfobacterales bacterium. Taxonomy (GTDB): domain Bacteria; phylum Desulfobacterota; class Desulfobacteria; order Desulfobacterales; family CAJINA01; genus CAJINA01. The sequence continues at coordinate 129,314 of CAZWPX010000004.1, read as the reverse complement.
ATCTTGCTTGTCTTTTAGCCCGTCTGCTGCGTTACATCCACCGCTACATATCCTGATATGCACCGGCGGATCTGCCTTGCGGACGAACCAAAATCCGGCACAAGCTTGCGCAATTATTTTTTTCCGAGGCCCTAAATCAGGAAGCAGATTGCATGGATGGGTAAGAATGGAAGTCGATTTGCATCACCCCTGGCAGGCTTTCATAGGAGAGGAATCTAATTGTATGGTCCTTTCCGGGAATACCCTCTGCGCATGCTAAAGGCCTGCTCCGCAACGGCCTGCCTGTGCTATGGCGGTTGCTTACGTTAATCGGCCGGATCATCAATTGGGGAAAGTGCAACCCGGAAGCCAAGGTAGTTGAAGCGATCGCTCGGCCACTCCCTCGATCGAAAAGCCGACCGGCAGCGCCTGGCGGTGTAATCCCAACCGCCGCCACGAACCACTCGGCCCGGGCCCGACGACGGTCCCTTTGGATCTGCAGCAGAATCGGTGGGGTATTCATTAGCATACCAGTCCTGACACCACTCCCACACATTCCCGTGCATGTCATACAGGCCCCACTCGTTGGCCTGCTTCAGCCCGACGCTGTAGGACTTGCTGTCGGCATTGCCACAGTACCAGCCCATGAGATTCAAGTTCGCATCGAAACCGCATTTGGGTTCGCTGATGTCACCATTGGCAAAGGCGGTTTCACTCCCGGCCCGGGCCGCATATTCCCACTCGGCCTCTGTCGGCAGACGATACGCCCCTTGATCATCCGATTGATTCAGCCACTCGATAAATTTTTGAGCGTCATTCCAGGACACACAGGTCACAGGTTGGTCATCATTTTGATCGAAACCGGGCCTATCCCAATAATACCCGTATTTTTTTCCCCATCGCCGGCCATCCCATATCCAGGCCCACCCTTGTCTCTCAGCCTCGGTTTCGTACTCTCTGCCCTCGGCAAAACTGCGCCACTGACCTACCGTTACCTCGGTTGCCTGCAGGTAAAATTCCCTGGTTAGTTCTACCAGATGTTGATACTCGTCGTCCTGGCGACCTTGTTCGGAGTCCGGGCTTCCCATCATGAATGAGCCCGGGTTGATATAGACAAACTCCATGCCAATGCTGTTGATAATGGGTTCCGCAACAGGCACCTCTACCTTCGGCACCGGTTCCAACCGGACAGTGACACGCTTATCCTCCCCTGCCCCCAGAGACACCCACAATCTCCTGGCTTCATAGTCATCGGCCGAGACTTCGACAAGATACCGGCCCGCTTCAAGTTCAATGCCCTGGGTAAATGCGGGACCGATATTCAAAATCCTTATGCGGGCATCCGGGGGGTCAGTATCCACATGCAGCTGCCCTTTGGGAGGAGCTTTTTTTGTTAAATCCACCCACACGGAAATGTCACGACCACTTTTTACCCGGATCGTTTTCCGGTAAGGTTCGTAACCCGCTTTCTCCACGCGGACCTTGTGTTGGCCTGATTTGATCGAAAACTTATTCAGGGGCGTCTTTCCAGCCTTGCTACCATTAACAAACACGGTGGCCCCGGCTACGGTTCCCTCGACCGACAGGTAGGTTTTCTTGGCTTTTGGTTTTGGCGGTTTTTCAATCGTTGCGCCTGAACTGGCCAGCATGAAGACAAAATCACCCTCATCGAGATTGGGATCCCGGATCTTGCCGTATTGGGGAGTCTGGCCGGTCTCATAGGACAGTACTTTTTTGTGCAGATACATGCCCAGTTCCGTTCCGGTCATGTAACCGTCACCATCTACATCCCCTTCGCCACGCAGCGCACGAATAAAGGAAGGGACGAAAACGCTTATCGCCGGCACTTCCTCGCCCGCACTGCCGGCTGAAATAAACTGGCGGACCGGGCTGGCCGTGATACTTGAAATGTACGGGGGATGTTCCGGCATGGCCCGTGTTTTAAAAATTGTCCCTGAAAAACAGCTATCGAACAAAAACAGGGAATGCTTGGCCTCCATGGCTTTACAATCCGCCAGGATGTAAGACATATTCAACGCTTTGCGCAGAAATCCACGCCAATCCTCTCTTGGATCAGGGGCATCGGCTGGTACCAGGTAACCTTTTGTTTTGCTTTTGTTGCTGTATCCATGGCCTGAATAGAAAAACAACAGCCTGTTGTTGGGATCATATCCATAGTGGTCAATGAAATTTGAAAAGGCATTTTGCAGCTTGGTACTATCCGGGTCCATAACGGTTTCAACCTTAAACCCGTTCGCTACCAGGGCTGCATTCAGTTTTTTCATTTCACCGGGTATGGCTTCAAGCTTGGGCCAGCCATGGGTGTATTGGCTGACACCGATCAGGAGGGCATAGCTGCCGTGATAAAGAGACAATTCTTTACCAGCGTGGTCCTTCACGACCACCTGAAGCCCTCGTGTTTGAGCCTCCGGGGCTGTTGGGCAGAGAAAAAACAGGCCAACCGATATCAATACAAAAACAGATAGCAGTTTGCTTGAGTGCATCTACGACTCCTGGATGGGAATTGCTATATAAACCTGAATAGCGCCGGATATTAATTGATTTCGGTAACTTTGTCAATCCGGGGGGGCTAACAAACCCTGCGGATAGTGCGCGCAGGATTTCAGCATAAATGCTTACGTTCGATATGCCACCTTAAATTCCCGGGGGTTAGGCACAATTGGTTATGGTCGCAATTGTTGCCTTCAAAAACATCGATTTCAATTTCGAACCGAGTTGTCCCCAATGTCAGGCTCATTATGCGTTGGCGTCCGACCAGAAGCTGTTATTGCTATTCTTCAAATTCCGGACTCGTGTTCTTTTCGAGGTTGCTGATGCTTGCCCTTATTTCCTTTGGGACAGGTGCCTTTTTATTGTTTTGATAATCGAAGGTAACAATGACGCCTTCTCCCACGGCAGCTATTTTCTTGAATTTCTGACTGACAACTGCATACTGCATGACAAATCGGTCTTGGGCTATCGTCTCCACTTTAGCACCCACAACGACATGGTCCGGGTAGGTCAGAGGGATTTTGTACCTGCACTGCGTGGATGCCAGAATGGGACCGACACCCGTCTTCTGCATGACTTCAAGAAAATTAATTTTTTCGAAATATGAAATCCGGGCACTTTCAAAATGTTTGAAATACACGGTATTGTTCACGTGCTGAAAGGCGTCCATATCGCCCCAGGCAATCGGGATTTCAATTGTTACAGGATAGGACCTGATCAGTTCTTTCAATTTTTCACCACCCATTTTTTTTGACGCCGCATCTGTCTGTTAATTACTGCAAATTACTAAACTTTGGGGTAGCTGTCTAAGTTGGGTTTAATGGCCTTGCGCGGGCTTCTGCTGACCGCTAATGCATACATGTCAACTCCTTTTATTCAACCTTTAAAGGCCTGGCCAGGGCAAAGCCTGTCCCGCTTTGCGGGAGTCAGAGAAAATTTGTGGCCAGTGTCTTGTGAAGGCCTACAACATCGATTCGGTTTTCCATGCCGGACTTGCACCTACTCGACACTGCCGTCCGCAGCCAGATCGATGGTCACCCGGTTGTCGGCCGGCGGCAGGTCGGTGGTCCAGCCGTACAGCAGGTTCTTCTGTTTGAACATCACGAATTTGGCCCACAATCCGATGCCATCAGAATCTATGACTGCCCGCTGCCGCTCATCCCCCTTGAGATGGGTCACATAGGCCTTTGACACCTGGGGATTGATTTTGGCCCGGCCCGGCTGGTCGACTTTGTATCCTATCAAGGCTGCATCCGCCAATTTGATGGTCCCGTTGTAGATATAATCGGCGGCATAGGTCGTAAAGTCATCCGGATGCGAAGGGATGGCGGTGATAAATCGGCTGTCTATGACCGCCTTCTGGTCGGCACTGATGGTTACCAGGCGATAGGGGCACGGCGCAGTCACCAGTGAACCGGTCTCGATATCATAAATGACCCGGGGCGGATTGTCGAAGGTCTTGCGGGTAATATCCTGGGCGTGGAAATGGCCGCTGAAGACCAGGTCGACACCGAAACCAGAAAACATGTCGGATACCGTTTCGAAGTCATCGACCAGATACTGACTGTAGAACTTTTTGTTGTGCGGATAGTGCTCCATGATGGCGTGGTGCTGAAAAACGATCACCGCTTTACCCACCCGCTTCGATCGCATCAGCACCTGTTCGATCCACTGGAAAGTCTGTGGTGTATAGGCTCCCCCGGTCAGGCTGTGGTGCCCGGGCTGATTGTTGCGGTACTTGCAGGAGTCCAGGGCCAGCAACCACAGCCCGGGAACAGGCTCGACCACATAGCTCAAGGAGTCCGGGTCCCGCTCCAGGGCGGCCTTATAGCCATAATCGCGGTATATCTCGGCAAACTCCCCGGCCGATACCGTGGGCACCGGTTCAGTGTAGTCACCTTGAAATCGGACGGCCTTGCCGTTGTTCACATCGTGGTTGCCCGGCACCACGAAAACCGACTTGCCCGAATCGACCAACCGCTTGAGCTTTGCGGCCACGATCTGGTGATTGATCTTCTCCCCATCCTTGGTCATGTCGCCGCAAACAATGACAAAATCAGCAGAGGCCGAGCTGATTTCTTCCACCGCGGTATCGAACAGCTCGCCGCTGAGTTCAAGCAGCTTGCGATCTTCGTCGAGATAATCCTGGAAGGCTTTTCCATGGATGCCCAGCCGGGTGTCATAATAATGCGGATCAGAAATCACCGCGAAAGTTGTGGCCGGGTAAGCCGCAGGCGTGTCCGGCAGGGCGGCAAACTCCCGCGGCGGCTGGTAAATACCCCCGGATTTTGAGCAGGACAGCAAAACAATGGGTAACAAAATAATGACAATGGCACAGGCAACTCGATGCATAAGCTCTCCCTGGATGTTGGATACTCTCTATTTTGGCAATCTGATAAAGTTCCTTACTCAACTTTCGGCTTTCATCAAAGCATAAACCGACGATTAGATATGCGTGTCACTATCATACCATCCATACAAAATATCAATAGCATAAAAAAGAATCCGGATCTCCCCGCCGTTGATCGGTATCCTTTGTCGGCTGTGCAGCCTTGGCTCCGAAGCCCTCAGATCGTCAGAATCAGGCGCAAATCAGGGCGCCTTCTGGAACAAAACATTTTTCCGCGGCCTCAAGATACCGATGGGCCCAAAATTTCAGGACCAACTTAAAAAAGCAACAATGGGACTAAACGCCTGCGCCCACAGTTCTATCAATTCAGAAGGTTACGCGAACAAGGTCATCTTGACAATCAGCAAGGTATCCGATAGTTAAGCGTAGATCGTTGCTGCCAGCCATACAGCCTTGCTGCCGACCTGGAGGCTTCCTGCTTCGATTCACAACATTCGTTCCCCATTAATCACACTATCGCGTCTTGAACCAGATTGCCTTCAAACAGGAGGGGGGTCGCCGCCATGGCACCACAAGCGGAAGAAATCGTCCCCGAAACCGGCGCCCAGGGTTTCGGCCGTTCACTGTACCCGATGCGCCTGCTGGGTACAACGGCGTGCGTCATCATTGCCGGGATCTATGTATTGAATTTTGGTGAAGTCCGCCCCTGGTATATATTTCTTATGGTCCTGGTGCTTGCCCATCCCCATATCTCCCGCAGCCTTACAAAGCGGGTCGAATCGCGTCGGAAATTCGAGCTCGGGGCTTCCCTGGTGGACGCATTCGCGCTCGGCTCTACCGTGTATGTCGTTGGCTTCTCCCCGATACCGGCGTTATCCCTTCTGACGGTGGCGCTTTCAAATGGCATGGCCCTCGGCAGCGTGTCTTTCATGAGCCTGACGACACTGTCCGTTACGGCCGGCATGTGCATCCCCATCGCCTTGTATGGAACAAACTACAACCCGCAAAACCACCTGCTGATGGACCTGTTTTCGGCACTTTTTCTTCTGCTCTACTTCATTTTGTTTGCATGGGTCGCCTATAAAAGATCCGTATTGCTCAAAGAGTCGCGGCAGGAACTTATGCAGCAGAAGATTGCCCTGGAGATCGAAAAAAAGAAATCCGACAGCTTGCTGTGGGCGCTTCTGCCCGCATCCATGGCAAAGGGTTTTGAACGATCCGGCACGATTGAAAAACCGAATGCTTACGAAGAGGTGACCCTGCTGGTTGCGGATGTGCATGCATTTCGCAGCGAGGTAGATCGATTCGAACCGGCAGATGTCCTCGCCGAACTCAACTATTTCTTCAAGGCCTTTGACAAGATTGCCCTGCGCCATCGGATAGAACCCCTCAGAACCATTGGCGACGCCTATTTCGCCATTGGTGGGGGGCCGGTTCCAAATGCAGAGCATGCTAAAAGTGCCATAGAGGCCGCCGTAGAAATCCAGCAATTTATTAGAGAGCGCAAGGCCACACGCAATGCCTCGGGCCGGACTGGGTTCGATTTTCGTCTGGCCGTTCACACCGGGCCTGCGATCTGCGGGATAATAGAGGCACTCAAATTTTCATTTGATGTCTGGGGTGAAACTGTGGTGGAAACCCTGCAGATAGAACGTCAGGGCCAACCGGGCGATGTGCTCGTCTCGGAGGTCACGCTTTCCAGGCTTGACGGCACCCTCACCACCCATTCCAGCGGTAAATTGACAACCCGGGCGGGGAGCCAGTTGGGTGTCTTCACGATAGATACTAAAACCGAAGAATAATGCGGACTCTGAAATGGATTTGACACTCAATCGTGTTTTCACACAGCTGTTCGGCAAAAAAGCCCCGGAGTTTACCGATGCTCTCGTGAAAAAGGTCCAGACCATTCACTTGAAAAAAGGCGATGTGCTCTATCATCAAGGCGAACCGGGAACGGGCATGCACATCCTTGTGTCGGGCCGGCTGCAGGTCCGCATTGCCGGGGAAATTGGAGACCCCGAGCGAGTGGTGGCCCTGCTGGGTCCCGGCGAGGTTGTTGGCGAAATCGCCCTTTTTACCGGCCGCGGCCGGGCGGCAACCCTTGTGGCCATGCGCGACAGTGATCTGGTATTTCTTACCCGTGAAGATTTCGAATCTGTTATGCTTCGCCATCCTGAGGCCCAACTGCACCTGTCAAGATACATCATCGAACGTCTTCTGGACGCCCAACGCCATACCAGTGCCACCCGAAACCCGGTTCGGACCATTGCCGTTGTTCCGCTGAACGACGGATTAGACCAGCGTATTTTTTGCGAAAGGCTCCAGGTGGCCCTGTTGCGATTCGGTTCCGTTGCACTGATTGATGCCCCCACGATCGCGGTGCGGTTCCCGGACGTCCTTACCAACAAATGTACCGACACGACTGATCTCGGATGTTACCTCGACAAAGCAGAAGCAGACCACGATTATCTCATACTCCAGATGGATGCCAGACTCTCGAACTGGTCAAAAAAATGTGCGGCCTATGCCGATATCATCGTATTGGTCACCAGGGCGAACGCTCCGGAAAAGCCTGCCGCAGAAATGGCCCGAAAAATTATTTGTGCAGCGGGAGAACCCAGCCCGGCGCTTGAGTTGGTGCTTGTACATCCGGATGCAACCGTGGTGCCCGAAAATACACAGCGCTGGCTATCTGCCATTTCTGATGCACGCCACCTGCACATCACATGGAACGGGGATGAGGGTTTTGACCGCCTGGCGCGCTTTTACTCCGGAAATGCGGTGGCGCTGGTGTTGGGCGGCGGCGGGGCGTTAGGCTTTGCCCACATCGGTGTTCTGCGAATCCTGCGGGAAGCGGGAATCCCCATTGATGCCGTGGGCGGAACGAGCATCGGTGCCATCATTGCGGGCGGCGTCGCCATGGGATGGAACGATACGCGCATGCTGAACGAATACAAGGCTGCTTTCGTGGATGATCACCCCACAGACGACTACACCCTGCCCGTCATGTCCCTTGTCCAGGGACGCAAAATTTCCGAACGTTTGAAACTCCATTTCGGTGACACCCATATTGAGGACCTCTGGATTCCTTTTTTCGCAGTATCCAGCAGCCTGTCCCACAATCGCGAATACATTCACCGCCACGGAAAAGTCTGGCAGGCACTGCGCGCCAGCGCATCTTTACCCGGGATTTTTCCGCCTGTCATTGAAGGCGCCAACCTGCTGGTGGACGGCGGCATTCTGAACAACCTTCCCGTGGATGTGATGCGAGATACCGTGCGTGGGCATATAATCTGTGTGGACCTCTCTGCAGGCAAAGACATCAACTACGAGAAAAAAAAGCTCCCCACCGCCTGGGAATACATCAAAGCCCGCATTCATTCCCAGGAGATCGATCAGGAAGTCCCAACCCTGCACCGCGTCATCCTTCAGTCTACCATGCTGGGCAGCCGCCGGGAAGTTCAGGCGGCCAGAAGTTTAGCCGATCTCTTCCTGAATCCGCCCACAGCTGGATTTGACTTGCTGGACTGGCAGCGGTTTCACACGATCTGCGAGGTGGGTTATCGTTATGCCCGTACGCCGGTCACAGCCTGGGTGGAAGAACACCCGGAATTGATCAACCGCAGCGGCATTCTGGACACAGGGCATGGGCCGAGCTTTTGAATGAACCCGCCGGCCACAATAGGGTTGACCCTGCACCCTGATCGGCAATAGCTGGTTGCCGGACACCCGGTGCCCGGCCCATTGCCAACGCAGCGTCTCGGGTACGGCCCTGTTCTTTATGGAAAGGTCCTGTCTTCCAGTTAATTAATCAAGTCCCGGCAGGATACGGTTCGCTGTTATCTTTCTAAAACCCTCAGGCCCGCTATCTGCTGGAGGATATATTGTGCATCTGCAAGCGTTGCTTTGGAATCGGCATCGGCATCCGTCCACTCGCCTGATACGGGATTGCCAGAGAGAAGCTTCACGATGCGGATAACCTCGGCCAGCAAGTTAACGATGACCTCATCGGCGTTCAAATCCATATCACGTACAAGGCGAACATAGTTGACTATCCGGACGGCATCCCCCTGGGGCCCGTGACCGGTGGGATAATCGGCCGGGTTTCCGGATTTGGGGTCACTTCGCTGGGCCCCGGCACCGTGGACATCCTGCCACATATTGCCCATATAGCCCATGGCCCGGCCAAAAGCGATATAGTTAGCGGTACTTACTGTCTCAGGATACCCGATGTGGGTAGTACCGGACCAATAATAGGGGTAGTCGGCCCCGCCGGCTTCATTGGTGATGGACGTGATATTAAACAGGGGATCTATGGCGGCGGAGCTCGTCGCGGTCGGTGAGCGTGTGTAATCTACGATCGAGTGAAGTTCTTTTATATTCGGCAGGCGCCAGTCGCTGTAGCCCAGGTACCCGGCCGCATTCTGCGACGCAACCCAGGCCAGGGCCTCAGCCCAGTTCAGGGCCGCACCGCTGTCATCCCGGGACCACATCAGTCCGGTGGCATTGTCCGCAATGGTACCGTCGGCGTTATCTACAAAGCTGTTCTGGCCATAGCTTGAATTCCCGCGAACACACAGGCAATAAAATGTCTTTTCCTGGCCGGCGATAGACAAGCCGTAACCTTTGATACGGCCGTCGGCGAAATTGACACCAAAAAGCGTAGCGCCGCCGTCGTTGGCCGTATTACCCACATATAACGTATCTGAGGCAAATTGTGCGTCGATGATGCGCTCGCCGGCGGCAGTATCACCCCAGTTGAAACCAAACGTCGTATTGTCGATGAACGGCCGCAGCTGGGTTGTATCGCTGCCTGTATAAGCGCTGGGGTCAACCCCCCGGAAATCAATCAGGGAGTAAAGTTCTTTGATGTGCGGCAGGCGCCAATCGGTATGGCCGCCCAGGGAAAGATTATTACAGTAAGCCCGGGCAGCCGTATGGGTCATCTTGTCATTGGCACCAATATCCCCATCTTTGTCACTATCGGCGCTCTGTTGCCACATGAGTCCGGTAACATCATCTGTAACCGTTTCGCTGTCAGGGCCGACTGTGTAGCCGAACCCGTAACCATGGTCCTGGGCATCCTGTCCGAAAAAGGCCTCGCCCGATGAGGGGCAGGTAATTCTGGCACTTTCGTTGAAACACCGCCCATGCCCTGTGTCCACAACAGGATAGGTCAACGTCGCGGTACTTGCGATGTAAGTTCCGGTAATTCCGGTGCTCTGGTCGACACTTATGTTGGCAGGCTGGTCCGCAGGCCTGTGCCAGCCTGGCAGTGCGCTAAATCGAACCGTGTAATCCCCGGTTGTCAGGGCCTCAAGAGTAGCACCGCCGGTTTGCCACGGCCCATAGTCCACCCGCCATTGAGCCCCGGCGGTATCGGCACCCGCCGGTTGGATCGTTACGGACAGTGATCCGGTGGCCCCCAGTGTGAAGGCACCCTCTTTTGTAAAACTCATATCACCCTGTGGCCCGCCAAACACGATAACCAGATCATACGGGCCAGTGGCTGTACCGGTCGGAAAATCGAAGGTGGCCGTAAGGGCATAATCTGAAACCCGGGCGTGGCTCTTGGCAGCAACGCTCCCTATGGTGACACTTTGGATACTGACATCTGCCGGCGGGATGGGCGGTATGGCCAGCGCGCTGTCCAGATTTATGGTCACCTGCACGTCGAGATCACCCGGCAAAGCCGTGGAAGGTGAGACGGTATCGATGATATCCGGGGCTGCGGCCCAGGCTACCGGTGTGATGAACATAAGCAGCCACAGGCCAAAAACCTGAACAGCAATACTAAAATGAGTACGGGAATTTGAAGAATCCATTTTTTCTCTCCGTCTGAATGTCCGCCGATACCTATTGACCTTTATTGTCCCAGGCTATTCAGCCGCCGCGTTTCTATTTGATACCATGTTTTTTTCGATACCATTCCTGGTCTTTGTACATAGCGTGGCTGCATTCCGGACACAGCCCATGGCTGAAAAAAGCCTCGGAATGCGCTTCGATATATTTTTCAATCTGGTTCCAGATGCCCTGGTCGTCCCGAATCTTTTTGCATCTGGCACAGATCGGAATAATGCCCTGAAGAATCTGGATCTGGTCCAGAGCGTCTTCAAGCTGGGCGTTCTTAAGGGCAAGCGATTTCTGCATATACATCATTTTCAAATGCATTTTTACGCGGGCCAGGACCTCTTCAACCTGAAAAGGTTTGGTGATGTAATCCACAGCACCGTATGAGAACGCCCTGACTTTTTCGTCAATTTCACCAAGCGCACTGATAAAGATGATCGGGATGCCGGCCGTCTGTTCGTCCGCCTTTAACCGCCGGCAGACTTCAAAACCATCCATCTCGGGCATCATGATGTCGAGCAGTACCAGGTCCGGTGCCTGTTTGTGGATTGTGGCCAAAGCATACGAACCATTCCGGGCCAGGCGCACTTGATACTGCTGTTCACCCAAGATTCCGGCCAGCAGGCGCAGATTATCTGTATTGTCATCCACCACAAGGATCGTACTGTTTCTATTTTCAGGCATCGATACCTTCCATTTTCTTGACAGGTTCTACTCCGAACTTCGGGCTGCAGTCTGGGCTTTCGCAACCAAGGTCAGAATTTCATCGTAGGCAAATTTTTCGGCCAGTTTGCCCAGGCTCTCAGCAAGCTGCGCGTTTTGTGTTCGAATCTCTTCAATTACCTGATCGATACGGGCGGCGTCGCTGAATTCGGTGGCTTCGCCCAACTCTTCAAGCAGGCCAGGCACCAAAGTCGCGGCCTCCCGCTCAATATCTCCGTTTGACAGGGATACGGATTTACGAGATTCCGGGGTCGCACGCGTTTCACTGTAACTAAATTTGACGCCCAGATGCCGCGAAAGTTTTTCGAAAATTTCACTCTCTCGAAATGGCTTCCTTACATAGTCGTCACCGCCATGCTCCAGGACCTTTATCCGATCTTCTTCGAAAGCACTGGCGGTCAAAGCGACAATCACGGCACGGTCACCCTCCCGGGATTTTTTTATATGTGCGGTTGCCGCATAGCCATCCATCACGGGCATTCGCATGTCCATCCAGATAAGATGCGGTTTCCATGTCTTCCACTTTTCGATTGCTGTTCTGCCGTTAACAGCCTCGGCCACATCAAACCCTACAGTTCTCAGCAGCTTGACCAGAAGTCTGCGGTTGTTCTTGTTGTCATCTACAACCAGCAGGCGCAAGGCCGGTTGGCCCTCCGCCAGGCCGATGATCCTACGGTTGAAAGAAGTTGCTACGATTTCGGAACCGTCTGCCAGCGCCACAGGTATGTCAAAGCTGAATTTTGAGCCCCTGTCTGCCTGACTTTCCACTGTCAATGTGCCCCCCAGCAAACCGGCATATTTCTGACTGATAGGCAGGCCCAAACCCGTCCCTTGCCGGGACATATGTTCACTGTCGGTTTGAAAAAAGGCATCGAATATCAGATCCTGGTCCTGCGGTTTGACCCCCCTGCCGGTATCTGTCACTTCAAACCGAAGTGTACACCTATCTTTGTGCGCAGGCGCAGACTGCACTTGCCTGGAAACAGAAAGAACTATCCCTCCGGTTCCAGTGAATTTTAACGCATTGCCCAGTAGGTTAATCAAAATTTGCCGGAGTTTGCTTTGGTCGGTAGAGACAAATTGCGGTACATCCGTCCTCTGCTTGATATCGAAATATAGCCCTTTTTCCCGCACCCGCACTCGGAACATCTCCCGGAGGTCATACAGGAGTTGGTTTAAGTCAAAATCTTCCTTGTGCAAGATGATGCGGCCAGCCTCGATCTTGGAAAGCTCCAATACGTCATTTATTAATGCCAGCAGATGTTCGCCACTTCGCCCGATGGCCTCAAGATTGTTCAACTGTTCACTGGAGATATCGGGATCACGACTCATTAGCTCTGAAAATCCCAGGATCACATTCAAAGGGGTTCTTAATTCATGACTCATATTGGCCAGGAACCTGCTTTTTGAGTGGTTGGCAATCTTGGCCTTTTCCATGAGGCCAACCGCATTGTTTCGAGCATGCTCCAGCTCCCGGGTTCTTACCGCAACTTCATTTTGAAGGTCTTCATTGAGTTCCTTCAAGTCCTGATAATATTGGGATAGTTTCAGCTGGTTCTCGGCACGGTGAATGAGTTCTGCAAATGAAAAGGGTTTCGTAAGGTAGTCATTGGCGCCGGAAGAGAGGCTCTCTTTGAAATCCGCCAGGGCATTCTTGGCGGTCAATATGATAATGGGAAGTTCGTTGGGGTTGTATTTTTTCCTAATTTCCCGGCAAACTTCAAACCCATTGATACCGGGCATCATCAGATCCAATAGAATCAGGTCGAAGGGTTCACCCGCATGTATCATCTGCAACGCGTCCTGTCCGTTTTGGGCCTTAACAACCTCAAACTGCTGTAGAGACAACTGGTTTTCAATCACTTTCAGGTTAACCACATCATCATCCACAGCCAGTATCCTGGCAGCCCCCTCAGGAGGCTTTTGAGTATTCGGTGCGGACATGTTTACGCTATCGATATCTTTGGGCGATTCGATGCGGGTATGATTCTCATGCTGTACAAAGTACCTGATGGTTTCCGGGCTATCTGGCCCGACCTCACCGGAGGTTGGCGCCTCTGCAAGGGGTATGGTCAACCTAAAGCAGGAGCCTTCTCGCCCCCCGGCCCGGGCCATGGGGGAAATCCTGCTATGGGGTGATTCGACCCTGATCTCGCCGCCATGCAGTTCAATAAGTTGTCGTGTTATGGTCAGGCCCAGCCCGGTGCCACCGTAGTGCCTGGCAATGGTGCCCTCTGCCTGTTGGAAGGAGTTGAATATTAACGACTGTTTATCGAGTGGAACCCCGATACCGGTGTCGCAGACAAAGATCGTGGCCATCTGTTTTTCCTGTCTCGCCGTAACCATGACAACGCCTTGATGGGTAAATTTAACGGCATTGCCGATAAGGTTATACAGAATCTGCTCAAGGCGGTTTTCATCGGCCAAAACAGCCGGCAGGTCCTCACATTCGTTGATGAAACGGATATCTTTGTACCCAACCAGCGGCCTGGTAAGCTCAAAGACGACATCAACCATTGCCTTCAGGTCCACCCGTGTAATTTTCAGATGAAGATGTTGCTGCTTTAAATTTGAAAAGTCCAAGATGTCATTTACCAGATTGGCCAGACGGTTTCCACTCGCTGAAATCATCTTCAAATTTGAAACGGTTTGATGGCTGTGCGGCCCGCCAATGCCTTTGAGCATCGAATCGGCCAGCCCGATAATACCGTTTAGAGGTGTCCGCAACTCGTGTGAGGTATTCGATAAGAATTCATCCTTTAACGTATCCAGTCTGGTAAGATCTTCGTTTTTTTTCTCCAGTTCGTCAGACAGGTTTTCGATATTCCGAAAAGCCTGTGCAAAGTTTCGGGAAAGCATCGCCGACTGAATCCAGATAAATATAAACAGTGCGAAACTAGCGAATCGCGGCAGGCCACTGGAGTAAAACCCAATTGCTTTCAGGATATCAAAAACAGCTGCGCTTATTAATATAAGTAACCCGCCGAGCACCATTGCTGCGCCTGGCTGCCGCCTAATTGCGGCTTTAAGCAGCATGGCAATCATATACACCGACAAAATGAGTATGAATGCCAGATAGGCGGGGAGCAATCCCGTAAATATGTGGGCCGGCAATACCACTACACTTCCCATAAAGATTCCAGCCACGGCATAATTATACCGGGCCAGCTTCATTGGCCTTCTGCCGCCGAACAGCACAGCGATAAAATGAAACAACATGGGGGTTACAAGGTAAGTGGCCAGATAAATGATCACATAAAAATGAATGGCGCTGAGGGCGCCTGCCGGTACCAGGCTATGCAGGAAACGTTCACCTGTCGATAGGGTGATGATGCAAACCAGTAGATTTATGATGCCGAATAAAAATACGGACAAATCCTTACGCCGTGATATGAACAGCCCGATATGATATAGCCCGATCATAAAAAAACTACCGGAGAGAAACAACTCCAGCGCAATTCTCAACTCACGGGAGCCATAAATTTGGGCGGCCAGGCCCAGGGAAGGCACCCGTTTGACACCGCCTTTAAAAAAGTGAAAATTGGCTATATACAGCGTAATATTAATACGCTTTGGGGAATGCTTCAAAATACCGATTTTGGGCTGAATCCGGGGAACGACCTTTTCTGCATTGTTTCCGATTTTCCCCGCTTGGGCGATGAGGTCTCTGTCAGCATACAGTTCGTAAGCCGTCCACTGGTCCGGGATAAAAATGGCCAGTTGGTTCCTCGATTTTTCGGGAAGTAGAATGGTAAGATAGTAGGACGCAAAACCCAACGCCCCCACAGGTACACCATCTTCGATATAACTGTTCCATGCGCCCGGTACCGATACGAAGTCTTTTGCGGATCGGCAGTTGCCTGCGAGCTTGAAATCCCGCCAGAGGATATTCCATTGGCCGGATAACTTTACCGGCCCATCCCTTTCGAAGTCCCAATCTGTCAGATCAAGGATACCCTTGACGGCTTTAACGGGCTGCTTTTGGGTTGCGTAAGACCGTCTACAGGCAGACAGGGGTAAAATCAGTACAAACAATGCGCATAGAAGGAGCAGGGTATGTATAGATAGTCGCATCGATAGCTCTCCCCTACTTCCTTTTAAAGGCGCGCATAGCCTTAACTTCTTGAGTTATTGCTAAAATATGGTCATAGGCAAAGCTTTCTGCCATCTGGGACAATTCCTCGGCCAGTTTGGCTTGCCGGTCTTGGATATCATCGATAACCGTATCAATCCGGGCGGCATCGCTCAGTTCGGTGGCATCGGCAAGGATTGCCAGCAGGTCAGCCGGCAAAGCCGCCGCCATCGCTATCAATTCTTCATGGGAGGCCCGATCATCTGAAATTGATCGAGTGCCAACGATCTCCTTTGCGTATTCAAATCTGACGTGAAAATGCTTTGCAAGCATTTGGAAGATTTCCGCTTCTCGAAAGGGTTTGCGAACAAAGTCGTCACCCCCCACTTCCAAAAATTTTTGGCGATCCTCCTCAAAGGCACTGGCGGTTAACGCAATAATGACAGTCTCGTTCCCACTTTTAGATTTGATTCGGCGAGTCGCTTCATAGCCATCCAGAACAGGCATGCGCATGTCCATCCAAACGAGATGCGGCCGCCATGTTTCCCAGACCTCAAGCGCCTCCTGCCCGTCAACGGCCTCTTTTACCGCGCAGCCGATGTTTTGCAGCAACTTCACCAGGAGAACGCGATTTTCCGTATTATCCTCAGCGACCAGCAGGCGCAGATCAGGAGCCCCGCTCGCCAGGCCGGTAATCTTTTGACGGCTATGCTCCGACTGGAATTCGTCTGCATCCGGAAGTCCGACGGAAATGCTAAAGGCGAAACGGGTTCCCTGGCCAACCTTGCTTTCCACTGTCAATTCACCGCCCATGAGTCTGGCAAATTTCTGACTGATGGGAAGTCCGAGGCCAGCACCCTGCTGACTGGAACGCGGGCCAACCACTCTGAAAAAGGTATCGAAAATCATTCCCTGCTCCTCCGGGGAGATCCCTGCCCCGGTGTCGGTCACTTCAAAATTGAGAACGCAGCCTTCAGATTGCCGCAGTTCAACCGGCGGCCTCCTGGAGACAGAGAGAACAATTTCACCTGATTCAGTGAATTTCACTGCGTTTCCAAGCAGGTTGATCAAGATCTGGCGCAATTTATTCTGGTCAGCAATGATATACTGGGGTACATCGCTTTCCTTCTCGAAATCCAGAGACAGTCCTTTCTCCCGGGTTCGCAACCGGAACATCTCTTCGATGCCGAGAAGCAGCCAATGCAAGTCAAAGTTTTCCGGGTTTAGAACAATTCGGCCGGCCTCGATTTTCGAAAAATCCAGAACATCGTTGATCAAAGAGAGCAAATGTTCGCCGCTGCGGCCAATAATTTCCAGATTGTCCAATTGTGCCGGGGTAACTGTCTGGTCGCGCTTCATAAGCTCTGAAAAACCGAGGATGGCATTGAGCGGTGTTCGTAATTCATGGCTCATATTGGCCAGAAAGGCACTTTTCGCTTTATTGGCAGCTTCGGCAGCTTCCTTGGCACGTTGCAATTCCAACTTCGCCCGGTTTCTTTCAGTGATATCGAGTACCGAACCAATGAATTTGACCACCTGGTTGCCTTTGACGATTGGTTTTCCTCTGGTCAAGGTAAAATTATAGGTATTATCCGGGCGCCTGTGGCGCAGTTCCACCTCATAGGGTCTTTTGTCCGCCATCGCCTTGTCCAGGACTTCCTCCAGCCGGGCGTGATCATCCGGATGCACCATATCGAGGTATTCCTGTAAAGTGAGCTTATCCTTCGGTTTTCTTCCGGCAATCCTGAAGGTCTCCTCTGACCAATGGATTTCCTGGGAGGCGACTTCGAATTCCCAACTGCCCAGTTGGGCAATTTTCTGGGTTTCCGCCAGCAAGTGCTCATTCTCTTTGAGTTTATCTTCAGCCCGTTTGCGTTCGGTGATATCGCGAGCCAGGGCGTACATGAGCTGGCGGCCCTTCCAGGTGAATGGGCCTGCTGATATTTCCACCACAAACTCGGTTCCATCTTTTTTCATGTGGCGCCTTTCCGGGATAAAAACATTGCCTAACTGGGCCGAACGTTTAACCGCCTTGTGCGTGGATTTCAGTTCCGCACTGAGGTCGTCGATGGTCAAACTCTCAAATTCATCTCTCCGATAGCCATAGAGTTTTAACCAGGCATCATTGACATCGACCAATTGTTTGGTTTCTATCTCAAAGATACAGATAGCATCAATTTCATTTGTAAAGAGGGCGCGATACCTTTCTTCGCTTTCTCTAAGTTTCTGCTCCGCTGCCTTTCGCTTGGTGATATCGCTGCAGGCACCAATCCATTTATAGGGCTGGCCTTCCAGGCTTAGAACCGGGACACCGTAGTCGGACCAGTAGACCCAGCTGCCGCTTTTATTGCGGATGCGATATTCATAGCTAATGGGTTCGGTGGATGTGCGATGAAGGTCAACAGCATTGGCCAGGCGGGCGACATCGTTTGGATGGATCCTATCTATCCAGGCTTCCAGGGTCTGGGGAAACTCTCCCGGGTCAAAACCCAAGGCGGTATCAATATCGCCAAACCAGAGCAGTGCATCATTCTGGACATCCCATTCATAGATCAAATCGCTGATAGCCTCAGCCGCCATTTTGAAGCGCTGTTCGGAATGATACCGCTCTGTAATGTCCTGGACAACGCCAACCATCCGGATTGGATTGCCGGACTGGTCCCGGGTCGCGCGGCCGAATTCATGAACAATCCGTTCGCTACCATTTTCCAGAACAATCCGGTGCACGATATCATAGGGTTTTTTATGGTAAAGTGCATCATTGACCGCCGCCCGGACCATTTTACGGTCTGCGGGGTGGACACGCTCGAGGAAAGCGTCATAGGTCACGCCGAATGTCTGCCGGGCGACCTTGAATATACGAAATATTTCGTCCGACCACTTTAACTGATTGCTAGGAATGTCCCAGGACCAATTGCCCAGGTGGGCTATTTTCTGAGCTTCGGCCAGCTCTCTTTCTCTCTCAAGCAGCTTTTCTTCGGTTTCTCTATGTTTGGTAATATCGGTGCCGATACTGAGGGCGCCGACCAGGT
Source organism: uncultured Desulfobacterales bacterium (assembly GCA_964636125.1). Taxonomy (GTDB): domain Bacteria; phylum Desulfobacterota; class Desulfobacteria; order Desulfobacterales; family CAJINA01; genus CAJINA01. The sequence goes on along the minus strand of CAZWPX010000004.1, from coordinate 110,797 downwards.
TACCGCTTGCATCTTTCAGGATCTTATTGGTCCAGGCGACCCACACCCTGGAGCCGTCTTTACATATGTTCTCATTGATATTGTAAGCATACTTCTGGGGGTGGCTACAGATGTCATCCATCAAGGGCCGCAGGTCTCGCCCAGTGGATTCATTTTCCGGAACTATCGTACCCACCACATGCCGGCCGACTATTTCCTCCTCCTTATAACCAAAAAAAGTCTGCGCATATTCATTGAAAAAGGTGATTCGCCCCGCCGTGTCCCAACGCAGGATAATATTGTTGGCGTTTTGCACCAATTCGCGGTACTTCTCCTCACTTTTAATAAGCGCTTCGGCAACCTTTTTACGGTTTACAATCTCGTCAGTAAGCTGCCGGTTTTTTTTAAGCAGCTCACTTGTCTTGGCGGATACCAGCTCCTGCAAGTTCTCCTGATGCTGGATAAGTTCTTCATTCTGCAGGCAGGCATTGCAGGCAATGGCCAGTTTGGTAAATACCGGTCCCAGGGATTTAACAAATAGATCTTCAAATGGGCTTTTGTTCAAGAGCACCACAACACCCAGCCCCGGAAGCTGTGCAATACTAAAAAAGATGTCCTCCGCCTTCCCGCTGACCGGTAGCCGGTTGTTGAATTCGGCCAGGGTTGTTGATTGCGGATACGCTGATTGCCCGGAAATGAATGGCGCCGGGATGTGTGCCAGAGTCTTTTGGTAGGCTTCAATATGATCTGCATTCCCGGGGATGGTCATGACTTTTTGCAGTCGAACAGCACCGCTGTAATCCTCATTAAAAAAATAGACACCACCGGCCGGGCAATTCAGCTTTCTTAATAACGTTTTCAGACTTTGCCTGAGCATGGTGTCCAGGTCAAGACTGGCGCCGATCGCCATAGCCAGTTCGTATTGCATCTGGATTTGTTCCGAATTTGTATCCATTAGTCCGCCAGTATGCCTACGACACAGGTTTTATTGTAGAGTTCCAGGTAGTCTTTGCCGTTATTGGCAATCTCACCCATCGAAAGGGCGCCGATAAGGGGCACATTTTCCTGATAGACGGCTTCAATTTCTCTATCGAATTCATCCTCCAGGAAAAGGGCCCTCGAAATGCAATCTATGAGCAGCTCTGTTCGATTGGCCTCTTCTTGAAAGGCATCCATTGCCGCCGTGAACGATTGTTTCGCAGCCGCCACCAGTGAATCCGGGGTTCCGGTTAATATGTCGATAAAAGATTCCTGGGCAATCTCGGTGGCCACAATCAGGGACTCACCCTCTGCCGTATAAGGATCGCGCACAATCAGTTCAGACCCCATCCGGCTGATTCCAAAAGGGAACCGTTTGGCAATACTGAAAAAATTCTGACCGGTGATTGTCTCCCCGGAATGCTCTTTGACAATTTGCTTGTAGGCCTCAAAGGCCGGCTTCCAGTCCAATGACTGGATGGCATTTCCCGTTGACTCGGTTACTTTGTAGGGTCCGCTTATTTTATGAAAACCATGCCCCGCGCCCACGCCGCTTTCAATATCGAGCAGCACCAACAGGGCACTGTCTTTGATCAAACCCTTATTTGTTAAAAGGCAGGGGGTTTTGCTCATATCCAGGGCCGCCGGATTGACAGACCCGGCACCACCGCCGATATAGGTGAATTGCAGCCCGAACCGGTCATACAGGCTATCAATGAAACTGCTGATATTCTGGGCGTATCCATCGTTTAGCACGAACAGGGTCCGGGCTTCTGGCGAAACCGGGTTGATGCTTGCAAATGCTTCATCAAAATCTCGACCTGGACTGCTTAGATCCGGGACAACATGTACATCAGGTCTTTTGTCCAAACCAGCCACTATCGTACCTCGTTCCAGCTTTTCACGACCATGAATGATGGCCGGGAAGATACCCCCCCAAAGAGGCACGGGCACCCTTTGCAGGGCCTCGTCGATGGCATCCGGTGTAAAACCATTGGCATCGCAGGCCAGAATGAGCAGCCCCTTGACATCTTCATTGTGCGACATTTCATCCAAAAGGGCGCTGAAACCTTCTATCGAGCCGGTTGGGTCAAGATGTATAATCATATCCTTTCTCCCTCAGTTCACCTGGTTTGGTGCGTATCATTTTCGAGATCTGTTAATAAGCTCCAGAATCTGGTCATAGGCAAAATTTTCCACCAGCCTGGCCAGGCCATTGGCCAATTTGTTATCCTTGATACGAATGTCTTTAATTACCTGATCCATCATGTCTATATTGCTCAACTCCATAGCCTCTTCAAGTCTCAGGACTATTTCCCCGGGTAAATCATTCATGGCGGCAGCCAGGCTTTGGGCAGACATCTCTTTGTCGGCGTTGGCTGGCTTTTGGGCTTCATTGGCACCTTCAAATACATATTTAACACCAAGATGCTTACGTACCATTTCAAAGATTTCAGACTCTCTGAAAGGCTTGCTCAAAAAATCATTGCACCCATGTTTGATCACTTCGAGGCGGTCCGCTTCAAAGGCACTGGCAGTCAGGGCAATGATTTTTGTGTCAACCCCGGATGTCGAACTGCGCATCTCGGATTTGATGATTGAAGTGGCCTCATAGCCATCCATGACCGGCATACGCATATCCATCCAAATCAGGTGCGGTTGCCACTTTTGCCATATCTCTATGCCGTCCTGACCGTTGAAAGCTTCTTTAACCTCAAACCCCACAGTATGCAGGAGTTTAACAAGCAGGTTGCGGTTATTTTCATTATCTTCAACTACCAGTAAGCGAAAAACTGGTTGACCATCCTCTATGCCAATAACCCTGCGCCTGAATTGGGAGGACTCTGTGTCAGCACTATTTGCGGGTCCCACTGGAATATCAAAAGTGAAACTTGCCCCCTTGCCAACCTTACTACTCACCACCAGTACGCCGCCCATGAGGTCGGCAAATTTCTGACTGATGGGAAGCCCTAAACCGGTTCCCTGCTGGGACGAGCCCTGTCTGTCGGTCTGAAAGAATGCATCAAAAACCTTGTCCTGTTCCTCCCGAGAAATACCGAGCCCTGTGTCAACCACCTCAAAATGCAGGCGACAGCCAACGGGTTGTATTTCCTTGCCTGGGTTTCTGTTTGAGACAGACAGGGTTATTTCTCCAGTTTCCGTAAATTTCACGGCGTTTCCGAGGACAAAGTATTGCCGGGTAACTCCACAAGACACCGATTATCCTTTGTTTTTCGATAATGAAGGTAATTGCGACAATAATAGCCGGTACCAGCAATGCAAAAATGAGGGCCGGATAGAATCGCCCGCGTAAAATACTCAGGGCATTAAAACCTAGAACGAGGACAACGGCAAAGGATGCCACCGCTAAAACAAAACGGCCCTGGGCCAAATTGTTGATTGCAAACGGTAGAATAAATATGATGGCGGCGCAGGCACATCCCAGATTTGCTGCAATGCGAAAATCCGATATGAAATCGACTTTAAGGGTCAATAATGGTGTTAATATTTTCATTTTTCACCTGCCGGCAGGCAGTTAACCTGCTACTTGAACCTGATTACGCCCCCGCTTTTTACCTTCATAGAGGGCAACGTCAGCTCGCCCGATGCACGCATCGATAGAACAGGAGCCATCAAATAAAGATATCCCCAAAGTAGCGGTAACTGAAACACGGTTGCCGTCGCATGTTTGGCACCGTGATTCAATCATGGTTCTTAATTTTTCACCAACATGCCTTGCACCGCCGAGTTCTGTTTCCGGAAGGAGGCAGATAAACTCCTCGCCGCCCCAGCGCGCTACAATATCCTGGGCGCGCAGTCCTTGCTGCAGGCACTGGGCGACGCTTACGAGCACGTTGTCGCCGACATCGTGCCCATACGTGTCGTTTACCTTTTTGAAGTGGTCGATATCTATGAGTATCAGGGCAAAGCAGGTCTGCGTTCGCCTGATCCGCTTTTCCTCCTGATGGGCCTTTTCCATAAAATCCCTGCGATTGGAAAGCCCGGTTAAAAAATCCCTTGAAGCAAGTCGTTCCAGTTTCCTGGCCTGCTCCTCGATGAGTGCGGTTTTGCGCATGAGTTCTTCGTTCTGTAGCGTTAGGGCCTTTTGCTGGGCGCGGATCATCAGGTGCGTATTGACCCGGGCCAGGACCTCTTCAACCTGAAATGGCTTGGTAATGTAGTCCACCCCTCCGGCGCTGAAGGCTTTGATCTTGTCGAATACCTGATTAAGCGCGGAGAGAAATATGATCGGGATATGCCTCGTCCGCTCATCTTTTTTCAGCCTTTCACAGACCTCGTAGCCATCCATCTCCGGCATCATGATATCCAGCAGGATAAGATCCGGGGGTTCTTTATGGATGGTTGCCAGAGCTCGCTTTCCATTTGGCGCTGGTCGCACCTTGTAGCCGCTCTCTTTGAGTATCCCCACCAGCAGGCGCAGGTTATCAGGCGTGTCATCGACGATGACGATATCCTGCTCGCCCTTCATTACCGGCAGCGGTTCGGATTCATTAGTCATTGTGGGCCTCCAGGTTGTAACGCTTGTGAAGTATCAGCCGTTTCAATCAGGGTAAGGATTTGATCATACTGGAAGATATCGATCTGCCCCTTCAGGTAGGCGGCCAAATCCTTATCAAAAGGGCTGATGTCGGCTATGATGTGATCCATGTGCTCCATGTCGCTCAACTCCAGGGCTGTTTTCAACTCTGTAATCAGGTTGCGCGGCAGACCGGCAATACCTGTATGAATGGCTTCAGCCGGCAGTTCACCCCGGTCGGATTCGAAACGGTCAGCGGCCTCTTCGCCGGCGTAGATATACGCCACGCCGAGATATTCGCGAATCTTGGAAAATATCTCCGACTGACGAAATGGACGACGCACGAAATCGTCGCAACCAGCGGCCAGTACAGCGGCCTGGTCTTCTTTGAAAACACTGGCAGTAAGAGCGATGACGACCGGGTGTTTCGCCGGGTTGTCTTTGAAAATCCGCCGGATATTTCGGGTGGCGGCATATCCGTCCATAACCGGCATGCGCATATCCATCCAGATCAAGTGCGGAAGCCACGAACTGCTGATTTCCACCGCCTCTTTTCCGTTCCGGGCAACTTCTACCTCGAAGCCGACCTGTTCCAGGAGCAGCCGCAGCAGCGTCCTGTTCTCCTCGTAGTCGTCTACCACCAATATGCGATAGCGCTGCTGCCGGGCGCCAGGTTCAGGAGAATCGATACCGATCACTTGACGCGTCGATAGTGCCGGACGCGTTTCAGACCCCCGGGCTCTTTTAACCAGCACTGTGAAAGTAAACACGGCACCACCCCCGGCAGCGCCGCGGATGGTGATATCACCCCCGAGGCTGCGGATGAACTGTCGGCTGATGGCCAGACCTAAACCCGTGCCTTCCTTCTTTGCGTAGCCGCTCCTAGTCTGGGTAAAGGCTTCAAACAGATCCGCCCGCTCCTCCGGTGCGATCCCGGGGCCGCTGTCCTCCACCTCGAAATTGATCCGGAGCATCTCCGCCTTACGGTCCCTTTTCCCATCATTTAACCGCACCCGCAGGGTAACGCCGCCTTCTTCTGTAAACTTAACGGCATTGCCGAGCAGATTCAGCAGGATCTGACGTAATTTGCGCTCATCGGTCTTTATGTAACGCGGTACATTGTCGGAGGGTTCAAATACAAGTTGCAGGTCTTTCTTCCTGGCCCGCAGGCGAATCATTTCCGTCACCTTGTTCAGCGTATCGTAAAGGTCAAAAGATGTCTCGGTGAAGGTTTCAACACCGGTGGCTTCTATTTTCGACAATTCCAGTATATCGTTGATGAGTTCGAGCAGGTATTCACCACTGCGACTGATGATTGAAAGGTTCTCTGCATACTTGGGGGCCAGTTTATGATCCCGGCGCATCAGGTCGGAAAAACCGATGATGGCATTCAACGGGGTCCTCAGTTCGTGGCTCATATTCGCCAGAAAAGCACTTTTCGCCCGGGCGGATGCTTCCGCCTGCTGACGCGACCGGTTGATTGCCCGGATGAGTGCCAGGACCACCCCCCAGACGACAATGAGCAGGAGTATGGCCAGACGGGACTGGGTGAAGAGCGTTGTGTGAATATCCTGGCTTAAACGCTGGAACAGACTGTCGCTGACCCGAAAGCGGGCAATGCCGACAAGTTCGTAACTATCAGGCGAATAGAGGGCGACTTCCGCCACAAAACAATTCAGGCAATGCCCCTTGCCAAAGGTGGCGTCCAGACTCCCGGCCGGAGCCGTGAGCACATCGTAATCAATCTCCAGGTCCACCCCCATAAACAGCGGCGCATTGTTGTCCGGGTCGGAAAATATGAGCACTTCATCGAGGGTTTCGCCCAGGACCTGGAGACGTTGGGATCCGGCCTTTGAAACGAGCGCATTGGCAATCTTAACGGCCTGGGAATGCGCCAGGACATTTGCCTGGGCCAAAGCCCCGGACCGCAGTCGCGGCTCGAGTATCTTTTCCCAATACAACCAGACCAGGCCCTGCAGGCCGAGCGCCAACACCAGGAAGATCAAAGTGACATTTATGTAGGTTCGACGAACCTTGCGACCATCCGGCTTATTCATCATAGTGTTTGGCCACCCTCATAAAAAAGGATTTTAAACGCACATTCGCAGTTTGTAAGGCTTTCGTATTGACGTATGGACGGACCCGGGCTTCCACGGCGATACCGCTTTGCACGCCCCGCTCTACGTCTCCCTCAAAAGGAGAAAAAATGATCAGGTTCTGTTCATTGGCATATTCAATGAGGGCTTTAACTTCAGCATCACTTAACCTCTGGGTCAGGAAAATGCCGGCAAATCGGTCGGCCTGTTCATGCACACAATCAGCAAAGGTTACGACTTTGATGCTGGCGTTGATTTTTCGAATCCTGGGATCAGCCCTTTTCAGGAGGGTATCAGCGACTTTTTCAGCATTTTTAACATCATCGATATAGAGCAGGCCGAGCCTGAGATGTCCGTCCCCCCCGACCTTCCCGGCAATATCGACATCCGCTGCCAGCAGGGCCCGAAACAACTTGGCGCCGGCCGATATCCGGCGATCAACGAATTCATCGGAAATCGATGGACTCGCCGCGTATGCAAAGGCTGTCACGAAGAAAAGCGCAAACGCCAATCTGTGTAACAATTTGCTAGGGGATATCGTTCTCAAGACAATCAAATCCTGTATTAGAAATCATACGACAGTTGCATCCAGCCGGTGCGGCCCTGAAACTCATCTGTCATTAGACCGGTCAAGCGTTCGGTCAGATAGGTATTGGCGTCATTGCAAAGGTTCTTTATACCAACCCGCAAGGTAATTCCCTGGCGAACTAAATCCATACGCGAAAGGGTGAAATCAACATTGCTATACCCGCCCACATAACCGTTGGCTATGTGCCGGTCACCCACATACAACAGGCGTCCGGTCAGCATGAATTTAGCGGCCGGCTTAAGGTAGAAGGCCAGATTGCCAAGCCAGTCGGCGACCCCGATGGGGGTGTTATCCGCCTGCCAATTACGTCCATCGCTGGTGTCGTTATAGGATATGTTCGCCAGCCAGCGAAAATGGGCATTGATTTGCTGTTCCCATTCCATTTCAACGCCCTTGGAATCTATGCCCACATTATTTCCACTCCCGCCCGGTGTCACTAAAAGACTGCCGTCAATTTCCGAATAGTAACCGGTGATCCGGGCCACCGCTTCCGGACGCCGATAAATGTAGGCCAGTTCAGTGGTCCTGTTCACCTCGAATTCGAGTTGTTCATTTAAACTGCCGCTATTGTAGAGTTCCCAGAAAGTGGGGGCCCGGAAGCCTTCCGAGTACTGGGCTTTGATTACATGGTGCTCGCCCAAACGGTAGACACCGGCAATGCGGGGGGTCAGGTTGCTGCCGACATCGTTGTAATCATCAAAGCGCAGTCCGAGCGTCAGCACAAACTGCTCGCTCAAATCCACCTGGTCCTGGATGCTAAAAGAATAATTGTGCCGCTCCAGTCCGGAAACCACTATCCCCGGTCTCATCGGAGGCTGGTTGACGGCATCGTCGATTTCGGAATGCGCATACGAGAAGCTGAACAGCATCTCATGGCGTGCCCAGGGCGACCAGCCCAGGTCCAAGCCGGTCTCCACCCGGTCCCCCTTAAATTCAAAGAGAGGAATTTCTGAATCCCAACTGTTCTGCAGGTAGGAAAGATAGGCCTCCACTGTGGCGCTGCCAGACAATTCAACCACCTGCCGGCCTTCGATGGCCCAGGAATCTTCTTCAGAAGAGGCTCTTACGATTCTGGGCCGGTTAGGTGGCGGCCGGGGGGGGGTCCACATATCCAGATCCAGGTTCTTTTGGACCCCTTCGGCAGTCAAGGTGAATTTTTTATAGTTAAAGTTGAAAACGCCGGTAACACGTTCCTCCTCGGGATTTTTGCCCTGGGAAGCAGCGCTCTCACCACCATCCGCCACGGAAATATTGGCACCCAGGGTGAAGTCCTGATCCTCATCACGATAGGTATAGTGGCCTCCGGCACTATAAGAATCATCACTACCGCCGCTGCCAAAGACCCGTCCCCCGGTTTTCCTAGTAATTATATTCACCAGGCCCAGGACAGCAAAATCCCCGTAAATGATGGAACCGGGACCGCGAATGATCTCTATCCGCTCCACCTGGGCCACCGGGGTTAATAAAACCGATGAGTTGATGCCGGAACTCTCGCGGCTCAAAGCAATGGAGTTGAGCATCACTTTTATATTGCCAGCATTGAATGGGTAGGCTACCCCGCGGACTTTAGCCGTGGGCTCGCCGGTCGTAATTCGCCCCATTTGAATACCCGGCACAAGCGACAGGGCCTCTGCAACGGTATGAATTCCCAGGGCTTCGAGATGGTCACCATGCAGCACACTGACCATCCCGGGGACATAATCGTTGTTCATTTTCGTCTTGGTGGCGACTTTGGTCTCCTCATCCAGAACCGCCAGCAGTTCCAGCATCTCTTCTCTATCCTGATCATCTTCAGTGCCCGTAAGATTCGCAGCCAGCAATACGGCTTCCGGTTTTTTACCGCCTTCAACGGTCAAATCAGCGGCACCCGCCGAAGTTGCACCAATTCCCCAGAGGAAAATCATGACCATGACAGCCACTCGGAATGTACAAACCAGATGTTTCATAGGCTCACCCCAACTCTTTTTTTTTGTCTATAAAAACAACCCATGAGAGACCGTGTAAATCTTTTGATATCGCAAAATATATGCCACCCGCAGTGTGCTGCCACCACATCTCCTTAAGTGAATATCTGCTATGATATCAACAATATCCTGGCCATAACGACCGGAGCCCAAGCATCCGTGTAAAATAATTTCTGCCCGGCTGTCCCACAATATACGCCAATTAACTATCTAACATACTGAATTTAATATAACTTTTAAACATTGGACAAAATGTCACAACAATAAGACAAAATGTCACAATTCGGCAAAATATGCTATAAGTGTTAATCAGTCAGGTTTCACTGAATCTCCGGCAAGGAGCGTAATCCGATGACAACTGAGCGGTCTACCCAGGAAAATATCCTCATTGTTGATGACACCCCGGACAATCTGCGCTTGTTGACCAACATGCTCACTGACCAGGGCTACAGAGTCCGGCCGGCACCATCGGGGGCGCACGCCCTGGCAACAACTCTTAAGGAACGTCCCGATCTGATTCTCCTGGATATCATGATGCCCGGGATGGATGGCTATGCGGTTTGCCATGCCCTGAAAGCCGATAAACAAACACGTGATATTCCCATCATCTTCCTCAGCGCTTTGAATGAACTGGAAGATAAAATGAAAGGTTTTGAGGTGGGCGGCGTAGACTATATCACCAAACCATTCCATGAAAAAGAAGTGCTGCTGCGGGTCGAGACCCATCTGAGAATTCGCAATCTTCAACGGAAACTGCATGCGGAAAAAGCCCGCTTTAAAACCCTGGCGGCAGCGGCCTTTGAAGGGATCCTGATCCACGCCGATGGTGTTATTATTGATGTCAATGAGGAGGCTGCCAGACTGTTTGGCTATCAGGAAGCCGAGTTGATTGCCACGGACATGGCCCAACTGATGCCCCCTGATCATCATGGTCGTGTGAATTCAAACCAGGCTTTGCCTTTTGAATGCGACGCCGTCGGCAAGGGAGCTAAGCGTACCCCTGTTGAGGTCCGCACCAAAAAACTGCCCCTGCAGGATGAGCAGGTGAGCGTCACGGCTATACGCGACTTAACGTATCAAAAACAGATGGAACAGGAAAAGGAACAGCTGCTTCAGGAAAACACGGCGCTAAAGATGACCAATCGGGACCGGTATAAATTCGGAGGTATTATCGGCCGCAGTCCAACCATGCAGATGGTATACGAGCTCATCTCCAAGGCGGCTGCGACTGAATATCCGGTTGTCATCTCCGGAGAGTCAGGGACGGGTAAAGAGTTGGCCGCCCAGACCATTCATGATCTGCGTTATCACAACAATGAACCATTTGTGACTGTAAATTGCGGCGCCGTGACCGAAACCCTTTTTGAAAGGGAGTTTTTCGGACACCGGAAAGGGGCCTTTACGGATGCGATCAAGGATGAGCCCGGGTTTCTGGACGCTGCTCACCAGGGAACCCTGTTCCTCGATGAAATCGGCGAACTCCCCCTGGCCATGCAGGTCAAACTGCTTCGTGTTCTCGAAAGTGGCGAATACACCCCCGTGGGTGATGTAACTGCCAAAAGGGCGGATATACACGTTGTGGCCGCGACCAACCAGGACCTTGCCGACCTGATCCGCCAGGGAAAGTTCAGGCAGGACCTGTTCTATCGCATCCAGGTAATTGAAATCTACCTCCCCCCCCTGCGGGAACGACGGGAAGACATTCCGTTGCTGGCGGAACACATCCTTGCGCAACAGGGCGCCGATCGCAAAATGGCTGACCTGCCGGGAAAACTCAGAGACATGTTCTACCATTACGAGTGGCCCGGAAACGTGCGCGAACTGATGAACACGATTCAAAGATATCTGGCCACTGATTATGTCACCTTACCGGGGAAGCAGCAAATGGAGTTCGAAGTGGAGCCAGCCTCCGCTACCGGCTTGCGTGACACGCTGGAGTCTCTGGAGCAAAGGGTTATCCAGGCTGCTTTACAGCAAACCAAATGGCATCGCGGTAAAACGGCCAGCATGCTTCAGATTCCCCGCCGCTCCTTGCAGCGCAAAATTCAGAAATATGGCCTTCATCCGCATGCTGATGCCCGATAGTCTGGCCTTGCAACGGCTTATGGAACCAGCACCAATCACGATGGGGCGATCACGGTCCGCAGCACTGTTGCCGGGGACCACGTTTCAAATTTTTCTGCCATGGACGGAAACGAAAGCCCCTCTCGGAGAGGCGACTGCAGATGGCATGCTGATCGAAGGTACAGCGACCATCCTGCTCGTAAATGATGAGGAGATGAATCTTGCGGTTGGGCAGGCCATTCTGGAGAAGTTGAGATAGACCGAGTTAACCGCGAACTGGCCGAGATGTGCGAAGCATACGGGCAGGTCTATGGGCCCCAATTTTTTTCCCAATAAGCCCTAGCTCATGCAGGTGGTGCCCATCGAATCTGAGATTAATGGCATCCAGGCCGCGCTCCCCTATGAGAAAGTGTCCAGTATCATCGAGAGCAGTCAATCCAGGATGTATTTTGACTGTGTCTTAAGAGGCATCAATGACCTGGGCAGCCCGACTTCCAAGGTGATCAATTCGCATTACTTTGCTGAGATTGCCCCGGATGAATGTACCGGCTGCGCAGGGTGGATATCAGTCAATACACCTGGCCGGGTCCGACACGCCGCTCGGGTTTCGGATGTCGCCAAGCACCCGTAATGTAAAGCATCCTGGCCCTGAGGACCAGGTTTTTTGGTCGAATAAAGATTTACAGCCTAATAAGAATCAAAATGCCGGTCAGTACCATAAAACCCCATATGGAGAGTGGGTCATAGGGGCCTGCGGGGGCAAACTTTGCCTGTGTGACTGGTGCTATCGAAAAATGCGGGCCGCCATTGATAACCGGCTAAAAAATGGCCTGGGGGCCGCCTGTATCCAGATAGTGAATACAGGCTCCGGTATCAACCGGCCCCTTTCTTTCCTGAAAAACCTGTGATACCCATGGTGTGGGAAAAATCAACACCTCGGATTCTGATGCCCTGAGGATGAGGAAAGCGTGCATGCCAGCAAGTTTTGAAGTCAAATTAAGAGTTCCGTTTCATGACTTGGACCCCATGCAGGTGGTCTGGCACGGCAACTACTTTAAATATTTTGATGTGGCCCGGTTCGGCCTGTTTGAACATGCGGGAATCGACCTGTACCGCTACCAGGTTGAAAACCAGTTTCTCTTCCCGATTACCAGAAACTCAGTGAAACATATTGCGCCCCTGGGACCCAATGCCGAATTCATCTGTAAGGCCGCAATTACCGAAGCCCGGTACAAAATTGTCACAGCCTTCGAGATTCGCATCGCAGGCAGCAACAAAGTCTGCGCCCGGTGTCAAAGCGAACAGGTCGCAGTAAAAACCCCTGACATGGAACTTGAATTCGAGATCCCCGCAGACATAAGAAACGCCCTGGGCTTTGACTGACCATGAAGAAAGAATTAAAAACCGCAGCCCTTGCGGGCTATGAACGGATGGCCGCCTGGGCTGACCTCCTTGATGATATAAATGTTTACCCGGTTGCTGACGCGGATACCGGAAGAAACCTTAAAATCAGCCTGGCGCCCATTAAAGAAATATTCAGTGATAACGGTCAAATTACCGCAAAACTCCTGCGCGCCGCCACTGGTAACTCCGGCAATATTGCGGCGGCCTTCCTAGGGGACTTTCTGTCCGCAGAGTCCGCAACCCAGCTGTCGTCCAGGATCATTTCAGGCAACCAGAAGGCCTGGGATTCCATAGCCAGTCCGCAACCTGGCACCATGCTGACGATTTTCAAAACCCTTGGAGAAGTTTTCGAAAGGCAATCTGCAACCGCAGCGAAGCTTTCCACCGCAAAACTTACCGACACCCTGGCAAAGGCCGTCCAGACCACCCCCAACCTGCTGCCTGAACTTAAGGCCGCCGGCGTGGTCGATTCCGGCGCCCTGGGGATGTTTCTCTTTTTTGAAGGGTTTTTCAAAACTCTCTATGCGAAAACCCCCGCCTATATCTCCATACCCGAAACCTTCGCAGGCAAGCTGCGCCAGCAAAGACCGCCGCGTAAAATAAGCTCAGATGAGGTCTGTATCAGCACCCTCATAAAAACAGCCGGTGAAGCGTCCGGAGTGTCCCGTAAGCTGGAAGCGCTGGGCAGCAGTCTCGTTACCGTGCAAGATGGCGACAACCTCAAAATCCACCTGCACACAAAAGACCTGGACGCTGTCCGGCTGGAACTGGAAACCTGGGGCAGCCTGGTAGACTGGTCGGCAGAACCTATTGCGGCTGATCCCCCTGCAGGGTCAGCGCTGTGGAGAGACGCCCAAACAGTTCATATTGTATCAGACGCCGCCGGATCAATCACCCGGCAGGATGCCGACCGCCTGGATGTCACCCTGATGGACAGCTATGTTATTTCTGGTGACCAGGCCTACCTGGAAACAGCCGTTGCTCCCCGTACACTATATAAAAGTATGCGCGCCGGGCACCGAATCTCTACCGCGCAGGCTTCTGTTTTTGAACGTCACCAGAATTATGAGAGTATTTGCAGTCGTTTCGACAAGGCAGTCTACCTCTGCGTGGGGTCCGCCTACACCGGCATTTATCAAATTGCCAGTGACTGGCAGGCAAATCAGGCGGCACCTGTAAATATGACGGTCCTGGATTCGGGGGCAGCCTCCGGAAGACTTGGCCTGATCACCCGGGCGGTGGCCGAATTTGCCCAACAGGGCAACCCCCTTGCAGCGGTGGTCGCTTACGCCAGGGCCGCCATTGAGAAATGCCTGGAGCTGGTATTCCTGGATCAACTCAAATACCTTGCGGCTGGTGGCCGGATCTCAAAACCCGGCGGATTTTTCGGGGATCTGTTCCATGTAAAACCTGTCATCAGCCCGCGGGCGGAAGGCGTCAGGAAAGTCGGGGTCGTGCGGAACAATGCCCGTCAGTTGCCTTTTGCGCTGGACTATTTTGCCGGACGGCTTGGCACGGACGAAAAAGCCAAGATCCTGCTGCAGTACACTGACAACCTGGAACGCGTATCTACCGAAGTGCAACCGGCCATCCAATCAGTGTATCCCAGTGCCGACGTGATCCTGACGCCGCTCTCGCTGACTTCCGGCGTCCACATGGGACCCGGCACGTGGGCCATGGCCGTTTTGCCTGAACTGGATGCGCAATGTTCCGCATTTCATACCAACGAGCAACTTTAATACCATGACCCGATAACCCTGGTCGACCTCCGCGGACCGGGGCTCCAAGGTTAAAGAATATGCGTGCAGCCGTTATTATCCCTGTATACAACCATACCCGGACCCTTGTCCGTGTAGCCCGCCAGGCTCTGGAACTCGGTTTTCCCGTGTTTGTAGTCAATGATGGCTCCACGGAGGCCAGCACGCCTTTCCCGCCAGACCTCAAAAGGGTCAAGCTTCTACAGCATCGGGCAAACCTGGGGAAAGGGGCCGCCCTCGAGACAGGCATGCGGGCAGCCGCCGTTATTGCCGACTGGGCCATCACTATAGATGCGGATGGGCAGCATGATCCCCAGGACGCCCGGGCATTACTGGAGGTGATTTCAGGCAACCAAAGACCCATAGTGGTTGGACGCCGGCGGGGTATGGGGTCTGCCCCGTGGACAAGCCGTTCCGGCAGAGAGTTTTCAAATTTCTGGGTCTGGGTGGCGGGCGGGCCCCGGCTGCAGGACTCCCAGAGCGGCTTTCGGGTCTACCCCATTCCCGAAACCTTGGGTTTAGGGGTACGGGCCCGACGCTACCAGTATGAGATCGAGGTTCTGGTCAAGGCCAGCCGACAGGGAATGCCAATCCTTGAAGCCCCGGTTGGAGTGGTCTATGCTGCGGACGGCCCGCGCGTATCCCACTTTCACCCTTTTCGGGATTTTCTGCGCAATACCGGCACTTTCAGCCGCCTGATAACCCGCAGAGTCTTGACGCCGGGGTTGTGGCGGCGCCCTCGAACGTAAAAGCTATCCGGATCAGTTGGCACCCTGAGCAGGGGCCGGAGTCTGGACTAAACCGAAACATAACTTCAAATGAAAGCTCGATTCTACCAATTCCTGGTCACCCTGTCCCGACTGTGCGGCCCCTGGCTCTTCAGCCTGGTGGCCCGGGGTATTGCCGCAGGTTATTTCCTGCTTTGCCCCGGCCGTGTACGGGTTGGTCTCAGGTTTTACGCAACCCTGCTTCCCCTTAAGAGCAGGTGCTACCATCTCTGGTGCACCTGGCGCCAGTTTCAAAGTTTCACCAATGTCTTCCTGGATCGTTTCCTGCTGCAGGATGCCGTCAGTATCCAGTATACCTTCCAGGGAGAACAGACCCTGCAAACGGTAATTGATCAATCCAGCGGGGGCATCCTGCTCATGTCTCACATGGGCAACTGGGAAGTGGCGGCGCGCCTTTTGCAGGAAAATCTGTCCAGCCTGCGACTGCTGCTGTACATGGGCGCCCGGGACCACCAGGAGATTGAAAGGCTCCAGAAAAAAACTGTCCTGAACAGCGGTATCGGCATAGTGGGTGTTGATGAGGCCGGGGGGTCTCCCCTGGACATCATCGAGGCGGTCAGGTTCCTGCGAACCGGCGGTATTGTCTCCATGGCCGGGGATGTTCTCTGGCGGGACGACCAGCCGGCCGTTGAGGTTGATTTCCTGGGAAAGACCGCCAGCCTGCCCGCAGCACCCTTTGCCCTGGCAATGGCTTCCGGCGCACCCCTGATCGTGTTTTTTGCGCTTCGTACCGGGAAAAGGGGGTATCACTTCCAGGCCGCAGACCCCATCTTTATCGCCAAAACCAGCCGCAATAATAGAACCGCGGCGATTCAGGCGGCCGCCCGCCAATACGCAGACCTTTTAGAAAATCAAGTTAAAACAAGCCCATTCCAATGGTACCACTTCGAGCCGTTCATCGATTCCGGTGATCACTCGCCTGACAGGCGTTCGGCATAAATCGGCGCTGATTCTTGTTTTGAATTATTCCGGCGTTTGTAGTATGTATCGATTTTTGTCCGTAACTGAAGGAATAATGATCCATGCAACGTGAAATATTACAAAAAGAAATCCTCAGGATCTTCAAGGAACAGTTTGAAATTGAGAATCCCGGCCTCGACGATAACCTGGCCGAAATCCACGAATTTGACAGCATTGATGCCATTGAGTTGTTGAGACAAATCGAATTTCTCCTGGAAGTTGAACTATCCAGGCCGGAACAGAAGGCGGCGATGGAGATTCGCACGATCAACCAGATTATTGACTACGTGGCAGACCTGAATCAGCGTTACCACCCGGCTTCTATGAAGCCGGCGCAAACACCTTAAGACAGGCGAATCAAAATGGAACGCAGAGTTGTCATCACCGGTTGTTCCGCAATCACCCCAATCGGTGATATAAAAGATACAATCCTTAAAAACTTGGAAAACGGCGTTTCCGGCGTTAAAAAACTAAAAGCTGACGACCTGCTTACCGAAAGCATCTACTGCGGGGTCTTCGGGACAGTTGACTACCCTATAAATTACGATTTCAAAAGGCGTGACCGCAAGACTATGGGCCCGGTAGCCTACTATGCGTGTCAGGCCGCCAAAACCGCCCTGGCCCAGTCCGGCCTGTCCACAGAATTCATTCAGTCCGGTCGGCTCGGCGTGGCTTTCAGTTCGACCCACGGCAGTCCGACAATCCAGAGAAACATTTACCGTACATTCTTCAGCCACGCAGACACAAAGTTAAAAAATGTAGGAGCGGTGGACTACCTTAAATCCATGGTCCACACAACCGCGGTCAACATCTCAAAAATGTTCGGTATCACCGGGCGGGTAATCTCTTCTGCGACCGCCTGCACCACCAGCAGCCAGTCCATCGGCTTTGGGTACGAAACCGTAAAATACGGCCTGCAGGATGCCATGGTCTGCGGTGGCGCCGATGAATACGACACTACCACGGTAGCGGTTTTCGATAACCTGCTGGCTTGTTCGGTTGATTTTAACGAATCCCCCCACCTGACGCCGCGGCCGTTTGATAAGCGCAGGGACGGACTGGTCGTCGGCGAAGGGGCCGGTGCCCTGGTCCTGGAAGAATATGAAGCCGCCAGAAAAAGAGGTGCCAACATTCTGGGCGAAGTCATTGGTTTTGCCTGCAACAGCAACGGGGGCGACCTTATCCTGCCGAATACACAGGGCATCACAGGCGCTATCAAGTTGGCTCTGGACAATGCAGCCATCAATGCCTCTGAAGTAGACTTTATCAGTGCCCATGCCACGGCCACCAAAATGGGAGATGTCCTGGAAGCCCAGGCCATCGCGGAAATCTACGGGAATGGGCCGGCTGTCACCGGTTTGAAAAGCTACATGGGCCATACCATGGGGTCCTGCGGGGCGATTGAAGCTATTCTCACGCTCTACATGATGTCCGCCGGCTTCATCGCCCCCACGCTAAATCTCGACGAGGTAGATAACCGTTGCGCCGGATTGCGGCATGTCACCCGTTTGATGGAGGCCCCCATCCGAA
The DNA here is from genome assembly GCA_964636125.1 of uncultured Desulfobacterales bacterium. Lineage (GTDB taxonomy): Bacteria > Desulfobacterota > Desulfobacteria > Desulfobacterales > CAJINA01 > CAJINA01. The sequence goes on along the minus strand of CAZWPX010000004.1, from coordinate 93,150 downwards.
TAGCGGCTATCCAGAACTTCGCTTTCGGCGGCGTCAACACCTGCACCTTTCTTAAAAAATTCACAGACGGGTAGTCAACTGCCCCGGGACAAGCCCCGGCGTATCAAAAACCGGGGTTGAAAACGCAGGCGGCAAGACAGCGTATGGAATCCCAGAAAAGAAAAAAAGTGGCAGCATCCACAGCACATCGAAAACAGAAAAAACCGGGAGAAATGCCCGGCTTTCCGTTTGACCTTGTCGTAACCCTGCTGTTGTGGGGCTATTACACCCTCGGCTTTATGCTCTTCTATGCACCGTTCTACCTGCTGGCCTACCTTTTCGCGGACAACACTGCTAAATCCTTTCAAAGACTGAACAGTTTGTTTTACCGGATGTTTTTCAGAATCTTGCGCATCGCTGTCCCAGCCTGCCACTGGGAAATAGATACGGGCGTTCGGCACATCCGCTCGGCGGTTATCGTCTGCAACCACATCTCCTATCTCGATCCGATTTTGCTGATCTCCCTTTACCCGCGCCACACCACCATTGCCAAGGACCGCCTGTTCAACATTCCACTTTACGGAAAAATGTTATCCCTGTCGGGCTACCTGCCCTCTGCGGCCAGCGGCCGCCTGGCAGGCCTGATGATACGCCGCATTGAAGGAATGGGTGGGCACCTGGCCGACGGCGGCAACCTGATCGTTTTCCCGGAAGGTACCCGGGGCAGAGACGGCCGCATCGGCTCCCTGAACAAAGGTGCCTTCAAGATTGCACGGCTCTGCCGTGCGCCGGTGAAAGTTTTGTTTATCAGCAATGCCGACAAGCTGTTTCGACCCGGTCGTTTTCTTTTCGATACCCGCCGGCCCAATACGGTTACCGTCGAACTCCTGGCCGAAATCGACCCTGATTACGACTCCGGAAATTTTTCCGTAAACGACTTAATGGGAAGGGTTCACGCCCTCCTTGAAAAACGCAATACCCGGCCCGCTGCCTAAATTGCAGGTGCTTGAAACACCCTGGAGGAATTATGAGAATTTTACTGGTATCCATGCCAGATGTGGCGCCCGTGATCATGCACGAGTCCGCCTTTCACATGCCGAATCTGGGACTGGCCAGCATTGCCGCCAATCTTGACGCCGGACATGATGTGCGTATCATAGACCTGATTCGCAAACGCCGGAATGTCCGCAGCTACATGCGCGGCGTCCTTTTAAATTTCCGCCCGCAGGTCGTCGGGCTCTCCGCCATGACCTGGCAGTATGCCACCTGTGAGAAACTGATCATACTGATCCGCCAACTGCTGCCAGGTGTAAAAATCGTCCTCGGCGGTTACCACGCCACCCTCATGTATAAAGAGATCGGTGTTTCAGAAAGCGGAAAACTGCTCGATTTTTTAGTCCGGGGTGAAGGCGAAGAGGCCTTCCGCCGCCTTGTCAGATCCCTGGAAGGCAAAGATGATGTTGAAATTATCCCCGCGGTCTCCTACCAGGCCGAAGGTGGTTTTGTGCACAATCCCAAAGGGGAACTGCTTGATCTGACCACGCTAAACCTGCCGGTTCGGGATAAAAGGCGCCTCACCTGGGGCTATCACATCATGAACCGCAATTCAGAGGTTATCGAGACCTCCCGGGGGTGTACCCGCAACTGCAACTTCTGCAGTATCCGACATATGTACGGGCGGGCTTTTCGCCCGTTCCCCATTGAAAGGGTTCTGGCGGACATCGACACCATATACTATAAACGGCGTATCCGCTGGATTTTTGTGTCAGACGACAATTTTGTCATGATCCCGGAAAGGGTCATGGAATTGTGCGACGCCATCATTGCCCGTCATTACCGCAATCTTGTCCTGATCGTTCAGGCAGACTGCGTGACCATGGCCCGCAATGAAGCAATGGTTCGCAAGATGGCCCGGGCCGGGTTCAAATCCATTTTTCTGGGTATGGAAAATGCTTCCAGAAAAAACCTGCGGACTGCAAAAAAAGGCGACATTCTGGACGCCTCCCGCAAAGCGGTTGCGCTGTGCCACAAATATGGCATCATGGTGGTGGGCGGGATGATTTTCGGGTTCCCGGATGATGGGGAGCAGGAGATCATCGAAAACTACAAATTTCTCAAATCCACGGGCGCCGATACCGCCTATTGCCAGATTCTCACGCCGTACCCCAAGACCGGTATCCGCCAGTACCTGCTGGAGGAGGGCCTGATTACCAATCGCTACGACTACACCCGCTACAACGGCATGTGGGCCAATGTTAAAACCCGGCATCTGGATTCAGAAACACTCCAGTACCTCTTCTGGTACCACCAGCAAAAAGTGATGGGGTGGTGGGAACCGTCTGACAGGCTCCGCAAGCAAAGCCCTCTATGGACCTCCATCTGGCTTTTGCTATTCAGGCCCCTGATGAAAATTCTGATAGACCGGAGTCAGAGAAAATACGGCTGGAGAGGACGGTTTGAAAGAGACATTGCAAGGCAGAAAACTGTGAACCAGTTCAAAGATTTATCAGATGTGACGTATCCATCAAACCCCAGGAAAGCAGTGCCTTAAGAATGTAATGAATGCCCGGGTTTTAAAGTTCCAACCCAATCCGTCTCAACTTATTCAATGGCACGGAGAGTTCATGAACATCATCAACTTTTAACGTCACAGGAGGTTGCATGCTATTCACTCGAAGCATTTTCTGCATTATCACTTTAATATTATTCTCAAGTTTAATCGCGTGCCTGCCTCCGACAACCATACACAGGTCAATCGAAGTTCAGGATTGGAGCAAGATCAAGTATTATGTGGAACAAAAAGGAGACATCGAAAGTAAAAACGGATATTCGTTTACCCCCCTCATGGTAGCCACCTACTGGAACTATCCTGCCATCGTTGAGTATCTTTGTAAAAATGAAGCCGAGCTGGATACCAAGGATCGTAAAGGCTGGACAGCGCTTATGTATGCAACCTACTATTCTTATGAAAAAGTAGTTCAGATTTTGTTGGATTATGGCGCAAGCAGGGACCTGAAAAACAAAGCAGGGCTATCAGCAAAAGATATCGCTACCCAGAATCATCTTGACCACATTGTTGACCTGCTGAATCAGGACTGACCGGCCTTATCATTTTGTTGAGTTATTGTCTGCCTTGCGTTGGACCCTGGACTGTTCTTCCAAAGGCCTTGCCAGATAAGGCCCGATTGCGGGGGCGGTAGGACCGGTCAGATTTTTCTTTGTGTATCACCTGCTGAAACAGCTTGAACATCTTTATCTCCTGGGATTCGTCCTGGTAGAAGGTCTCCCAGGCATAATCAAGAAGCGCCTGGAGCCTTTGCGGGCTCATGTGTTTCGGCTGATAAACGACCTTGTCCGCAGAATAGTCATCCCAATCGTAGGACAAAATCCGCTTTTCACGTTTCAGATCTTCGTATGCTTTGGTGTGCGGGAAAGGGGTGAGGACCGTAAATTCGGCCAGATCCAGTTCAATCTCCAGTAAAAAATCAACCAGGCGCTTGATGTCGTCTTCGGTATGTTCATCCAGGCCCAGCAGGATCGTGCCTTCAACCCCGATGCCGTGGTCGTGGTAACGTTTGATGCGCTCTTTGATGTAGTCAGAAGTATCAAAGACGGCCTGGTACACATACCAGGCCCCGGCCTGTGCGGCCAGATCAAGAACCTGCGGATTATCCTCTATGGGGTGGCTGCACCACTTCTTTTTCAGCGGAATCATCTCCCTGAATAAATCTTTCTCCCACTGGGTATCCTGGGCCAGGGAATTGTCCACGATGAACAGGCGGTTGTTGTCAATAGCGGCCATCTCCGCGATGGCTTTATCGATGGGCCGGGGCCGGAAACAGCGCCCCCCCAGGTAGGCCACACAGCAGGGGTAGCAGTTGTAGCGGCAACCCCGGGAGGCATGCACCAGATCCACCATCTGGATTCCCCGGTAGTTGTACAACTCCCGGTTAAGGAGGGTTCGCCGGGCTGTTCCAACTGCTTCTATGGGCGGGTGATCGTTGAGATAATTGTACACATTCTGCAGCTTGCCGGCCCGCAGGTCGGCAAGAAGCTGTTCCATGCGGCCTTCGGCTTCACCCAGGAAAACAGCATCGACGTGCTGGGCGCACTCTTTTGCATGGAGCATGGCGGCAATACCGCCGCAAATCACCGGCACACCCATTTTGCGATACGTATCGGCAATCTGCCAGCCGCGCTTCACCTGCCGGGTCAGCATCATAGAAATACCCACCACATCCACGTTTGGATCAAAGCGCAGTTCCTGAACGTTTTCATCAACAAATTCCACGTCAATATCAACCGGCAGCGCGGCAGCAAAAACCACCGGGCCGTGGGGCGGCAGGTGGAACTCGGTCTGCCGGTCTAGTTTGGGCCATTGGGGGTAGATCAGCTGGAATTTCATTCAGGTTGCTCCATATGCAAACATCGATCAATCGTTAAAACGAACCGCCTTCACAAGTTTCATCGTCAGGGTGTAGCCGGTCAGACCATGGGCGGTCAGGCGCATACGTCCAGGGAAATCCGCCTGTCCGCCGTTGCTTTCGGCTGCTACCGTCCGGGTCAGACACCCCTGGGGGTTATATCGACGCAGCTGCCACTGGGAATCGGCGCCGGGCATGACATCCGTGGTTATCCCCCCGTCATCGGTGTAGCGGCAGACCGGTTTGTCTGCAGATGAGCCGCCCCCCGCCAAACGGCCTGTCCGGGGAGCACCTGAAGCCGGCATCAGAAAAATCAAACGGATATCTTCCAGCAAACCGCTGGCAAACCCCTGCCTGTCAAAAGGCGGCATGGCCCGGTCCACCCGAATCGTTTTGCCCATTTGCGCCCGGAAGAGCACAAATCCCTCCAGGGTCATCAGCGCACAATCAATCGTCCCAGCGGCGGCATCGACCACCGTTACCCCCATGAGCAGATTCTCCCCGGCGGGAAAAGAGGCTTCAATGGAATGGACAAACTGCCACTTGCCCACCGGATAAACCGCCCGGCAGGCATCCGGCATGGACATCTGCATATCTGTGAGACCCGGCTGGATTTTTGGAAGACCGCCGCAGGCCGCTACCAGGCAGAATACCAGGAGTAGCGGACATAGACGGTTCATCCGGCGCTCCTGAAAAGATCATCCGAAACAACTTGATTCAGCCGAGTATTTTTGAAATCCAGCCGGGTATAAGAATCACTGCTTTCATAGATGATCACGGAATCAATGACCCCGGGTTGGCTCGAGAGCATCAGTTCGATCTTCTGAATCACCTTGGCAAAGGACTCCTCCCTGGGCAGCAGCACGATTTTCCGGCCTGCTTCCAGCCGGGCTGTAAACACCCGGCTTTCGTCAAACTCGCCCTTAAACCAGGCGGTAATTTCCGTCATCACGAACTGCATGGCTTCCAGACCGACCCCGGCATCCTCTGTTAAGCCATCCCCGGACTGCCGGTAACGCCGCAGGGTGCCGCCATGCATAAGCAGGATGCTCCGGACCGGTTCCCGGTATTCCCATCTCAGGGATTCCGGTTTACTGAAGTAAAAAACGCCCCGGGAAACAAGCGGCTGGGCCAATATCGGCAGGTGCTTTTCCTGGACAAACTCCGCCGTAATGGCGTCCACGCCATCCGCAGCCCCTCGAATCCCTTCCCAGCTGTCCGCCCAGCCGAGACAAAAACATAAGGCCAGTCCCAACCCCATGATATTATTCAGATTTAGTAAAGACGTGGAGGTTCGCAGCCAGCGGTTAAGCCATCTTTTCGTAGTCAGCACATGCCTCCATTTATGGATATTACCTGGCCGGTTACATACGACGCATCATCACTACACAAAAACCGCACCACGCTGGCCACCTCTTCCGGCCGTCCGATCCGGGCCATGGGAATCATCTGCTTGATGTTGGCCACGGGTGCGCCCCCTATCATTTCGGTTTCAATCAGGCCGGGCGCCACCACGTTCACGCGGATACCCAGCCGGGCCACTTCCGCCGCCAGGGACCGGCTGGCCCCGATCAGGCCGGCCTTGGCCGCCGCGTAATTGGCCTGGCCCCGGTTGCCCATGACCCCGGCTACCGACGAAATAGACACCACGCTGCCCTTTTTCCGCCGGACCATCTTTTCAACCACCGGTTTGGTCACGTTATAAAACCCGTCAAGGGTTGTTTCGATCACCCGCCGCCATTTATCGCGCGACATCATGATAAAAAGGCCGTCGGCATTAATACCGGCGTTGTTGACCAGGATATCAATAGCACCGTAATCACTGAAAAATCCCTCCAGAGCCTGCTGGGTTGCACCCGCGTTCGTCACGTCAAATTGCACGGCAGCGCCATCGGCGCCGGACGCTTTAACCCTGGCAAGCGTCTGGGCGGCACCCATTTCATCCGACCGGTAGTTGATAATCACGCGACAGCCGCAACGGGCCAGTTCGACGCAGATGGCCTGGCCAATCCCCTTGCTGCCGCCCGTGACCAGAGCCGTTTGCCCTGTGAATTCATTTTCCAATTCCGTTACCCCTTTGCCATGCTGTCAGCTTGCACCGCCTGCAGGGAAACCCGCGCAACCAGCCGTGAACCGATCACCGCTTCCCCCTCAATGTTAAAATAAGTCTCCAGCTGATACGCGTTCCAGGCCCGGGTGATAACGCAGTCTCCCGGGAAGATTTCAGCCACCATAAACCGGGCCTGCTTGATACCCACCAGCCACCCGCGTTTATCCACGTCGGCACCCTGGATGCGTATGCGGTCCATCCCGTTTTTGATCCCCGCAGTCTGGGCCACGAGCTCGATCAGCACCAGCGGACTGATGGCCCGGCCGTCAAACAACGGCCACTTGTGGGTGGCGGTGGCCCCGGTAACCGCGAAATCATCGTTGAGTTCGATAATCTCGTCCACCAGTTTCATCCGGCCCCGATGCGGCAACAACTCCTCAATGGACAGGGTATGCGCATCCGCCATCACTTTTCCCACCGTCAGAATTCAAATCAAAAAAACATTGAAAACAGGCTGATTCACCTATAGAATGATAAATTTTTAAGCGTAATAGTTACTATAATTAACCAGTGCTGTAAAGGGTACAACGATATGGAAAAACTGCAGAATGAACTCAGATTCAAAATCGTGGATGTATTGAATTTGCAGGATATAGACCCGGAAGAGATCGATCCGAACGAGCAGCTTGTGGGCGGCAGGCTGGGCATCGACTCCATTGATGTCCTTGAAATGGTCATGCTGATCGAACAGGATTATGGAATTGTGATTGACAATAAGGAACTGGGAGCACAGGTGTTTGCCTCCCTGAACACACTGGCCGAGTATATTCACAACCATTCAGCGGGGCGACCCAATTGAGCCCTGCCAGCGCCCGCATTACCGGTATGGGAATTGTGTCCGCCGCTGGTACGGACAGGGCCACTACCCTTGAAAGCCTGGCAGCCGGAAGGAGTGGACTGGCCCCTTTGAGCCACTTCCCCACACCGTCTCACAACGCCCTGCCCGTAGGCAGCGTACCCCTTAAAAATCATTCAGATGCTTTGCCCCGAGCCCATCAACTCGCCCGGGCAGCGGCCGACCAGGCCCTGGGCAAAAGTACCGCCCCACCCGATGCCATTGTCATAGGGGTAACCACCGGGGGCATGGATCTTACCGAAACCTGCCTGCTGACAAATAGTGCTTTGGTCGGCCCGCTCCCCCGCCACAGCCTCTCATCTGTGGCCGAGGACCTCGCCGACCGCTTCCAGTGCACAGGTCCCCTGCTGACCGTCTCCACAGCCTGCTCATCAGGGGCGGTGGCCATAAAATTGGCACTCGAAATGATCCGTGCGGGGCAGGCGCAAAGAGTCCTGGCCGGTGGCACGGATGCCCTCTGCCGGCTGATTTATTACGGTTTCAAATCCCTCCAGTTGCTGGACCCCGCCGGGGCCAGACCTCTGGATCAAAACCGCCGGGGAATGTCCGTGGCAGAAGGCGCCGCCATGTTGCTACTGGAATCCAGCAAAACCGGCCAACCGGGTGTCGGCATTCTCGGGGCAGGCCTGTCATGCGATGCGTATCACCCGGCCAGGCCCCACCCGGAGGGCATGGGTGCCCTGGCAGCCATGCAGGCGGCCCTGCGCGATGCCGGGCTTGAAAAAGATCAAATCGATTACATCAGCCTCCACGGTACCGGAACAATCGATAATGACCTGGCCGAGGCACGAGCGGTGAAAACCCTTTTCGGAAAAAATGTTCCGCCCCATTCCTCCATCAAAGGTGCCACCGGGCATACCCTGGCTGCCGCCGGTGCGCTTGAGGCAGTGGTTGCCACGCTCTGTATCAACAACCAAATCCTGCCGGGCAACACCGGGTGTAAAACCCCGGACAAAGCCCTTGACCTTATGCCGTGCCTGCAGCCCCAGCAGCAACCCATCCAAACTGTGCTTTCAAATTCATTCGGCTTCGGTGGAAACAATGCCGCCCTTATCATCGGGACCCCGCAGGCCGCCGGCACCAGTAGAAAAAGCGCTGCCCTTCCGGTAATGACGATCTCTGGCTGGTCTGCCATTACCGGCGCGGGTGATCTGCAAGACACAATGGACAGCCTAACGAAAGCGCAATCCTGCCGGGGGTGCTTTGACACACAAGACCTTGCCCAAAAACTCCCGCCAGCCCTCATTCGCCGCCTGAAACGACTCCCGGTCATGGCGCTGAGCCTGGCCGACACTGCCCGCAAGCATGTGGGCGGCCAGGCCAAACCGGATGGCATCTTTTTCGGGACCGGACTTGGTTGCCTGTCAGAGACCGGTGATTTCCTGGACCGGCTCTTTAGCACTCATGAACGCTTCGCCAGTCCCACGGATTTTGTGGGCTCCGTCCACAACGCCGCGGCCGGGCAGATCGCCATGCATTTTGAATCTACAGGGGCCAATCTCACCCTTTCGGGGGAAGACAGTTCATTTGAGCAGGCTCTGAGCGCGGCCGGACTCTTAACTGGCGCCGGCTCAGCGGCCCTGGTCCTGGGCGCAGATGAAGGGCACAACCGGTTGAGCACGCTTTTTGATCCGTCCACCGGTCGGGATGAACCGCTTGCAGATGGCGGCGGGGCTCTGTGGCTCTCGAATGACGCCGGGGCAACCGGCCCTTCCATCGCCCTGACATATTATGCGCCGGCACCCTCAAAAGCCACGGCCAGCATGGCCACCCTAGTAAACACCATTGACCGCGAACAACCGGCACAGGAGCGGTACGCGCTGATTATGGCCGGTATGCCGGCGGCTTATCGGCGTCAGGCAGAAGCGCAATTGGTCGCTTTTTTAGGCCAGGCTGGTTTCTGCGGGCCGGTGGTCGATTATCGAGCCCTGATCGGGGAATTTCAATCCGCATCCGCAGTGGCAGCGGTTATCGCTGCGGAATGCATCCAGCGGGGAACCGTCCCCGCGAATCTTTGCACCGGCTACAACTGCCAAACGGGAAAGAAAGGGGTCCTTATCCTGGGCCTGGGGAAATTTATAACCGCCATGGAAGTGATGTCGCAATGAAGGTCCTTTTGATATCGGCAAATCGGCTTCAGGAGCCCTACCCGGTCTACCCGGTTGGCCTGGACTACGTGGCCGGTGCCATCAGCGGTTCGCACGAGGTTAAAACCATCGACCTGAACACCCTTTCCGGCAACGGAAAACTGGTCGATCTGCTCACAACCTATGCGCCCCGGGTAATCGGCATATCCCTGCGGAATATTGATAACACGGACACCACCGACCCCCGGGGTTTTGTGGGTGAATATGTTGACCTGGTCCGGATTCTCCGTGAACATTCCGATGCCAGAGTTGTCCTGGGCGGCAGCGGATTTACCATTTTCCCGGACCGGATCCTTGAACGCCTGGGGGCAGATTACGGGGTCATCGGGGAAGGTGAGCGGCTTGCCCTGCTGCTGGAATCGCTTGCGGCGGGCCGGGACCCCGCGGATCTTCCGGGTATTATTGCGCCCGATAAAAAAGAACACCCAACATCGCCCTGGAACCGGCCTTTCAAGAGGAGCGCGGTTGCGAAGCAACCTCACCTGGGGTATTACCTCAAGAACGGGGGCATGCTTAATTTGCAGACCAAGCGGGGCTGCCCCTTTCGCTGCGTATACTGCACCTATCCGGCCATCGAGGGGCGCAGGCTGCGCCTGATTCCACCGGTGGAAATTGCCCGGACCGCGATATCACTGGAAAAGGCGGGGGCCCGGTATCTTTTCATCACCGATTCGGCCTTCAACGCAGATGTGAATCACAGCCTGGCTGTCGCACAAGCCTTCAAAAATAGAGGCCTGTCCATCCCCTGGGGGGCTTTTTTCACCCCCCTTAAACCTCCGGACAACTACTACCGGCAGATGGCCGCCGCCGGGTTGACCCATGTGGAATTTGGAACCGATGCCCTTTCCGGTCCCGTACTCAGCGCTTATGGAAAGCCCTTTGATGCCGACCAGGTCTTCGCGGCGCATCGGCAGGCAGTCACGGCGGGCTTACATGTCGCCCATTACTTTCTGTTCGGCGGCCCGGGGGAGACAAGGGACACACTCGAAGAGACACTGGCCCGAATGCACAAGCTGCAAAAATCGGTTCTGTTCATCTTCTGCGGCATGCGCATCTACCCGGGAACACCACTGTTTTCGTTGTCTGTGGCGGAAGGTCAGGTTATCAAATCAAGTGATTTAATAGACCCGCTATTCTACAAATCAGCCGACATCAGTGAACAGCATATCCTGGCTCGGGTCCGGGAAGAGGCTACGCAGCGGGACAACTGGATAATAGGCGCGGGCGGCGACGAAACCCGCAGTATCGTATCCCGAATGTATCAAAAGGGTTATAGCGGCCCCTTGTGGGAATACCTGATCCGCTGAAAAACTGGCAGGAAACATGGAAATATGGTATAGGGCAGATCGTTTTAAAAGGGTATCCGGCAATCAAATCACCACCATGGTTGCGTTCCCGGCTGAATCTCCCTGGTTTGACGGCCACTTCCCCCAGGAACCAATCCTGCCGGGAATTGCCCAGATTGCCGCGGTGCATGATTTATTACGCCGGGCCCTGGGAGACGACCTGGCGGTTAAAGAGGTCAGTCGGGTCCGGTTTAAACGCAAGATCGATCCGCGCGACAGGCTTGACGTCACCATCACCATCGGTGATGATGCTATCGGCCCGCACCGATTCCGGCTAACCTGTGCGACTGAGTTGGCTTGCAGCGGTTTTTTAAAAGTAGGATTTGAAAAGGAGAAAGAGTGAATGGCGTCTGATATTGCAAAAATCACCCTGCACATCGCGCAGATCATGATTGATGAACTTAAACTGGAAGATGTGACCGCGGATACATTTGACCCGGACATCGACCTGGTTGACGAAGTAGGGATTGACAGCATGGACCTGGCCACCGTGGCCCTGGTCCTGCGGGATGAATATTCCGTGAGGATCGATGAGGATGATTACCCCAAGCTTACCAGTATTCGGTTAATAGCCGAATACATCGGAAAAAAACTTGAGAACCGGTAACGAGACGGTATCATGATGCAAACGGACAAAAACGGAACTGAGAATCACGCCCCGGAACAGTGTAAATTCTCTGATATCATTGCCGATCCGGCTGTACATGCCCGCTGGGAAAAGGTCCGCAAGTTTTTTTTCCTGCGCGAGTCCACCTATGACATGACCAGCCGCTGTAATATCAGGTGTAACGGCTGCTACTATTTCGAAGGTGAAAAGCAGTACACCCACGATGAGGGAGATGTAAACGCATGGCAGACGCTTATGCGCCAGGAGAAGGCACGGGGCATCACCTTTGCGGTCCTGGCCGGTGCAGAACCATCGCTCGTGCCGGACCTTTGCGCTGCCTGTTGCCGGGAAATTCCCATCGGTGCCATTGCCACCAATGGATTGAAATTCATACCCGCAAATATCAACTATAAAATCCACATCTCGGTGTGGGGCACTGATGCAACCAGTTTAAAAATACGCAATGCCAAAAACATGCTTGCCCGCCAGCTGGAAAATTACGCTGCTGACCCCCGGGCAGTTTTCATCTATACTTTCACACCTCACAATATCGAAGAGGCTGAAACGGTGGCGGCGACTATAGCCGCTCAAAAAGGCCGGATCTCTTTTAATATTTTTTCCGCCCCGGTAGGCTATACCGGAAACCTGAGGCACACGCCGCAATCACTGTTAAAAACCGGTCGGATGATGATCAAGCTTCTCAGCCGTTACCCGGAACAGGTGCTTTTTTCAAACTACAATGCCGTGGCGCATACCCACGAACTGGGACTGCATGACCTTTTTGGGTGCACCTATCCCCGCCGGAATCCGACAAAAAATGTCGGCCTGGGCAAATCCTTCCGCCAATACCGTACCGATCTCACCTGGGACCGCAAAGCGGCCTGTTGCGTCCCGGATACGGATTGCCCGGACTGCCGTCACTACGCGGCCGGCAGCGCGGTGGTCACGGCCCGACTGTTCCGGCATGCGGTCAGCCCGGAACAGTTTAGTGCCTGGCTTGACTATGTAGACACCTATCTGGCGGTCTGGATAATGGACTATCCAAAAGGTGAAAACCTGAGCAGCCAACTGGTGCCCCCACCCGGATTCCAGCTGCGGCGAACATGATAACGACCTGGATTTCGTTACTTCAGGCAGGCTTTCAGTTCCCCCCTGAGAAGATCCGGTTGCCGCAACCGTTAAGCCTGAATGCATTATAGGGAGTTTGTACATGAAAACAGTCAGCACCCTTCTGGATGAGCAGTGGTATCAACGCTATAAAAAAATATCGAAACTGAACATCAGAAGCTCCATATACGACGTTACCAACCGCTGCAACCTGCGTTGCAAAGGCTGCTTTTTCTTCTCTTCCGGCGAGCACGAAGCGGCCCGCGAAGAAAACGACATCAACCGGTGGGAAGCGTTCATTGCAAGTGAAATGAACCGGGGGGTCAACCTTGCCATCCTGATCGGCGGCGAGCCCACGCTATGCCTTGACCGCGTGGAAGCCTTCTACCAAAAACTGCCGACCTTCTGTGCCACGAATGGCATCATTAAAATCCCCCGGGACCGTTTCCCGGACATGATGATCGGCATTTCCCTGTGGGGGGATGAGGAAGATGAAAAGCTTTTGCGCGGAAAAGATGCGTTTTCAATCTCCAGTAAAAACTACGCTGGAGACCCCTATACCTATTACCTGTACACCCTGACACCCAAACAGCTGGGAAAGACCCACCGGGTCATCCAGAAAATTCAAGACTGCGGCCTGAAAGTGCATCTGCAGTTGCTTTCCAATGATGAAGGCGTGGACGGCTTTCACTGGAAGCCCGAAGAGCTGATGGATATCCGCAGTGAAATGGACGATATGCTGGATGCTTACCCGGCCACGATGATATCGTCTAAATACTACCATGAAATCATTACCACCGGAAATATGCTTGGCCGCCCCTTTGGCTGGATGGAGTGCCCGTCGGTCACCGTTACCCGGGACACGCGCAATCCGCAACCGAAAAGACTGACCAACTTTATCCGCTGGGCATCCGACCTGAAAACCATGCACCGCTGCTGCACCTCGGAAACAAGAGACTGCAGCACCTGTAAAGACGGCGCCGCCCACATGAGTTGGGTGATGGTGAATAAACGGGCGCATATGCGCAGTACCGAAGATCTACAAAACTGGGTCGAAATATACGAAATGTTTGCCAAATTATATCAGTTCATTCCATGGTAGCTTCAATGGCCCCGGCAATGATGTAAAATGCTTTAAAGTGATCAGGATGAAAAAATCGGGTAAAAAATGTGCGTCTGGATCCGGGCCGGTGATTCTCGGATTTGATGCGGTTTCGCCCCTGGGGATTGACCTCGCTGAGCAATGGCAGGCCGCACTCGCCGGGAGAAGCGGTATTGCCCCTCTGACCCGTTTTCAAATGCCGGATGATTTCCCGGTCAAAATCGCCGGGCAGGCAACTTCCATTGACCACCTGCCTTTCCCGTTCCTGAAACCCAGGGAACAGGTAAAATGGACCTCTCCGATTTTCAAGTACGCCCTGCTGACCGTACACCGGGCCCTGGAAAACAGCGGCCTGGAAATCACCCCCGCGATTGCTTCCCGGGTGGCGGTCACATACAGCTCGGCAATCGGCGGCCTTGATGCCCTCCTGGCGGCGGATCGTCGCCTGATACAGGATGCCAAGCTGCCTAATCCCTTTGTCAATCCCAATGCCTGCATAAATATGGTGGGCGGTAAGGTGTCTATTCTTACCGGGGCCACCGGCCCCATCAGCGCGACGATAACAGCCTGCGCCACAGGCCTGACCTCGATGATCATGGGTGCCCTGTTACTGGAACAGGGCCAGGCGGATGTCGCCATCTGCGGCGCTGTCGATTTTGCCCTGGTGGAACCCATTGTCGCGGGGTTTGCAACCATGAACGGAACCTATCTGCCCAAAGAAGGTGACGCGCACGGCCCCCCGGAAGCAGCCAGCCGCCCGTTTTCAGCCCATCGCCGGGGTTTCGTTATTTCAGAAGGCGCCGGCTGCCTGATCCTGGCCACACGGGCCTTTGCCCGGGCCCATGGGCTCAAGGCCAAAACAGAGCTGGCCGGCTGGTCCATGACTTCGGATGCCCATCATTTTGTCGCACCGAACAAAGAGACGGTTCAGCGCTGCATGGCCGAAAGCATCGCCGCTGCCGGCATCTCTCCGGCAGAAATAGATGCGGTGAACGCCCATGCCGCCGCCACCCGGATTGGCGATAAGATAGAGAGCCGGGCCCTCCAGGCGATCTTTGGCCGGAGGATTCCGCCGGTCACGGCGAACAAGTCGCTGATCGGGCATGCCATGGGCGCCTCCAGTGCCATTGAAACGATCTTTACCATAAAAGGAATGCAGACCGGAGCCCTGCCGCCGACAATTAACTACCGACCGGACCCGGACTTGAAACTGGATTGCGTTACGGATCAGGCCGTCCGGGTCAATCAGGAATATGCCCTCAAGAACGCATTTGGATTCGGCGGATGCAATTCGTGCGCAGTGTTCCGACTAATAGACACATTATGAAAGCACCTCAAAACAGACGGGTGTTTGTGGTGGGTTACGAAATCGCCACCGCCCTTGGCAATACCCTGGCTGCAACCTGGAACAGAGCCGTAAGCGGTGAGACGGGCTTTAGGAAAGTCACCCGCTGCCAGACCAGCTCCCGCAGTAACGTGGTTGGAGAAATCCCGGATTGGAATCCACGTGAACTGGATTTCATCGATCGCAAGGATGCCGCCAACTGGAATGCAGATTACGTCTTTCTGACCATGGTTCTCTGCAAACGGGCACTGGAAAACGCCGGTCTGGTGATGGACGCTGAAACCGGGCCGCAAACCGCCTGCCTGATCGGGTCCGCGTTGAATGGTACCGATGCCTACCGCGTGGCCATGGACAACTATGTCAACCTGGGTCCCACCAAAGTCAGTCCCTACCTGCTCCCCAATCTGTGTGCCAATCTGCCGGCCGGGAAAGCCGGGATGCTCCTGGGCTTCACGGGTCCAATTGTTTCTCCCCAGGGCGCCTGTGCCTCCGGCAACTATGCCATCGCTGCGGCCGCGCGCATGATCCGAGACGGGGATTGTGAATACGCCCTGGTCGGGGGCGCAGAAACCTGTCTGGTACCAGAAATCATCCAGGGCTTTGCCAACATGTGGGCCACCATAAAAATTGGACCCAATGACAGGGCTTTCAATGATCCCGGCCAGGCCAGCCGCCCTTTCAGTATCGATCGGCGGGGCATCGTGCTGGCCGAGGGCGGGGCAGTCCTGGTCCTGGCCTCCGAGCCCGCTGCCCAAAGCCTTGGTTTGACCCCGCTGGCCGAAGTGGCGGGAATTGGCTGGTCGTCTGATGCTCACCACTTTACCCTCCCCAACCGAAAGACCATTGTACGGGCCATTGGCCAGGCCATTGAGGATGCGGGTCTAAAACCGACGGATATCGACTATATCAACGCTCACGGGACATCGACTTTCAAGGGTGATGCGACTGAAGTCGAATGCCTGCGCGAGGTATTCGGGAACGCCCTCGCAAACATCCCCGTCTCCTCGAACAAATCCCAGATAGGCCACGCCCTCGGTGCTTGTGCGGCCATAGAGGCGGTCCTGGGCATCGAAGGACTCCACCGGGGTATCATTTTACCAACGGTAAACCATATCCCTGATCCCGAATTTGCCGATATCGATGTGGTGCCGCACACGGCCCGTCGGCAAGCGTATGAACTGTTCCTCTCTAATGCCTTTGGTTTCGGCGGCACCAACTGCTGTATCGTCTTTAAAGGAGCCTGATGTGAAACCCAAACCCTTTGTTCCTGAAAACTATGAACAGGACCCGAATTACGTCAGAGATAAAACCAGCGGAATCGTCTGGCATCGCTGTGAACTCCGCACCCTGTACGCGGATACCGATCGTTCCCAGGTTGTGTATCACGCCAATTATCTGCGGTATTTCGAACAAGGACGGGCATCTTTGATGCGCGACGCGGCCTACACCTATAAGCAGATTGAAGAAAGCGGCTACGTCTACCCCATCATAAAAATCGATCTGGATTACTACCGCCCGCTCTATTATGATGATGCCATGGTAATCCACACTCGGCCTTCCCGACTGGAAAGAGTCCGCCTTCAATTTGATTATGTTATCACGCACAAAGAGACCGGTGATATCGTCTGCAAGGGATTCACCCGCCACTGCGCCATAAACGCATCCGCCACGCCGGTGGAAGTGGATAAAAAAACGGCCCACTTATGGAAAGTTTTCCCCACATAGTGAGATCTGACAACAGTGTCGAAAATATAGTGCACCCACCTTTTGTGAAAGACCACCGTGTCAGCGGCAAACCCGTGCTGCCGGCGGTGGAAGCCATGGAAAACCTTGCGGCAGCCGTGGCAGCGGCGGCGTCCGGTACAGCTGTGACCGATATCACCAGGGCCGTCTTTGAAAAATTTCTTTTTCTGGATCCCCGGGCAAACAGCACCCCGGCCAGCAAGCGCCTCGACAGACAGGCCGACGGCAGCGTCAGGGCAACTCTGCAAACAAAAAAACGGGCTCCCAGAGCAGCCATCACAAGAACCCGGGTTCACGCCGCCATGACCTTCAACCCGTCCGGTAAACCGGCGTTGTCCCTCCCCCTGGACCTGGCGGCAGCCCCCGAAGGAATCTGTCGGACGGTTGAACCCGAAGCGCTTTACACAGAGCTTGTGCCCTTTGGCAAGGCTTATCGCAATATCGTAAAAACCTTGTTTCTGTCCAAAGACAGCGCCCTTGCCTGGGTAGGCTCACCCCGGCAGCCGGATGGGAGAAAACATCTTGTCCTGGGCTCCCCCTACCCGCTGGATGCTGCTTTCCACGCAGCCTGCGCCTGGGCCCAGTACGCTAGAAATGTAGTGGCCTTCCCGGTGGCTGTTGAGCACAGAAAAGTCGTACATCCCACAAACCTGGATGAAACCTACATTGCCAGGATTATGCCGATCCGTGGAGAAGGTGAAACACTGGCATTCAATATCTTTATTTTCGACCTGCAGGGAAAATGCCGCGAGATCGCGACAGGGGTAAAAATGCGCGATATCAGTGGCGGACATACGACTCCCCCGGATTGGATCAAACAGAAACAGGGTGAGAACCTGCTCACCAACATCTTGCGTCGCGGAACAAAGCCGGCAATTATTGAACGCCGCAGTGTAGCCCCTTTTGCCGATGAAACCCTCAGCAAAGATGAAAAACAGAGAGCTGCCCCCATGGCTCCCACTCGTAAAAACAGCTTTCTGGCCGCACACCTCGCCCTGAAAAGGCTCAGCCGGGAGCTTTCCGTGACTGATCAACCCATTTTACCCGGCGATATCAATACTGTCCGGCCCAATTCAACCAAGCCCCTTTGTCCGGTAGCTGGTGGATCGCGTCAGCCGTATTGCTCGGCCTCCCACGACAATCGATTTGCAGTTGCCGTGACCGCTGAACATCCGGTGGGCATAGACGTCGAACAAATCACGGCCAAGGCGCTGAAAAACAGGAACCTCTTCATGCACCCGGCCGAGGAAAGGCTGACAAACCATTTTGCGGCAGATGAAATTGAGGTGGCGGTAAGAATATGGTCGGCTAAGGAGGCAGTCGCCAAGGCGCTGGATATACCGCTCGCGCACGCGTGGGACCGGGTACAGCTGACAGCCATTGGCCGACATGAAAGCCGGTTGCAGGTGATGGACCGGGGTGCCTTTACGGTAACCCATGATACGGTTGACGGTCACCTGTTCACACTGTTTACCCTGGAGCCGCATGAAACAGATACCGGCGAAACAGGTGCGCGATCCTAAGGCAGTGGCAGAGAATATTTCCGCAGCAGTTTCAGCATGACTGCCCGGGTTGCCCAGCGCAGCAGGATCCAGGTATATTCGGCTCCGGCCAGATACATACCGAGCAAAAATACCAGGTGTGAGAGCCCATAAACAAGAGGGCCTCCGATGGCGGCGATCAGAGGTTCTTCAAAGTAAACAGCAACGACGCCGAGAAACGTCACCATCGGCCACCCGATGACATAACTGAAGAGGATAGCGCCCACACCGGCAACCACTTTCAGGGACGGCGGACCGTTGAAAGCACTCAAATCCGCCTTGTCCGCGATGGCCGCGCGGACAAAGCGTTTCCCGGACAGGTATGTCAGCAGTTTCTTGATTGGTGTCTGGCGTAAAGTCATAGGCTGCACCCATATAATCATTCCTGGTCCGGCAATCAAGGAATTCTTTGCCGGGTCAGGGCCATAAATTTACATAATTTCTTAGCTTTAGATTGCCTGGGGCTTGAGATAACTTTGAATTTACAGCTTGGATAGAGACAAACTTGATGGCGGCAAATCCCAAATCAGAAACACAAACCGACGGCTGGCATTTTTTCGACAAGGTTTATTGCCTTTCGCTTTCCAACCGGCCTGATCGACGCGCGAACGCCCGGCGGCAGTTTGAAAAGGTCGGTCTGCTCGAAAAGGTTGAATTTATCATCGTTGATAAACATCCAGCCGACAATGAGCAGGGAATCTACGAATCCCATATGGCCGCCATAAAAAAAGGGCTCTCTGCTGATGCCCGGCATATCCTGATTTTCGAGGATGATGTCGTGTTTGAAGGCTTCAGTCCAGTAAAACTCAAGGCCTGCGTTGATGCCCTGGTTGCAAATGACGACTGCCGGCTTCTCTTTCTGGGCTGCCTGGTTTCAAAAAGCTGGTCTACAAACAACCCCGGCATCCTGAGAGTAAAATACCGCAGTCTGGCGCATGCGTATGTTTTGAAGCGCTCCCTGGCCGCGGAACTGGTCGGTGAAGGATGGCGCCGGGTCCCTTTTGACAGTTTTCTAGCCGATCTGAAAGAGGATAAATTCGCAGTTTACCCGGCTTTCGCTTTTCAAAGCAATGCTGTTTCGGATAATGACAACCATAAGGGACTTGAAATATTGCGGCGCCTGTTCGGGGGGCTCAAATTCATCCAGAAAATGAATGCGCACTATCATCGCCACCGCAAGGCGGTCATTGCCCTGCACCTGTTTTTAATAGTCATCTTAGTATGGCTTGCTACAGTAAGATGGGTACCATAATTACCATGACACCTTCTAAAAAGACCATAAGCCTGCCCTGGATGGCCGCTATTCTTCTGGCTGCTGCGGCCCTGTTTGCCATCGGGTTTGCACGCATTACCATTGATACGGATATTGTGAACTCCCTGCCAACCGGCGACCCGGTGATTGCAGATGCCGCCTATATCTTTAAGCACCACCCGGTGAAAGACCGCATTGCCATCGATGTCGGTATCGGGGAGAAAAACCCTGACCGCCTGGTGGCCATTGCCCAGCAGGTTGAACAAGCACTCGGTAAAAGCGACCTGTTTGCGCAAGTCGGCTTTGACGACACCCACAACGGGATTGCCGAACTCGTTTTTATGGTCGCGGATCAGCTGCCCCTGCTGTTTTCATCCGAGGACCTGACGCGTGCGGTGGCGCCCCGCTTGACCCCTGAAAGTATCCGCGCGCAACTGGAAAAGACTGTAAACACGCTTTATGGCATGGACGGTATCGGGCAGGCCAGACTGATCGGTCTGGACCCACTGGGGTTAAGAGACCTGGTCCTGTCCCACCTGTCCCGGCTGATCCCTGAGACAACCGGCCGCATCCACAAAGGTCGGCTTCTATCCGCGGATGAACAACATATCCTGATTCTGGCAACCCCCCGGCACTCCGGAACGGACACAAAATACGCCGCCAGGATAACCGCCCTGATCGACGATCTTTCAGATCGTCTCAATCTCACCGACATTCCGGTGACCCTGACTCCGGTGGGTGCCTACCGGGCCGCCCTGGATAACGAAAACATTATCCGCAAAGATGTGAGCCGGGCCATCATCGGCGCGACTGCCGGCATAGCGTTACTCCTTCTGCTGGCATTTGTGCGGCCTCTTATCGGGCTGATGGCGCTGATACCAGCACTGGCCGGGACCATCCTTGCGTTCTTTGTTTACACCCTCTTTAACGATCACATCTCCATCCTGGTCATTGGCTTTGGAGGCGCGATTATCTCCATAACTGTAGACCACGGAATTGCCTATCTCCTGTTTGTCGACTCTGCGGGACAGACCGGTGGAAAAGCCGCCTCCCGGGAGATCTGGGCTATCGGACTACTGGCCGCCCTGACCTCTGTGGGTGCTTTTGCAATGTTAAGCATAAGCGGTTTCCCGGTGTTTAAACAACTGGGACTGTTTACCGCTCTGGGGATCGGGTTCTCCTTTTTATTTGTCCACACGGTGTTCCCCCGCCTGTTTCCCGCACTCCATGGTGCGACGGCCAGACCGCGATTGTTAACCCGGGTAGTGGACCGCTGCGCTTCATTCGGAAAACCGGCTGCAGTCGCGGCCATCGCTCTGGCTGTGGGCATGTCTTTCTTCAGCAACCTGCGCTTTAATACCGACCTGAGTGCAATGAACAGCATCAGCAGCGACACGCGGGCTGCTGAAACCCTCATGCAGGATGTCTGGGGAAATATCTTCAACAAGATCTACCTGCTGGTAGAAGCCCAAGACCCGGCCGGTCTTCAGCAGAAAAACGACCGCCTGCTCGACCTGCTGGAAAAAGAAGAATCGGCCGGTCATCTGGCCGGCGGCACCACACCCTCCCGGTTCTTTCCAGGCAACCGACGGGCCGGTGACAACCTGATCGCCTGGCAACAGTTCTGGACCGACCGCCGGGTAGCAGCGATGCATGAAAGCCTCACTATTGAAGGCGCCCGGCTTGGCTTTGCCCACAACGCCTTTGACCGGTTTATCCAAATGACGCGCTCAAACGGGGCAGCCAGGGTACCCGGCCGCATTCCTGAGAATCTTTATCCCCTGCTCGGTATCAGCCATGACCCGGCTTCCGGTAAATTCAGGCAGGTAGCGGGCATCACGCCCCTGAAAAGGTATGAAAGTGAGCAGTTTCGCGCCCGGATTGATGCCGTCGCTAAAGTTTTCGACCCGGCTCTATTCTCCAAGCGACTGGGTGACCTGCTTTTCAGCATCTTTGTAAAAATGCTGCTGATAATCGGAATCAGTGTTGTTGGGTTGCTGCTTATTTTTTTCGCCGATCTTGGGCTGACTCTGATCGCACTGCTACCCCTGCTTTTTTCCTTCAGCTGTACCCTGGGAACCATGGGGCTGCTTGAAAGGCCGCTGGACATACCGGCCCTGATGCTCGCCATCATCATATTCGGCATGGGCGTTGACTATTCGCTTTTCATGGTGCGGGCCTACCAGCGCTACCAGCATTTCGGGCACCCCCTCTTCGGGCTTACCCGGATGGCCATCTTCATGGCCGCCGCCTCAACCCTGGTGGGATTCGCAGTCATGTGCGGCGCCGAACACAATACACTCAAAAGTGCCGGTATCGTCTCCTTTCTAGGAATTGGCTATTGCTTGCTGGGCGCATTTTTTATCCTTCCGCCGCTGTTAAAAAATAAATTTGAAACCCCGGCCGCCAGTGCGGCCGAACCGATCACAGACCCAGCGCAACGCTATCGGAATATGGAAGCCTACCCCCGGATGTTCGCCCGGTTTAAGCTGCGCTGCGACCCTATGTTCTCTGAATTGGATCAATTGCTGCCGCCCCACGGAGGCATTGGTACAATCATTGATGTCGGATGCGGCTATGGTGTCCCGGCCAGTTGGCTCTTGAGCCGCTACCCGGCGGCCAGGGTTTTTGGAATTGAACCAGACCCGGGCAGGGTACGCGTGGCCGCCATTGCCCTGGCTGCTCAAGGCTGTATCGTCCAGGGGGCTGCGCCCCAGATACCGAACCCGCCGGGAAAAGCTGATCTGGCGGTTATGCTCGACATGAATCACTTTCTGGATGATGAAGCGCTGGGCCAGACTTTCAGGAATATCCGGAATAAGCTTGCTCCGGGCGGCCGCCTGATCGTTCGTTCTGTCATGGTGCCGGTCCGTCCCAGGCCCTGGGCCTGGTGGTTCGAAAATTTGAAGATGAGACTTGGCCGGGCACACGCATATTACCGGGGTGTGGACCGGATGATCGCAACCCTGTCAGTGTCCGGATATAACCTGGCAAAGCATTCGCCATCCGGAAGGCATGGAGAACTGCACTGGTTCATCGCCCAGCCGAAGCAACCAGAATGTTGAAAGTGCGTATATGATGATCACAACTGTACCCCCCCGCTCACCGGCCCCGGCCGAATGGTTCGGCGGTGCGGCTTTTGCCGCGGCGGTCCTGCTGGGCGCCATCGATATTCACCTGGCCACAGTTCCCCTGGCAATGTTCCTGATCGCCTGCCTGGTTGCCCCTTTTCTGCCTGCAGGGGGTTTCTTTCTGCCGGTGATCAGTAAAGGGACATCCGGGAAACCGGTCGTGGCACTGACCTTTGACGATGGTCCCGACCCCGGTTCAACCCCGCTTCTGCTGGCACTTCTCAAACGCAACAATCTTCCGGCAACTTTTTTTGTAACCGGTCGAAAAGCGGCAGAACACCATGAATTAGTAGCGGATATACTCAATAATGGGCATACCGTCGGCAATCACTCTTACCACCACAGCACCTTTACCATGTTGCGCGGCCCGGATGCCATTCAAACTGAAATCACCCGCACCCAGGCTGTTCTTAAAAACCTGGGGGTTGTGCCCATAGCGTTTCGCCCTCCCGTGGGGATAACAACACCCGGCCTGGGACTGGTG
The DNA here is from genome assembly GCA_964636125.1 of uncultured Desulfobacterales bacterium. GTDB lineage: Bacteria > Desulfobacterota > Desulfobacteria > Desulfobacterales > CAJINA01 > CAJINA01. Next base: position 69,976 of record CAZWPX010000004.1, on the reverse strand, counting down.
CTGGCGCGGCTCGGCATGTACGCGGTCAATTTCAGGTTCAGATCTTTTGACGGGGGCAACCGCCGCCTGCGAAACCTGGCCCGGTATACCCTGGATCGCGTCAGACCTGACGACATCCTGGTGCTGCATGACCTGATGCCGTCCAGGGGGCAGGAACCGGGCCGCTGGCTCATTGAAGTGGAGCGCATCATTGTCGGCCTCGGTAAAAAGGGTCTGGCCGTCGCACCGCTGGAAACCGTAATCAAACGCCCTGTAATGCAGGCGGTTCAAAATCCATGATATCTGACCACCCCAATAATATCAGCCAGCTTGCATCACGACTGGTGGCGGGTCCAGCCACCGCGCAGCGGATCTTCAGCCTGCCGGGGACCAGTTACGGTGACCTCTACACCCTGTCAAGACGCCTAAAGGCAACCATGAACGCTTCGGTTGCGACCAGCCGGACTTCGCCCCCAATCTGCCTGTGCACCGTGGATCGCACCCTTGCAGCAGCCACGCTGCTGGCAACGCTGGAGGGGGGCCCATCCCTGGTCATGCCGCATGCGTATTCAAAAGCTGTGCTGAGTCAACTGCATCGTTTGACCGCTTTCGAACTGGCGGTTGTGGACGCCGACTACCCACTGCCACCCGGCACACGCCCGCTCAAGATATCCCGACTTGATCCGGAAAGCCCAATACCAGCCCCACAGCCCCCCATCGATCCGGACAGACCCTGGGTACACCTTTTTACAGGGGGCTCCACGGGGACCCCCCAGCTGTGGACTAAAACAGTCCGCAACCTGCTTGGCGAAGCGGGCTACCTGATAAAAGCATTTTCCATATCGTCCGACGACCGTATCCTGACCACCTCTCCGCCCTATCACATTTACGGACTGCTCTACTCGGTCCTGGTTCCTTTGCTGGCCAATGCGGGCATAATCAGGGCCACGCCCTCTTTTCCGGGTGAAATGATCACCGCTATAGAAGAAAACCAGGCTACGGTCCTCGTGACCGTCCCCGCGCTCTACCGGGCTATACGCAATCACCTCCCGCATAAAACCCGGCTGCGCATGGCCTTTTCCTCCGCAAGCCCCCTTTTTGCTTCGGATGCGGAAACGTTTACCCGGAAAACCGGGGTCCCCATCTACGACGTCTACGGGTCAACCGAAACCGGAGGGATTGCCGTTCAATGTCTGGCAGCCGGCGAAACCGGACACACGCCCTTTGCCTGTGTTGACCTGCGCATAAAAAATGAGCGGCTGTGGGTCCGTTCGAGTTTCCTCTCTCCGCAACTACCCCTCAATCAACACGGATATTTTGAGATGGCCGACCGGGTGGCCGCGTGCGAATCCGGCCGTTTCACCTTGCTCGGGCGCACTGATGGCGTCATCAAAGTCGGCGGGAAACGGGTGGATTTGGAAGAGGTCAAAACCACACTGTTAAAAATAGCCGGCATCCGGGATGTCCTGGTTTTTTCAAGACCAACTGAAACCGGCCGCGGCAATGAGATTCTGGCATTGTTGGAAACAGATTTACAGGTTGACAGGATCAGCCGGACAATCAGTATCAACCTTGCGCCCTATGCCCGGCCGCGCATCATCCGGGCAATCGAAAAAATGCCGGTCACCGCTGCGGGAAAATACGATCGCAAACGTATTCTGAAACTTTTCTAAACATGCGTAACAAGACGAAAAATCACCTATCAAGATACCGCCGTCAACATTTGGTTTTTGAAACAGGCAGTGGGGACATATATGGCCGGGCCCCTACTTCACGGCAGCCTTGCCGCCCGAAGATCCCCTACATAATTTTGACACCGCCAGGCTCATCTGGGCGTTTTTCAAACGTTTTTCGGCAGGCTCCTGATATTGACATTGGCCCATCCGGAATTAATTTTAAATCATGAAGGCACGCTGAGCAAAAGCGATCATCAGCCTCTGGAAAACTCTACCTGAAATGCTATCGTACTGAACGAAGGGAGTAACAGTCATGGGAAAAGATAATACACTCACGGACGACCATCATTGCAGCGTTAAAGAAAGAACCCATTTAAGTGTTGAACTGGCCAAATGCGATGCCGAATTTGAGCCAGGGGATGTCCGGGAAGCCTGCTATGACAGCGCTATGGAAGCAAGTAAAACCCGCGTGACGGCGTGTAAGTCGAAACCAGGTTGAGAGTGGGTCAAACGGATTGAGTAAACATGAAATCAAAAAAGGGCGTGCAGCTAATCTGCAGCCCTTTTTTGCTCCAGGATCGACAAATAACCTTCAACCTGCCACCCGGGTTTGAAAAAAAGGCCGATTGTGCTATACAGATGTATCGTCGGTGGCAATGAAACAAACCGGCGGCTTTCCTGCTCCCTGGTATCTCCAGGAGCAATCCGATCCCCGACAATCGGATGAGGCCTTACAGCAACGAGCGTCAAATGGGCGAAGTTAGGAATTTGATATGTGGAAAAAACTTCGCTTGCTATTCTCCGTCACCCGTGAATCCGAAGCCCAGTCCCGTAAACGAATCAAATTGAAACAACAGGCCCTGGCCGAACAACTGAAGCAGACCCATGCGTTCCAGCAGGAAATGCTCAACACCTCGACGGACACTCTGGATCTGTCATAGCAGCCTCCGAGCCTGTAAATTGGGTCTGGCCGCTTTTATAATAGCATCAGGTCACCCGGAATGCGAAGTAGCGTCACCTTCCGCCGGAGAGAGTCCGAAGCGGTCAAACTTCTCTTTGACCGCGTTACAGACCGGGCAGTTGGCCTCCTGTTTGGCGGTGGTCACAAAACCACAAATTCGGCAGGTGTAAACAGCCTTTGGCAGGGCTTCGTCTGGATTTCGATAGCGGGCCAGCAATTGGGCCTGGGCGGTGACCACGCTTTTGAATTGATTTAAGTTTTCAGCCTTGCCGGCCTGACCGTCCTGTGCATACTGCGCGGCCATATCCGCATAGCGTGGCGCAATATCGTTAATTTTACTCGCCTGATAGTCTTCCAAGTAAGTGTCGGTGTCGCTGGTTTTGCCACGCAGGTACATCAAAAACCGTCGGGTGTGTGCAGATTCAGAAGCTTCCAGGGCGTCCAGCAGGCCCGCCAGGTCTAATTTCCCGGCGCGGACGGCCTTTTTCGCGTGCAGGCGATTCCTGATCCCGGCGACAGTCGCCGCCGCAAAAAGATATACCAGGTTCCGGTTGAGACCCAGTGGCATGATAATTCCTCCTATTGCACCTTTGATTTGCGAACTTCGTTGGGCGTATTGCCGGTCCAGCGCTTAAAAGCCCGTGAAAAAGCACTCTGATCGGAAAAACCCAGCAGAAAAGCCACCTCGGCCAGTTCAACGCCCGGGTCCCGAATATAGCCCAGCGCCATTTCACGCCGAGAGGTATCCAGCAGATCCCGGAATGTGGTTCCCGATTCACTGAGCCTGCGCTGCAGGCTGCGAACACTCATCCCCAGACTTTGCGCAACTTTCTCGTGGGCCACCGTCCCCGATGGGAAAGCATCGATGATACCGGCTTTGACCCGGTGCACCAGATCGCCCTTCCTGAGCCGGGCAAGGTAGTCCACATTGAGCTTGTCGTGTATCATGGCCAGATGGGGATTGGTGCCCGGCAGGGGATGGTCGATCACATCCTGCGCAAAGGTAATGCTGTCCAGATCCGCCCCGAAAACAACCGGCGTATTAAAAAAATCTCTATACGCATCTTCACAGGCCGGTGGAGCGTGCTGGAAATCGACCGAGAGCGGCACCAGCGCTTCACCGTAATTCAATCGGCACATGTGGTAAACAACCGCCAGCAGGCAGTCGATTTGTGGGGATACCCGCAGACCGTTCGCCTGCAGGTCGAAACAAACCCTGAACTGCCCCGGGCGTTCCTGAAGGCGGATGCTTTTGCCCTCGGAGAGAATGTCCAGGTAAAGGATGAAGCGTTGAAAGGACTCCCGCAACGAGTGGCTGGCCAGCCAGGCGTAACCGAGGGCGTACAGGTAGGAAGGGTGCCAGAACCTGGGGCCCTGCAGCCCAAAGCATTCATTGTCGATGCGTTCAGAGGCCATCTGCCAGGCCCGATTCACGGCCTTGTAGCGTATCCGGGCCCCGGGCCGCTGCAACAACTCCCGTGGAATCCCGGCCGCCTGGAAAACATCTTCGGCGGAGTGACCGTAGGCCTCCAGCAATTTCCACAAGATGTTGGTTGCCGTCGCAAGGTGACTGTATGGCATGCTGCCCTTTCCGGTATTGAGCATCCCTGAAGTAAAGCAGGCTGGGTTCCGTTGATCTTCACCATACCAAACCCTGCGGATGATGTCCAATGGGGGGAAAGGTGCGCTATAAGATGGCTGGGACCGGTGAGCTATATGGCGGGACGAGATTCTGCGTCGCTCTGCTCCTCAGAATGACAGGCGTAAACAATATGCGATCAACGATGAAAAACCAGGGATTTCACCGTGACTGGAAACACCTGATCGGCCACCAGGGGTTTGCCGATATCTATCCAATCACCTTCTCTAAGTTCAAGTTCATCCAGGGTCAGCAGGTTGGACTTCAAATCGGTTTCCCGCCGGATGACATTGCCCACGCTGCACGCAATGTCCCCTCCGAAAATCAGGATGATGGGAATTTTGTTTTCAATGGAACGACAGAGGGCGGCCTCTATGGATTTGGCAAACAGTTCCAGCTTGGGGTAAGAGTTCCGCATGGGATCTTTGAAATAGAGGGCGACGGTGTCATCCCCTTCGGTCAGGTCGAACCTGTCAAAGGCCGCATTTATTTCGCTGACCACATGGCTGGCACTCAATTTTGACTGTTCAACATCCACTCGCAGAACCGGTATGTTCTTTATGGGAAAGGTCAGGCTGTCATCCATAAACCCTGAAGAGCCCGAAATTGACAGGGTGTGCGCGCCGGCGCCGATGACCGTGGCCCTGATCTTGTTGTCGGGTTCCACAACCGGTGATGGAAGCCCGGCAATCAACCCGTTGATCTTCCGGGCGAGCAATGGCCCGATGTCGTGGTGCTGGCCATTTCCACCGTAAATCAACTCGGCAACTCCGCCTGAAAACGTGTACTCATCAATCTTTCTTGAAAAATCCAGGTCCCCGGTAACCATTAACATCCGGGCCAGGTCGGAACCAGCCGGCCGGGTAATGACTTCCAGAAGGACCTCGGCCAACCGGCTGGCAATGGTATCAACCGCCTCTGGGGGAATCTGGTCCCCAGCTTTATAATGCATCCCAAGGGTGCCCATCACCTTTTTAGCGGGCTCACCGAGCCGCCAGATCCTGCCGTCCGGCTTGACCGCCAGCAGCCGCCCACCGACCGCCACACAGCTTGTCGATACAATTTCACCGTTTACGGAAATGGCGCTGTTGGACGTGCCGCCCCCGATATCGCACGACAGGACAGTCCGGGAAGTCCCCTGGGATCTGCGGGCGGCGCCGGATCCCAGGGCCGCGATCACGCTTTCAAAGTTCGGCCCGGCGGTGGCCGCCACAAATTTTCCGGCATCATTGGAAAGCACATTCACAATCTGCTCCGCGTTGTGCTTACGGGCGGTCTCCCCGGTTATAATGACTGCCCCCGTCTGGATGTCATCCGGGTCAATCCCCGCCCGGGCATACTCCTCTTTTAGAAAACCGGTTAAGGTATCGATATCAATAGTGTCATCGCCCAGCAGGGGAGTATCGATGATGCGCCCTTCATAAATAACCTCGCGCCCTTCGATCAGGAATCGGCGAGTAGTGGAACGCTCATCCTTTTTCAGCAGCAATTTGGAAAAAACCAGGTGGCTGGTCGAACTGCCGACGTCCACCCCCACACTCAACAACTCAATTTCATTGACTTCCATTTTATTTCCTCTGGCAGCTGCAGGGTATAAACCTTGCCGCGGATACCTCCCGTGCGGGCGTGGCCGACGCTTCGTTTACCGTTGTTTTATATACTGTTAGGGCAAACGCCATAAAGGCGGAACATAAGGAATATCCGAGGACGAGTCAAGCCATATGTAACTGCCGGTGGGGTCCCCGGCGGCTATGGTTTGATCGTGGCGATGAATTTATTAGAGGTTTGAATCGCGTCGTTCATGTTCTTGATCAGGCCGTCAATCTCGCCCTGCAGCGTTGAGAACTCCGCCCGTAAAGAGCCGATGGCCTGGGCATTAAGGTTGTGTTTGAGAAACAGGACATTGTCCTGGAAGGATCGCAAAACGGGTTCCATGCTTTTTTCCGCCCGGTGCATGCTGGTAAGCATCTGGCGGTATCGGGACTGCGTCTCGCGCAGCTTGCGCTGACTGGATTTGCGCAAATCCGCACTCTTGTAGAGCTTCAGTTCATCCGCCCACTCTTTAAAAAGAGCCTCGGCAACCGATTCCACTTTCTCAATCCGGGCCGAAACCGTTTCGGCGGCATCCCGGCTCTCTTCATATTCTGTTTTCAGCTTTTCATAGGCCTGCTTGAGGTCGCTGTTCTCAATCTTGATCACCGCGCCAAACTGCTCCAGGGCCGATTTGAACTGATGCTGCGCATCGGATTGGGCATCCCGGGCACTCTCCACCCGGTCCACCAGGATATCACGCTTATGAATGCCGACCTTTTCCATGGCATCATAGTAGGTTTTGGAACACCCGCCCAGAACGGCTACCATTATGAAAAGGATCCCAACAGTTGTCGGCTGCCGCCGGATAGTCAGTTGTCGCATACAATTTTTCTCCGATTAGGTCACTTTACACTTATCAGTTTACTCGGGCTCACGGTAAAGGGCCAGGATGCCTGAGCGGGCTACCTTCTTAATACCCAGGGGCTCCAGTGTCCGAATCAGGGCATCCACCTTCTCCTGGCGGCCGGAAACCTCCAGAATGTAATGTGTCCGACCGGAATCCACGATTTTGGCCCGAAAAGTTTCTGCGATCCTGAAAATTTCTGAACGGTTTTCAGATACCGCCTGCACGCAGATCAGGGCACTTTCCCGTTTGACCGCGTCTTCGCCCGTCATGTCCCGCACCTTGATGACGTTGATCAAACGGCGGACATGCTTCAGGATCTGTTCAAATTTCTCAGGATTCGTTTTGGTGGTGATCGTTATTCGCGACATATCCGGGTTCGCGGTCGGTGCCCCGCAGATCGTTTCTATGTTATATCCGCGGCTGGCAAACAGCCCGGAGACCCGGGCGGTGACACCCGGCTCGTTGTCCACCAGCATGGTGATGATGTGCTTTTCAGCATTCATGGGCGTGTCCTGCTCGTTTGAGTGAACGACCGTGTGTGCCGGCTGCATGCCAAACCGTTCGTGGCCTGGAAACTGGACGTATTCACCGCAGGTCAGGGTGCGAGCGCAACGAGTTCCCTGACAATCAGCAGAGTACCTTCACTTTAGCCCGGCCGCAAATTTTCACGGCGTGGTCAATTTTCTCTGATTTAAAACAGAGTATACCGCCCTGACCGATAATTAACAAGTGCCTGTTTGAAATGAGTCCCGCCCCTGCAACCACTTTGGGGCTTAGGGCCGCGGAAAAAAATAATTACACATCTTGCTTGTCTTTTGGCCCGTCTGCTGCGTTACATCCACCGGTACATATCCTGATATGCACCGGCGGATCTGCCTTGCTGACAAACCAAAATCCGGCGCAAGTTTGCGCAATTATTTTTTTCCGAGGCCCTAACACTGGCGCAGGCTCTTTTTCAGGTAGAAATCGGCGCCCAGGGACTTGAAAGTTGCGGTAATCTCCTCCCGAAAACGGGGCCAGTCCACACGGTTTTCGATCTCCGGCTGATAGTTGATCTTGCCGACCTTCCAGTGATCGACAATGGCATGCTGCGCTCTCACAAGTGCGATGGCCTGTGCGGGAGAGATGACCGGTTCGATACTTACCCAGGTGGCAATGCCACGGGCATGCGCCTCCTGGACCGCCGCCATCCGGTCGGACAGCCGGGCCGCGCCCGGCTCCCAGATATCCGCATCCTGCTGCCGGGTAAAGATGATGGTGCTGCCGAAAGAAGCCTGTTTTGAACTTGCCAGCAGGTCAAAATCCCGACAGGCCCTGCGGCCGCCTTTGGTCAACAGGGTAAAGCGGCGATTCCGGGAAAGCAGGCGTTTGATGACCGCCCTGGTCAAGCTGCTGTCATAGGGTGCCGGCGGATAAGGGTCGCATTCAAAACTAAGGAGCAGCAGCCGATCATCACGCCTGCTTTCCAACTCATCCAGGTCCGCACTTAATCGGGGCAGCACGTCTTCAAGGGGCAGGCTGTGTTGGTGAAAACGATCTGCCTGAACTTGCCTGGCGCCCGGGGCATAGCAGTACTTACAGCGGTGCACACACCCTCGGTAAAGTTCGGCGGACAGGGGTGCATACTCCTGTGCTTTCCCCCTGGTTTCGTAAATTAGGTCCATAAGTGTAAAAAGGCCGCTGTGCTTTCACAGCGGCCATCTTGTCAATTCTGATCCCGGGCGGTGCCCGGTCCACGCCTGCGGCTGCAGGTTTTTTGTTGCGCCGGTTGCAGGTGTTCTACGAACCGTTCAGCTTTTCCCTGAGTTTGCCCGAACACTTGAAAGTAACCACCTTGCGGGGTGCCAGCATCATATCGTCCCCGGTCGCTGGATTTCGTCCACGCCGTTCCTTTTTCACATTCACGCAAAACTTGCCGAAACCGCTGATGAGGACATCCTCACTCTCTGCCAGAGCGCCTTTCATAATTGACAGAATCGACTCAATAATATCGGAAGACTGGTTTTTGGTGAAACCAAGGTTGTTCTGAAAGGACTCAATGATCTGTGCTTTTGTAAGTGTCATTGCTCATCCACTCCTTTGGATAAAGGCCCGTTAATTTCAACATCGCTGATTTTATTGCATAAACGTCCCTTTTGTCAAGAAAATATCCCAAAAAAACCCTGAGCCGGAATCATACGCGGAATCACAACTGAAATTCCGACCGGGCCGGCAGCTGTGACCGTATCTGTCAAACAGGTCTGTTAAACTTGTTTTTAATTTAAGGCTGGATCTCTTTTGCACACCCATCTTTTAACAAGAAAGGAGTCGCCCATGACAACCGTGGAAAAAAAAGCCAGGCAGCTTGTGGCCGATTATGGCCGGGATATGGCTATCTCCCGGGCCAAGTTTTTTGTAGACCGGGCCGATGGCGGCCTGCAGACCTGGTGGCACCAGGTGCTGGTGACCATCCGCTCGGCCCCGGGGCACACGGGTGGACTGTTCACGGCCAGCTAAGGGTTCGCGCAAAAATAAGTTCGCAAATTTTCAGGGTTCAAGCACTCAATCAGCAAGGCGCAAAAATTAAGAACTATCGGGCATATTTCGTATTTTTGCAACGCCGCTGATTGAGATGGTTGGGCTTTGAAAATGTGAAGTTGTTTTTGCGCGAGCCCTAACCGGGTGCCGGGGAATCTCGCCGGTGGCATAAGGCGCGACGGGGGCTGCTCTTTAAGAGGCCCGCTGGCAGGGAATCCCGCTAAAGACAGATCTTACCGATCTCCAGCAATAAGCGCCCGGGCCGCATCCAGGTCATAGGCTTTACCGGGGTCAAACCCTTTGCCGGAATAGATACCCATGGCCTGTCGAATGGCGTCATAAGGGACCCACCCATGCTCATCCCAGAGCTTGGGCTGATCCGTATTCCACATCCTGAAACAGATGTCATCCGCCACCTGGCTTACATACATGCGCACCCGCTTGTTCTGTGGAAACGGGTAGTAATATAACCCTTTGTCATCTTTCATCAATGGTATCCTTTTCCATGTTTTTTAGAATCAGGCCGGCCTGTTTCTGAAAACAGCTCATGGTGTAACCCTGTGGCTGACAACCAGCCTCTCACCGGGATGCCAATCGTTTCAGTAACCGTCCCCATCATCCTGTTCGGTTGAGCCTCCTTTTCCGGAGCCGGCCCCCTGCCCAAAGTCTTACCAGATGCTGCCCCGGAAATCGAGGGTCCTAACACACCCTTTTAAATATCGCAAAATATTAATAACGTGCTTTTCATCCCAACATGCTTATATTTAAATAATAGGCTTGACATTTGGCTGTTCAACAATATTATAGTCTGTCTTTTGCCTTCAGTTGACGATTCAGCCCGATAGATTTCTCTCTATTGACCGCACCCAATGACACGTGAATCTGACTGTAAAAGAACCGGGCGCCTGTAAATTCCTGATATCGGCGCAGATTAAAGTCGGCGAAATTCTTATCCGCAGAAAAACAGTAGCTGTTTCCGGGAATTGATTTTGATCCCGCCAGGGACGCTGTCCCTGCCAGGCATCTTTGGAGGCCAACATCCTCATCGGGGGTCGGGCAGGGCCTGCCAGCAGACTGCGGTAACATCCGGATTGTGCTGATAAACAGGAATAGACCTGAAACTTATAGCGTTTAGATATTATGTCAAAGGAGCAACCACATGAGTGATTTTCTGCACAACCTGCGAACCGGCAACCTGAAACGGTTTGACCGCCCCCGCAAAAACTACGACAATCCGCAGCATCGTCATCAGCACGACCGCCAGCACCACAAGGACCGCAAAGGCAACTACCACAAAAAGGTCCATACTGGTGACCAGCTGCAGGATATCAAAAAACATATCGAACTGATGGTCCAGATTAGCGAAAAAAGCCTTAAGGCCCAGGACAAAGCAGCCGCCGCACTGGAGCGTATTGCGGCCGCATTTGAAGCCACCGCCGGAATCGAGCCGGCAAACTCGACAGAGCCATTGGACAGCCAGGCGCCACCAGTCCCGGAACCTGCCGCTCCGAAACCTGCCGATCCGAAGCCCGTAGACCCGAAGCCCGTAGATTTAGAGCAGACGCTTGAAACTGCCCCGCCCCCACCGGTCGGCTCGGAGACAGACCTGATGGAAACCATCGTATCCCTGCGCAGCAGCGGGGCCTCATTTGAGAAGATAGCCCGGGAACTGGAAGCCAAAAAGGTTCCAACGGCTTCAGGAAGGGGCAAATGGCGTGGGCAGGCGGTCAGTAAATTGCTGAAAGCCAATGCCGGATGATGAAATAGATGAGCGGGAGGAATATGGCCGGCAGCATATTCACAACGCTAATTTCCCTCAATTCCAAAAGATTCACGCCAATACCAACGATTAAATTGCAATGGTGTTTACGATGGTTCCCGTCACGGCACCGTGCCCCTTTCCCAACCTTGAAACAAAATCCTAATTTGCCGCCCCCGCAAATTGGAACTACACAATTTGCGCGTAATCCGAAGCCTGGGTAAGTCCTTTCCTGACCCGGAAAACCAAAAACAAAGCCCGCGGCGATCTGACCACGGGCTTTAAATTTTTATCCGGAACAGGCCGGTCCACTACTTCTTTTCGTCTTTGACCTCTTCAAAATCAGCATCCACAACATCATCGTCAGGTGCACCGGCAGCAGCCTGCCCAGGGCCTTCAGGTCCGGGACCGGCCCCTTCTGCACCGGGCTGCGCGCCTTCTGCGGAAGCCTGCTGGTACATGGCTTCAGCAAGTTTATGGGATGCCTGGGTCAGTTCTTCACTGAGTTTTTTAATTTCTTCAACGTCATCACCTTCCATCGCTTTTCTGAGCGGTTCGGTGGCGGCGGCAACCTTGCTTTTCGTTTCTTCATCAACCTTGTCCCCGAGGTCTTTGATCGATTTTTCAGTGGAATAAATCAGGCTGTCAGCCGTGTTGCGGGCTTCTACGAGTTCCTTTTTCTTACGGTCCTCGTCCGCATGCATTTCAGCTTCTTTTTCGGCGGCCTCAATCTCCTCCTTGGTCAAACCGGAGGACGCTGTAATCTGGATGGATTGTTCTTTGCCGGTGGCCTGGTCCTTGGCGGACACATTCACGATCCCGTTGGCATCGATATCAAAAGCGACTTCGATCTGGGGAACCCCACGCGGCGCTGGCGGTATGCCGACCAGTTCAAAACGGCCCAGGGTCTTGTTGCCGCCAGCCATTTCACGCTCCCCCTGGAGGACATGAATGGACACAGCAGGCTGGCTGTCAGCCGCAGTTGAGAAGATTTGGCTCTTCTTGGTGGGAATTGTGGTGTTCTTTTCGATCAGCCGGGTCATCACCCCGCCCAGGGTCTCAATCCCAAGAGACAAGGGGGTTACATCAAGCAGCAGAACATCTTTGACATCTCCACCCAGAACACCGCCCTGGATAGCCGCTCCCAGAGCTACCACTTCGTCGGGATTGACAGTTTTGTTGGGCTCTTTACCAAAAATTCTTTTGACCATACTCTGAACCGCAGGCATCCGGGTCATGCCGCCCACGAGAATCACCTCATTAATCTCTCCGGCACTGAAACCGGCATCACGCATGGCGGTTCGACAGGGGCCTTCCAGTTTGGCCAGCAGGTCATCAATCAGGGATTCGAGTTTCGCCCGCGTAATTTTGATATTCAGGTGCTTGGGGCCACTGGCATCCGCGGTAATAAAAGGCAGGTTGACTTCGGACTCCATGGAGGTTGAAAGTTCCATTTTGGCCTTCTCGGCCGCCTCTTTCAAACGCTGCAGGGCCATCTTGTCGCCGCGCAGATTTATCCCCTGGTCTTTGTGGAACTCGTCGGCCAGGTAATCGATCAGGCGCAGGTCAAAATCCTCTCCACCGAGATGGGTGTCGCCATTGGTGGATTTTACTTCAAAGACACCTTCGCCTATCTCGAGGACGCTGACGTCAAACGTACCGCCGCCCAGGTCAAACACGGCAATCTTTTCTTCACTTTTCTTGTCCAGGCCATAGGCCAGAGAGGCTGCGGTGGGTTCATTGATAATTCGCAGGATGTTGAGACCGGCAATCTTGCCGGCGTCTTTGGTTGCCTGGCGCTGGCTGTCATTAAAATACGCCGGAACCGTCACAACAGCATCGGTGATCTTCTCGCCCAGGTATTCCTCTGCGGTTTTCTTGATGTTGGAAAGGATGAATGCGGAAATCTCGGCCGGGCTGTACTGCTTGCCCCTGAGATTAATCCGGGTGTCGCCATTGGAGGCTTCTTCTATCTTGTAAGGCAGTATCTTCTTGTCACTTTGCACCTCTGCGGATGAATATTTCCTGCCTATCAGCCGCTTCACACCAAACACCGTGTTTTCGGGGTTTGTAATCGCCTGGCGTTTGGCAATCTGCCCCACCAATCTCTCATCACTTTCGGAAATAGCCACGCTGGAAGGGGTTGTCCGACCGCCTTCAGGATTGGTGATCACATTGGCATCGCCGCCTTCCATAACCGCGACACATGAGTTGGTGGTGCCAAGATCGATTCCGATGATTTTACCCATCTTATGTCCTCCTTGCCTTTCGAAAAAATAGTATCTATCTGTTTATTTTCTTAATACGTTAGTGTTTTTTATAATCTTACTCAGGAGCCGCTTTGGATACAACCACCATGGACGGGCGCAGAAGCCGGTCATGCATGGTATAGCCTTTTTGCAACTCCTTCAAAACGGTGTTCTCAGGGTGCTCGGCCGTCTCTTCCTGCATAACAGCCTGATGGTAAACCGGATCGAAGGGATTCCCCACGGCATCCACCGCTTTTACCGCAAACTTTTCCAGCACCTTGAAGATTTCCTTGAGGGTCATGTCGACGCCTTCCAGAATACTGTTGACGGCATCCTCGTTTTCGGATGTGGTCTCAATGGCCCGCTGCAGGTTATCAACCACCGGCAACAGGTCCTTGACCAGGGTCTCATTTGCGTATTTCCTGAAATCTGCGGCCTCACGCTCCTTGCGTTTTTTAAAATTTTCAAACTCGGCTGAAATTCTCAGAAACCGGTCATAATTCTCAACGGCCTTTTTCTCAGCGCTCTCGAGTTTGGCGGCCTTATCGTCAGCGGCCCCGCGGCTTTTTTTCTTCCCGGGTTTCTTTTCTGATTTCGTCTTTGTCTCTGCAGACACCTCAGCGTCTGGACCTGCTTTTTCGGACAGCTCCGCCGATGGGTCAACGGCCTGGTCGCCGGCGGCCTGTCCCGCTTCATTTTTATGGCTCATACCCCAGTTTTATCTCCCGCTTGATTTAAAAATCCGAACAAAAAAGTTTTGAAAGAAAATAAGACGATATGGACAGATGTCAAGATGATAAACACAGGATTTGACACATTAAAGGCAGAGTTTTAGACAGGCAAAAATGTCTCTCAGGATCATGGTGAGACACTGAGAGACAAGGAAGATGGCTGCGCACCTCCCCTCGAATCGTTTCCGTTGAAAGCACTCTTCACATGACCGGGACCTGACCACGACACAAACCGCATTACTTATCGCTGCTTCCTTCCGGACCTGACGAGGTTCGTAACCGTCTGTTGCGTGGGGGCCGGCCAGCTATCGGATGCCTCCAGAGAGGTGATCCTCAAGGAGGAATTCAGCCCCGCATAAGCGGATTTCGGGCAAAGGGCACCGCTAGCGCCCCGCCTAGCGCAACCGGCAGTGAATATACGTCATAAAACCATTTTTTCAAGCAAAAAAGTGACCGCGGTCTGTTATTTTATCCATTTTGATTTTGGTTGACTTATGCAAAATGCTGTCATACCGTTCCAGACGGTCGTTTACAGAGAAACACGGCCGGACCATTCCGATGAAGGGAGACCTCAAAATGATCAAACAAATAGCTGCAGCCTGTATGCTTCTTGGCCTTATCACCTGCTCGGGCTGTGCCGCGCTGGTGGCCGGCGCCGGTGCCGGGGTCTATACCTATGTCGCCGGTGAATTAAAAAGAACCTACCAGGCCCCTTTCGACAAAACAGTTACGGCCAGCCTTGAGGCGTTGCAAAGCCTCAAGATGATAGTTGTTAAAAAGGAATCCAGCGGTATCACAACGACCATCACTGCTAAAAAATCCGATGAAACACCTGTTACAACCACCGTCACCATCGTGGGTCCTGACATGACTGAAGTGTCGGTCCGCACCGGCGTGTTCGGATATTGGGACAAAAAGGTTTCCGAGCTCGTACAGGCTCACATCGCAAACAGGCTGCTGTGAAAGTGACCGGGCAGACTATCCTTGAAACCGTTGCGGCAGACGTAGCGGAACACGATATGCTCGCCGCCGGCGACAGGGTTCTGGTGGGGGTGTCCGGAGGACCGGATTCAGTCGCCCTGCTGAACATCCTCAATGAACTGGCCCATCGCTTCAGCATTACCCTGGCCGTCGCCCACCTGGACCATGGCCTCCGCCCGGAGGCCGCACAGGAGGCCCGGTTTGTGAAAACCCTGGCCGTACAACGGGACCTGCCGTTTCACTTTGCAAAGCAGGATGTAGCCGCCTATCGCCGGGAACAGGGCCTTTCTATAGAAGAGGCGGCCAGGGAAGTCCGGTATACCTTTTATAAGCGTGTCATGCGCACGGCCGGCTGCCAGAAACTGGCCCTTGGTCACCACAGTGAAGACAGTGCGGAATTGGTCCTGATGAATATATTGAGAGGTTCCGGACCGCTGGGACTTTCCGGCATTCCGCCGGTTCGGGACGGATGGATCGTACGCCCCCTGATCAATCTGACCCGGGACCGCCTTCTCAACTACCTTAACCGGCGGCAGCTTGAATACGTAAACGACCTCTCCAATCTGGACATGCGCTTTACCCGCAACCGTATAAGGCACCAGCTGCTGCCAATGCTCAAAAACAATTTCAACGCCAACATCGTCGCAACCCTGCACCGCACCGCCCGGATTACCGGAGATGAAAATCAGTGGCTGTCTTCGCTGACCGACCCCCTGTGCGAGTCCGTTATCACCGCCCGGAGCCCCCGGCAGCTGAGCCTCGATATTGCCGCGCTCGGTGAATTTGACATAGCCCCTTTCAGGCGAATTCTCCGCCGGGCCATTACCCTGCTCCGGGGCAGCCTGAGGCGGGTTACGTTTGGCCATATTGAAGCACTCCATCAGCTTGTAACCAGCGGCCCGGAGAACGCCCGGGTGGATCTACCCGGGCTCATAGCAGCGGTGAAACAAGGCGACCAGCTGGTACTGGCCGTCATGGACCGCCCGCGTAAACCGTTGGCGCCGCACCCCCCTGCCGCCGCCTACCACTACCTGATCGAAGCGGACAGCATACCGGTTGCAGGTCTCTTTAACCAGGCACTGCCAACCAGCGGTGCCAGTCTTATTTTTAGCTGCAAGGAGCTGCCGGCAGCAATAGAAGTAGGCGGTTCTGGACAGCACAGCGCGTTTTTTGATATAGACCGACTCAAGTTCCCGTTGATCGTCCGCAACTATCAGCCGGGGGATCGCTTTACACCCTTTGGCATGCAAGGATCAAAAAAGGTAAAAAAACTCTTCAATGAACGCAGGGTGCCCCAACCAGAGAGAGGGCGGTGCCCGGTGCTTGTCAGTGATGACAGGATCCTCTGGGTCGTCGGGTATCAGCGCGCCCGGGACTGCAGCGTTACGGACCGGACCCGGCAGGTCTTGGAGGTAAAATTTGTTTTGCCAGATGAAAAATAGTGCTTATTTTTGCTATTGGAACAATTTCGGGCTTTCTGATACACAAGCTGCCCGTAAATATGCCGGCGACTGTTGTTAAAAGAACCATCCAGTCTGCCGAAACTTGACCCCAACCCTGAGGAGGAACCGACTTTTGAATCCTTTTTATAAGAACATGGCCTTGTGGATCGTCATTGTCCTGATGATGCTGATGCTTTACAGTCTTTTCAACCCGCAGAATATTGCCGAAACCAGCATCAGCTATACCGATTTCCTCGCCATGGTGGATGATGAAAGGGTGGCCGACGTGGTCATGCAGGGGCAGGAACTCTACGTGACGGACATTAACAAAAAACACTACAAGGTCTATACCCCCCAGGACAGTAACCTGATTGCCAACCTCCGGCAAAAAGGCGTTATGATAAATGCCAAGCCGCCCCGGGAGAATCCCTGGTACATGTCCATGCTGATTTCCTGGTTCCCGATTCTTATACTGATCGGGGTGTGGGTCTTTTTCATGCGCCAGATGCAGTCCGGCGGCGGTAAAGCCATGTCATTTGGAAAAAGCCGCGCGCGCCTGCAGACTGACCAACTTGCCAAGGTAACCTTTGAGGATGTGGCCGGCATTGATGAAGCCAAGGCGGAGTTGGGCGAAATCGTTGAGTTTCTCCGCGAACCCAAGAAATTTACACGTCTCGGCGGGCGGATTCCCAAGGGCGTGCTGTTGATGGGGTCACCGGGCACCGGCAAAACCCTGCTGTCCAGGGCCATTGCAGGAGAAGCGGATGTTCCTTTTTTCAGCATCAGCGGCTCGGATTTTGTGGAGATGTTTGTGGGGGTGGGCGCTTCCCGGGTAAGGGATCTTTTCGTACAGGGCAAAAAGAACGCACCCTGCATCATCTTTATCGATGAAATCGATGCCGTGGGACGACACCGGGGTGCCGGGCTCGGCGGCGGCCATGACGAACGCGAACAGACCCTGAACCAGTTGCTGGTGGAAATGGATGGGTTCGAATCCAACGAAGGGGTCATTCTGATTTCAGCCACAAATCGACCGGATGTCCTAGATCCTGCGCTGTTGCGCCCCGGCCGGTTTGACCGCCAGGTTATGGTGCCCCTGCCGGATATCAAAGGCCGGGAAAAGATTTTACGGGTACATATGAAAAAGACCCCGGTGGGAGATGACGTCAAACCGCTCATCCTGGCCAAGGGTACCCCAGGGTTTTCAGGGGCTGATCTTGAAAACCTGGTAAACGAAGCCGCTCTAATGGCCGCCAAGCGCGACAAGGAAAAGGTGGGCATGGAGGATCTTGAAGACGCCAAAGACAAAGTCTATATGGGACTGGAACGCAAATCCAAAGTAATTCGGGAAGACGACCGCAAAACCACCGCCTACCATGAGGCGGGACATGCCCTGGTGGCCCGGTTTTTGCCAAACACCGACCCGGTCAACAAAATCACCATCATTCCGCGTGGCCGCGCCGCGGGGGTCACCTGGTTTCTGCCTGAAGAAAGGGATTTCAAGTATAAGGACCAATTGGAAAGTGAACTGGCGGTGGCTTTTGGCGGCCGGGTAGCAGAAGAAGTGGTCTTCCACAGGATCAGTACCGGGGCTTCCAATGATATAAAGCAGGCCACGGATCTCGCCCAGTTGATGGTCAAAACATGGGGCATGAGTGAAGCACTTGGCCCCATGTCTTATGCCCAGGGAGAAGAACAGGTTTTCCTGGGAAGAGAAATCGCCCAGCACCGGGACTATTCGGATGAAACAGCCAGAACAATTGACAAAGAGGTTTCAAAGCTGATCAGTGACGGGTATAATCGCGCAAAACAGGTCCTGGATGACAATATGGACCTGCTGCACAAGCTGGCCGACCTGCTGCTTGAGAGGGAAACTGTCCAGGGGAATGAACTGGACGACCTTATCCTTGAAAAAAAGCCGGATTTTGAGTTCACTTCCAAGCTTGATGCAGACCTGATCCGGAAACCGGCCGCTGATCCCACAGACAGTAAAGAGAAAGGGACCCCTGAAGACTCGCCCCCGACTCAACCGGAAGATGAAAAACCGGTGAGTGATAATGCCGAAGCAGAGAAAACCGAAGAGTAACCGCCTATGAAACCCTATAGCTTGAATTGGGATGGGTACACCCTTGAACTGGGCGACAGGACCTGCATCATGGGAATCCTGAATATCACCCCCGACTCTTTTTCAGATGGCGGTCGGTTTTTCAGCCTCGATAATGCCCTGGCCCAGGGGGAAAAACTCGTTGCCGCGGGCGCAGACATCCTGGATATCGGCGGAGAATCTACCCGGCCCTTTTCAAAGGGAGTCACCGGGGAGGAGGAAACCCGCCGGGTCATCCCGGTTATCGAAAAACTCGCCCCCCGGATCCCCGTACCCATCTCCATCGACACCACCAAGGCGGCTGTGGCCCGAAGAGCCGTGGCGGCCGGGGCAGCCATCATCAACGATGTCAGCGCCCTGCGCCTTGACCCGGAAATGGCCCCTGTCGCCGCCGCCTGCAAAGTACCGCTCATACTGATGCACATGCTCGGCACCCCCCGGACCATGCAGGTGGATCCGGTTTATGCCGACCTGTGCGGTGAAATCTGCAGTTTCCTTGAATCCGCCATAGAGCAGGCGGTAAAACAAGGCGTAAGCCGGAACCTGATCATTGCCGATCCCGGGATTGGTTTTGGAAAAACCCTGGATCACAACCTGTCCCTTATTAAGCAGCTGGATACCCTGGACAGACTGGGGGTGCCCCTTCTAATCGGACCGTCACGCAAAGCCTTTATCCGCACCCTGCTCAAAGGGCCTTCAACACGTGAGATGACACCGGATATGCCCATTGTTGAAATCGGAACCCAGGCCGCTGTGGCGGCCGCCATATTAAATGGCGCCCATATTGTCAGGGTCCATGATGTCGCCCAGACACGCGCAACAGCGACCATCGTGGATGCGATCAAGAGCAGCCCGGCCAACGGCCCAGGCTGACCAGATGGCAGATGGCAACGCCAGTAATCCCGATCCCAGAATGTTGGACCCGGTTTGGTCCTGAGGACTCGTTTTTGAAGTCGCATACAGACTACACCCGATCTCATCATGCCCAAACAAAACAGGTCACCTTCAAATACCCGTAAACAGAGCCTCTGGATATTGGCCTGTATCTGTGCCGCTGGAGCGGTTTTTGGAATCCTCAAAACTCCACCCGAAAGTAGAACGGCCGAAAAAGAGATTTCCGCCGAACTGACCTTTATAAACCTTCCGGCCGGTCTTACCACCGCAACCCCCCCGGTTAAATTCATACGGGCCCGGGTGAGCGGTCCGGCCGAGCAGGTTGAGAGCCTCACCAATGCACGACTCACGTATCGCTTAAACCTGGCCGCGTCCACCCCGGGGCATCAAATCTTCACCCTCTCCGCCAAACATTTCGGACTCCCGGAAACCATCCGGGTAACAGACGTGGAACCAGAAACGATTGCCCTGAAAATAAAACCCTCCGACCAGAAAAAACTTCCGGTGTACATTGCCCTGGCCGGTAAACCGGCAGCCGGTTTTACAGTCATTGATGCCTTCGCCGTGCCGGGTACCGTAACGGTTTCAGGGCCTGAAAACCTGCTGGCCGGTATGGATCGGGTGATGACAAAACCCATTGCAATTGAGGGGATTGCTGAATCCATCCGTAAAGAAACCGCCCTTGACCTGCCCGGTGGGGTGAAAGCGGCCGTGATAGAAAAGGCGCTCGTCGCCGATATCCGCATCGCAGCGAAGATGGGACGGCGCACCTTGACCGAAATACCGGTCAGTGCCCGGGGTTCCGACCACCCGGCCATTTTATCACCGCCGCTTATTGCCCTTGAAATTGAGGGCCCGGCCAATATGCTGGCCAAATTGGACCACACCGGTGATATCAATGTCTTCGTAGATCTGGATGGACTCAAACCGGGGGTGTATGTTCGCAGGGCGTCCATCTCCTTGCCGCTGGGCATCACGCTTATAAAAGCAAACCCGGAACTATTTACCGTGACAGTGGGCCAACCCAGTCGTGATGGGTAGAAGCTATCTCGAACAGACACTTAAGGCTTGATGAATTCGAAATAAGGGAGAAAAGTAATGCTTCTGGTTATTGATGTCGGCAACACCAACATTGTCCTGGGGATTTTCAAGAAAGACAAACTGGTCCAGGACTGGCGCGTGCGTACGGAACGTAACACAACCGAGGATGAATTCAACCTCCTGGCAACCAGCCTGTTCGCCGATGGCGGCATTGCGCGCCAGGACATCGACCAGACCATTATTTCCTGCGTGGTACCGCCCATGGTCACCATCCTGAACGCTTTCTGCACCCGCTATCTCGGGCACCCGCCCCAATGGGTAGACGCAAAGTGTGCCGGGATTATGCCAATTTTGTACAGCAACCCCATGGAGGTCGGAGCAGACAGAATTGTCAATGCTGTGGCCGCATATGATAAATACCAGAGCAGCCTTATCGTCATTGATTTTGGAACGGCCACTACCTTTGACGCCATTTCACCCCGGGGGGAGTACCTGGGCGGTGCGATCAGCCCGGGAATTCACATAGCAGCCGAGGCGCTTTTTATGAAAGCCTCGAAACTGCCCCGGGTTGAACTCTTTGAACAGCCTGATACGGTCATCGGCAAAGATACGGCCGGGAGCATTAAATCCGGCTTGATCTTTGGGTACGCCGGCCTGGTAGATGGGATGGTTGAACGGATGGCCGCGGAAATGGAAAGCCGGCCGAGGGTCATTGCGACCGGGGGACTGGCCCCTTTAATGCGGCACGTCTCCGGGACCATCGAGGCGGTCGAACCGCTGCTGACCCTGGAGGGCCTGCGCCTGATCCAGGCAAAAGCCACCGCCGATAAGTCGCCGAGCATAGAGCCTGTGTCATAGTCACAGGCTTTGTGGTACCTCAAGGAAGGGGTTTACCGATGAATTTGAGGTGACCGTTTCCAGGCAGATGGGCTGTAGGTAAAACCGTTAGTGACCTGGAAATTCGATGTATTCAGCATCCTACAATGGCTGGCCTTGCTTCAGATACCCCAGAAACCCCCGCACACTGTTGGCCATGAATTGCCGCTCCCGCATTTGCTCCTGCCGGGAGAAGCTGGACCAGCCTGCCAGCAGGGGGTCTTTTTGCAAAAGGGTTTCCAGGCAAGCATCGACAGGATCTTCATCTTCTGAATCTGAAATGAGGCTCTGAATCTCACCAGCCCACCATTGGAGCTGCTGTTGATGGGCCCTGAGCATTTGTGCAGGGCTTGTGGTCAACCCGAAATGCCCGTAGCACAGACGCCGGCATGCGACTTGTTCCAGCGCGGTGATACTGGCCAGGCTGGTTTCGAGATAGAACTTCGGCGGGGTCGCCGGCCGCAGGTAGAAGCCATCCGGCACTTCCCAGTAAACGCCCCCGGCCTCTCCGGCAAACAGGTCCCCGTTTATGAGGTAACTCACGTGATGCGCGGCGTGACCGGGTGTCAATACGATTTCAAAGGGTGCCTCCAGGGATGCCTGGGCCGTGTGCACGTTGTCACGGGGCACCGGGCGGATGGGGCCGTAAGCCCGGGCTGTATCACCCAGCGTTTTCAGGCTGCCCGCCCACAACCGGGCAGGGTCGACCAGATGGTCGGCTGCTTTGGCATGACAAACCACCGGGGTGTCGGGGAAGAATTTCAGGAAATCTCCGATCCCGCCGGAGTGATCGATATGGATATGGGTCAGTAAAATGGCATCCAGGTGGTGGACATTCAAGGCCTGGAGGGCAGCGACGAGTTTGGGGATGGTCACGGTCGGCCCGGGATCGATGAGGTAGTTGCGTTCACCGGTCACAAGCCAGGCACTGATAAAACGGTCAAAACCGGGCAGGTCCTGGGGGAGCGGGATAAGGTAAAGACCGGAACCATAATTTATGAAGGGGCTTTGGGTCAATCCATTCCCATTTCAGCTTCCAGCGCAGCGATCTGCCGACGGATTTCGGAAGCCTGACAGCTGTCGAGCCCCTCTTGTTGAAGCCGGCGTGTGAGGCCCAGCAGGATCATCTCGGCGCGGTAATCCATACAGGTGTATGTGTTGGTGTTGTTACGGTCTGTTCCCATGTTGGCTCGTGGTCCCAGTTGCTGGCGGTTCAAAGGGGGCCAGGCTACACCCGCCCCGTTTTCACCAGGGACTCTTTGTATACCCGGTAGAAAAGTTCGTTGTCATTGATTCCGTTTTTCAAAATTTTCTCCACGTCATCCATGCGGTCCACGCCCACAACGATGTTGACACTCTTGTGAAAAGCCGCCATGTTGTCGCCGGTCCGAAACCGGTCGGAGATCAGGGCCACGAAAATATTGCGGCGAACGCTCATACCCAGTGTTTCCAGGTAACGCAGCACATTGTTCTGGTCCGGATCGGGGGTATCGAATTTCTCATTGATCACCACCATGTCAAACACATGAAACCGCATCTGCTTCAGCGCATCACGCGCGTTGGGAGGATAGGTGACCTGATACCCCAGGGTCTCCAGGGCAGCCTGGATCTTGCCCCGGTAGACCGGATCACCTTCGCAGATCAAGGCTGTTTGCACCCCCTCCTCCAGGAAGTCAAAGGGGCGTTCGTTGGCATCATAACCATCTGAGCCCACCTCGTCAAACATGGCCTGGGAGGGCTGCTCAGCTGCGGCTGGGGCAGCGGCGGCTGCCTTTTTACCCGTAGGAGATACTTTAATCTTTTCTTTACACTTGGGGCATTTCAGGGAAAAGGATTTCCCCTTGGGAACTTTTCCATCCGGAATCTTGAAACTCGCCTGGCATTTATCACAGGATACATCCATCAGCAGCTCCTCGGGTTATCATTTTTTCTTGCCATAGGTGCGATCCACCTGGAGGTCTTCGATATCAGTGGTCGCTTCACCGCGATCAGCCTTGACCATATCCAGGCCCCGGCCCACAATGCCCTGGCGTGACGCATAGGCCATGGCTGTCTCTTCGGTAATCAATTCCTTTCTGTACAGCCCAACAATATGTTTATCAAAGGTTGTCATCCCGAAGGCTTCACCGGCGTCGATAATCTCATAAAAGGTTTTGCCTTCCGATTCTCCCTGCAAAATGGTGTCCTTGACCCGCAGATTGGTGCCCATGATTTCAAAAGCAGCCGCCCGCCCGCCGCCCACTTTGGGCAGCAGACGCTGGCACACAATCCAGCGCACCGTGTCGGCAAGCCTGATCCGGATCTGGTTTTCCTCCTCTGTAGGGAACATGCCGAGGATACGGTTGATGGTCTGCCCGGCATCCACGGTATGCAGGGTGCTTAAAACCAGGTGCCCGGTCTCGGCGGCGCTGAGCCCGATTTCAACCGTCTCCCGGTCACGCATCTCCCCCACCAGGATCACCTTGGGCGCCTGGCGCAGGGCAGCCCGCAAACCGCTGGCAAAAGTGTCAAAATCATTGCCCATTTCCCGCTGGTTGAAGGTGGATTTCTTGTGCGGGTGCTGGTATTCCACCGGATCTTCCAGAGTCACGATATGAACGGATTTCGTTTCATTGACTTCATTTAAAACCGCCGCCAGGGAGGTTGTTTTACCGCTGCCGGTTGAACCGGTAATGAAAATAATCCCGTTTTTCTCCTCGGCCATCTGCAAAAACGGCCCCGGCAGCTGCATATCCGTAATGGTGGGAATCTTGCTTTCAAGTTTTCTAAGGACAATCGAATAATTGCTCAACTGGGAAAAGATATTGACCCTAAAGCGGGCCTTGCCCGGCAGGTCATAGCTGCAGTCGCAGGACCCTTCGATCAGCAGGGTCTCGGTGAGCCGCCGATCCTGGTTGACCAGGTTGAGGGAGAAAATTTCTGTCTGGAAGGGGGTCAATTCGGTGAACGCCGGCTGCATGTCCACCGGTGTCAATTGCCCCGAACTTTCCACCTGAAAAGCCTTGCCTGCGGTGATATTCAGGTCTGACACATTGTCAAAGGAATCCAGCATGCGGGCCAGTATGTGATCAACTTCCTGTTTTCTCATGGTCGTACCCCTTTGCTCCGGTGGTCCGGCAGGTTGTGCGGCATCCGGATATTATGCGTCGGTAAAATCCGTGGGCGGGTTTTTCAAAAACGGCCTGAAGCGTCCCTTCTCATTGGATTTCATATAGGCTTCATCCGGATCGATCCGGCCGGCATTCAAATGATCCATAATGGCATCATCCAGCAGCTGCATACCATATTTTTTCCCGGTCTGAATCGATGACGATATCTGGTGGGTTTTACCTTCCCGGATCAGGTTCCGGACAGCCGAGGTGGCAATCATGATTTCCATGGCCGGTACGCGGCCCTTCTTGTCGATCCGTTTAAACAGTACCTGGGCCACAACCGCCCGGATGCCGTCGGAAAGGGTGCTGCGAATCTGGGCCTGCTCGCTGGACGGGAAGACTTCGATAATCCGGTCCACGGTTTTCATGGCGCTGGAGGTATGCAGGGTGCCGAAAACCAGATGACCGGTGGAGGCGGCTTCAATGGCCAGGGAGATAGTTTCCAGGTCACGCATTTCGCCCACCAGAATAACATCGGGGTCTTCACGCAGAGCCCCTTTTAAAGCCGCGCTGAAGGTTTTCGTGTGCATCCCCACTTCCCGGTGGTTGATGATGCAGGCCTGGCTCTTGTGCACAAATTCGACCGGGTCTTCAACGGTAATGATGTGGTCCTTGCGGGTTTTATTGGCCACGTCTATGATCGCCGCCAGGGTGGTCGATTTGCCGCTGCCCGTGGGACCGGTCACCACACAAAGCCCCCTGGGCAGGCTGGCCAGTTTGGAGATAACTGGCGGCAGGCCGAGCTGCTCGGCCGTCAGGATCGTACTGGGGATTTCCCTGAAAACCGCGGCCACGCCATACTTTTGCATGAAAAAGTTGGCCCGGTACCGGGCCAGGCCTGGAATCTCGTAACCAAAATCCACATCCCCGGTTTCTTCAAAAACCTTGACCTTGTCTTCCGGCGCGATTTCGTAGAGCATGGCTTTGAGTTCATCGTTGGTCAGGGTCTTGTATTTAATTCTTTCAATCTCTCCCATCAGCCGGAGTGCGGGGGGCTGACCGGAAACCATGTGGAGGTCGGAAGCCCCCTGCTCATTCATCAGCTTGAAAAACGCATCTATTTTTGCCATTTAAATTCTCCCAAATTCAACCGAAAGGTTTAAGGGTTGACCACGCATGTGTATTGACCATGGCCGCACGCAAGGCGGGCACTTTCTGGCAACTCTGTTTTGTACGGGTCCTGCGAGACCGTGTCACAATCCCCCCTTTGGCCCCATCCCGGGGTCAGGCGGAAATTTAAACCCTCGAAATACTCAATGTATTCCTTCGGATACGACCCACCAAATGTAATCAATCAGGCGGGAAGTCCCGCTTCGGGAAAATTTGCGCTTTCCTTAGCCTGAGACCAATTTGGGCATTCTGACACAGCCTCTGCGGGAAAGGCTTATCTTGGAAAATTTAACAACTGCAGTCTATCATCCTGCTCGTCATGAGCTTTCATTTCTTCTTTGCCGGTTTCCAGGATTTTGGTGTGTGTTTCGATAATCGACTGTATCTGCGACTCAATCTGCTGCCGCTGCCGCTTGAGTTCGGAGATGTCTTCATGCAGTTGAGAAAGTCTTTTGTGTGCGCGCTGCAACAGCTTTTCGGCTTTCACCTCCGCATCTGCAATGATCAGGTCCGCCGATTTCTTGGCATTACCTTTCATCTGCTCCATGACGGTCTGTGAATTTACCAGTGCGGTTTTGAAGGTCTCCTCGCGCTCCCGGTAAGCGCTCACTTCCCGCTGGCTGCGCTCAAGAGCCCGATCCAGGCGCTGAACATTTTCCGCCAGTGTTCCGACGGTCTCCGCCACCTGCTCCAGGAAAGCATCCACCTCTTTTACATCAAAGCCCCTGAACTTAACCTTAAACTGTCGATTCTGTATGTCAAGCGGGGTGATATCCATGTAAGGCACCTTTTGGACCGGCAAGCGGTCACATCATTGTACGGGACAGGCCCACCAAACTGCCGACCAGAAACTTTTGAAGGAAAATCACTGCCATCATCACAATGATAGGAGAAATGTCGATACCGCCTAAATCGAAAGGCAGCAAGCGACGAATCCGATAGAGCACCGGTTCGGTCACATTGTGAATAAACCGGACAATTGGGTTGTATGGGTCCGGGCTCACCCAGGAAAGAACGGCCCGGGCAATCACAACCCACAGGTAAATTGTCAGTGCATAATCAACAACCACAGCCAGCGCGTAAAGAAAATTACCAATAACGAACATATAAAATGATCCTTCTATCTGTTTCCTTGGTTTAAAAAACTAAGTAATTCTCGCAGGTAAGTCAAGGATTTTCACCAGTTATAGCGCAGGGGCAAAAAGCCTTTACGGGAGCAGGCGGCTGCCCGGAAAGGCTTTTTCAGACTGGGTGAACGCGGTTATGCGGGCGCTGCCCGGGGTATCAACCCCCGGCGATCATGGGAATCAGGACTACCTCAGCCCCGGCGGGAACCGGCGTACCCTTGAAATTCGGCCGGGAAACCAACTTGCCGTTGAGTCGTATTACCGCGTACTGCTCTGGTTTTTCAACCTGTTCCAGCAGTTTGGCAACGGTCATCTCAGGCTCCCAGGCTAGCTTTTTACCGTCCACGGTGATCATGCATCGATCCCATTTTCAGCTAACACCGCCAGCACTTCCGGGAAATCGATTCCCAGGCGTTTCACCGTGGCCACTGTCGGAATACCATCCTCAGTCCACCCGCGCCGTTTATAAACAGCCACTTTGAGCTGCTCGTACTGGTCCTCACGAAACTTTCTAAGAGCTGCCATCCGCTCTTCCACGGGCAGGCCGGCGGGGTCAAAATCGTGCTTTTCCA
Source organism: uncultured Desulfobacterales bacterium (assembly GCA_964636125.1). GTDB lineage: Bacteria > Desulfobacterota > Desulfobacteria > Desulfobacterales > CAJINA01 > CAJINA01. Next base: position 42,726 of record CAZWPX010000004.1, on the reverse strand, counting down.
ACAGCTGCTTGTCGTAACGTTCCACCCGGGATTCGTATTCTTCAACGGTCACCGGGCCCATCGCCCGGTAAGGCAGCGTGTCGTGCTGCCGGCGGCCGAAACCCATTCTCAGGTTAAACACACGCTGGAAGTTATAGACCGATTCACTCATACCGACCAGGTCGTCCGCTCCCACCTGCCGTCCGGTAACCGCCGTGAAATAGTCCGCATACCAATCTACATGCTTCATTACCTTGGCCGGCTCAGGCGTGTCCTTGTTGTCTTCGGGTACGATGTCGTTCCAGGGCAGTTTGCAGAGACCGCAGAGGCTGAACCAGGTCCGGAACATGGGAAACCAGTGCAGCGCCTCCGCTTTCTGCTCAAAAGAGGGCATAAAGTTATGAACCATATCCAGGAATATCAGCCAGGCCTCATCATGCTGGGCGCCTTTGAGTGCCATCCCGTAACCACCTTGCTGGGCCAGGGACTCTTTGGTCATATATTCTGAAAATTCGAGGCCTTTGGATTCCATACCGATATCCTGGAGGACATCTGCGGCTGCTCCGAACTCCCGGGCAAAATGTGTTTTCATGCGCCGGATGCCTTGCCCCACCAGGGCGCCGAAGCCCTCGCCCCGGGCCATCTGGTGAACCAGTTCCAGGGCCTCCAGGCGATTGCCGAAGTACAGCTGCATGCCGCCGGTATGTTCGGTAGTGATCTGCCCCATCTCGAAACACTCCATGACAAACGCAATGGAAGTTCCCACCGAAATGGTATCCAGCCCATAGGTGTCACAGTAAAAATTCATTTCCAGGATCGTGGAAGGATCAAAAATGCCCAGGTTTGAACCGCAACCGGCAATGGTTTCATACTCGGGCCCATCCACGAATACCTTCTGGCCCCGGTAAGAACCGGTAAACGGTACAAAATCCCTGACGCCGTGGGAACAGGCCACCGTGCAGCCGCGCCAGCACCCGTCAAACCCCTTGTCAAAAAGGTGCTGAAAAACTTCACTGCCGATGAGGTTGCCGCCGACATGCTGGCCGAATTTGAAATTATGGGTGGGCAGCAGGTCAAAATCATTCATAATCGGCACAAGGTGCGTGGTCCCGATCGACGCCATCTTGTTCTGTTTGGGATCCAGGGTGACGATCTCTTTGGCGTACAGTTTCTGCACTGTTTTCAAGTTTTCGAAATTATCCGGATTATTGGTTTTCAGGGAAACCGAATCCCAGCGTGCAACGACAGCCTTGATGCCCTTGTCCGCAAACACCGAACCGAGCCCGCCGCGGCCGGCCTGCTTGTAACGGCTCATCTTGCGCTTGCCGTCATACCAGGTAAAATTCAGGCATCCGAATCGGGTGTTTTTTGCACCGGGACCGCTGGAAACCACTGAAATATGGCTATTTTGTCCCTGCCCGAAATGATCCGTCAAGAGGGCGGAGAGTGCGTAGGAATCGTCGGTCAGGCCCGGCATCTCAAGAATTTCGATTTTTTCAGCGATGCCATCAATCAGGACAACGGTGTCTCCGGCGGCCTTGCCGGTAATCTCCAGGGCATCAAACCCGGCAAACTTGAGATAAGGACCGAAATACCCGCCGACATTGGAATCCACCACGGAACCGGTCAGGGGCGACAGGGCGGTTACAATACTTTTCCCCGAACCGGGATACCCCGGCGTACCGCCCATGGGGCCGCTGGCGATACAGACGGCATTTTCAGGGTCGTTCCAGCGGGTATTGCCGGTGACCGCATTCCATAAGAGCCACAAGTCGAAGCCTTTGCCGCCCACAAACAGGTTTTTCATATCTGCGGATATGGGTTCGATGGCTATGGCCGCATCGGAAAGATTGACATGCAGGGTCTGGTTGGCGTAACCCTTTGCAATCGTCGGCCGCTGGTAAGTCAGTTTTTTCAGGGTGGTTGTTTCTAATTCTGCCATATTATCTACTCCTTGAAAGTTAGGTCTATGTTCGGCGTTCCGTGTTCAGTGTTCTGGTTCCTGAGTTTAACCTCTGAACGGGGAACGCTGAACATAGTTCATTCCATACCACGAACGCCCGCCGCCCGGTACGAAAAAATGGCACCTGCCGCGATTTCTGTGTCCAGCCAGCGCCGTACATGCTGCCCGGGGCTACTTGAGTGCTTCCTCCCCGCCAAAGTGCCGCTCCGGAGAGAACTCTTTCAGAATCACCTCATCCCCGTCACGGGGACTGCCTGTGATCTCCCGGGCGGCTACCTCACCGATCCCGGGTCCGAGCATATAGCCCTGTCCACACATGCCGGTCACATGAAAAAGACCGTTGATGCGACCGTTCCAGCCCACCAGCGGAGCCCCGTCCGGTGACATGGGGTAAAGACCTCGCCAGACCCGACGTACCCTGATATTTTTCAGCCGGGGGACCAGGGACACCATCCGTCGGCAAACCTGGGGTAAAAAGACCGAGGTCTCCCGGTGATCGGTGCCTACGATTGGCGGATCGGGCGTGATGCAGAAAACCACCTGTCCATGCCGGTTCTGGTAAAAATAGTAGTTCAAGGAACCTTCACCGGGGCGCAAGTCCACCACCATGGTTTTAAAAAAGGGCTGCACCGGCTCGGTGATAGCGCCTTCGTGGGAATCCGGAATAACTGGTATGTCGATCCCGGCCGTTTTTCCCAATGGCCTTGAATAGGCGCCCGCGGCATCCACAACCACCGGGGCCTCAACTTTGCCAAGGTCAGTTTCAATCCCGGTCACCCGACCGCGGCGGGTGATCAGCCTGTGTATCTTCTCTTTGAACCGGAAGGTGACCCCATGCACCAGGGCCTGGCGGTAAAACGCGTTGATGGCCAGCAGGGGTGAGGCGGAACCATCGTCCGGGGAAAAGGTTCCGCCTTTCAGGCCGGTGGTCACGATCCCCGGTATCTGCGCAACAACCACCTCGGGCCCGACATACTTAATCTTGAGGCCGTATTGTTTTTGGATGGGCAGGATGCGCTTCAAGGCATTTTCCTCCTGGGGTCGATAAACCGGGAAGAGGTAGCCGCCTTTTTGCCACTCGATGTCATCGCCATGGGCAGGCTGCCAGGTAGAAAAGATTTCCAGTGATCGCAGTCCGCAAAGGATTTTGCCCGGGGTGGAATGAGTGGCCCGGATACCGCCGATAGCGTGTTTGTTTTCGCCCTGGCCGGGAGATGGCTTGGCATCCACCACCAGTACCCGGGCCCCGACCTGCCCAAGGGCCATCGCAGTAGGGACCCCCAGGGAACCGGCACCCACTATTATGACATCATATGCATCCATCATCTGCACCTCCACCCGCACCAGCCAGGATTCCCATGGGCACTTCCACAAAGAGCGGCCGGTCCACCCGGTCGGTCACTTCACCAAAGTCAACGCCCTCTTCCTGAAAAATCCGCCAGATCATGGTCCGGCATGTTTTCGACCCGCAGGCCCCCATTCCGGCCCGATTCAGGGCCTTGAGCTGATTCATGTCCCGGACGCCGCCGGCAATGGCCGCCCGTATTTCTCCAGCCGTTATCCGCTCACACCGGCAGATCACGGCTTCATCCGGCAGCGGCTCGCGGGTGTACAGTTCCGCCGGTTCAGCTGCAAGTTCCGCCTGTATGCGAATACCGATAACCCGCGTGGCAATCGCCACGGGCACCCGGACCTGGACCAGCAGGGTACCCGGATATTTTTTCCGGTTGGCCACCACCCGCTTAACCGGAACCGCGGCGAGCACCGCCCCGCCATCGTCGGTCACCTCGATGGTCTGCCCCTTCTCAACCCGGTCCCGCCAGATTTCGTAGGGCAGCGTCACCACCGGGTGCTCAGGATCCTTGCGGTAGTCCACCATGGTAATGGCCAGCCCCGGGCATATGGCGGCACACGCCATACAGCCCTGGCAGGCGTCGGCATCACTGCAATAGGGCAGCCCGGTGATCTCATCTTGGTCCGTTTTGATGATATTTTCAGGACAAACTGATGTACAAGGGTTGCAGGGCACTTCCTGAAAACAGTGAAACACCGGCCGCACCCCATTTTCGGGTCCGCCCAGCTCTCTGGTCACCGGAACGCCCGGCTTTGACTTGAGGACCCGGGCTTTCTCATCCCACTGGGGCGGAATTTCGCCACCGAACCGACCGAGGGCTTTTGCAATTTTCAGGCCCTCTATTTTTCCGGTAAACATGGCGGCGGAGGCCTCGGCAATTTCCTGTGCATCCCCGGCAGCGTAGACATCCATGCCCCACTGCCTGGCCTTGAAGTAAAATTCATCTACCCTGGACAGGCCGACGGCAATCAAGACCGTATCGACTTCAAACGTACGCCGGGTGCCGGGGACCTGGCGCCAGTCACTGTCCAGTTTCGCGATGGTGACCGATTCCACCCGGTCGGAACCGTTGGCCGACACCACAGTGTGCCCGGTATAAATGGGGACTCCCAACCGCAACAGTTTATCAGCATGGACCTTGTACCCCCCTACCGCCGGCAGGGCTTCAATCAGGGCGGCAACCTCTATGCCCGCCTGGATCGCGTGATAACCGGCAATCAACCCGACGTTGCCTCCGCCGACAATTAAGACCCGATCCGAACACTTAACCAGATCACGATTCACCAGGGTCTGGAAAGCACCGGCGCCGTATACGCCCGGCAGGGTGTTTCCGGGAAAAGAGAGCATCTTCTCCCTGGCGCCGGTGGCCACCAGCAGTTTCCGGGACCTGATCTTGTGGTACCGGCTGCCTTTCACAATACCGACAATCCGGTCGGAAAACACACCCACCGCGGTGGCTTCGAGCCAGACCCGCACGCACGGATAGTGCTCGAGCTGCTCTTCCAGCAGTTGGGCAATCCGGTAGCCCCGGGTACCGGCATACGAATCTTCAACGGAACCAAAAAACTTGTGGGTCTGCAAAACCAGTTTGCCCCCCAGGCGATCCTTGTCATCCACGACCAGGGTTTCGATGCCCAGCTTGCCGAGCTCAACGGCCGCTGAAAGTCCCGCCGGTCCGCCCCCAATGATGAGTACATCCGTCGTCCGGGTCAACACGTCACCCAATTCAATCTGATCGTCCTGGGCCGGTATCTGCGGAAGACCGTCCACGGGCTCAACCTGCGCCCCCGCGGCCAGAGGGGTCATGCAGGATTTCACCGGCAGGCCGTCGACAATTACCAGGCATTGCGAACACTGCCCATTGGCGCAAAACATCCCCTGGGGGCTGCGGTCCTTGTGGTGGCGGCCAAAAACCTGGACACCGTTGGCAAACAGGGCCGAGGAGATCATTTCACCTTCAAACCCGCTAAGATCCCGCCCGTTCCAGCTGAAAGTCACTGATTTTCGCTCCGGCTGCGCTAAAACCGGATGATGCTCAATTCGCTTCTGGTTCATATAAGACATCCACGCTTGCTGTTTCGGTAAATGCACCCGGAGCAGGCCCGCAGGCGGCGCAAAGACGCCCCGATGGACACGGCCCGGCACGGCTGTTCTTTTATAATGGTTAAACCATTATAAATCTCATTTTAAATCAACTGTCAAGACCGTTTTTTACACGGAGGGCAGCATTATTTCCTTGACTAAATTGCATGGGGTTCTTAATTTAACTGTTTGGAATTATTAGCAGGATAAATAGAATCATATAATTTGCAGGATGCGGGGAGGCACTTTAATGCTAAATGACAAGAAAATCGGTTTTATCGGCTCCGGCAACATGGGCGAAGCGATGATCAGTGGCCTGATCAACTCGGGCGCTTCCAAACCAGAGAACATCTACTGTTCCGATGTCCGCGAGGACACGCTGCAGGAAATCAACACGAAATTCGGTGTACAGGTCTCCACCAGCAACACAGAAGTCGCCACCCAGACGGACATTGTCATTCTGGCCATCAAGCCCCAGATCATGGTGCCGGTCCTGCAGGAAATCAAAGAGTGCCTCGATCTATCAAAAATTGTCATCTCCATTGCCGCCGGTGTTCCCCTGGCCGCCATCGAAGCCTGCCTGAACAAGGACCTGCGCCTCATTCGCGTAATGCCTAATGTGGCCGTGGCGGTTCGCGAGGGCGCCGCAGCCATTGCCGCCGGGGAGCACACCAAAAAAGAGGATATTGATCTGGCCATGGCCATTTTCAACTCTGTCGGAAAATGTATCTTCTTAAAAGAAAACAACCTGATGGATGCGATTACCGGTTTAAGCGGCAGCGGACCCGCCTATATCTTCATGATTGTGGACGCCCTTGCAGATGCCGGTGTCAAGGTGGGATTGGCCCGGCAGGATGCATTGCTGCTGGCTTCCCAGACCATCTATGGTGCCGCTAAACTGCTTCTGGAAACCGGAGAGCATCCCGGGCCGCTCAAGGATTCGGTTACCTCACCGGGCGGGACAGCCATCGCCGGCCTGCATACCCTTGAAAAGGGCGGCCTGCGCACGACCATGATAAATGCTGTGGAAGCCGCCACCCTGCGGTCCAAGGAACTGGGTGACCTGATGATTAAACATTTTGGTGAAAACGGGAAGTAATCCCAGTGAAACCGACCCTTGTATCAATCCAAAAAACCTGTTACCTGCTGGTGCGAACCGGACTGGGCCTGATTTTCATATGGGCCAGTTGGGACAAACTGCTGAACCCAGCAGATTTTGCCGTAATTGTAGACAACTATGACATACTTCCCCGGGGAGCCGTGAATGCAGTTGCCTTGATACTGCCCTGGGTCGAATGCCTGTGCGGCCTGCTGCTGCTGTGCGGCCGCCTGGTCCCCGGCGCGGTGCTCACCGTCGATCTGCTCCTGATTGTCTTTTTGCTGGCCGCCGGTTTAAACTATTTTCGAGGGCTGGATGTCAATTGCGGATGTTTTTCGATGTCTCCGGATGCCGGCCGGAATGCGGCCATCTCCTTTGTACGCAACTTCGGTCTGCTGGCCGCCGGCCTCTGGCTGTTCTGGATTGAAGCGGGCCGGCCGGCCCAGAACCAAAAACTGCCACCAAACGGGGTATTGAGAAATGCTGGTTGAAAATGTTCCCTATCCAGCGGCCTTTCTTTTCGGCCTGCTCTCCTTTTTTTCTCCGTGCATCCTGCCGCTGCTGCCGGCCTACTTCAGTTTTATAACCGGCTATTCAACGGAAGAACTTACGGCCCGCAGCAGCCTGGCAGTCCGTCGCAAGGTCGTCTTTTCCACGGCGGCCTTCGTACTCGGGTTCTCAACCGTGTTTATTGCCCTGGGCACCTCGGCCTCCCTGATCGGCAGCCTGGCCCACAACTACAGAGACATCATTCGGATTACCGGCGGCATCCTGATCCTGCTTTTCGGTATCCACACCAGCGGCCTCTACAGCTTTTCCATATTGAATTACGAAGGCCGCATACACCTGCAGAAAAAGCCCCTGCACGTCCTGGGTGCTTTCCTCATCGGCATGGCTTTTGCCGCCGGGTGGAGTCCGTGCATGGGACCACAGCTCGGATCAATCCTGATTCTTGCCGGCAGCCGCGAGACCCTCTGGCAGGGGGCCGCCCTGCTGGCTGTATATTCCACGGGCCTGGCCATCCCTTTTTTAGCCCTTTCCTTTTTTATCAATTATCTACTAAAGTTCCTGCAAAAGGCCAGAAAAGCAGTCAGGGTCGTCAACATAGCCGCCGGCATACTGCTCATGGCCATGGGTATCCTTTTACTGACCAACAAATTAAGTCTCCTGATGACAGCGGGGTAAACTTCAAATGCAAAAGATCGGCCTGTCCATTCTCCTGATCGCCCTTTTCTGGGCGGCCGCAGCCTCCGGGACCAATCCGCCGGAAACCATTCGGTGGCTGAAATTCAATGACGGCCTGGCCCGTAGTAAACAGGCAGGCAAACCCCTGGTGATCTATTTTTATTCCGACACCTGCCCGGCCTGCGCAGAGATGAAAAAAAGCACCTGGAAAGACACCCGGGTGGTCACAGCCCTTAACAACCAGTACATCCCCGTCAAAGTGAACGTGGACTCAGAACGGCAGATCGCCGCCATGTACAAGGTCTACTACCTGCCGACCACCTGGTTCATACAACCGGACGGCAAGCCTTTTGGAAACCGGTCCGGTTACATTCCCCCCGACATGTTTCTGAAAATTCTCTCTTTCCTCCCGCAGTAGGCAGGTCTTATTTATAATTGGCTCTCTCAATGGACACGAGTTAGGAACTAAGGGCCTCGGAAAAAAATAATTGCGCAAGATTGCGCCGGATTTTGGTTCGTCAGCAAGGCAGATCCACCGGTGCATATCAGGATATGTACCGGTGGATGTAACGCAGCAGACGGACCAAAAGACAAGCAAGATGTGTAATTATTTTTTTCCCGCGGCCCTAAAGGCTGGATTCATCCGAATGCCTGTCCAGCAACCGCCGGACCAGCCGCAGGGAAGTCGTAATCAGGACCCAGGTGCTCAGGCCGGCGAGCAATCCCGGAACCCACATATGGGTACCCCAGACCGGATGACTTCCGGCCACGGAGATCCCCGTGATGGCAAAAACAAGGACTATCAGCATCAATATAATGACACCGAAACAGACCGTTTCGGAATCATACCAGGGTGAGATGACCCTTCGATATACCGGTTTTGATTCCAGTCGCATATACCTCCCGCAAACATCCGCCGAAACCCTACAAGCCACAACATGTTGACTTTTCCTGTTGACACACAACAACATGTTGTAATAAAAATGTTCGCACCTGCAAGTTGCGATACTTCGTATGAAGCCATCTCGAAACAGAATTCTGACTCAAGATCGCTTCTGGCCTGCACTACCAGTAATTAACTCATAAGTAAACAGCCCGTTGAAACATCAACGTAAATTGACAGAGGTGACCCCTTGTTCGAGCAAATTAAAAAACGAAACGGTAGAACGGTTGAATTTGAATCCTCAAAAATTACCGTTGCAATCGCAGAAGCAGGCAAAGCCACCGAAGCTTATGAGGAGCGCGAAGCCCGCAAGCTCACCCTGCGCGTATTGACGCTCGCACACGAACTGCGCCTGGGGCCTGTACCTGAAGTCGAAGAGATCCAGGATATTGTTGAAAGAGTTTTACTCGATTCACCCTACCACGAAGCCGCCAAAGCCTACATTTTATACCGGGACCAGCACGCCCGAATCAGACAGATGGTTACCCGGGCAAATGTAGATCTCGTGGACCATTATATCCAGAAACTGGACTGGAAAATAAAAGAAAACAGCAATATGTGCTACTCGCTCCAGGGCCTGAACAATTATATCTCCTCGGATGTCACCTCAGAATACTGGCTCAACAGCATCTATCCCCCGGAGATTCGCCAGGCGCATAAAGACGGCGACCTGCACATTCACGATTTAAGCCTGCTCTCGGTCTACTGCGTGGGCTGGGACCTGCAGGATTTACTGTGCAATGGCTTCAAAGGCGTGGAAGGCAAAGTCGAAAGCGCCCCACCCAAACACCTGCGGTCCGCCCTGGGCCAGATCGTCAACTTCTTTTATACCCTTCAGGGGGAAGCGGCCGGTGCCCAGGCCGTCTCCAACTTCGACACACTCCTGGCACCTTTCGTCCGCTATGACAACCTGGACCAGCAGGAGGTCAAACAGGCGCTGCAGGAATTTGTTTTCAACATCAACATCCCTACCCGCGTCGGTTTTCAAACCCCGTTCACCAATATCACCATGGATCTGTACGTGCCCCAGACCCTGAAACATTCCCCTGTGATCGTAGGTGGCCAGGGCCTTGACGCAACCTATGCCGAATTCCAGAAAGAGATGAACATGATCAACCAGGCTTTTGCCGAGGTGATGATGGACGGCGACGCCAAAGGCCGGGTTTTTACCTTTCCGATTCCGACTTACAACATCACGCCGGACTTCGACTGGGACAACCCCGAGTTAGAGCCCCTGTGGAAAATGACCGGAAAATACGGCATCCCCTACTTTTCAAACTTTGTAAATTCAGACATGTCCCCGGATGACGCCCGCTCCATGTGCTGCCGCCTGCGGCTGGACAACCGTGAGCTGCTCAAACGCGGTGGCGGACTTTTCGGAGCCAACCCGCTGACCGGGTCCATCGGGGTTGTCACCCTTAATCTGCCCCGCATCGGCTACCTGGCAAATGACCGGGCGGCATTTCTGGCGCGGCTTGAGAAACAGATCCGCCTGGCGGTGGAGAGTCTGACTATCAAAAGAAAAATCCTGGAAAAATTCACAGAAAAGAACCTCTACCCCTACTCAAAATTCTACCTGCGGGACATCAAGAAAAACGGGGGGCTATACTGGAAGAATCATTTCTCGACGATCGGGATCATCGGCATGAATGAAGCCTGCCTCAACTTCCTGGGGCAGGATATCGCCAGCCCGCACGGCCAGGCCTTTGCAGCCGAAACCATGGACTTTATTCGGGATATTATGGCCGAGGTCCAGGACACCACCGGAGACATCTTCAACCTGGAAGCGACCCCGGCCGAAGGAACCTCCTACCGGTTGTGCATGCTGGATAAAAACCAGTATCCGGATATCAGGTGTGCCAACGAAAACAACTACCAGAAAGGGGCGGCCCCCTATTATACCAACTCGACCCAGCTGCCCGTGAATTACACCGATGACATCTTTGAGACCCTGGCCCTGCAGGATGAACTGCAGACCAAGTATACCGGCGGTACTGTTTTACACATATTCCTGGGCGAAAAAGTAAGTGACACCACGGTGCTGAAATCGCTGATCAAGAAGGTCGCCACCAACTACCGACTGCCCTATTTTACCATCACGCCCACATTCAGTGTCTGCCCGACCCACGGGTACCTGGCCGGAGAGCACCACACGTGCGGGAACTGCAGCCAGGAAACGGAGGTCTATTCACGCGTGGTCGGGTACCTGCGCCCGGTCAAACAATGGAACAACGGCAAACAGGCCGAATACAGCCTGCGCAAAACGTACGCCAATGCTGCAGATACAGCCCGGGATGACCGCGACGAACCTTTAAAGATCAGCGCGAATGAGCAGTGATCTCAACTTTTCAGTCCCTTTAGACACCGGCGAGCCGTTTTTTGGCGGTATCCAGAAAAACTCCCTCATTGACTACCCCGGGAAAGTCAGCTGTGTCCTTTTCCTGACCGGGTGTAATTTTGCATGCCCCTACTGCCACAACCCGAACCTGGCCCGGGGCACACCCCCGCGCGCTGACCGGATCCCGTTTGAAACGGTATATACCTTTCTTGAAAGCCGTCGGGGACTGCTCGAAGGTGTGGTCCTATCCGGCGGTGAACCCACTTTGCACAACGCCATTGGTGAAATTTGCAGCCGTATCAAACAGCTGGGCTACCCGATCAAGCTCGACACCAACGGCAGCCGGCCAGAAGTCCTGTCCCGGCTCATCAGCACCGGTTGTGTGGATTATGTGGCCATGGATGTGAAAGCGCCCCTCTCCCGGTACAACCCGGTGATCACGGCCCGGGATGTCAGCACACAAATCAAAGCCAGTATCCGGCTGATCATGTCCTCCGGCCTGGCCTACGAATTCAGGACCACCTGCATGCAGCCCCTCGCCGGTCCCGACACCATCGTCGATATTGCAAACAGTATCCAGGGCGCCCGAAAATACGTCCTGCAGATGTTTAATCCGTCCAGGGTGCTGAACCCTGATTTTTTCAAGCGCCATCGGGTTCAACCGGACATGCTCGACCTGGAAAAGATGCACAAAAAAGTCGCCCCTCTGGTCACAGAGTGCCTCCTGCGATAAATGGTCTCCCCCCAAACATTACACAGCATTCACATACTGTATGCCATTCACTTTTGTCTTGACACCCATGTGGTCAATTCCTTAAGGTAAAATTTTCTGAATTTTCGAAAACCCGATCCAATCCGGCCCAAATGCGCCCGGTTTTCCGGAAACCTAACCGCGATCAGGTGCCTGAATTTATGTTGTCCGCCATGGACAAAAATTTCAACCATAGGGAGGATATACCATGACCAACCCGTATGATGAGGCCCATGCACAGTCTATCAACAACCCCAATGAATTCTGGGCTGCCGCCGCTGAAGACTGCCACTGGTACAAAAAATGGGACAAGGTTCTTGATGATTCCAACAAACCGTTTTACCGCTGGTTCACCGGTGGTGAAATCAATACCTGTTACAATGCCCTGGACTTTCACATTGATAACGGCCGGGGAGACCAGGATGCCCTGATCTACGACAGCCCGGTGACCGATACCATCACAAAATATACGTATAATGAACTGCGGGACGAAGTTGCTAAAGTCGCCGGCGTCCTGGTCAGTCAGGGCGTAACCAAAGGCGATCGCGTGTTGATCTACATGCCCATGATCGCAGAGGCTGCCATGGCGATGCTGGCCTGTGCCAGGATTGGTGCCGTCCATTCGGTTGTGTTCGGCGGATTTGCCGCTGCCGAGCTGGCAACCCGCATCAATGATGCCAAACCCAAGGTCATCATGTCTGCCTCCTGCGGTATTGAAGTTGCCAAGGTGATTGCCTATAAACCCCTGCTGGATGAAGCCATTAATCTCTCCGATTCCAAACCCGAAAAATGCCTCATCATTCAGCGCCCCATGGAAAAAGCCGAGATGATTGACGGCCGGGACCTTGACTGGGAAACAGAAGTGTCCGCAGCCGCCCCGGCGGACTGTGTGCCTTTGGCGGCAACCGATCCGCTGTACATCCTTTACACCTCCGGCACCACCGGACAGCCCAAGGGTGTGGTCCGTGATAACGGTGGCCATGTGGTTGCACTCAAATGGACCATGAAAAACATCTACAATGTAGATGCCGGCGACGTTTACTGGGCCGCCTCGGATGTTGGCTGGGTAGTCGGGCACTCCTATATTGTCTACGGACCGCTGCTCAAAGGCTGCACCACGATTCTTTTTGAAGGCAAACCGGTGGGCACCCCGGATGCCGGCGTCTTCTGGCGCGTGATTGCCGACCACAAGGTCAAGACCATGTTCACTGCTCCCACCGCCTTCCGCGCCATTAAGCGCGAAGACCCCAAAGCCGAGTTGTTGAAAAAATATGACCTTTCTGATTTCAAGACCCTGTTCCTGGCCGGCGAGCGCCTGGATCCGGACACCCTCCACTGGGCCGAAAACAGCCTGGGCATCCCGGTGATTGACCACTGGTGGCAGACGGAGACCGGCTGGGCCATCTGCGCGAACTGCATGGGCATCCATCAGTTTGAAGTCAAGGAAGGCACCCCGACCAAAGCGGCGCCCGGCTGGAATGTCCAGGTGGTTGACGCCGACAACAAACAGGTTGCCCCGGGTGAAATCGGGGCCCTCGTGGTCAAGCTCCCGCTGCCTCCCGGAACCCTGCCGACCCTGTGGCAGAACGATGCCCGCTTCCTGGAATCCTATCTGGATGAATTCCCGGGCTACTACAAGACAGCGGATGCCGGTTTTATCGATGCGGACGGCTACGTTTTTGTTATGTCCCGTACCGATGACATCATCAACGTCGCCGGCCACAGGCTCTCCACCGGGGCCATGGAAGAGGTTCTGGCCGACCATCCGGATGTGGCCGAATGTGCGGTCCTCGGTGTCGACGACAAGCTCAAGGGGCAGGTCCCCGTGGGATTCGTAGTCCTCAACGCCGGGGTCGATCGTGACAATGCCGAGATCGTGAAAGAGGTCATCCAGAGTGTCAGGAACCGGATCGGACCGGTGGCCGCATTCAAGACCGCCACGGTTGTCAAACGACTTCCGAAAACCAGGTCCGGCAAGATCCTGCGCGGTACCATCCAGAGTATTGCCGACAACAAGGAATACAAGGTACCGGCCACAATAGACGATCATTCAATTCTGGGTGAGATGGAAGAAGCCCTGGAAGGTATCGGCTATGCGGGTGCCAGGAAGGAGTAAACCAAAGCCGGTAACGGCTCATCAATAGAAAATGCCGGTGATTCACTTGTAGAATCACCGGCATCTGTTTTGATATGGCTTATGGCCCCATTTGATAACGACGACGTTGTTACTGAACGCACCTATCCGATGGTGTTTTTTACGATACCAATCAGCTTTTCAGGATCAAACGGTTTGCGTAGAAAGGTGACCGCGTCTTTTACGGCATGATCCCCGTCTATCCCGCTGATAACAATTACCGGAATATCCTTCAAGGCTTTTTCTTTTCGTAGTCGGCGGTAAAACCGCGCACCCCACTCTTCAGGCATCTCAAGATCAAGCGTAATAAGGTCCGGATTCTCTTTGCGGACGGTTTCAAGGCCTTCCATGCTGCTCGATGCGGTACAAGTCGCGTAGCCGTTATCACTGAAAACCGCCTGCAGATATTTCACGATAACCGGATCATCATCAATAATTAGTATTTTTTTTGGCATGACGTCTCCCGTGTAAAGAATCCTGGTCCAGATGACCAGGCTTTGGATTGCCCCTGAAAGGGGCTTGGTTCCTACACCAGCAAGTTGAAAGTGACTAAAGTGAGCTAAAATGCACCACGTAAGGCACTTGCTTCGCGACGCCTAAAGTTATGGCGTCGCTACGCGCCCCTGGTTTTCTATAAACAGGAGGATTCCTTAACTTTATCACTTTCTACAAGATCACTTCAAACTTGGCCCCCCTTATCTTTTATGACACTCGCCACACATCACCGGACCCGATTTTTCTCTCTGGTGGCACCCTTTGCAATTTTGATGAAAAGCCTTCATCAAGCCGGGCATGCTGCCTGAAGATTCAAGCTCATGACAATCCGAGCAGCTCTGATCCTCTGAGGATTCATCTTCAACCAGGTTCCCATCTTCATAAACATGGTGGCACTCAAAACACTCTTCAATCCCGGCCTTCTCGTTATGCGCATCATGTACAAATGCGGCCGGTGACCGCCGGACATCGTCAAACGCACTATTGTCCACCACCACCATCTCTTCCTGGGAAAACGCGGTGGTAAGCAGCGACACGGAAATCAGACCGATCAAAGCGATAATGATTATGCGGTTTCCCATTTGGCGCCCCTCCTGTTATGCTTCCGGTTTTTCCATGACTTCATAAATGATATCACCGATGAATTTGATTTCCTGCCCGATTCCAAAGTGGTGGTTGATATCCTCAAGACCGCTGTGACAGTTATGACAGGGGGCGATCAGTACATCTGCGCCTCTTGTTTTCACCTCAAAGAGCTGCTCCGCCTTCACCTTGTTGCCCTCCATCCGGGTTTTTTTATAGGGCGGGCCGCAATTGATGACCCCCCCCCCGGCGATGCAGCAATAATTGTGTTCCCGGTTGGGATGCATTTCAATCAACTCTTCGCAAATCGCCCTGACAACGTATCTGGCCTTCTCATGCAACCCGCCCCCGCGCACCACATTACAGGGGTCGTGCAGGGTGACCGGTTTTTCGAATTTCTTTTTGATCTTGATTTTTCCGGACTTGATAAGATCGTAGTAAAACTCGATGGCATGCACAATGGGTATGGGCGGCATTTTCCAGCCCAGCCAGCGGTTGCCCACATCGTATACAGACCGGAAAGCGTGCCCGCACTCTCCCATGACAATTTTCTTGACCTTCAACCGGGCGGCGGTTTCAAAATGGTGCCGCTTCATACGCCCCATCAATTCATTATCCCCGGTAAACATGGCCATGTCGCTGTTGTCCCACCCCGAAGAAGCCGGCATGGTCCAGTTTACCCCGGCCACATCCATGATAACGGCCGCCTGGTAAATCAGCTGGGCCTGGAATTTGGGCTCGGGGCCGATAACGGAATACATGATATCCGCCCCTTCTTTTTCAAGGGGAATCCGCAAAGTAGGAATTTCAGCCTGGGCTTCTTCTTCCTGCCACTGCAAGGTGTCCGGCCACTCATCCGGTTTGACCCACATCTGGTTCATGGTCACTGAATGGCTGTGGGCGGTATCCTGGATGTAGCGTGGCGTAACACCAAGCAGGTGGCACATGCGCCTGACCACAAGCATGAGATAGGCAATATCGATACCGAAGGGGCAATACATGGCGCAGCGCTTACACAAATTGCACTCGGTCTGGGCAATTCTGGTCATGCACCTGACAAAATCACGACTGACCCGCCCTTTCTTTTTCAGGATTTCCCACAGGGTCTGTTTGACTTTTCCAACCGGTGAAAACGCAGGGTCATTATCATGGGAGAGGTAGTAGTGACAAGCCTCCGAACAGAGCCCGCAATGGATGCAGGTCTGAACGTATGTCTTCAGCCTGGCGCCGGTCTCCCCTTGCAAAACATTATTGATTACCTGCTGGATTTTTTCTTCGGTCAGTTTCGCAAGGCCGGCTTCGGTCGCCTGGTCAAAAATCTGTTGTTCTGCCTGGCTTTCTGATTCAGTCATTTTCAGCTCCTTATGAGCATGTGGATAGAGGGTTCAATTGCCTTGACCACAATCGGTCACAGACCGGCCAATACCCGGCGGCGGTCGGCACCGTCAAATCTCACCAGTCCCGCGCATGTCTGACCCCTCCGAATTCAGAGCCCATATAGGCCCTGGTAAACGGGGAAAACAACATGTGGCTCAAACGGGTAAAGGGAATAGCCACCAGCATGATTTCTCCGGATACAATATGCAGAATCATCATCACCGGGTAGCTGAACCACTGCTGATAGGCGATGAAGCCCGTGACAAAAGGTGCCGCCACTATGGCCAGGATAAAGTAATCTGAAGCCGAGGTGACGTACTGAACTTCCGGTAACACCAGACGGCGTACCAGAAAAAACAGGCAGCTTCCCACCACGGCCAGGGTCATGATATCCGCCATGCCGTCTGGCAATGCAACCCAGCTCAGGTTCCAGGATTCATCCACGAGGACAATGTGTCCCAGCAGGAATAGCGGCGTAATCAACAGGCAAAGGTGAAAAATGAAGGTTACTGTTGTCATCACCGGGTGCTTGCGCATGTTGACGGTGGCAAAAGGTGTCAACCAGTGTAAAATGGATCGGAGACTGTATTTCCAGCTCATGTAGCTAAAAATCCACTTCTCCTTGGCCTTGACCAGCCGGAGCATAGTGACAATCCTGAAAAGGCTGCCCCCGACAAACAGTATAAAGGCCACCCAAACCAGAGGTCCGCTGACAATGTTATAAATCTGCTGCATGCTATCCTCCCCAATTAGCGTGTTGCTTTAGCGACAGGTACTACCCGACGGTAATAGATGCCGTCTTCCACGGACCGTATCAACAATTTGTCGCCATCCGGACTAAATACCGGATCCCAGAGGGTATCACACTCCTGTTCCCACAGGCTGTCGTTTATGACAAGGGTATGCTTTCCGTTCTTTTCGACCCGGGCCGCCACCGTCTCCCCCTGCGGACTGAACACCGGTTGCCAGGCCATATCGAAGCTGTTTTGCCATATGGCACCATCAACCGCCACATGCCAACTTGATCCGTTTTTTCCCAGGGCTGCAACCCTGTGTGAATCCTGGCTGAACACGAGATCATCCACAAAATCATTAAAAGTAACCGCCCAGGGTACCTGGTCAACGGCAACCGTCCATTTCCCGAACGCCGGGGCCACAACCGCCGCAATGTTTTTCCCGTCGGGGCTGAAAATCTGGTGCCACAACTGGACGAATTTGCGATCCCAAAGCAGATTGCCGTCCGTGGCCAGCGCCCATTTCCCGGCCAGCCGCACCGGCGCAACCACGGCCCCTGTCAACGGATTGAAGACCGGTTCCCAGACACCGGTGTAAGTCTGCTTCCAGGGAATCCCGTCAACCGCAATGGTGTAGTCATAAAGGCTTGTCCTCACCTCTGCCGCCAGTCTGCGCCCATCTTCACTGATGGCCATATTCCAGACGTTGACAAACCGGTTATCCCAGGCCCTGCCATTGAGGGTCGCCGTAAATGCTCCCTCCTGGAATTTCTGGATGTCAGCCTCTCCGTAGTTCTCAACCTGTACAGAAGCAGCCGCGGCAGAACCAGCCGTATTGAAAGCGAAGTGGTTCATATTGCTGTATTGTTCTTCCCAGGAAACCCCATCAACAGCCATACAGTAGGACATCTCTTTTTGAACTGCCGCAGCAATCTTCTTACCGTCAGCACTGAATTGGGTATTCCAGAGGTAATCAAACATCATCTCCCAGGGAACACTGTCCACGGCCAGGGTCCACTCGCCCATATCGGACACAATCGCAGTAAGCCGGCCGTCCGGAGAAAATCGCAGATACCAGATCTTGTCATAGGTTTCTTCCCAGGCGGTGCCGTTTTCACAGACCTTGAATTCGCCCTCATCAATATTGACGATGGCGGCCACCTTCTCTCCGTCCGGACTGGCCTGGGGTTCCTCAACCCAGGTGTAATTGTCTTTCCAGTCCGCAAGTGAAATCTTTTTTTCACCCAGTTCCCAATCCCAGTTCTCTTTATCTGTCATAGCCCCTCCTTAAAGGGTATCGTTATATGCTGCTCCGTCTTTCCGATCGGTCACACCCTTTTCTCCCCTAACAGACTTCCCCCAGTAGCAGCCAGGCGCCAGATGGCTCAGCCAATGGGTAGACGGAAATCAGCATGGCGATTTTTTCACGGTGATTGTTCATTACGGCGACAGTGTCGGTTCTGGGCACGGACGGGTCACCGAGAGCCCTTTTTTTAAAACTGGCCATCACCACGCCAAGCGAATCCGGGTGAAAGACGTTTTCAATGCCGAGTCCGATGAGATCTTTTTCAACTTGACCGACAACCTGGGCCCAGTGCTTATTCCCGCACCATAGATAAAAGCCCTTGTAGACGGCAGCCGGGATATCTATCTGGTAAACAAGTTGGATTCTGGGAAGAAAAGCCTCCTGAAAATAGCGGCAGTCGCCACATTGCCCCCTGCAGCCGGTGGAAGATGAGTCTTTGCCTGTAAAACAGTTATCCAGCTTATTTTTAAAAACAGCACAGCCCTGGCAGCCATTGATATGGTTGCTGCTTTGAAAGTAATCCCAGCAGTGTTGGAAGGGGCGAAAATGGGGTGCCAGGGTTGTATCCTGGGCGAGTTCCGCGGGAATTTCCCGACCCGTGGATTTGAGAAAGAAGATCAGTTCCGAAATGGGAATTGAATAGTTGCGGCCTTTCCTGGCGGCATGCAATTTTCGGGATCGGATCCAGAGACCGACCGTATTCCGGTTGACGCCGCAAATGGCCGCCACCTGTGCAACGGTCAGGATTTGTTGTGGAATCCCCATTAACCATCCAATTTCTATAGGCAAACCAGCATTTTGACCATCCGGACTGGTCAACGCCATTTTTTGCAACAAACAATGAGTCCAATTACCCCACAGACTGCAATACCGTCAAGTTAAAATTTTACCTGGACTTTAAAAACAGATCAGGCCGGGTGAGAAAGGGGGGGAATACGCGGTACGCTGAGGGTAAAAATGGTCTGTTCACCCGGGATGGAATCCACACGGATGGAACCACCGTGTTGTTCTACAATCTCCCGGGCCAGGTAGAGGCCGAACCCGGTACCCCGCCGGCCCTTGGATGAAAAAAACAGGGTGAACATCTTTTCCTTGTTTTCGGGGTCAATACCGGTACCGTTATCAATAACCCGCAGGGACACACCGTCGGGACCGGGGCTGACTTCCAGCCGGACGGCATGGGCCTGCTTGGCCTCATCGTCCTGGCAGGCATCCAGGCCGTTTTCGATAATACTGATCAGGGCGGATTGCAACGCCACTGTATCGACCTGGAAACGCCCGGGCACGCCCGTGAGCGTGTGCGTAAAACGGACCTTAGAACGGTGGAATTTGGAAGATGCGATATCAGTCAGCTCAGCCACAAAGGTTTCCAGGTCAACGTCCTCGATCCGCAGGGAGCGGTCTTTGACATAATAGAGGATATCCAGAAAGAGCTTGCGGATTCGATCCGACATGGTCCGGACAGCAGCCACCCCTTCTAGGACCTTTGTGTCATCCTGGTTGTTCAAACCGGATGTCAGCAGATAAACGCCGGCATCCAGGCCGGTCAGGATGCCTTTCACGCCATGAGAAATGGACCCGATCATCATCCCCAGTGAGGCCAGGTGATCCTGCAGTTTTCGAATCTGGGTAATGTCCGTGGCCATCTCCATCACATGTGCAATATCGCCGGCTACATCCAAAATCGGGGCTGTGGAAACAAGCAGATGGAGCGGACGACCGCCACTGTCGGCCACCACCATTTCAGACTGGTGGGAGCGACCATCCTGGAAGGTTTTTTTCACCGGGCAATCACGGCAGGCCCTGTCCCGGCCTTTGTATACCTGGAAGCAATGCCCCCCGGGCCGCTCTCCAAAAGCCTCCTTGAACTTGCGGTTCACTGCGGTGAGATTTAGATCACGATCCTGCACGGATATATAGCAGGGCACCTCGTCAAAAAGTTGCTGGTAGCGTTCGCGGGTGCTCCGGAGTTCCTCCTGGAGCCGCTGCACCTCGGAAATGTCAACCGCGATTTCCAGGATCAGTTCCAGGTCTCCGCTTGTGTTTTTGATCGGGGCCGTGTGGACCATTACCGGGTACTGGCTGCCGTCGGCGTAGCGAATGGTTTCTTTTCGCCGCACACCGCTGCCGGCCTCCACCGTTTTTGCCACCGGGCACCCCTTATGTTCTTCCCCGGGCTCCCTGTAGATGGCCCAACTGGCATGCCCGGTCATATCGCCCAACCGGCTCTTATACAACTGGTTGGCGGCCAGAACTTTCAGCTGCGGGCTGTGGATTGAGACGAAGCAGGGCATTTCATTAAAATAGCGAATCCCCCCTTCAAGGTCTCCGGCAATATCCACAAAGGCGGCCGACAGACCATCCACCGCCTGGCCCAGGGCGGCCAGGCGTTCAAGTTCCACCAGGCGTGCGGATTTCTCGGCTACCAGGTTTTCAAGGTTTTCGGTGTAAGCCTGCAGCTGACGGCGCATGGCAAGGCGGTCGTTGGCACGTTTAAGGGCAATCTCGAGGATATCGTTATTGATGGGCTTGGTGACAAAATCGGTGGCTTCCAGCTTCAGGCTGGCAATGGCGAGATCCATATCACCGTGCCCGGTGATCATGATGACTTCCGTGTCGGGGTCTTCAGCCTTGATGGCTTTCAACAGGGTGATACCGTCCATGCCGGGCATTTTGATGTCTGTCAGGACGATGCTGGGGTGATGCCGGCGAAACAGTTCCAGGGCGGTAACCCCGTTTTCCGCCTTGAGCACATCGTAGCCACTGTCTTCAAGAGAAATCCCGAGAACCTTACGAATGCCTTCTTCATCGTCAACCAGCAGGATTTTGTTATCCATTTTGGCAAAAACTCCGAGGTAGTATTCTACACTTCAATCCAGGATTGCCCGGATTTTCTGTATCAATTCTTTATGATCAACCGGTTTCTCAAAATAGGCCGTCGGCAGGAGAATTTTGCCGCCGGAACCAGCGTTCAGCATCTTGAGGTAGTGAAAAAAAGAATCTTTTTTTACGCCTGAAAGCATTATGACAGGAATTGTTGAAAGTTTTTGATCCGTTTTAAGCTGGCGATACGTCTGGGGGCCCCCTTCACCAGGCATCATTACATCGAGAATAATGAGATCGGGGGTAATTTCTATAGCCTTTTGCAGCCCTTCACTGCCGTCTCTGGTAACAAACGGCTGATATCCGCTGGTTTCAATCAGCGTCTTCAGAAAGATTCTCATATCCAGCTCATCGTCAACGATGAGAACCTTTTTTTTCTCCATATTTATCCCCTAAACTGCTTTGTCCGGGTGGTTGACGCTGGCCACCGGGCAGGCGGCGCGCAGGACTACCTGCTCCACGGTACTCCCGAGTTCCGCGTCCTCAAGGTCAACTTCCCGGGCATGGTGCGCCATGACGATCAGGTCGGCCTGTTTGTC
Organism: uncultured Desulfobacterales bacterium; assembly: GCA_964636125.1. Taxonomy (GTDB): domain Bacteria; phylum Desulfobacterota; class Desulfobacteria; order Desulfobacterales; family CAJINA01; genus CAJINA01. Next base: position 20,982 of record CAZWPX010000004.1, on the reverse strand, counting down.
GCGGGCAAATTTCAGAATTTCAACGTAGGGCGTTCCTTCCCAGATTTCGATATCGTAATTGTCGTACCCTTCCAGCCGGGACACATATTTCTTTTCAATCTTTTCCCGGGCCGCAACAATCAGGGCCTCAATCTCGGTCTGGCTTTTCATCTGCCCGGCACTCCCCAAGGTAATATCTGCAGCATGAAAAATATGCAATTTGGCCCCCACCGTCCTGGCCAGTTTTGCGGCCCAGAGAAAAGCCGATTCAGATGCTTTTGAAAAATCCGTTCCGATGACAATATTGGAAAAAAGTTTCCAGCAGGTCGTACAGGGGCGATTTATGATGATAACCGGGCAGCGGGCGGCCTTGGCCACTTTTCGCATGGTACTGCCCACCACGGCCCGATAGCGGCTCGCCCCGACATCTTCCTGGCGGGTGTGCGCACCCATGATAATCATATCCATGTCTTCCTTGCGGGCTTTTCTCAGAATTTCCCGCGCTGGGGCCCCGATGGTGGTGTCAATAACCGAGTTTTCACTCTCTTCCAGCAGGGTGCCGTAGGTGTTTTTCAACTCTTCCTTCACCCAGTCGATATAATCCGGATCAGCGTGTTCGGTTTCACCGGTCCGGATGTCTGTGACATAGGGGCTAAACCCCCGACTCGGCAGGCCAAGCACATGAAAAATGTGGAGCTTGGCATCCCATTTCAACTCCAGATCAAACGCGACCTTGGCGGCGTTGTCACATGTCGGGGAGCCCGTGGTGGCGAACAATAAATTTTTAAACATGGATGACCTCCTGAAAACCTGGGTAAAAAATACTTCAGCCGGGATAGGTAAGTAGCTACCCTAAATACTGCACTGTTCTGGTGTCCCGTGGAAGCTCAGTTCCCAGATAATGGCTTCCATAAATTCAAACAGGTTATAAACGGTTTCAAACTCGAGCAGGTCCATCTTGTCTCCGAAAATCACATGCCGCAACCTGCCCAGGCGAACGGGCACATCGAGCAGGTGCTCCACGCGGATGGATCGAATTTCAGTATGGGTTTCACCGCTCTGACCCTCAAAGGTGGTGTATATTTCAAGGCGCGGCTTCCCTGGAAAACCGATCAACTCGACCGTCTTGCCCATCTCAAGGGTTTCTATTCCAGCATACTCGCATCCGCTAGACGGGCTCTGGTTGTACTGCCCGAGGAGAAATGCACTGAATTCGTTGAGCTCCGGGAATTCAGGATACTTTTTCAACATCCGAAAGAAGCTTCTGAGCGAATAGTCACGCCCCAGCTCAATACCTGCGCTGAGGTACCTGAGAGGCTCTTTACCCACATCTTTCCGGTTGGCCTCCAGTGACCCGTCTGCTTTCAGCAATATAGTGTTCATGATCCCCAATACCCTGAAAAAAAACCAGCATCAAGACCCGTGGCCATGGTTACCGGCGCTTATTATTTTTCCTGTCACTCTGCCTATTTAGCATGACAGCCGGCAGTGCCCTCTCTTTATTCCTCGGACGGCTTCATGTGATCGGGGACAATCATCATCTTGATCAACAGCGGCTTCAAGAATGACCAGCGGATCCCCACGTTGTAAACCTCCTCCAGGTCGCGTATCGCGTCCCAGCAATTGTGACACGGTGAGACCACCAGTTTACACCCCGTGGCCAGAATCTGGTCCCGCTTCATTTTCAAGCCGATATTGCGCTCCTGGCGATAGCGCCCAATACCATTCATCCCGCCGCCGCCGCCGCAGCAAAAATTATGCTCTTTGCAGGGCGTCATCTCACGAAAATCCTCGGCGATGTAGCTCATGATCTCCCGGGCCGCGTCCTTCAATCCCGCATTACGGATGTAGTTACAGGAATCCTGGTAGGTAACCGGCTCCTTGATCTTTTTGGCCGGATCTATTTTTATTTTACCTTCCCGGAGTGCTTCGGCCACCCATTCGACATAGTGAAAACTGGGCACCGGTGTCTGGCCCGACTTGATCCCGGCCCAGTAAGGACCCTCTATAACAGTAGCCCGGTAAGCATGACCGCACTCGGTCACCACCATGCTCTTGGGCTTGAGTCGCTCCATGGCGGCATAGACAGACTCCACCTGCAGTTTACAGGCTTCCCAGTCACCGGCAAACATGGCCAGGCTGGTTTCCTCCCAGCCTTCCGACGGTACCGTCCAGTTCTCACCGGCTGCATGAAATAAAATCGCGGCCTCGGCCAGATCCTCCGGGTAATGTTTCGGCTCCCGGGCATTGACCGTATACATGATATCCGCATCTTTTTTATCTACGGGAATTTCCAGCCCTGGATAATCATCTTCGTATTCCTCGGCCATCCACTCGCAGGTCTCCACCCAGTCTTCAGTGGTCACATCCATCTGGGCACGGTAGATGCGATGCATGCCGGCGCCGATCTTAAGCTCCCAGGGCACGAATCCCTGGCCGTAAAGGATCCCTCTGAGGTAGCCGAACATAATCCCCATATCGATGCCAAAAGGGCAGTACATTCCGCAACGGTTGCAGCACGAACATTTGGACCAGGCCGTGTCCATGCACATCAGCATGAACTCGTTGCTCACCTTCCCGCCGCGCTTGACGATTTCACCCAGCGTCGATTGGATTTTATATGACGGCACCTGTTTGGGATCCTTGTTGTTCACCATGTAAATATAGCAACTCTCCGCGCACATACCGCAATGGGCGCAAATTTCCAGCCAGGTCTGCATACGGGACTTGAACGTGTTTTTTAAAACGGTCTGAATTTTGACATGATCCACATCAAGGTGGGTCATCTCTTCATAATAGATCTTCCCGCTTTTATCGTTCAAAAGCGCCTGGAGTTCTGCCTTGGTATTAACCGTTTTTTTATTGCAAAGTGTGCCTTCAGCCATTTGATTCATTCCCGAAATTTTTAGTTGTTAAAGTATTCGCTCACAAATGGTAGTTTTTGGTTCAGAGCGTCGCGAAGCAAGTGCCTATCGTGGTGCAAGGCTTAAGCGATTTTGAAGCCGCAGGCATAGTCGAGACTATGTTGAGGATTTCAAAAGAGCGCTAACGCCGCCCTGGGCCAAAAAATGCCGTTTGTGAGCGGATACACATATTTACCATGCCATCCCGCGGCCCTTCATACCACCGCGCTTGATACCGAAATCCATGCCGAGCTGGGCCCGGGACATGAAAAACAGGACGGAGTGGGACAGCTTTGTAAAAGGAATGGCGATCAGCCAGACCTCTCCGCTCAGGATATGGAGAATCAGCCAGAACTGGTAGTCGCCGACATGGTGATAGGCCAGCAGGCCGGTGATAAAAGGGGCCACCGCTATGGCCAGCACCAACAGGTCATAGCCTGTTGTCAGAATCCTGACTTCCGGGAGCGCAAAACGCCGCAGCAATATAAACAGGGCGGCAATCAGCATCGCGATGGTCAGAATATCGGAGACCGGTTCGGGCAAGGTCCAGAGACTGAAGCCCCAGCGCTCTTTTAAAATCAAGTTGTGGGCCAGCAGAAAAACGGGGGTTATCAGCAGTCCGATGTGAAAAACGAACACCAGAATCGTAAAACCCGGATTTTGCCGCCAGGCGCGGGTGCCGAAAGGAATCAGCCAGGCCACAATGGATCGTACGGCACCCTTGAAGCCGTACATGGGAAACTCCCGATAGGCCACCCGGTCAAGATTCCACCTGAGCCCTTTGATGTACATCACCTTTCTTACACTCACACCGATGAAAAAGACTAAAAACGAAATCCATGCCAACGGCCCGGTTACAAATTCGTACATTTTCTTCTCCTCACATCAACAAGATGCTGCCGCAATAAATTGGATTGGAAATACCGGCCGGCCAAATCAGTCGTCGTCTCTTCCGGTTAAAAATCGCCAGAAACCAACCACTCCGATCAGCCATAGCCCCATCAGTACATAGACAACGGCCTTGGTGTGCACCATAAAATCCTGAAGTGTATAAAACGCCTGTTCCATTGGTTACGTCCTTTGCGTAGCAGAAGCTATCTCAAAAATTTGAGATGGCTTCTCATCAATGTTTTTCTTTATAGTCCGGATGCTCGTAAAGCACCGGCATGTTGTTCACGATAAACCGGTAGGCGATGATGCCTACCGTTACGATAAATACAGAGGTAACTATCTCCAAAAAATGAGGGAAATAACGGTCCGCAGCCGGCAGATGCCAGTTAAAAGCAATCACCGACACGTTGAGCCGGTTGATGATAATACCCAGCACACTCCAGACCGCCGTGTAACGAATCAGCTTGAGGTTGCTGTCGCGCACACCCAGAGCGAACAGAAAGCAGGGCAGCGCCACAAACCCGATCAACTCGACCAGGTACCAGGCACCCCATCCGGTGACGAGGTGGTGCCAGTTGTTGTCGGCCGCGATGCCGATCACCTTGATTGCAAAGTAGCCGGCCAGTACGATCGAAGCGGCTTTTCCAAACCCCATGGTTAAACCGTCACTCTCACCGAGATGCGTTTCGTCCATTTTGTGATGAAAGTATTTGTGAGCCAGGGTGCTTTCAAAAAGAACCATGGACAAGCCCGCAATCACGCTGGAAACAAAAAAGTAGACCGGAATATACTGGGAATACCACAGCGGGTGCAGCTTGGAGGGCGCGATGAGAAAAAGCGCTCCCAGGGAAGACTGGTGCAGCGTACTCAGCACCACGCCAAAGATGGTCAGCACCATCGTAATCTTGACCAGGATATCACGCAGTTTTCTGATACCCAGCCACTCCAGGGCTGCCGGGCAGAATTCAAGGAAAAGCACGTTGAGGTACAATGCGACGCACAGGCCTACTTCAAACAGCAGGGAAGAGGTGCCCGGCTGGACCACAAACGGGTAGGCCAAAACCAACCTGACCGGCCGCCCCACATCGTACAAAAGGGCCAGAAAAACAAGTGCGTAACCCAGAAAACCGGTCAGGATAGCCGGGCGCACCGCAGAGTGGTATCTTTTCATGCCGAAAATATAGCAGGCGGCGGATGTCACGTAACCGCCGGCAGCCAGGGCAACACCGCAGAGCAGATCAAACCCGATCCAGATCCCCCAGGGGTTGTAATCCGACAAATTGGTCACGGTTCCCAGACCACCGATGAAACGCATGGCGGTGACAACCAGGCCGACAATCACGATAATTCCGGCCATGACATTGAACGTGCTGAGATATGATTTGCTGTCTGTGGCAACATGTTCAGACATCAGGATTCTCCCTTTTCATCTTGTGCCCCGGTGTCAGGTTCTTCACCATCCGATGCAGCTTTTTCTTCCCAGGCTTTTTCAGCCTCTTCAACCGCTTGTTTAACTTCTTTGGCAATGGCGGTTTTCTTGTCCTTGTCCGCTTTATCCATGGCCGCGGCGAGCTTTTCAGCTGCCTCACCGCTCGCCTGGGCCAGTGCGGTCTCGACCGCCTGCGCCTGTTCCTCCTCGGCGATTTTTTCCTTCCGCTTGGTCATGGCCCAGACACCGGTCAGGAATACCGGCCACAACCCCACAACCATGGGGACCGCGCCAAGCGCGCCCTTGGTAAGCTGGGGCGCCGGCGTAACTCCAAGATCTTCTCGCAACCCCAGCTGTTCAAACGGAACCCCGGAAAGGTAGAGCCAGCTGGTGCCGCCCATTTCGTTCTCGCCGTAAATATGATCCACGTAGCGCTCCGGATGTTTTCGGATTCTCTCCCTGGCAATCCTAATCAGCGCCTCTCTTTCACCAAAAACGAGTGCTTCCGTGGGACATTTTTCCACACATCCGGGCAGTTTCCCTTTATTGATACGCGGGTAGCACAGGGTACATTTTCTCACCACCGGGGTGGTGGGGTTATCATATTCATAGGTCGGTATTGCAAAGGGACAGGCGATCATACAGTAGCGGCAGCCCACACAGACCGAGGCGTCATAGGTGACCGCCCCCGTGGGTGTCTTCTTGAAAGCTTCCACGAAACAGGCCGACGCACAGGCCGGCTCCAGGCAATGGTTGCACTGGTCCTTGCGAAATACCGGGCCCGCTTTTTCCCCACCCGTCATGTACCTGTTAACTACTGTATAGGTTTTGCTGGTAGTTCTGCGCTTTTCTTCGAGAACTGCCTGGTCTTTAAAAGGTTTGTCGGGTTCAGGCAGCTCGTTGACTGCATTGCAGGCCGCTTCACAAACCCGGCAGCCGATGCACAAGGTTGCGTCATGCAGCACACCACCGCTGTCAGAGTACCCTGTGAAATGCTTGCCACCTGCGGCTTCGGCACGGCGCCCCACAGTAGTGGCCATCCCTGCCGCGCCGATCCATCCTAAAAATTTTCTTCTTGATATGGACATTTAAAGCACCTCGAATAATAAATTACAGTCCCGCCGTCGCCGCTATTTTTTCTCTAAATGGCAACCGGTACAGTCTACATTTGAAGGTTTTTCAATTCCCATTTCCGTGTGACATCCCATGCACTGCCGATGGTAAGCAGCCATCAAGCCCGGCCGGTGCAGCGCCTGTTTGTCAACCGGTTTCATATGGCAGCTCGCGCATTTGGGCGGCTTGGCAGCAGACGGGCTGTTGTGGTGACACCCCTGGCACATGGTACCCGGCTGGGCATGGAAATAGCCAGCCAGTTTGTTGCCCTGCATGTTGCTCATCAATTTGTTGATGATCTTGCGGTGGGGAAATTTCACCGGCTCGTACTTATCTACGATCTGCTTGATCTCGACCTCTTCCGGGATATCTTTCTGGTTGAAGGTCGGGATTTCCAGGTTGCGGCCCTGCAGTTCAAGCATGGCAACGGCCGCCAGCTCATCAGGCCCCGCCTCAGCCGCAACAGCTTTCGCCGGGATCGTATGGCAACCCAGACAGGTCGCGTTGTCTTTGCGCTTGCGCGTTTCCATCAAGGCATGACAGCCGGCGCAGTTCTTTGACGTCTTCTGGCTGGTGTGGCAGCCAAAGCAGCTGGTGCCCTTGTCGAATTGGTGCATGGCCGATTCGAGGGTCACAAAACCACCCTCTTTTTTCCCGGCCACTGTGTGGCAATCGTTGCAGGCCGTCATCTCTTTGTGGTGGCATACCCGGCAATTATTGGCGTAGCCCTCATGCCCCTGATGGTTAAAGGCCACCCGGTTCATGGTCCCACCCGGGCCTTTCTTGATGATGGCGGCATCGGGCTGGTTGCGTTTCATTCTGGGGATATCCGCCGCAGGCGGCGCCTGGGCCTGAGCTGCAGCGCCATGACAACCGGCACACTGAATCGGCCCGGCGTCTTTTTTCTTGGCAGTCAGTTTGACATGACACCCCAGGCAGTCCTTGTGGGCCGCCGTCCTGAAAGAAGCCTTGTTGTCCACCGCCTGCTCACCGTGACAATAGCGGCAGCTGGCCTCCTTGCCCTTGTCGTAGTAGATTTCTTTCTTCTTCTCATCGTAAGCATGGTGGCATTGTTCACACTTGCCGGAAAAGGCTTTATCATGCCGATAGTGAAGGGCTTTATCCAGCCCGGCCGGCATGCGGGACGACACCACTATTTTTTTCCGGTCGTGGCACCCGTTGCACGTCACCGGACCTGACTTGAGCTTCTTGGCGGTGGCCTCTTTGTGGCAGGCAATACAGTTGTCATGGTAGGTATCCATGACCGCTTTTTTGGAAAGGTCCGCGTCCCGTTTGTACAGCAGCACCAGCTTACCGTCATTTTTCTCATGGCAGGCGGTGCAGTCTTGGCCCATTTCCTGGACGGCTTCGGAGTGTTTGTCATGCAGAAAGGTCACCACGGGCCGCTCAAGGTCGCCGTATTTCTTCAGCACCTCAATTTGAATAACATCCGGCCGCATTGCCTGTTTCTTACCGGTCAGCGAGGCAAGCCCATGGGTGCCAAATATCAACACCGCCGCAACCGCCGACAGCAATCCTCCCCACCGTAACAGCGAACGTCCCTTGTTCATAGTTCAAGTCCTTGATTTAATTTGCCTGAATTTAATAACTATGACTCACACTTGCCCCGCCCACTGATTACACCGCCTTCGAGCAGATCCTGCAGGGTCGTGGCGTCATAAACACTGAATATCGCATCCCTCACTTTATTCCACATCTGGAACAGAGAGCAGCGGCCTTCAAAAGGGCACTCCTCCTGGGCAACGCACGCAATGCACTCAATCAGGTCCTTATCGCCCTGAATGTGCCTGATGATATCGCCCACCCGGATATCGCTGGCCGAAATGACCAGTTGATACCCGCCGGAATAACCTCTTTTGGAGCCGATGAATCCACTGCCCTTCAACTGATTGAGGATAACTTCAAGGAAACGCCGGGGGATAGCCTGGGCTTCAGCTATATCGGATATTTTAATCGGGCCCTTTCCCTGGTGCCGGGCAAGTTCGAGCATGGCTCGAATGGCGTATTGCTGTTTTTTAGGCGCAATCAGCATGAGGATCCCTACTTGGTTTAGAAGTAATCTGGCAAAGAATATAACTATAATAAACAGTCTTATTCTCTGCGGCTACCGCTTTCCCGACCTTTAGGGTGCACAATATTCCCGACTTTATAAGTCAAGAAAGTGATACCTGTCAATCTTTTTTCACGCCATACCCGTCAATAAGGGCAAAAACTTTTAGGGCTTTGTTTTTATGGAGTTTTTCAGTTGGTGGTAGGTTCCGGGGGACCTGCGGGAAGCTTGATTGTGAAAAGCGTGGCTGCTCCCGGAGCGGAGTCGACGCCAATGATGCCGCCATGCTTGTCGACTATTTTTTTGGTAAGCATCAGTCCAATACCTGTACCGAGCCGGCCCTTTGTGCTGAAAAAGGGGCTGAAAACTTTATCACGCGTCTGCCTGTCCATACCGCCGCAATTGTCCTTGACACGATACTCAACGCCCCACCCGTCTACTTGCCGTGACTGCAGCATGATCATTTTGGGTTCCGGGCATGGCCGGCCTTCCCGGCAGGCTTCCAGCGCGTTTGTAACCAGGTTCAGAAGGCATCGGTGCAGGGCGTCCGGATCGCAAACCACGGGGGACAGGGTTTCAGCCACTTCGATATGGAGCGCAATTTCGGCCGCACTCGCTTTTTCCGCCATTAACTCGGCCACATCCTCTAAAGGCCCGTTGGGATCGCAGTGCTTAAACTGCAGGCTGTCGGCTTTGGCGTAATCCAGCAAGTCCATTGAAAGGTCGGTAATTTTGTCAATGTTCTTTTTCAGCATCTGCCAGCCATCAAGGAGATACGCCTTATTGTCCAGTTCCAGGCCCTGCTCAAGTACAAAAGAACCGCCGCTGAGTCCACCGGCAATATTCTTAATGGCGTGGCTCAGACCCGCCACGGTTTCCCCCACGGCAGCGAGCCGTTCGGCGTCCACAAGTCGCCGGGTCTTTTCCTCGACAAGCTGCTCGAGATTTTCCGTATACTCCCGCAGCTGCCGCTTCAGGGTCAGACGTTCCCAGGCCCTTTTCATCGCAATGTCGAGGGCTTCGTCATGAATCGGTTTCGTGATAAAATCCGTGGCCTCGAACTTCAGGCTCTTGATGGCCAGATTGATGTCCCCGTGGCCGGTGATCATGATGACTTCAACATCAGGACTTTTTTCCTTGAGCTTTTTCAGCAGGCCTATCCCGTCCATACCCGGCATCTTGATGTCGGTCATCACCACGGGGGGGGAATACTTTTTAAACAGTTCAAGGGCTCTGCCGGCATCTTCCGCAGTATACACCTTATAACCACTGTCTTCTAAAGATATCCGCAGAACCTTGCGAATACCGGCTTCGTCGTCAACCAGCAGGACTTCTCTTTGCATAGCAATCCGCCGCATCGTTTGGGTTGCTTCATATCCATCCAGCTCAGATGGCATCCCGTTCAGAGTCTGCATCAGCTATGGGGAAGGTAAGCACGAAACAGGCCCCTTCCCGCTCACCCGGCTGCACCCGAATCGTCCCTCCGCACTCTTTAATAATGCCGTAACTGATGGACAATCCCAGGCCGGTGCCCTTCCCGACTTTCTTGGTCGTAAAAAAGGGCTCAAATACTTTTTCTAAAATTTCAGGCGGAATCCCTTTTCCGGAATCAGACACTCTGACCTCCACAGCCCCTTCTTCCAGGCCGGACATGAGTCTTATGGTTCCCGTGCCCGGGGAGGCGGCCTGTTGTTCCCACTTTTCTTCGATTGAATCCCGGGCATTGATCAACAGGTTGATGCAAACCTGCTCCAGCCGGCCCGCATCAGCAAGTACCGGCGGCAGCTTGTCTGCGATTTCCCACTCAACCGTTATGCCTCTCACCTTGAGCTGCTGACTGAATATTTCAAATGCATTTTTGAGGACCTGATTGACATATACCGGCTCCAGGTTGATATCCGATTTACGCCCGAACTGCCTCATGTGATTGATAATTTTCGTGGCCCTGTCCACATGGCTGTCAATCTCACACGACAGTTCATTTAAGATTTCCGGCTTGATAGGCTCTTGTCTGGACACCTTCTTCATGAAAAAACTGCTGGCGGTTTTTATAACAGACAACGGCTGGTTCAGTTCGTGGGCAACACCGGTGGCCATTTCACCCAGGGTCGCCATTTTACTGGCCTGGATGAGTTGCTGCTCGGCTTCAAGACGTTTGGTAATATCACTGATGGTCACCAGCAGGACTTTCCCCCCGGGATATTCGGATGCGGAGCCCCTGATGGTTACATACAGATTTTTCCCATCTTTACTCAAATGTCTGACCTGGTTGAGTACCGAGGCGGTCATGATTTTTACGGCATAGTGACCGCGCTCTTCCTCGATGAAAAAATCGAGAAACGATTTGCCGATAGCCTCTTTTCGCGTAAATCCGTAGACCGCGTAAACACTGTCGTTACAGTCCAGGATCTCAAACGAATCCTGGTCCATGACCAGTACCGGGTTGGGAATATTATCAAAAATGGCCCGGTACTTTTCCTCTGATTTTTTTAACTGCTCCTCAAGTACCCGCCGATGGGTAATGTCCAGGCTGATTTCCATGGCCGCAACAATGTCCCCGGTATCATTTTCCACCGGAGAGGTCTTCACAATCCAGTGGGTCGGCTTGCCGTCTTTGCCGGTACCGGACTCTTCGCTGTAATGCGATCGGCCGTCGTTGAATGTCTTTTCCACCGGGCATCTTTTGCACTTGCTGTCTCTACCTTTGTAGGCGGAATAACAATAATCACCTGGGCGGGGGTCAAAGTTCTCGGCAAACTCCTTGTTGTAGCCGATCAGTTTGTAGTCCCGGTCCTGGACGGTAATCAGGCAGGGAACATGGTCAAACAGCCGTTGATACTCATCTTTTTGCCGGTTCAGTTCAACCTGTTTCGCATCGATGGAGCTGCCCATTTCATTGATGGAGTCGGCCAGCATACCGAACTCGCCATTGGTATCGATCCTGATTTTTTCGTTATACCGACCATCCGCGATTCGCCCGGTGCCCTCAACCAACCGGCTGATCGGCCGATTGACAAATTTGATAAACAGGACAAAAATCATCCCGGCCGTTAAAACGAACACAAAGAGCGCCAGGCCAATGATCTCTTTTTCAAAATGCAGAATTTCACGGTCCGCTTTTTCAAGCGAAACCACCACATCCAAGGCTCCCAGGACCTTCTTGTCATCCGGGTGAAAATGGCACTCCCCGGTTGAGCAGCCCGGGTCGTTGAAAATGGGTTTGATAATACCGAGCTGGCGGTGTCCCACGTCGGATTTAATAATCCGAATGCACTCACCGATGGTAAGGTCGACTATGGGCGGATCGGAACGGTGGCAGATATCACAGGCCTCCGCCTTGATATTGGTGGTGGTATCCACCTCCCGCATCACTTTGGAGAATTTGATCGTCCCGTCTTTGTTATAGATGCGGATGGCTTCTATTTCACGCTGTTTGCCAATGTTTTTGATAATCTCATTGATGTCCTCCCGGGAGTTGAGCATCATCGCGTAGCGCGCGCCCAGGATGATGGTATTGCCCAGTCGGTCGGCCCCCGCCACCAACTGGCTACGCATCTTCTCCCGCTGGGACTGGATGTTTAAAACCGCCCAGGCGGACATGGAGGCCAGCAGTATCATGCCGACGGTCACGATTAATTTGGCCATCAGGCTGTGGCGCAGTTTCATTAGAAGTGACTTCATACAGGTGTGGAAAGCCTCCTTTACCGGGTTCGGGCGGCCGCCGGTCGAGGGCAGGCGCTATTTACCTGAATTTACCGATAATTGGAAGATACCTCAATTTGAACCGGCGGTCAACTGGTACGGGTGCAAGTCTGGCCGGGCCCCGCCTCTAGCTGTTGAAAAAGCCTTGTAACCAATCAAATTCCATGCTATTTGAAGCGCCTGATGGATCTACACCTGATTTTGTAACAAGGAGGACATTCGATGTCACAGGATAATAAAGCTGCTCTGGTAACCGTGATCCTGATAGGAACCCTATTGCAGATTATTTTTATCGCCAGCGATAGCCGGGACACACCCTACGGGGCGGCCATCAACTTCTCCAAAGCCTATTTCGGCCTGAGCCCGGACCTGGCCCAGACCATGGTCAACAATGGACTCAACGAAGAGGAAGTGGATGTGGCCGACGCCTACCTCCACAACATGCAGATGGAGGCCGCTTCCCGGGGGTATCACATCAGCCGGCTACGCCGTTCGCTGTCCAGCATCCATACGAAGACAATTGTCCAGAATGCTTCCACCGCCACGGTCCACCTCACCGGGACCACGCGGAATTCGATTAACCCGCTGTACGGGTTTGTCGGGAAAATTTTCTTCATCACGAGCCCCACGGATGTTGAAGAGACCCTGAACCTGGTTAAGGAAGACGGCAAATGGAAAGTCAGCGGACAACCTTTCTCCCTGGCTGACGCTGTTTAATTTCCAGACCGCTTAAAAATTGCGCCGATCCTTCCAGCCCTCTGGAGAGTCGGCGTTTTTGGTTAAATCAAAGGCCCTTGCATACGGCCTCCAGGGAACGGCTGCTATGGACCCCATCTACTTGAGAATCCGGGAGCGTGCCCGCCAAATCGCCGCCAGCCTGCCGCAGCCTGCCTTCTACCGGGATTTCCCTGAAGAATCACGGCGTTCACACCAGTGCTTACAAAATGACTCGACGGTCTCCCGCTTAAAACGATTTGTGCGCAACCATGCCGACAACGCCATTGGCCACGGGTTCCCGCACGCCGAAAAGGTGACCCTGGATGCGGGCACTCTCATGCTGGTTGAATATGGACGCGAAGGTGGTGTTGCCAAAACATCCGACGACCTGCTGGTCCTCGTGCAATGTGCCGGTTTGCTGCACGATATCTGTCGTCGGGAAAAAAACCATGCGCAGTGCGGGGCCGTGACCGCCAGAAAAATATTGAAAGCGTACGACCTGCCCAAAGGCTGCACCGCGGCTATCTGCCTGGCCATCCAGAACCATGAAGCTTTCCAGCCGGTGACAGAATGCCCCGACCCCGAGGGCACCCTCATATCAGGATGCCTGTACGACGCGGATAAATTTCGCTGGGGTCCGGATAACTTTACCCATACCGTCTGGGAAATGGTCTCGTTTGCCCATATTCCCTTGACGGCTTTTATGCGGAAATACCCGGGCGCCATGCGTCGCCTGGCCGGCATCAGCCAAACTTTCCGGACCGCTACCGGCCAAAAATACGGCCCTGAATTTATAGACCAGGGGCTTGAAATCGGCAAACAGCTGATGGAATACTTAGAAAAGGACATCATGCATGGCTCACTGTAGACAGTTATTGAAATTCGTGCAGCCCCTGCTGCTTCTGGCAGTTTTCTTGACTGGCCCCCTGCCTCCAGTCGGGGCGGCTGAAAAGGATGCGGTTACGGCCTTTGCACCCGGGGAAAGGCTCGTTTTCGAACTCCGCTGGGCCTTTTTGACCGTCGGCACCGCCACCCTTGAGGTGCTGCCGCTGCAGACGATCAACGCACAGCCAGCCCGCCATTTTGTGATGACGGCCGAATCAAATGCTTTTCTTGATACGCTATATAAAGTCAGGGACAGAATCGATACATTCACAGATGCGGATCTGACACGCTCGGTACTCTATAAAAAGCAGCAGCACGAAGGCCCCACCATCCGGCAGATCGAAGTGCAGTTTGACTGGGAAAATCTGAAAATGCGCTACCTGAAAACTGAAAAGGGGGGCGGTGAAGACAAACTGGTCCCGATGATGCCGGGCTCCTTCGACCCGCTGGCCGCCTTCTACAACGTCCGCAACACCAAAAACATCGGCGTGGGCGCTATTGTCGAAAGCCCCATCACCGATGGCAATAGAAATGTGATCGGCCGGGCCCGGATCGTCAAACGTGAGACCATCAAGGTGAAGGGCACCCGGTATGCCACCTTTCTAGTTGAGCCTGAATTGAAAGATGTCGGCGGCGTATTTGAAAAAAGCAAGGACGCCCGTATCCAGATCTGGGTTACCGCAGACCACCGCCGCATACCGGTCCGTTTGAAAAGCAAGGTCGCCGTGGGCAGTTTCGTGGGTGACCTGGTCTCCGCCCAGGGCCTGGTGCCCTGACGGCGCAACGACTCCCGGACACTCCCCGCCCATTCAGAGATCCCGGGTATCCACCGGCCCAACCTGAATTTGACGGATCGCCAACTTTTCGATATAGTTTCCAAAGATTAGTAAATTAAGAGCACAAAGGCAGCCCGGACTTTGCAAGGGAGGCTGCCGGGGCCTGTACCCATGGAGACAACCCGACCCGACCAATGGCAGATCGTCCTGATTGATGATGAGGCCGATATTCGCGAGGTGACGTCCTATACACTCAAGGATGCCGGCTACAGCGTGGCAACCGCGCCGGACGGGAAATCCGGATTCGAACTGTATCAAAGAAAATCCCCCCAGATCGTGATCACCGACATCCGGATGCCCCGCATGGACGGACTTGAAGTCCTTGAAAAAATCAAACAGACCGGCAGTGACACGGAAGTCATCGTCGTCACCGCTTTTGGTGAAATGGATCTGGCCATTCGGGCGCTCCAGCTGGATGCTTCTGATTTTATCACCAAACCCATCAACGATACATCCCTCCATCTGGCCCTGCAAAGAGCCCGGGAACGCTATACGGCCAGAAAGCAAATCCGGGATTACACCGCTCTACTAGAGCGAGAGAATGCCAACCAGGCCCGCATTTTACACCAGGACAAAATGATGTCCCTGGGCCGCCTGGCGGCCAGTGTGGTCCATGAGATCAACAATCCCTTATCCGGCATCCTGAATTACCAGCGCCTGATGGCACGCATTCTAAAACGTGGTCCCCTGGAGAGCGGTTCCCAGGCCAAGTTTGAACGCTACCTGGAACTGGTCGAAAGTGAAACCGAGCGCTGTTCTCAGATCATCTCCAGCTTGCTGACCTTCTCACGCAAATCCACGCTCTCTTTTGAACCGATCGACTTTACAGATCTGCTCCAGCGCGCCCTGGTACTCAGCCAGCATAAACTGACCTTAAGCGATATAACCGTCAGCCACGCTGTCGACCCGATCCTGCCGCCGGTCCGGGGCGATTTGAACCAGCTGCAGCAATGCATTATCAACCTGGTTTTCAACGCCATGGATGCCATGCCCCGGGGCGGAACCCTGCACTTGAGTGTCCGGGCGGATGCCGACAACCGGGGGGTCATTCTGGCAGTGACAGATTCCGGTACGGGCATTGCCAGAAGCGATCAGGGTTCAATTTTTGAACCATTTTTCACGACTAAAGCAGAGGGCCACGGTGTCGGCCTGGGACTTTCGACTGTTTACGGCATCATGCAGCATCACAATGGAACTGTTGCAGTTCAAAGCGTACCAGGCCACGGGACTACTTTTTTACTCAAACTGCCGTCAGCCGGCAACGCCTGATCAGCAACTGTCAAAGCCCAAGGGGCTGACGACAGGCGGAAAAAATACGTATTGGAAAAGATGGCAACACACAACGCCCAACCAGATCACACCCTCCATTGCAGCGAATGGCTGGACCTGCTGGATGAACTGAATATTGGTGCATTCGCGGTCGGATTCAATCGCCGGATTAACGCCATTAACTACAGCGCCCAGGCACTCATGGGCCTGAAAGAGTCTGAAGTTGTCGGCGAAGATTGCCGTGAAGTCTTCACCGGCGTTCCCTGTATGGTCAACTGTAAACTGCGCGATCATGATGATCAGGCAACCGCCGAACCGGATGTGCAAATCACTGATGAGGACGAAAGTAAACTCCTGCTGACACGCCTGGCAACCCCCATTTACGATGCCACCGGACAGGTGACCGGATGCCTTACAATCCTGCAGGATCATTCACCCATAGCAGACCTGATCGACCGCATCCATTATGAAGAACGCAGTCTGAAAATCATCCTGAACAACCTCGATGTCGGTATCTTTACGGTTAATCGCGGTGGATATATAACTTTTTTCAATAACGAAGCGGAAAAGATCTCGGGATATGACCGGCGGATAGTGCTGGGAAAACCCTGTTCAGCCATTTTTGGAGGAGAAGCCGCCCATGATCTGTGTTTACTGAAGGAATCGATCGCTGACGGCAGCGCCCGCAGCAGCCGACCGGGAAAGATGCTGACCAGAGAAGGTGAAACGATTCCGGTACGTGCCAATTACCTGGCCCTGAAAAACGAAAAAGGATCGGTGGTCGGTGGTCTGGCCACATTTCACGACCTGACCCTGGTACGCCAGCTGACCCGGGCCATGCGGGACCGCTACACTTTCCATGACATGATCGGCAAAAGCCCTGAAATGCAGAAAATTTTCGAAATGGTCACCGTTGTTGCCCGGACCGACGCAACCGTCCTGATCGAGGGTGCAACTGGAACTGGTAAAGATCTGCTGGCCAAGGTCTTGCACTCTTCGAGCAGCAGGGCCAACCATCCTTTTGTCAAAGTCAACTGCGCCGCGATACCCGATAACCTTCTGGAATCGGAAATGTTTGGCTATATCAAGGGCGCATTTTCGGGGGCCGATCGTGACAAACCGGGCCGTTTTAACGAAGCAGATACCGGAACCATTTTCCTGGATGAAATCGGTGATCTGCCCATATCCCTACAGGCCAAACTTTTGCGGGTTCTGGAAGACAAAGAGTTCTACCCTCTGGGCAGCCGCCACACCCGGAAGGTCAATGTCCGCATCATTTCGGCAACCAATCGCGGATTGGGTCAACTGGTCGCCAAACGACAGTTTCGTGAAGATCTGTTTTATCGCTTGAACGTCTTTCGTATCGAACTGCCGAAAATCAAAGACCGGCGCGAAGACCTGCCGCTATTGATTTCTCATATTTTAAGGCGCCTGAGTACCACGCACGACAATCGCCGGGTGGGGCTTTCTGAAGAAACGCTGGAAATTTTGCTGAATTACGACTACCCGGGTAATGTCCGCGAACTTGAAAACGTTCTGGAACACGCCCTTATTGTCTGCACGGATAACGTCATTCAACGCACGCACCTGCCGGATTATATTCACAACCGACTGGCATCTTTCCCGACCTGCAGGATGCCTGACGCGGCCTACTCACCGGATGCGGGTAATGATGACCGCCAGCAGATAATCCAATGCCTGCAACAGCACCAGGGCAACCGAAATAAAACCGCCCGGACCCTGGGAATTAACCGCACAACGCTGTGGCGTAAAATGAAGCGCTACGGCATAAGTTAGTGTCCGTCCATAAATGGTAGATTTTGGTTCAGAGCAAGGCTTGAGCGATTTTTAAACCGCAGGCATAGCGCGCTATTCCGAGGATTTCAAAAGAGTGAAAACGCAGCTCTGGGCCGAAAGATGCCGTTTATGGATGGGCACAAGCTAGCCGGCGTGACCGGCCAGCAGCAGCCTGATTCAGTACCATAAGCAACGTGCGATGATCAATTTTGGAAACAACTTTGGAAAAAACGCCCATGGTTATTGCCACCATGAATAGTCAACAGCCGCATGAAAAGCTCACGGTCAATATTGCCATCGTAGGCGGCGGTCGGGCCTGTAGTTTCTTCTTAAAGCTCCTGGAGTCCAATGCCTTTCCTTTTCTGAAAATTAACCTTGTCGGTGTCTGTGATATCAATCCTGAGGCGGAAGGCCTGCTGGCTGCCAAAAAATTGGGAACCTTTACGACAAGTGATTTCAGGGACTTTTTTGCTTTTGACAATCTCGACAGCATCCTCGAACTAACCAACCGCAAGCAGGTTTTACTCGAGCTCATAAAACTGCGCCCCAAGCGAGTCGGCATTATAGAACACAATATCGGCCGATTTTTCCGCAACTACTTTATGCTGAATCAACGCCTGCAAGTAGCCGAACACCGCGCAGCCCTGGCAAAAACGGCATCGGACTTCATCATCCAGCACAGCAATGCCGCCATCGTGGTCATTAACCCGGATTTTAAGATTGCCGAGGCCAATGAAGTCTATCTGAAAAAAGTGCGCAAACCACGCACGGAAGTTATCGGCGGCTACTGTCACAAGGTCTATTATAAGCGGGACGCACCCTGCGCGAGTTCTCCGCCAATCTTGAATTGCCCAATGCTGGAAACACTTAAAACCGGACAGACCGCGCATGTCATCCACGAACACCGCGAAGTAACGGGGCAAACCAGCTACGACAACATCGTAACCTACCCCTTGAAGGATGAAAACGGTGAAATTACCGGTGTCATCGAAATATGGCGCGATATCACCGCTGATCTGTCCACACACTGGGAAAAGCAGGCCCAGGATCTGAAAAATGATCTGAAAAGAATGGTTCAAGAGGACCGCATGATATCGCTTGGCAAGCTAGCCGCCAGTTGCGTGCATGAAATCAACAACCCCATTCAGGGATTATTGACCTACTGCGACCTGATGCACAAAATTACGGATGAAGAGCAACCCACCCCTGAAAACTGGAAACAGATGAACGGCTACCTGGCCACCGTGTCGGACGAATTGGTCCGTTGTGGTAATATCATTTCCGGCCTGCTCTCCTTTTCACGCGAAACGCCGCCCGGGTACGTGGATGTAGACCTGAATGATATCCTCAGGGCTGTGACGACTTTAACCCGGCACAAAATGGAACTGCAAAAGATTCAACTGACCCTTGAACTGACACCCGGGCTGATCATGGTCCGGGGTGACACCAACCAGCTCCAGCAGGCCATGCTCAACTTGATTTTCAATGCCATTGAGGCCATGCCCGCCGGCGGGACACTTGCAATCAGCACCCGCCCGGATGTATCCGGCAAACAGGTAACCATAGAGGTAAAAGATTCCGGCTACGGCATCTCCGCTAAAAATCTGGGCCACATTTACGATCCATTTTTTACAACCAAGACTCCGGGGGAAGGTACCGGGCTGGGTCTGTCGATTGTTTACGGGATCATTAAAAATCACGGCGGCCGGGTTAAAGTCAAAAGCACCGTCAAACACGGAACCGTCTTCTCTTTGCGCCTGCCCATGTACACAGGAGGATCGGCATGAATCCCAAAATGAATATCATGGTAGTCGACGATGAAAAAATTGTGCGGGAGTCGTTTCAGCACTGGTTCGAAAAAATCGGCCACACCGTCGCAGTCGCTGCCTCCGGACCGGAAGCTCTGGGCCGGTTGGCGCAGGTTCCGTTCGACCTGATGTTCGTCGATATCAAAATGCCCGCTATGGACGGTATTGAGCTGCTGGAAAAGATTAAATCCGAATATGCAGATACCACTGTGGTCATTATCACCGCCTATGGCTCCATCGAATCTGCCATCCTGGCCATGAAAATGGGGGCCGCCGATTACCTGCTGAAACCTTTCAAGCCGGACCAGCTGACCCTCGTCATGGAAAAAATCAATCAACAGAAAAAGATCAGCCAGGAATGTCATTACCTTAAAAACCGTCTTGAAAAAATGACCCGGTTTGACAACATTATCGGCAGTTCAGCAGCGATGGAAAAAATTTTCAGTCTCATCCTGGAGGTGGCCCAGAGCGACGCGGCGATTTTGTTGAGCGGTGAAACCGGCACCGGCAAGGAATTGATCGCCAAAGCCATTCACGCCAAAAGTCCGCGTGCCGGGCACCCCTTTATCGCCATAAACTGCGGGGCCATACCGGATACATTGCTGGAAAGTGAACTTTTCGGGCACCAGAAAGGAGCTTTCACCGGTGCAACGCATACCCGCAAGGGCTTTTTGGAGGTTGTTTCGGGCGGGACCCTGTTCCTTGACGAGATCGGCGAAATCAGCCCAAAAATGCAGATAGACCTGCTGCGCGTTCTGGAGGATAAAAAAATTGCCAGGGTTGGCAGCAGCCAGGCGCTGGATATTGACTTTCGTCTCATTTCAGCCACGCGCCGGAACCTTGAAGAAGAGATCCACACCGACAGCTTCCGACGGGATTTTTTCTATCGGATCAATGTTATCAAGTTGAATATCCCCCCCCTCAGGGAGAGAAAAGAAGATATTCCGCTGCTGATTGACCACTTTCTCAACAAGTACAGCCAGGAAACCACCAAGCACGTCGATGCGTTAACCGCGCAGGCCCAGAAACACTTGCGGCGGTATGACTGGCCCGGGAATGTAAGAGAACTGGAAAACGCCATCGAGAGAGCCGTGGTCCTGGCAAAATCACGCACACTGGGGACAGCAGACTTTGCTTTTCTCTATCCTGCCCGGCCGGGTGAACCGGCATTCGAAGCCAGAACTTTGCACGAAATGGAGAAGGCCCATATTGAAAAGTGCCTGAAAAGCACAGGTTGGAATGTCACCCGGGCAGCCACGATTCTGGATATAAATCGTGTTACCCTGCACAAAAAGATTAAGCGCATGAACCTGAAGCGTTAGGGCCTCGGGAAACAATAATTGCGCAAGATTGCGCCGGATTTTGGTTCATCAGCAAGGCAGATCCGCCGGTGCATATCAGGATATGTACCGGTGGATGTAACGCAGCCAACGGGCCAAAAGACAAGCAAGCTGTGTAATTATTTTTTTCCGCGGCCCTTAATCGTCTACCTGACCGTTTGCGTGAACAGCATTGACCCTTTATAAATAGATATAATGGTTGACAGTTCAAAACCGACAAGGCAGTAGCTGTACCCCGCGAA